>DATNPH010000138.1:0-45846 GCA_036703315.1 Coleofasciculaceae cyanobacterium
GCTACAGCATCTGTAAATTTTTGCGAGAAACCCCTGTGTTTAAGAAGACGCCAATTATTATCCTGACGGCTAAAAATACCGAAATCGATCGCTTTCGTGCTAAGCAAGCGGGCGCAACTGAGTTTTTAGGTAAGCCCCCACAGCCTAAAGAGTTGCTGCAAATACTTGAGAAATATCTTATCCAATCAAACCACTTACAGGCAACTGACAATGGACAGAAAGCCCAGATGTAGATTACTGTGTTAAGCGTTTCAATCCCCTAGATTTATATTAGGTTTCTTCAAGCATCACAGCGTCTAACCCATTTTTTAGTTCTTAATGGGTTGCAACGTTTTCCAGGAAGTACTTTCCCCAGTTAGGTTGTCTGCCATCTATATCGGTGAATCCATACTCTTGTGCTAAGCCCCACGAACTAAAGACCCGACCTGACTTTTGCATGATGTTTGGGTCAGCCGATAGGGCCGCGATCGCTCGACCAATATAAAAGGGTGTCTCCGAAGCGATGAAATGTGGATCTTTGTTTGCCCCGTCTTGCCAATTCCTCGGAGTCACACCAAAGTGTTCCAACATGGCTTCGGAGCGGAGAAATCCAGGCGTTACGGCGATCGCGGCGATGTTGTGTGGGCGGAGTTCTTCAGACATTGTATAGGCAAGCCGGATGACTGAGAGCTTTGCCAGGTCATAGAAGAGATTTCCACGGTAGCGATCATCAACTCCGTCCGTAATCTCGATGATCAGTCCTCCACTTTGTTCAATCATCAACCCAGCAGCATAACGACTGGTAATGATGTGCGATCGCACTGCTCGTTCCTGCATCAGCCACCCTTTGGAAAGCTCTAGTTCCCAAAATGGTTTGCCCCACTCCGTCAACTCGTCGCCACCCCAGATATCGTTGACGAGGATATCAAGCTGTCCATACTCTGCCGTGACACGCTCGAAGAGCGCCTTAACTTCGTCCTCAACCGTATGGTCTACACACACCGGGATACCGACCCCGCCATAGGTATTTACTAATTCTGCCGTTTCTTCAATCGTCTCTCGTCTGTGCTGCAAACTGAACGGGGAACCGGACTCTCTAGGATGAGAACGCCTTGCACGAGTGCTGCGACCCGTGCAGTACACGGTTGCCCCAGCTTCCCCCAACATACAGGCGATCCCTCGCCCTGCTCCACGCGTTGCTCCAGCAACCAAAGCCAGCTTACCTTTCAGCGACTGCATACGTATTGCTCCTCATATTGCTGTATGACAATTACACAGTTTACGCCAAAAAATCTACACTGTAGATTTTTTATCTAAAAATTCTATATCGTAGAATTTACTTAGACAAGTAGATCCAGGAGATTGGGCGAATATGGGACGTAAACTAGGGCGTCCGAAAGCTGGGCAAGAACTGCTCACGCGCGATCGCATTCTCAAGGAGGCACTGCGGCTAATTGACGAGCATGGAGTCAAGGCGTTGAGTATGCGACGCTTGGCGACCGAACTGGGGGTAGATCCGATGGCGATATACCACCATCTGCCTGGGAAGCAGGCCATCCTTACTGGTCTGATTGAAATTGTCTTCAACGAAGTGCAACTGCCTTCAACGGAATATGCAGCATGGCAGGATCAGGTGCGCGCCTTTGCCCAGGCTTACCACAGGCTGACGCGTGCTCATCCCAACCTCGTGCTGTACCTCGTGACTGACCCAGAGTCATGTGCCAATGCTGCTTTGGTAGCCAATGAAGTCCTCTATACAGCGCTCGCAGCAGCAGGGCTGTCTGTGCAGGCGATCGTCCGAACAGCGGATCTGGTCGTAGACTATTTGAATGGATTTGCGCTAGCCGAGAGTTCAGGACGTTTAGGACACCCAGGCGAGCGACAACACCTTCTGACGCGGCTTGACGAGCAACAACCCGATCAATTCCCGACGATACGTTGGGTTTTCAGTAACCTCACAGAGGATGAGATACTGGCTGATATTGAGGTTGGGCTGGATATCATCCTTGCAGGAATTGAGGTCATCGTCAGGAATGCTGATAAGCTTTCGGTCACTTAAGTTGCATTGTGACTAGGGAATCGGTAATGGGTAATCGGTAATGGTTGATTTAAAAGCCTTTTCCCCAAGTGATGAGACGGCAAGTTAAATGTGGAATCGCTTAGAGCGTGAGAGACACGATTGTAGATAATGCCTTGAATCAGAAAGTAAGTTTCATTAGCTTGAGAAAAAATGCATAACTAAAGCGGCACTGAAGATATAGGTCAGTAGAATACACACCGAAGCTATTGAGATGCTAGGTTAGCCAAGCATAATTGGGTGAAATAGTGATGGGTAGGGCATCAAGATACTGGCTCTTGGTGAGAATTGATAGTTTCAGCAAGTGCCGAACCGAGGAAGTGGAACAAGCAAAAACCTTTGTCCATGAGCAATGCCTAGGACTAGCTGACCGAGAAGGTGTTCCAGACCGGGAACTCCAACGACAACTCATGCAATGGTTTCACAACGATGACTCTCGCCGCCAGATGGCTGAGGTTTGTTTGCGTTGCTTTATCTCTAACCAAATTAAGGAAGTTTGCCTAGAGTTGGAGCAAAAGTTTGGCAAAAAACATGACTTCACCAGTGCTGAACTGTTGCCAATGGTACTCGACAGCACTTGTCGTTCACCGTGTCAGACAACTGATGAAACACAGACCACTACTCGATCGCTGACCACTCGGATTTTGCAAACCTTTGACCCGGACAAGAGTAACTTATCAACTTGGACGGTGAGGATGGTAAAAAGCGATCGCCTCCTCAAGAGATTCTTACTAGAACACGGGATCGAACAGGTCACTGACTGGATGATTCTCAGTTACATGAACACCGGACGGTTACAGCGAGTTTTATCATTTGACCGGACACCAGCAGAAATAAATCAAGCTCTCCAGCTTCTCGATAGTTTTCACCAAATTTATCGCACCCAACTGTTGCAACACCGCAAAGCTGGAACCAAGAGCAAATACCCAGATCCCACAGTACAGCAACTGCGTCAAATTGCTGAGCAGTTGTCATCCAGCCGCACCCTATCTCCCACACAAGTTCTGGAACAACTGCAAGACATGGCTAAGTTGCTGCGAGGCGATCGCCTCTCTGCTGGGAAGGGTTTAGCGCGTTCAAAGCCTTTGGAGCAATCCAAAATGCCTGCCGGAAGAAACACGACATCCAGTGAGGATGATTCTAATGAGCAATCGGAATTTTTAACCGCCTATTGTCAGCAATTTGACACTTGTTTAGCTCAATGTGTAAAGCAGGTCATTCAGGTTCGCTTTACTTATTTGCAAGACAAAAAAAACCAGAAGGCTCAAAACTTCCTTAAGGCACTCCATTTGTTTCACTGTCAGGGAGTTCCTATGAAAGAAATTGCTCCCCAGCTCGGTTTGAAAGACCAGCCTCAAGTGAGCCGCCTACTGGAACTCAAAAACTTACGTAGCGATATCGGACGCCGAATGTTATTGTGCTTACGAACTCGTGTTTTAGAGTTAGCCCAATGTTATGTTGACCCTGTACAGCTGAAGGATTTGGAGTCAAAATTGCAGTCCATTCTGGGTGAAGAGATTTCTACATTGCTTGAGAAATCTGGCAAAGAAGCTTACATAGGACATAACCGAATTATGAACAGTCAATTATCTCAAACAATTTGCCACTATCTAAATAACTGAGAAGAAGGGAAATAATGAATTATTTAAGTGATATAACTGATGATTGGGTCGAATTTGAAGAGTTGACAGAAACAATTACTCTAGAACCGGAGCAGCTTGAACAAGCTTTAGAACTTAGTAATCAGGTAGGTCATGAAGCTCGAGGCTGGCAGGTATATCTTCAGGCTTTGGCTCTATTGGGCTTTGAGGAATGGCTCCAGAAACGAGAACCCGAGATATCAGTCCAGCGAGAATACTCTTCAGTTTTACAGTCCCAATATGCCAATGTGATTGATGCCGTCTGTAATTTGAGAGTGGGGGAATTTAAAGTTTGCCTAATTCCTACTATCTCCTTTACCGATGAAGAAATTACCATTTCCAGAGCCACGGTAGATTTACCCGAATTAATTGCTCATTTTTATGTGGTCATTGGGATTGAAGAAGAGTTGGGAATGACGGCAATTAGAGGGTTCCTTCGTCATGACCAACTGGTGAATTATCAACCCCAACTACAACCAGAAGCGGACTGGAGCTATCAGCTCCCCCTAGCTTGGTTTAATCGTGAATCCGATGAACTATTGCTTTATTGGCAATGTTTAGACCCATCAGCGATTCCTTTACCTGAAATTCCAACTAATCGTCAGGCTAATCTAGCTTTGATGCAGCCAGCACTCTTAAATCTATTACCCCAACTGGGTAACCGTCCTTTGTGGCAAGTTTTGACATGGGAGCAGGGAGCAGTAGTACTGACAACGCCGGCTTTACTCAATTGGCTCTACCCGTCTGTAACTGAAAATACAGCAATTCCTACTAATCATTTATCAGATTTGCTACAAATTTTGACTCAGCAAGCCGTAAATGTAAGGGATTGGTTACGCTATCAAATGGATGAATTTGTGCAAGTACTATCTTGGGAAATATTGTCACCTTCTCTTATTCGAGGTGCCGAGCCGATAAGGGAGTTGCCAAGAACGTTTTCACAAAGAACTGAGTCAAGCCCAGCTCAAGACTTAGAAAAGATTCTCACAGAAATTTCTCTTAACCATAACCTGGAGATTCCAGAAATTGCCGGTCGTGCTTATCGAGACATCTCTTTAGTGCATTCGCTACGGTTGTATGCCGTGACTTGGTCAGTTTCGGATGATAGTGGATGGATATTGCTGTTGATATTAGGGGCGATTCCCGGTGATGAGCCTCCTTATGGGTGTACCTTACGTTTAAGTGACCAGGCAGGAATTTTAACTCAAGATGAGTTGCAACGCGATCGCATTGATGACTATATCTTTGCTCTGGTAGCAGGGAGTTATCAGGATAAATTTCTAGCGACCATCACTTCAGTAACAGGCGAAACGCAAACCTTACCACCGTTTGAGTTTCCTAGGAATTAACACAGATGAGGGGTTGGGGAAACTGGGGGAGTAGGCAGAAAGAGAGTCTTGGCAATGATGGATAGAACAGTTTTTAAGCTCAAGGTTAAGCAAGTTGGTACCGATTGTAACTTTGAGTTGTCTTGGGGGAAAGGGCAGTCAATCTCTGTGGATCTGAATTATCCCGTCTCACTAACGACTCGGTACGAACAGTGGCAAAGAGCTTATTTAGATTACTATAGGCGGTTGCGATCGGGTCGCTCCATCGCCTCCAGCTACCCGCATAGGTGGCAAAGAGCGTTTTTAAATTACTATAGGCGGCTGCGAGGGCGGAAGGTAATTAGTGGTACAGGTACCTTCCCAGTTGATCGGCATAAGGAACTAGTGAATGCGGAAGCTCAGCTATTGGATGAATTTCAGCGCTGGTTGCTGAGTCCTGAACTGGTGAGTATTCGCCGTGAGATTGCCAAAGCAGCGAAACCAGAACCTCACTGGGTTGAGGTGTTCCTGACTTGCACGCCCTTAGAACTGGCGCGGTTGCCTTGGGAAACCTGGGAAATTGGTACGGATTTAGGTACGCCTCAAAGGATACGCATTGTTCGCACCCCAGCCAATATTGTTAATGAACCCGTCCACCCGATTCGCCGGAAAGCTAGGATTTTAGCGATTTTAGGGGATGACACGGGCTTAAATTTTGAACAGGATAAACAAGCGGTGCGATCGCTCAGTCGGATTGCTGAGGTAAAGTTTATCGGCTGGAAAGGTGAAAGGGAGAAAGCTGAACCTAATACTGACAAGAGTGTAGAGGCGCACTCAGTTGATGCTAACACGCTCAAAAGTGAGATAGTGCGTGCGATCGCGGATGAACGAGGCTGGGATGTTTTGTTTTTTGCCGGACACAGTAATGAAACGGCTCTGACGGGTGGAGAATTGGGTATTGCACCAAAGGTTTCCCTATCGATTCGGGAAATCGAGGAGGCAATCAAACAGGCGAAACAACAGGGACTTCAGTTTGCGATTTTCAATTCTTGTAGTGGCATCGATATTGCCCAATCTCTGATTAACTTGGGATTGAGTCAAGTGGTGGTGATGCGAGAGCCAATCCACAATCAGGTAGCACAGGAATTTTTGGTGCAGTTTCTTAAAAGCTTGGCTGAAGACAAGGATGTCCATGAGGCTTTATTGGAGGCAAGTCAATTTCTCAAGCAACAGGAAAAGCGTCTTTCCTACCCTGCTGCCTACCTAGTTCCGTCCCTATTTCGTCATCCAGAAGCTGAGCTATTTTACATTAAACGCTTTGGTCTTTTGGACACTTTTAAACGATGGTTGCCCACGCCAAAAGAAGCAAAATGGATGGTAGCTTTACTGTTTATAAGTTTAGTGCCACCCGTACAGAACTTATTATTAGAGCCGCGTATTTTAGGTCAAGCCGCTTATCGTCAAGCGACATTCCAAGTGCCAGCCCAAGTCGAGGCTCCCGTGCTATTAGTTCAGATCGATAACAAGTCACTTTTGGCTGACAAAATCCAACAGCGCTATCCGATAGATTACAGTTATCTAGCAAGGCTAGTTCACAATCTCTCCAAGTCAGAGGCTAAGTTAATTGGCATTGATTATGTTTTAGACCAAGTTAAGCAACAACCTCAGAACAGTCAGAAACTCAAGCAATCCATTCGTGATGCTATTGACAAAAAGACTTGGTTTGTGTTTGGCTATCAAAACTATGAAGACCCCAGTAAAGGGAGGGTAAGTAATGAGATTGCTAACCTAAATTGGAGTATGGAAGGCAATATTGCTTTCTTCCAGTGGTATGTTGAACTACCGGCAGAACATACGAATTGCTCTGAAACTTGTCCATTCACTTACCTGCTAGCGTTATCTTATTCGCAGCTGAACCAGAAGTTAGTTCCTCCTGATTTACCGCAACCCGATTTACACAGTCAACATAATTTTCGCTCTTCAGTAATCAATCCGAAAAACCGACAGGACGAGCAGACAGCCTTCTTGCAGAAATTGCGCCTTCATCCTATCACCAGTTTCCTTCAGTGGTTCCATCCAATTATCGACTTTTCGATTCCCCATGACCGAGCCTACAAAAGTATATCGGCTTGTGAGTTACTGGGTTCTTGTGAAAGGAAGGGAAATATACCCGACAACCTTCATCAACAAGTTGTAATCATTACACCTGGGGGATATGAGGAAGCGGGGTTAGAAGGACAAGGGGGAGATAATTACACTATGCCTTTGGCAGTAGCTTTCTGGCGCGGCTGGGGAAATGGCAAACTTCCTGGTGGTGAAGCTCATGCCTATATGCTTCACCATTTGCTGACGCGGCGGTTAGTGGTGCCTATTCCAGATTTTTGGATGATTTTGATAGCGGCGTTAGTGGGGAAAGGCATGACGCTAATCTTATTGGACAATCCCACTCAGCAGCAACGGTGGCTGATGGGATTGGGGGGTGCTACGGCAGTTTATGTCCTACTTGTCATGCAGATTTATATCTCGGCGGCGGTGTTATTTCCCTGGTTTTTGCCGTCAGTTGTGTTTTGGAATTATGTTCGCTTAGCACTTAGGAGAAAGTCTTATGGATAACGTTAGCCGAGTACAGTCTACATTATTGATGACTGCCCTAATTAGTACGTCTTTATCGGCAATGCCTTCGCAAGCTGCCATTAGACAACAATCCCGCCAGTTACTAACACAAATAAATGGCACATATTTGGCTTTGTCGTGGGGTGATATTTGGAGTCGATTGAGCCGCCAAAGGGTTCCGGGCGGTGGGCGAGGGGAGCCAATTTGTATGATCGCGCCTCGCCAACTAGTTGACTCGGATTCGAGGAAGGAGGGAAGCCGGGAAGTTTGGAGCGATCGCCCTTTGTTTCTCTGGAATATTCAAGGGGGTACTGCACAGCAAATTAAGCTATTAATTCCGGGAAGCGAGAAGCCGTGGAGTCGGGACATCAAAGCAGGAGAGACAAAAGTTATCTATGATGGGAAACCCCTGAAACCAGGACAGTCCTATGAATGGCAGTTGACTGTTTTAGCCCAGTTCCCGATTAAAACTAGCTTCCAGTTTCAAGTCATGGAGTCCCAAAAGCGCGATCGCATTTCAGCCGAGTTGAGACAACTGGAGGAGCGACTCAAAGGAGCGTCACAGGAGAAAATGGCTCTGGAGAAAGCGAACTACTTTGCCCAACGAGAACTCTGGTCAGATGCGCTGCGGGAACTCTATTCAGTGCCAAAACCTTCGGCGGAATTAAAGAGTGCGATCGAGCTTCTTCAAGCTCATGATTTCTGTCCAAGACCAGAAGATGAACCAAACGCTTCTGCATCTTGATAGGCTACTGCTTGTGTTTTGCATAAGTTCCCCTTGGTGAAAGATATATGTAAGCGGATAATCGTCTTACACGCTGCGGTTGGACTCTTAGGGCTATGCGATTGAAACGATTCTTCTGGATTGCGCCTACCACTGTACTACTCATTGTCTCGCAGACTTTTCGGCTCAATTTTCCGATGCCATTCGTGACATCTCGTGTAGTGGCTCAAACCTCAGATGTTCGTAAAGCAGAAGCTAAGCAACTGTTTCTGCAAGGCGGTCAACAAATCAGGAACAGTCAATTTCAAGCTGCCATACAATCTTTGCAACAGGCATTGAGTATCTATCGGGAAATCAAAGACCGTTTAGGCGAGGGATGGACGCTGCGCCAGATCGGTTATGCTTACAAATCTCTAAAGGATTACGCTAAAGCAATTGATTTTTACCAGCAGTCTTTGGTAATTACACAGGAAATTAAAGACTTCGGGCTGGAAGCAATAGTGCGCTCCAGTATAGAAGTGGCGCAAAGTGAGAGTAATCCTCGCATAGCAGAAGCAGACCGCCTTCGGAACCAAGGAAATCAGCAATATCAGACCAATCAATTTGAAGCTGCTTTACAATCTTGGCAACAAGCACTGAGTATTTACCAGGAGACAAAAGAACGTCAAGGCGAAGGATTGATGCTGCGCGATCTCGGTAATGCTTACGATTCTCTAGGAGACTACCCAAAAGCGATTGAGTATCACCAGCAATATTTGGCAGTTGCCAGGGAGACAGAAGACCGTCTAAGCGAGGGATTTGCCCTGTTGTATCTCAATAATAGTTACGCTAACCAAGGCATTCAGCAATTTGAGAACAACCAATTTGAAGCAGCTATACAGTCTTGGCAACAGGCACTGAGTATCGACCAGGAGATAGAAAATGGTCAAGACAAGGGATGGATACCACAAAATCTCGGTCTTGCTGCCGCCCTTATTGGGAAAGGTGAGGGATGGATACTAGGAAATATTGGTGCTGCCTACCTTAAGTTGGGAGACTCCGCTAAAGCGATTGAGTACTTCCAGCAGAGCTTGGCAATTGCACGCGCCAACGGAGACCCTCAAAGCGAGGGTCAGGTATTAGGAAATCTTGGTAGTGCCTACCTGAATTTGGGGGACTATCCGAAAGTAATTGAGTACTCCCAACAGAGCTTGGCAATTGCACGCCAAATTCAAGACCCTCAAGGCGAGGGAAGGGCACTGTTAAATCTTGGTGCTGCCTACATTAGTTTGGGAGACTACCCAAAAGGGATTGAGTACTCCCAGCAGAGCTTGGCAATTGCACGCCAAATCCAAGACCCTCAAAGCGAGGGTCAGGTATTAGGAAATCTTGGTTTTGCCTATCTTAACCAGGGAGACTACCCGAAAGCGATTGAGTACTTCCAGCAGCACTTGGTAATTGCACGCCAAATTCAAGACCCTCAAGGCGAGGGGAGGGCACTGTTAAATCTTGGTGATGCCTACCGTAATTTGGGAGACTACACTAAAGCGATTGAGTACTCCCAACAGAGCTTGGCAATTGCACGCCAAATTCAAGACCCTCAAATTAAGGGAAGGGCACTGGGAGGTATTGGTCTTGCCTACTTGAACCTAGGAGACTACCCGAAAGCAATTGAGTACTCTCAGCAGCACTTGGTAATTGCACGCCAAATTCAAGAGCGTAAAAGTGAGAGTGTAGCACTAGGAAATATCGGCGCTGCTTACCTGAGCCTGAGAGATTTCCCAAAAGCAATTGAGTACTTCCAGGAGCACTTGGCAATTACACGCCAAATTCAAGACCCTCAAGGTGAGGGGACAGCACTAGGAAATCTCAGTATTGCCTACCGTAATCAGGGAGACTACTTAAAAGCAATTGAGTACTCCCAGCAGAGCTTGGCAATTACACGCCAAATTCAGGACCCTCAAGGTGAGGGTACAGCACTGGGAATCATTGGTACTACCTACCTGAACCAGGGAGACTATCCCAAAGCGATTGATTACTTCCAGCAGAGTTTAGCAATTGCACGCTCAATTCAAGACCCTCAAATTGAGGGAAGGCTACTGAATAATCTAGGACTTGCTTTCTACGGTCAGGGCAATCTCATTACAGCAGAGAGTATCCTAATTGAGGGAATGAAAGTTCTGGAATCTCTCCGGGGTGGATTAGATGATAGCCAGAAAGTTTCGATTTTTGATACGCAACTTAACACCTACTTAATTTTACAAAGAGTCCTCATTGACCAGAATAAAACTAATGAAGCTCTGGAAATTTCTGAGCGAGGAAGGACACAAGCCTTTGTGGAATTACTAAGACAGAGGTTCTCTCCGGAATCAGAAGCACCACCGCCTATCAATCATCCCAAGCTTGATGATATTAAAAAAGTTGCCCAACACCAAAATGCCACACTCGTTGAATATTCAGTTGTTTCGCCGGATGAACTCTATATTTGGGTTATTTCACCCAATGGCAAAGTCACGTTTCGCCAGGTCGATCTCAAATTGCTAGGAACGACTACAGCTAGTTCGCCTCTACAAAAACTCGTTGTTCAAACCCTAGAATCTCTGGGAGTAGGCGAAGATCGCAACGGCATTTTTGAAGTAACTCTCACAAATCCCGCCGCCGATCCAGAACTCCAAACTAAATCCTTAAAGCAACTCCATCAACTCCTCATCCAACCGATTGCCGACCTGTTGCCCAGTAACCCAGAAGAGCGTGTCATCTTTATTCCTCATGAAGACCTATTTCGCGTTCCCTTCCCAGCGCTAATGGACTCAGAGGGCAAGTATTTAGTCGAAAAGCATACGATTCTCACCGCTCCCTCGATTCAAGTACTGGAGTTAACTCACCAGCAACGGCAAAATGTTTCTCGCTCAGGACAAGGAGCGCTAGTCGTAGGCAATCCTAGCCCTATGCCTAAAGGATTTCAACCTCTCAAAGGAGCAGAAAAAGAAGCTCTGGAGGTGGCTCAACTGCTGAAAACCAAACCGCTTATCGGTTCCCAAGCCACCAAGTCTACTGTTTTGCAGCAGCTACCCAATGCACGAATCATTCATCTAGCCACCCACGGCACCTTTAACGAACAGCAGCCTTTCCTCGGTGGTGTAGCACTTGCACAAACGGGTAAGGACACCCAAAACGACGGACTGCTCACTGCTGAAGAAATCTTCAATCTCAACAGTGAAGGCAAACTAACTTTAAATGCTGAATTATTAGTGCTGAGTGCCTGCAACACTGGTCGCGGACGCATCACAGGTGATGGTGTCATCGGCTTATCTCGCTCATTTATTGCGGCAGGCGTCCCCAGCGTCCTTGTCTCCCTCTGGTCTGTCCCCGATGCCCCCACCGCTTCCTTGATGAGTGAGTTTTATACCAATCTCTATCAAAAGAAACTCGATAAAGCCCAAGCCTTA
The DNA here is from genome assembly GCA_036703315.1 of Coleofasciculaceae cyanobacterium. Taxonomy (GTDB): domain Bacteria; phylum Cyanobacteriota; class Cyanobacteriia; order Cyanobacteriales; family Coleofasciculaceae; genus DATNPH01. Next base: position 11,769 of record DATNPH010000138.1, read on the forward strand.
CGGCAAGCCATGCTCAAAATGATGGAAAAACACCGCGACAACCCCAGAGCTTGGGCAGCTTTTACCCTCATTGGAGAAGCCGAGTAAGTATTTGATATCAGATAACGCTTCATCTCGATCAGCTACTGACCGTATTTTTATATAAGTCTCCAATCGTAAGAAATATATAAGAACAGGTGAATCTACCCTACCCAGTAATAGCCATGCGTTACCGAAGAATCAGTAGTTTAATCGCACTGACCACTCTGATTTTTACAGTTTCACAGCCACCTGCCAATTTTCCTGGGCTATTTCAGGCATCGCAGGTATTGGCTCAAACTCCAGAGTTGCGGAAGGCAGAAGCAGTGCGACTGAGTGAGCAAGGTATTGAGCAATTTCAGAGCAATCAATTTGATGCTGCTTTCCAGTCTTGGCTCAAAGCCCTGACTATCTCTCAAGAAATCAAAGACCGAAACTTGGAGGGAATCGTCCTGAGCAATCTAGGACGTGCTTACTATTTACAAGGTAAGTATGCCAAAGCAATTGAGTACCTTCAGCAGCAATTGGCAATTACACGGGAAATTCAAGACCTCCAAACCGAGGCAAAGACTCTAGCCTATCTGGGACTTGCCTCCCTTTACCTAAGTGACTACGCTAAAGGAATTGACTACCTCCAGCAGCAACTGGCGAATGCACGCTCCCTCAATGACCGCCAAGCGCAAGGAGCGGCTTTGGGCAATCTGGGAATTGCTTACGATTCCCTAGGTGAGTATGCCAAAGCGATTGAGTACCATCAGCAGCTTTTAGCGATAGCGAAGCGCTGCTGCGAAGCGCAGATCGCACGGGAAATAAAAGATCGCCAAAGTGAAGGTAAAGCTCTGGGTAATTTAGGGCTTGCTTATCTTTCCTTAGACGACTACTCCAAAGCAATTGACCATCAAAAACAGTGGTTAGCGATAGCGAAGCGCTGCTGCGAAGCGCAGATCGCACAGGAAACAAAAGACCGCCAAAGCGAGGGGAATGCTCTGGGCAATCTGGGACTTGCTTATCTTGCCTTGGGCGACTACACCAAAGCGCTTGACTATCAAAAACAGTGGTTAGCGATAGCGAAGCGCTGCTGCGAAGCGCAGATCGCACGGGAAATAAAAGACCGCCAAAGCGAGGGAAAAGCGCTGAGCAATTTGGGAATTGTTTATACTGTGTTGAGCGACTATGCCAAGGCGAACGAGCACCTACAGCAAAGTTTGGTGATCGCACAGGAAATCAATGACCTTGATGGGGAAGGGAAAGCTCTAAACAATCTAGGAGCTAGTCTCCTGAAATCTGGTAATCTCGCCGAAGCTGAAACAATCCTCCGCACTGGAATTGACGCACGGGAATCTCTCCGGAAAAAATTGGGCAACAATGATGCTTTCAAAGTGTCCATTTTTGAAGACCAAGCTAAAACTTACCTCCTGCTTCAAAAAGTTCTCATCGCCCAGAATAAAACTGATGAAGCTTTAGAAACTGCTGAACGGGGACGGGCTAGGGCATTTTTAGACTTATTACAGGAGCGTTTGTCTACCAAGGGTAGCAAAGAGGTTATACAGCCAGAACAACCTACGACTAAACCGACAATTCAACTTCTGCAAAAAATCGCTAAACAGCAAAACGCTACCTTAGTTGAATATTCGATTATTTACGACGAATTCAAAGCTCAAGATAAACTACAAACCAAAGAATCAAAACTTTATATTTGGGTCATTAAACCTACAGGTGAAATAACCTTCCGTCAATCCGACCTCACGCCCCTGTGGCAGCAACAAAATACTTCTCTGGTAAATCTTGTCACTACCACACGCGGATCTATTGGAGTAGACGATCGCAGTATTTTTCAAGCAGAGGTTGTAAATCCCGTTGATGAAGAAAACCAAACCAAACGCTTACAGCAACTCCATCAACTGTTAATCGCACCCATTGCCGACCTTTTGCCCACCGACCCCAATCAACGTGTAATTTTTGTCCCGCAAAAGGAACTGTTTCTAGTTCCTTTCGCCGCACTGCAAGAGCAAGAGGGCAAATACCTAATTGAAAAGCACACAATTTTGACCGCTCCCTCCATTCAGGTACTTGAGTCAACCCGCGCCTCATGGGAAAAGGTGAAGCAAGCTGCTGCCAAAGATGCTCTTGTACTGGGAAATCCCACCATGCCCAAGGTTGCACCCAAATATGGGGAGAAAGCGCAACTGTTAGCTAACTTGCCAGGTGCAAAAAAAGAAGCGGAGGCGATCGCACCCCTATTTAACACTAAAGCTCTCACGGGCGACGCCGCTACTAAAGCTGCCGTGTTAGCAAAAATACCCCAAGCAAAAATCATTCATCTCGCCACCCACGGTTTATTCGATGACTTCCAGGGATTGCAAAGTGCTGTAGCACTCGCACCCACCAGCAGCGATAACGGCTTACTCACCGCCGAAGAAATCCTCAACCTGAAACTGAATGCAGATTTGGTTGTCCTGAGTGCTTGTAACACAGGTAGAGGACGCATCACGGGTGATGGGGTAATTGGGCTATCTCGCTCTTTGTTTATTGCAGGTACTCCCAGTGTAATTGTCTCACTTTGGTCTGTCCCCGATGCTCCCACAGCTTCCTTGATGACCGAGTTCTATAACAATCTCTACCAAAAGAAACTCGATAAAGCTCAAGCCTTGCGAATGGCAATGCTCAAAATCATGGAAAAACATCGCAACAGCCCAAGAGCTTGGGCAGCTTTTACCCTCATAGGAGAGGCTCAGTAGTAATCTACGAGTACGGAATGTGGGCTAAAAGTAAAACCGTAGGATTGACATATGCCTTCTACAAAAGCTGCTAAAGTTGTTGCAAGCCTTCTCTGGATGTCGTTGACTCTAGCAATGCCTCAAGTTTCAACGGCTCAGACCGATCAGTGCCCCACTGAACCGCCGGTTCTACGACTTGATCCTGATCGGGAAGCTGGACGTGTAAAACGCGCTCAGTACCTAATACAGCAAAATTCTAAAAATGTAGAAGCTTATATGGAATTAGGCGAGGCACTATCTTCTCTGTGCAGAGATAAGGAAGCAATTGCAGCGTACCGCCAAGTCATTCAACTGACAACCAATAATAAGGTGGTTGCTGATGCTTACAATCGCATCGGTTCGTCTTTCTATACACAGCGTAACTATGAGGAAGCTCTTGCAGCTTACCAGAAAGCCATTCAGCTGGCTGGTAGTAGTGACCAAGTTGAACGTAGCTATAACGGTATTGGATCTGTCTTAGAAGCACAAGGTAAGTATGAGGAAGCCATTGCAGCGTATCGAAAAGCAATTACACAGTTGCCTGATCCTGAACTTGTTCACTTCACCAAATTAGAAAGCTTATTGGAGCGATTAAATCGGCAGGAAGACTTAATTGAAGTTTATCGTCAACAACTTCAACGCCTGCCCCAAAATTCATCACTTGCCATAGGTTTAGGTAACTTACTTCTCAAACTAAAGCGCTTTGATGAAGCTGAGGCTCACTATCGGCAGCTTCTTGAGTCAGAAATTCCTAAACAAACATACACATACATCGGATTAGGGGAAGCGCTCTTTGCTCAAGGGAAACGGAATGCGGCACTAGAGGCTTACCAAAAAGCTGTTGAGGTTTATCAGCCGAATACAACCGGTTTGTTTGTCTTCCCTGCCTGTAGTTCAGGTTTTTTTGGAGAGTCGATTTTTTTTGTAGAGTCGATAAGTGACAAGCTGATGAAGCGTCAATTATATGACTTAGTGATTACGCTGTGTCGCAAAGAAATTTCTGCTCGTCCTAAGTATGCCCTAGCCTACAACCAGATTGGCGAGGCTTTTCTACAGCAGGGCAAGCTGCGTGAAGCAATGGAAGCTTTCAAGCAAGCAACTGTTATTGACCCTAACAATGAGAGTGCCTGGACGAATTTAGCCAAAACTGAACGTTTGCTAAATCAACCCTAGAGACGCCTCCTGTAGATACACCGATAACTGAAAATCACGCACCCGCCCTCAATCAACAGTCAATCCAAAATCCAAAATTGTAATCATGTCTCGCATTTCTCGTCGCCATTTCTTACAATTTGCTGGCTCAATCTTAGCCACATTCGGTTTAAGCCAGTTGGATATTATCAATAAAGGAAATCGCTACGCCAAAGTTCTCGCGCAAAACACGCCTCGCAAACTGGCACTCCTGGTTGGAGTTAATCAATATCCAGATAGCCAGAGATTTAATAACCTGGAAGGATGTATCACTGATGTGGACTTACAGCAAGAACTTCTAATTCACCGTTTTGGCTTTAATCCTAACGATATTCTCAGGTTGACCAGTGATGCAACCCCAGACAAACAGCCTACCCGCAACAACATTTTAACGGCGTTTGAAGAACACTTAATTAAGCAGGCAAAACCAGGGGATGTAGTCGTTTTTCATTTTTCAGGTCATGGTTCTAGACTCCCCGAACCTGACCCCATCCAAACGTGCAGGAATGACAACTTTAACAGTACGTTAGTGCCAGCTGATGACGAAAAAAACGGCTTGGCACAGGACATTATGGGACGCACGTTGTTTCTGTTGCTGTCAGCTTTAAAAACTGAAAATGTCACGGCGGTGCTGGATAGTTGTTACTCTGGGGGCGGCACTAGGGGCAATTTTCGAGTGCGCTCGGTACCGGGCGATCGCATGAAGGTCAATCCTGAGGAAATTGCCTATCAAAAACGCTGGATTGAGCAGTTGCAACTGTCAGATGCCGAACTCGCCCGTCGGCGCTGTGCAGGGGTAGCCAAAGGGGTCATCTTTGCCTCCGCTCAACGAGATGAAGAAGCCTTAGATGCCAGATTTAGTGGCTTTAATGCTGGTGCGTTTACCTACCTGATGACGCAGTATCTCTGGCAGCAAACGGATAATGTGGGCAGTGCGATTGGCTCCGCCACCGCCCAAAGGGCGATCGCACAAATTACCCGCAGCATAAAATCAATTTCTGGTTCTGGTCAAAACCCCCTAGTGGATGGCGACCCTAGCAAGTCAGTCTATTTCATCAACAAACAAGTCCCGTCCACTGATGCCGTAATTACTAAAGTAGAAGGGGACAAAGCAACCTTGTGGCTGGGGGGAGTAGACAAAGAAAGTCTAGAAGCCTTCCAACCTGGTGCCACATTTGCCATTGTCAATAACAAAGGGCAGACATCGGGAAAATTGGAATTAGTATCCCCTCGTCGCGGTTTAACTGGGGAAGCGAAGCTGGTGGAGAAAGGAGTGAGAGCGCCTCTACAACCAGGGTTGCTCCTACAAGAAGCAAGTCGAGTTATACCAGCTTCTTTAAAATTAAGCATCGGGCTCGATCTTTCTCTGGCAGGGGAAACGGATGCTGCTAAACAGGCGCTTTTGAATATCAATCGATTGGAAGCCATACCCGCACAACCTGGAAATGTACCCTATCCAGCAGGGGTGCAGTACATCTTCAGTCGAATGACGGCAGATTATCAGCAAAAATTACAGCAGCAACAGGTAGCCAACCTGCCAGCAACAGGCAGTATCGGTTTATTTACAGAAGGACTGGAATTGGTGCCGGAATCCTTTGGCGAACCGGGGGAAAATGTAACGAAGGCGGTTGAGCGTCTCGAATCCAAACTCAAATCCCTTTTAGCTGCTCGCATTATCAAGATGACTCTAAATGCCAATGCCTCCGAACTGGATATGGAAGTTTCGATGAACTTGGTCGAGCAACCCAATCAGCCCCTTGCCAGGACTTCTACAGGGCGAGCTAGAAATAATCGCCCAGAGTCAGGACAAAGTTATTCTAAAAAGTTACCACTCAACCAACTCTTTCAACTTCAGGTTACCAACCGCGAGAGTAGCCCTCTCTACTTCACCACTCTATTGATTGACTCCACTGGGGGGTTAGTGGTGGTATTTCCCTATCAGTGGCCTGCTTCAGAAGAATCGATGCGATTGGAGCCAAATCAGACGATGCTGATTGGTGACCCAAAACAACTTCGGTTGAAAGCGATACAAAAAGGAACTGGGGAAGCGCTGGTCATTGCCAGCCGATCGCCGCTAAAAAAAGCGGTTAAGACATTGCAATCCATAGCCACAAAACAGAAGCTACGTGAAGGACTAATGGAGATTGACAGAGAGCCAGTGGAGGTGATAGGTGATTTACTCGATGACCTCAATCGCGGTGGTCTCGGTGCAGTAGCAGCAAAACCCGTGAGTGCTTCTGAGATGGCTACTTTGTCAATTACTTTTGAGGTGAGCTGAGGCAGCAGAGTGCTGATTGTAGGTTTGAAGAGTGCATAAGTGCCAGGGTGTGAAGATATAGGTTTCTAGAAGATAATCCCGCCCACAGGCTCGCTGATTGAGATTCATGCGTCTACCGAGAACTGCTCTGTTGTTTCTCCTGTCGTTCACTGCCTTTGTCTCAACATTTCTGCCTCCCAATTTGCCAGCACTATTGGCTACACCACAGGTGCAGGTGCAAACCTCCAATGAGCAGAAGCTAGACAAAAATCCTGCCGCCAACTCAGCTGTGTCAGGCAGCTTTGTTGATTACTTCGCAGAGGAAGTTCAACTTAAAGGGCATGAGGGAAGTGTCAACAGCGCCAGTTTTAGCCCAGACGGTAAGCTAATTGTCACCGCAGGAACCGACGGCACTGCCCGTGTGTGGGATACTTCTGGCAAGGCGATAGTGGAACTGCGAGGACATTCAGGTAGTGTCAGGAGTGCTAGCTTTAGTTCGGATGGTAAGCGCATTGTTACTGCATCGTTTGACGGTACTGCCCGTGTGTGGGATTTGTCTGGCAAACAGTTAGTGGAACTGACTGGGCATCAAGGGTATGTTTATAGTGCCAGTTTTAGTCCGGATGGAGGGCGTATCATTACCGCAGGTGCTGACAAAACTGTACGCGTGTGGGATGCTTCAGGCAAGCTTTTGGTGGAAATTAAAGGACATTCAGGCAGTGTCTACAGCGCGAGTTTTAGTCCAGATGGCAAGCAAATAGTTACAGCATCGGCTGACAAAACTGCTCGTATCTGGGATTTGTCGGGTAAGCAGTTGGTGGAACTTACTGGGCATACTGACACGGTTTGGAGTGCCAGCTTTAGCCCGGATGGGCAGCGAATTGTTACCGCATCGGATGATAAAACTGCCCGTGTGTGGGATTTGTCTGGTAAGCAGCTAGTGGAACTTCAAGGGCATCAGGATAGTGTCTTAAGTGCTAGTTTTAGCGCAGATGGACAGCGAATTGTCACCGCATCTCTTGACAGAATCGCTCTAGTGTGGGAAGCTTCGGGCAATTTGATAGGTAAACTGCAACAGCATGAGGGTGGTGTTAACAGTGCTAGGTTTAGCCCGGAGGGCAAACGGATTGTTACCGCATCGAATGACAGCACTGCTCGTGTATGGGATTTGTCACGCAAGCTGGTAACTGAACTTCACGGACATCAGGAACATGTCAACAGTGCGAGTTTTAGCCCTGATGGCAAACTGATTGTCACCGCATCTGATGACAGTACTGCTCGTGTTTGGGATAGTTCGGGCAAATTGCTGGTTGAACTTAAAGGGCATACTAACGATGTTAACAGTGCCAATTTTAGTCCAGATGGCAAGCTGATTGTCACCGCATCATCTGACAAAACCGCCCGTGTGTGGGATGCTTCGGGCAAGCTGTTGGCAGAACTCAAGGGGCATCAGTACGATGTCAACAGTGCCAATTTTAGTCCGGATGGCAAGCTGATTATTACTCGCTCTTGGGACGGCTCGGCTCTTGTGTGGGACACCTCTGGCAAGCTGTTGGCAGAATTCCAAGGGTGTACCGACTATGTCAACAGTGCTAATTTTAGTCCGGATGGCAAGCTGATTGTCACCGCATCATCTGACAAAACCGCCCGTGTGTGGGATGCTTCGGGCAAGCTGCTCTCCGAACTCAAGGGGCATCGGGATCGTATCAACAGTGCCAGCTTTAGCCCCGATGGGCAACGGATTGTTACTGCATCTGATGACAAAACCGCCCGTGTGTGGGATGTTTCGGGAAAGCTGCTAGCTGAACTCAAGGGGTATGACAAAAGCATCACAACCGCCAGTTTTAGTCCCGATGGACAACGGATTGTCACGAGTTCCTCTGCTGATGGCACCGTTCTTGTGTGGGATACTTCAGGCAAAGTTTTGGTAGAACTCAAGGGGCATGAGAAGGGTATCGAAAGTGCCAGCTTCAGCCCCGATGGTAAGCTGATTGTCACTGCATCCAGAGACAAAACTGCCCGTGTATGGGATACTTCCGGTAAGCTGCTGATAAAACTAAAAGGAAATCAGAACAATGTCATCAGTGCGAGTTTTAGTCCGGATGGCAAGCGCATTGTTACCACGTCCGGAGATAAAATCGCTCGTGTGTGGTATGTTTCTGACGAGTTGCTAGCCCAGATCGGGTCGCTTGAAACCCCTTCTTTCAATAGAGTAGAAGAAAACCGACAGCCGCTTACAGAATACAATGGGTTTAACAGTGCGAGTTTTAGCCCCGATGGCAAGCTGATTGTTACCGCATCTGATGACAACACCGCTCGTGTATGGGATACTTCCGGCGAGCTGTTGGCGGAACTTAAAGGACATCGTAAAAGTGTCGAAAATGCCAGTTTCAGCCCGGATGGCAAGCTGATTGTTACCAGCTCATATGACGACACCGCCCGTGTGTGGGACACCTCTGGCAAGCTGTTAGCGGAACTCAAAGGACATCAGAATAGTATCAACAGAGTCAGTTTTAGCCCGGATAGTAAGCTAATTGTCACCGCATCTATTTATGAGGAAACTGCCTACTTGTGGGATACTTCCGGCAAGCTGTTGGCAGAACTCAAGGGGCATACCGATGATGTCAACAGAGCCAGTTTCAGCCCGGATAGCAAGCTGATTGTTACCGCATCTGATGACAAAACTGCCCGCGTGTGGGATACCTCTGGTAAGCAGTTGGCGGAACTGAAAGGACATACTGACAATGTCAACAGTGCTAGTTTCAGCCGAGATGGGAAGCTGATTGTTACCGCATCATCTGACAACACTGCCCGTGTGTGGGACATCTCTGGCAAGCTGCTAGTAGAACTTAAAGGGCATACTGACTCTGTCATCAGAGCCAGTTTCAGCCCAGACGGACAACGAATTATCACCGCATCATCTGATGACACTGCCCGTGTATGGGATACTTCCGGAAAGGTATTGGCAGAACTCAAAGGGCATACTGGTAGCGTTTACAGAGCTAGTTTTAGCCCTGATGGCAAGCTGATTGTTACCGCATGTTTAGATGACGAAACTGAGGACGAAATCGCATATGTGTGGGATACTTCGGGCAAACTGCTTTCCAAACTCAAGGGAAAAATTTACAGTGAGGATAGTGACCAATACAGTACCAGTTTTAGCCCGGACGGACTACGGATTGTTACCACAGATAGGGACATTGTCGGTGTGTGGGACATCTCCGGCAAGCTGTTGGCAGAACTCAAGAGGTATTTGGACGTAATCGGTGCTAGTTTTAGTCCGGATGGACAACGAATTATTACTGCATCCAATGACAAGATCGCCCGTGTGTGGGATACTTCCGGCAAGCTGCTCTCCGAACTTAAAGGGCATCACAACTGTGTCAGAAGTGTCAATTTTAGCCCTGATAGCAAGCTTATTGTTATCGCTTCTTGCTTCAGCACTGGCGTATGGGATACTTCCGGCAAACTTTTGGCAGAACTCAAGGGGCATGAGAAGGGTATCGAAAGTGTCAGCTACAGCCCCAGTGCTAAGCTGATTGTTACGACATCCAGAGATAAAACTGCCCATGTGTGGGATTTGTCGGGCAGGCTGCTAGCAGAACTCAAAGGGCATCGGAGGGATGTCAACAGTGCCAGTTTTAGCCCCGATGGGAAGCTGATTGTTACCGCATCTGATGATAAAACCGCCCGTGTGTGGGACATCTCCGGCAAGCTGTTGGCAGAACTTAAGGGGCATCACAGGGATGTCAGAAGTGCGAATTTTAGTCCCGATGGCAAGCTGATTGTTACCGCATCGGAGGACAAAACAGCCCGTGTCTGGGACATCTCCGGCAAGCTGCTGGTAGAACTTAAAGGGAATCTGGGTGTCAACACTGCTAGTTTTAGTCCGGATGGCAAGCGCATTCTCACTGCATCCGGCGATCGCACCGCCCGTGTATGGGATACTTCCGGCAAGCTGCTCTCCGAGCTCAAGGGGGTTACTGCCAGTGACAAGGACAACGGTGACGATAACTACACTGCTAGTTTTAGCCCGGATGGACAGCACATTGTTACTGCCTCTATTGATAGCGTTCTTGTATGGGACACCTCTGGCAAGCTACTCTCCGAACTCAAGGGGCATCGGGATCGTATCAACAGTGCCAGTTTCAGCCCGGATGGACGCTACATTGTCACCGCATCCAATGATGGCACCGCCCGTGTGTGGAATTTGTCAGGTAAGCAGCAAGTTAACTTGAGTTTGTTTCAACCTGCTGCTTCCCCAAAAGTGGAAGCAGACAGACTGCGGGATTTAGAGTTTTATGCACCGAATTGTGCCCTGGCATTGCAGCCTTGGCAAAAAGCACTAACGATTTACCGAGAAATCAGCGACAAGGAAAATGAAGTTTATATTCTGCAAAAACTGGGTAATGCTTACTATTGCCTCAGCGATTATACCAATGCTATTGATTCTTACTCCCAAGCCGTAGCGATCGCCCGAACATCCAATTCCCTCGAAAGACAGGTAAAGAATTTCTCAAATCTGGGAACTGTTTACAATTCCTTGGCTGACTATGACAAAGCTATTCAGTATTACAACGATGCCTTAAAGCTGTTAGAGCAGAACCCAGACCAAAAAAGCAAAGCAGAGATTCTTCGAGGTCGAGGCAATGCTTACAATTTCCAAGGCAAGTCTAACGAAGCAATTAAAGACTACTTGCAAGCATTAGCCATTGACGAATCCCAGAAAAATGGTTTCGGCATAGCAGAAGATAAAGTAAATTTGGCAAGAATTTACCAGTCCTTGGGTGACTATAACAAAGCCATTCAATACTACAAAGAGACATTAGAATTTAGCCCAATTGAAGCACTAGCAGGTTTGGGAAATGCTTACCTAGCGCTTGGCGACACGGCAAAGGCGATTGACTTACACCAACAGAGTTTGGCAAAAGCACAGCAACAGGAAGACAAAGAAGGCGAAGGCAATGCTTTGAATAATCTAGCCAATGCTCTTCGTCAATCAGGCAAGCTTACAGAAGCCGAACAACACTTACGCAATGCTATTGAAATTTGGGAAAATCTGCGAACTAAATTAGAAGATGCCAATAAAGTATCAATCTTTGAAAAGCAAGCTCGGACTTACCGCCTGCTGCAAGAAGTTTTGATTGCTCAGAATAAACCTAATGAAGCCCTAGAAATCGCCGAACGAGGAAGGGCGCGTGCTTTTGTGGAATTACTAAATTCTCGAATATCCCCTAACCAAAAAGAGCAACTCATTACTCCACCCAATATCGAGCTTCTTAAACAAATCGCCAAAGACCAAAAGGCTACTCTCGTTCAATATTCGATAATTTACGATACTTTCAAAGTTCAAGGGAAAGAACAAACTAAAGAATCAAAACTCTATATCTGGGTAATCAAACCCACAGGTGAAATAACATTTCGTCGCAGCGACCTCAAACCCCTATGGCAAAAAGAGAATCTAACACTTACAGAGTTCGTTACCCTTAGCCGTGAAGCCATTGGTGTTAGCAGGGGTGGTATGTATGATGTAAAAGTAGTTGCCCAATCTCAACCCGACCAAACTCAACGTTTGCAACAACTCCACAACCTACTTATCAAGCCTATCGCCGACGTTCTCCCCACCGACGAAAACGATCGCGTTATCTTCATCCCGCATCAAGAACTATTCCTAGTTCCCTTTGGGGCACTGCAAGATGAATCAGGTAAACACTTGGTTGAGAAACACACTATTCTTACTGCCCCCTCAATTCAAGTATTACAACTGACACACCAGCAACGGCAACGAGGAGTGACGCGAGGCAACGATGCATTAGTGGTGGGCAATCCTACGATGCCTAAGGTGGCGCTTACCATTGGGGAACTACCGACACAATTACCGCCCTTACAAGGTGCAGAAACAGAAGCAAAAGCCATAGCATCTCTGTTGAACACTCAAGCGCTGACAGGCTCTAGCGCCACAAAAGCTGCGATTTTGCCCAAGCTGCCTTCTGCCCGAATTATCCACTTGGCAACGCATGGAATACTCGATAACATCCAAGGATTGAAAAGTGCGATCGCACTTGCCCCTACCAACACCGATAACGGTTTGCTCACTGCCGAAGAAATCCTCCAACTCAAGCTCAATGCCTCATTAGTTGTCCTGAGTGCTTGCAACACCGGAAGTGGACGCATCACGGGTGATGGCGTAATTGGATTATCCCGCTCCTTGTTTCTCGCCGGAACTCCCAGCGTAATCGTCTCCCTCTGGGCTGTCCCGGATGCTCCCACACAGGAGTTGATGACCGAGTTTTATCGTCAATTTAAGCTAACTGGTGACAAAGCCCAATCCTTGCGGCAAGCGATGCTCAAGATGAAGGAAAAAGACCCCGACGCCCCCAAGAGATGGGCAGCTTTCACCCTCATCGGGGAGGCTCAGTAATATCAACTCCGAAAGTGGCGATGTCTCTGGACAAGCCGCTTGGCATCTACGCAGTTGACTTACTGTAGAAGCAAGACCAGTAAGCGGTTCTGAGATGGCTACAAAAGGCGATCGCCTTTGATACCGAATCCGCTCGTCCACTCTCCTTTTCATGAAGGTGTCGTAGAGACGTTGGGCCGGAAAGTCTCTATAAGGTGAAAGCGGGTTGCCGAAACAGGGGGTTTGATACCAAATCCGCCTTGTACACCCCAATGCATGCCTTAGTGGGCAATCTCTCCCCCTATGCGAGGGAAAAAGGGGGTTATTGAAACGGATTTGGTATGAGGCCGGGATTTGCTATGAAGTGGGCGCTATTGAGCACAGTGCTGGTTTTACAGCCGCCTTCTTTGTGCATAAGTCCCCAAAGCTGAGAGATATATGTAAGCAGAGAGCTAATTAACTGAAGCAATTCTCTGAGTAATTGCAGTACTAGGAATGTGTCAACCATCCCTAGTGTTCCGGTATGAATGCCAACAATCAAAGTAAAACTACAAAAACTATGGTGACGCTACCCAGAAAGACACAACTTCAAGGTTTTGTTAAAGTCTTTTTCATCGCAGTAGCAGCTTTAAGCGTTCCTTCATTCACAGTGTTAGCACCAGCTTTAGCTTCTCCAAGAACGCAGCAAAATAACTTTCAAAGTCAAAACAACACAACTGACCCAAGTATCGATGAGCTGTTTAATCAAGCTAGTGCTGCTCAAAACGCAGGTAAATACACAGAAGCCGAAGCAATTTTGCGTAGAGCTGTGCAACTTAACCCCAATAATTCTGGAGCTTACCTTAATCTAGGCAATGCGCTCTACAGCCAGAAGAAACTAGATCAGGCAATTGCCACATACCGCAAAGTCATCGAGATTGATCCCTCCTCTGCTGATGCTTACAGCAATATAGGCCTGGTACTGAGAGACCAAAAGAAACAGGACGAGGCAATTGCTGCTTTCCGCAAAGCTCTCGAAATTAATCCCAACAACGTTTATGCTAACAACAATCTGGGTTTAATACTGAAAGACCAGAAGAAACTGGATGAGGCAATTGCTGCTTTCCGCAAAGCGATCGAAGCTGACCCTTACAATGCAGTTATTTACAAGAATCTAGGCGAAGTACTTAGAGACCAGAAGAAACAGGACGAAGCAATTGCTGCTTTTCGCAAAGCCGTCGAACTTGACCCCAAGGATGCAATCTCATACAAGAATCTAGGTGCGCTACTGGGAGACCAGAGGAAACTGGATGAGGCAATTGCTGCTTTTCGCAAAGCCATCGAACTTAACTCCAACGATGCAGTTTCTTACAACCTGCTGGGTCTAGCGCTGCGTTACCAGAATAAGCTAGATGAGGCAATAGTTGCTTACAACAAAGCGATTGAAATTGACCCCAAAAATGCTGCTCACTACGTCCGTTTAGGAGACGTATTCACTCAGCAGAGAAAGCGGGATGAGGCGCTAGCTATTTACCAAAAAGCAATTAAAATTAACCCTAAATATGCTAATTCTTACGTTGGTGTAGGAGACATACTTGCTCAGCAGAGGAAGTGGGATCAGGCACTAACAAATTACCGCAAGGCGATTGAACTTGACCCTAAATATGCCAATCCTTACGTTGGGGTAGGAGACACATTTGCTCAGCAGAGGAAGTGGGATGAGGCACTAACAGCTTACCGCAAAGCGATTGAACTTAATGCCAAATATGCCAATCCCTATGTTGGTATAGGCAACGTTCTAACTCAGCAGAGGAAATGGGATGAGGCGCGGACAGCTTACCGTCAAGCGATTGAACTTGACCCCAAATATGCCTTTGCTTACGTCCGTTTAGGAGATTCATTCACTCAACAGAGGAAGTGGGATGAAGGGCTAACAGCTTACCGCAAAGCGATTGAACTTGACCCCAAATCTGTCAATGGCTACGTTGGTGTAGGCAACGTGCTAACCCAGCAGAAGAAATGGGATGAAGCGCTAATAGCTTACCGTCAAGCACTTGAACTTGATCCCAAGAATATTGATGCTTACAAAGGTCTGGGATTTCTATCAGTTGAACAGAAGAAAATAGATGAGGCGCTAATCAGTTTACGAAAAGCGGTTGAACTTGAACCCCAAAATGTTTTTGCTTGGGTTATCTTAAGCGCAGGGTTGCACTTGGATAACAAATATGAAGATGCTATAAACGCTGCTCGCCAAGCTATCAAACTTGATCCTAACCTTCCTGATGCTTATAACGCTTTAGGCGCAGCGCTAGGTTCACAGAATAAATTTGATCAAGCAATCGTAGCCTATCGCCAAGGAATTGAGCTTGACCCTTTAAATTCTACTCTTCTTGCCAATTTAGGCGAAGCGCTCTTTTATCAAAACAAACTAGAGGAAGCAATCTCAACTCTTCGCCAAGCTATCCAGCTTGATGCCAATACTTTCAGCTACGCCACCCTAGGTGAGGTATTGCGGAAGCAAAACAAACTGGACGAGGCGATCGCTGCTTACCGTCAAGCGTTGAGCTTACCAGATGGACTGATTACCACACGACCAGGAGATGTTGATTGGGTTCTTACCAATTCTCATGCAATGGCGCACAATGGTCTTGGTTTGGCGCTACAGCAACAAGGAAAGTTAGAAGAAGCGATTCAAGAATTTCAGCGTTCTATTTCCCTGGATGCCAGCTATACCGTCGCCAAAAATAATCTGAAAGAAGCGCAACGACTACTAAAACAGTAGCGTCATCTGTAGGCTAGTCGAACAGGGCGATCTTTGCTCCACGCAGCAGTGAAGCGATCGCCTTCGGTACTGTACTTTCGCGCGATCGCACGCAATAAATGAGAGTGTCTCAAGAATGTGAGTGAATTTTTGCATAACATCCCCAAGATGGGAGATACATATAAACAGTTGGCTAACCCACGGATAGAAAACTCTTCCTATGTATCGTCATCTGCTTTGCCTTAGCATTTTTACCGCAACCTTAATCATCTCGCTGAGTTCCCCGCTACAAATAGCAGCCACACCTTTGGGAATAGAAGCAGCACAGGCACAGACGAATCAAGAAAGAAACAAAGAGGGTTTGCGGCTGAACCAATTAGGTCTTCAGCAGCTCAATAAAGGTGAGTTTCCAGAGGCGTTAAAAACATTTGAGCAAGTTTTGGTTATTTTTAGAGCAATTGGAAACCGTCAAGGGGAAGGTGCGGCTCTCAATAATATTGGGATAGTTTACTGGAATTTGGGACAGTATCCTAAAGCCTTAGAAAACTATCAACAAGCTTTAGCTATTCACAAACAAACCAGTAATAGAGCAGGAGAAGGTCAGACCCTCAACAATATTGGGTTAATTTATAAAAGTCTGGGACAGTATTCCAAAGCCTTAGAGCAGTATCAACAAGCTTTCGCTATTCACCAAGAAATTGGCAATAAAGTAGGAGAAGGTACGGCTCTCAACAATATTGGGGGAGTTTACAACAGTCTGGGAAGATATCCTAAAGCCTTAGAGTACTATCAACAGGCTTTGGCTATTCACCAAGAAATTGGTAATAAAGCACTGGAAAGTACAGCTCTCAATAATATTGGCGAAGTTTACAGCAATTTGGGACAATACCCCAAAGCCTTAGAGAACTATCAACAAGCTTTAGCGATCGCCAAACAAATTGGTGATAAACAAAAAGAAAGTACGACTCTCAACAATATTGGAGAAATTTACAGCAATTTGGGACAGTATCCTAAAGCCTTAGAAAACTTTCAACAATCTTTAGCGATCGCCAAACAAATTGGCGATAAACAAGGTGAAGGTGTGACTCTCAACAATATAGGAGTAGTTTACGGAAATTTAGGTCAGTATCCCAAAGCATTAGAATACCATCAACAAGCTTTGCGGCTCTCCATAATATTGGGTTGGTTTACAATACTCTTGGTCAATATTCTCAGGCTGAAACAATTCTTTTTGCAGCAATTGAGGCTTGGGAGACTCTACGAGGGAAGCGATTCAAATTGCTAAATTCTTAAACACCGAAGCACTTACAGGTAACCAAGCTACCAAAGCAACAGTGATGCAGAAAATGCAGCGATCGCGCATCATTCATCTGGCCACCCACGGCTTAGTTCAAGATTTTAAAGGATTTGGTGTACCGGGAGCGATCGCCCTTGCTCCTTCCGGTAAAGCAGACAACCTGATTGATGGTTTACTCACCGCAGGTGAAATTTACGAAATGAAGCTGCAAGCGGATCTCGTCGTTCTCAGCGCTTGCGATACGGGACGCGGAGACATTAGAGGCGATGGTGTGGTTGGCTTATCTCGCACTTTAATTTCTGCCGGAGTCCCCAGTGTAATGGTATCACTGTGGGCAGTTAATGATAATTCCACGGCTTTTTTAATGACTGAATTTTATCGCAACCTGCGACAAAATCCTGACAAAGCTGTTGCCCTACGTCAAGCCATGCTCACAACAATGAAACAATATCCTAATCCTAAACAATGGGCGGCTTTCACCCTGATCGGAGAGGCTGAGTAACCATCAAATCACGTTAAAGCAATAATTCCCCATGCTAGAACACTGATTTAGTAATCGGACAAATAAGGGAGATAGACAAGCTGGGAAGTTGCGGAAGCTATCTCCCTCATTTCAAGCTATTCCAGCAAGATGTGACTATCTGGTAAATCCGCTTCTATCCTGCAATTTCAAAACATCTCAACGTTTTTGGAAACGTTACATCCTTCATTCATTGCATAAGTGCAGATGCTCCAGAGATACAGACTCTGCGAGGGCACAGCCATTGGACTAAAACTAGAGCTGCCATGTGTTTAACCGACAAGCATCAACTCATCGTTTAGAGGGTGTTGGAGTAGGAGCCAGGAGTCAATTATGCTAAGAAACAAACCCCAAATTCTGCACTGCGATTGCGGAGTAATTTATCTTACTAAAGGTCGATACTTATGTAACAAAACTCCTTGTCCGCAATGCGGTCGAAATTCTCAAATAGAACACCTCAACTTGACATCAGTTTCTTCAAAAACAACCTCCAAGAGAACACGTTTCGTTGTAGCAGCAGTGACTGTTGTAAGTGTGGTAGCTACTGGGATTTTCCTCCCTAAAATGCAGCCCCAACAAGCACAGCTATCTACCGAATCAGTACCATCAAAGCCTACAGTTGAACCAAGCCCAAGCCGTCCTCCTGCTTCTCTTCCAAACGGCACTAATATCATCCCACCTCAAGATTTGCAGGGACGTGGGAAGCTAAAAATAGCTAATGGAACGACCTACGATGCTGCTGTCAAACTTGTAGATAGTGTCTCCGGCAAGACACAACATTTTGTGTATGTTCAAGCTAAACAGGAAGTGACCCTTAAAAATATTAGCCCTTGTACCTGTATCTTAAAGTTCAATCTGGGAAGCGATTGGAACAAAACAACACAAAAGTTTTTGCAGAATCGCTCGTTCTCGAAATTCGGCAATCCATTAGATTTCAAGGAAGTCAAAAAAGAGACTGGAGTGGAGTGGATGGACTATACGGTCACACTACATCCTGTACCTCACGGAAGTGCACGAACAACGCCAATTGGTGAAAGTGATTTCTAGGATAAATCAGTTGGTCAACAGCCTTGAAGAAGGCAGAAGAATGGAGGCAGAAGGCAGAAGGCTCTTATGTAACCCATTGGAAGGGGATTCTAACCCCTGCCATATTGGGAGCCACCAAATCGAAGATTTGGAAGCGGCTTGATACCCTTACTCCCTTGGTCGTGGGCAAAGGACGAAGGCATTCCTTCTCTTCCTCCTGCATAAGAGCCCTCTGCCTTTCTTGGTCAAGATGTTGGTAGTTGTAGTAGAAAAGAAAAATGCCCTACTCGATTTTCGAATTGTTAGGGCATTGATCGAAAGCAGTAGGTCTTTAGCGTACTAACTTTTGTGTGAATAATTGGTAAACAATCTACTAAGTCAGTGTAAAGAGTTTGTAAAAACTTGAAGTTCTGAGACGGCTAATAGGCTTGTTGCCCTTGAAAACACTGTTGTGGTAAGAAAAAACTGAGGTTTTGGCTCACTCAGACAAAAAACGATAGCGACAATTTACCTTGTCTTTGAGTGAAGGCATGATAAGGGTGATTCATTTTCAAGTTTCAGGTTATCGGAGTTTAAAGACTATTACATTAATCCAGTCAGTAACTATAGCAAAAGGCAGAAGGAAGAGGGCAGAGGGCAGAAGGTTTATTCCTGGTACTTGGTCGTTTCAGCCATTAAATCTGTTCTAACCTTTATGGCGACAGCTATATTTACGTTGCGACTTTCCACAACTAGACAGTTACAATCGCTTTAAGGATACAGGGCATCACCAGTAGTGGAGTCAAAGACAAACAACTGGTCAAGGTCGAGCTGAACGCCAATGTGATCGCCCGGATGCCCACGCCAATTTCCAGGTGCCTGAACATCCACTAAGGTATCTGAGTTCAGTAGACTGCCACGAATTAACGTTTCTCGTCCCAGCGGTTCTACTACATTCACCTCTATCATCAGCTGACCCTTGTTTGTGTCTATCGGGTTGGTTAATCCGGCAATCTCTATATGTTCCGGGCGAATCCCCAACTCAACAGTTTGTCCCTCACTCAGTTGCATCCTCCTCTGAAGTGCATCTGGACAGGGCAAAGACTGACCACTTATCTGAAACGCTTGAGCTGTATAAGTTGTCTGAAAAACATTCATCGGTGGATTCCCTAAGAAGGTTGCCACCATCCGGTTTGCTGGTTTAGCATAAATCTCCTGAGGTTCGCCGATTTGTTGAATCCGACCGCGATTGAGCACAACAATTTGGTCAGCTAGAGTCATTGCCTCTACTTGGTCATGAGTGACATAGATGGTAGTGATGCCTAACCGTTGGTGCAACTGCTTCAACTCTGCCCTAGTGTCATCCCGTAGCTGGGCGTCAAGATTCGACAGGGGTTCATCGAGCAAGAACACTTTGGGTTCACGAGCGATCGCTCTTCCCAGTGCTACTCGCTGCTGTTGTCCTCCCGATAATTGCTTGGGTTTGCGATCCAGCAGATGGGAAATATCGAGCGATCGCGCCACCATCTCCACTCGTTTCTCAATCGTTGTAGCCTCAGCTTTTCGCATCCGCAGACCAAAGGCGAGGTTTTGGGCTACTGTCATGTGAGGGTAGAGGGCGTAGTTCTGAAACACCATCGCCACATCTCTCTGCCGCGCTGGGACATTATTCACCACAGCATCTCCAATATAGAGATTCCCATCAGTTGCTGATTCCAGACCCGCGATCATCCGCAAAATTGTTGATTTACCGCAACCCGATGGTCCCACTAAAACCCAAAATTGCCCATCCGGCACCTCAAAGGTCACGTCCTCAATTGCCGTGACTTCATCAAATTTGCGACTAATCCCTTCCAATCGAACATTTGCCATTTGCAGCTATTGATAACTGGCTCTCTTCCCACTCAAAGAATACCTAAAACCTGGCAGGTAACTGAACCGTAGATGTTGCCCTAACACTGTAAACCGTAATTTCACGGGAAGTCATTTTAAGCCACGTCTGTTTAAATTCAGTGCTTTCCCCGTCGAAAAATTGAGGGCAACAGTCGTAACAATGAAGGATTCATTGACATTAGCCAGAGGGAACGCCACAGCGTCCTTGTGAAGGGTAGAGGGAAATCTTGTGCAGCACAAAAAAGTCGCGGGCAAGCTAGCAATATCAGAAACTGAACTTCAAGCTTTTTTTAAGCATTCATCAGACCTATTGTGTATTATTCAGCCCGACGGGGCTTTTGGACAACTTAACCCCGCGTGGAAACGTTTACTCGACTGGACACCCGAAGACCTACAATCGTGCCCTTGGATTGAATTGGTACATCCAGAGGATGTAGAGGCAACGCAACGTGTGATGCAACAAGTGCGTGACGATCAACCTGGCTATGTTGACAATCGCTATCGTCATAAAGATGGTAGCTATCGGCAGCTATCCTGGAGCTTACGCCACAGTGAGGATGGACACTGGTATGTGATCGCCACGGAGATAACGGCACACAAGCAGGTAAAAATGACTTTAGAACCACAGATTGAACCTAAAGCTGGAAGACTAGAGGGTTCTAAGCGCAAGGAGAGAGGAAACGCAGCAGGAAAACCCTTCTCTACCTCAACTGCCAACGAACCAAAGAATTCCCATGTTCAGCCACGATGGAGAGCAATTCCATCTGTACCATTCAGCTCTCCTGCAAGAAAATGGTCTGTTGAGAGGAAGACTATCGTGATGCTGGGAGTAGCATCAGTGATTCTGGTGACGCTGAATGGTCTGTTTTACAGGAGCTTCATCAAGCAAAAACAAACATCAGATCAGGTCAATAAGAGCCAGCAAACCCTCCAAAAGCTTGAAGGTGTTCTTTCCTCCATGAAGGATGCTGAAACAGGTCAACGGGGTTACTTGCTTACCCGGCGAGAGTCTTACTTAGAGCCTTATAACCTTGCCGTCAAGAAAGTCGATCAGCAAATAGCAATCCTCAAACGATTAACGGTAACTGACCCTAACCAACAGCAGGTACTTTCTAGTCTTGAACCGTTAATTGCACAAAAGTTGGCTGAACTTCAAGAAACAATTGTCCTGAGGAAGAACAAGGGTTTTGAAGCGGCAGTACAGGTAGTTTTGACCAATCAGGGACAAAAACTCATGGATCAAATTCGAGCGTTGATCCAGAAAATGCAAGAAAACAAAAATCAGCAATTACAAAATTGGTTAGCGGAGAAAGAGCAGGAAGCCAAGGCAGTACAGCTGATGTTCTTAGTGGGTATAGTTCTAAACTTGTTTGCGTTTTATCTTGTGTACCGTGCCATCAAAACGGAGACTACTGAGCGTCAGCAAGCTGAAGTGTCACTTAAACAGCTCAATGAAGAACTAGAAACTAGAGTGCAAGAGCGGAC
The DNA here is from genome assembly GCA_036703315.1 of Coleofasciculaceae cyanobacterium. GTDB lineage: Bacteria > Cyanobacteriota > Cyanobacteriia > Cyanobacteriales > Coleofasciculaceae > DATNPH01. Next base: position 33,331 of record DATNPH010000138.1, read on the forward strand.
AGCTGAACTAAAAGAAGCAAACGTTAGTTTGTTGCATTCTAATCGGGAACTAGAGCAGTTTGCCTACGTAGCTTCCCATGATTTGCAAGAGCCTCTGCGGGCGGTCAATAGCTATGCACAGCTCATCGCCCGGAAATACCAGGGAAACCTTGATGCCAAAGCGGATAAGTACATCGGCTACATCATGGAGGGAGCTGTCCGGATGCAGCAGTTGATCAACGACCTGCTGGAGTTTTCACGGGTGGGAACACGAGGGAAAGAATTGGAACCAACCGATTGTGAGAAGGTACTGGGTCAGGTTCTGAATAATTTAAAAGTTGCGATCGCTGAAAGTAATGCGGTAGTCACTCATGACCCTCTGCCAAGGGTAATAGGGGATGAAACCCAACTACTTCAATTATTCCAAAATCTACTTAGCAATGCCATTAAGTTTCATCGTTCAGAGCCACCACAGGTTCATGTCAAGGCACAGCAACAGGACAATGAATGGCTATTTTCTATTAGTGATAATGGCATCGGTATGGAGCCAGAGTACTTTGAGCGTATCTTCATGATTTTCCAACGCCTGCATTCACGCAGTGAATATCCTGGGACTGGTATTGGTTTAGCAATTTGCAAGAAGATTGTGGAGCGTCATGGAGGACACATGTGGGTAGATTCAACGCCAGGAGTCGGCACAACTTTTTACTTTACTTTTCCGCTTTTAGAGCAATAAACTAACACCAATAAGTCAACGCCAGATGTCAATACGATCTTTTACTTTACTATCTCATGCAGGAGCTAATGAATTCATATGAATGTTAACTCTCCAATTAAATCCCTTGAGATTCTGTTGATCGAAGACTCACCCAGTGATGCTGATCTAACGGAAGAAGCGCTCAGTGGCAGCAAGATGATTAATAACTTGCACTGGGTTGAAGATGGGGTAGAAGCCCTAGCATTCCTGCGTCGGCAGGGGAAATATACTGATGTACCTCGTCCTGATTTGATTTTGCTTGACCTCAACTTGCCAAAAAAAGACGGTCGTGAGGTTCTAGCGGAAGTCAAGGCAGACCCCAGCCTTAAACTTATTCCTGTTGTGGTTCTCACCACCTCAGCGGCTGAGCGAGATATTCTCAGAACCTACGAACTTAATGCGAACTGCTACGTTACGAAACCGATTGATTTGGAGCAATTCATTAGCGTGCTAAAGCTGATTGAGGAGTTTTGGCTAGCTGTAGTCAGATTGCCGTCGGAGTAAGAAATATGGACAGTGTACCTATCAAAATCCTTCTGGTAGAAGATAACCCAGCTGATGCAGATCTATTACAAGAAATTCTTATTGAAGCCGACGAGACTCAATGGTCAGTGGTGCATGTTGAAAAGCTTAAAGACGCACTCAAATGCCTGAGCGAAAACTCCTTTGATGTGGTGCTGTTAGACCTATCATTACCAGACAAACAAGGATTAGATACAGTTGCACAAACCTTTGAGGCAGCACCGGATTTGCCAATTGTGGTGCTGACGGGTCTCAATGATAAAGTCATTGCTTTAGAATCTTTGCGTGAGGGGGCGCAGGACTATCTAGTCAAGGGCAAGATTGATAGTAACTTGTTGGTTCGTGCAATTCGTCATGCGATGGAGCGAGCCAATACATTGAAGAGGCTACGCCAGAGCGAGGAGCAGTTACAACGGCTCAATGAAGAACTAGAACGCCGAGTCGAAGAACAGACCAATGAGTTAAGACAAAAAAATCAGTTCCTGCAACGCGAAATTACTGAACGTCAGCGCTTGGAAGAAGAACTTCGTAATGCTTTGATCAAAGAAAAGGAACTTAGTGACCTCAAATCTAACATTATCTCGGTAGTTTCCCATGAGTATCGCACCCCACTGGCAACCATCCTTTCTTCTACAGAATTACTCGAACACTATAGTCATAAATGGTCTGAGGAGAAGAGGCAGCGTCATTTCCAGCGAATTCAAACTTCGGTTCACCATTTGACTCAGCTAGTCAGTGATGTGTTTGTGCTCAGCAAAGCTGAGGGGGGAAAACTGGAATTTAATCCAGCACCGCTAGATTTAATATCATTGTGTCGTGAACTGGTGGAAGAATTACAACTTATGACGCCGACTCAGCACAGGATCAGGTTTGACAGCTGTGGCTCCTGTAAGGAAGCTTGTTTGGATGAAAAACTGCTGCGGCAATTCATCACCAATTTGCTCTCAAATGCGATCAAGTATTCATCTTCAGCAGGCGACGTTCAATTTGACGTAGTTTGTGACGATAATACGGCAACTTTCCGTATCCAAGATCAAGGTATTGGCATTCCCTCAGAAGACCAAGCGCAGTTATTTGAGCCTTTTTACCGTAGTAGTAACGTTGGCACTATCTCCGGAACAGGATTGGGACTAGCAATTGTTAAAAGATGTGTGGAACTCCACAGTGGTCAGATTGCTGTGGACAGTGAAGTTGGAGTTGGGACAACGTTTACAGTTACACTGCCTTTGAATAATCAGGGCGTAGGGATGTTGAGCCAAACAAATAGTTGGTTGATCGATACGGTGGAAAACTAGTAGCGTTACGCGGAACTCAAAAGTCAAAAAGCTTTAGTTCTAGACTTTGGAGCAAGTTTTCAGAGGGTAGGCTTATTTGGGGCGTGATGTACTAGAGCGGCGACTCTATACCAAGTGCAGCCTTGAGGTGTAACTTAGGTAATGGATTATTCATTGCTTAGCGTTATTGGTTATGAACTATGACAACTAGCGAGGTTAGTGATGCGATCGCCACCCTCAAGGTTGCAACATTAGCGGCTCAGACATTAGGCGAACTCTATGCCCTGATGGAAGTCTACTCTTATGAAGAGTTCATGCAAGTCTACAATCAGCTGACGCCAGAGCAACAGGCACAAATGAATGCAATGTGCGATCGCGACACGAAACGGCAACTCGCTGCCATCAATACAATTAACACTTCCAAGCGATAAAGCCATCTTCTGATGATTGTCATCGAAGAGGCAAGGGAGCAGAGGGCAGGAGGAAGAAATTACCCCTTTGTTGGTCATAACTTGCACTACTTTGAAAATAGGGCAGGCAACGTTACTGTAAACACACTACCTTCACCTAACTTCGGGCTATAACCCCTCTACAGCAACTCTAACGTTACAGACGCCCACACTAGTAAGTACAGAGACTACCATATTATTACAAGCCCCCTGATGAAAGGCTATTCTGAAGCCAACTTCGTCAATTAGTTCTGAGAGACGTTAATATTGTTAACATAAGTTAACACAAGAATCTTAGGCGGCGTTCCCCCATCCTAGGTCTTAGGAGGTAGTAAGTAGTGAATAAAAAGTGGAGAAATGCAGGGCTGTATGCACTGCTGGCAATAGTAGTCATCGCTTTAGGAACAGCATTTTTAGAGCCAAAATCCCAAAGCTTAAATACTTGGAAGTACAGCAAGCTGATTCAGGAAGTTCAAGGTGGCAGAATCGAAAGGGTTGAACTTACTGCCGACAGGACAACAGCGCGTGTCACGGCTCAAGACGGTACGAAGTATCGAGTCAACCTACCCAACGACCAACAACTGATTAGCATCCTCACCAGCAATGGTGTAGATATTTCAGTTCTGCCCCAAAACGATGACAGCTTCTGGTTCAGAGCGTTAAGCAGCCTCTTCTTCCCAGTGTTACTGCTGGTCGGATTATTTTTCTTGCTGCGGCGTGCTCAGAATGGTCCTGGCTCTCAGGCGATGAACTTTGGTAAGTCCAAAGCTAGAGTGCAGATGGAACCGCAAACTCAGGTAACGTTTGGGGATGTCGCGGGTATTGATCAAGCCAAGCTAGAACTCAATGAAGTCGTTGACTTCCTCAAAAATGCCGATCGCTTTACCGCTGTTGGTGCCAAGATTCCCAAAGGTGTCCTGCTAGTTGGCCCTCCTGGAACGGGTAAAACCCTACTTGCACGAGCTGTTGCGGGTGAAGCAGGTGTTCCTTTCTTCTCCATCTCTGGTTCTGAATTTGTCGAGATGTTCGTGGGCGTCGGTGCATCTCGTGTCCGTGACTTGTTTGAGCAAGCTAAGAGTCATGCCCCTTGTATTGTATTCATCGATGAAATTGATGCTGTAGGGCGTCAGCGAGGTGCTGGCTTAGGTGGGGGCAACGATGAACGGGAACAAACCCTCAACCAGTTGCTGACCGAGATGGATGGTTTCGAGGGCAATACTGGAATCATCATTATTGCCGCCACGAACCGCCCAGACGTTCTAGATGCTGCGCTGCTGCGTCCTGGTCGTTTTGACCGACAAGTGGTGGTGGATCGTCCTGACTACGCGGGTCGTCTGGAAATTCTCAGAGTTCATGCTCGTGGGAAGACGCTGGCGAAGGATGTTGATCTGGAGAAAATCGCCCGTCGTACTCCTGGTTTCACAGGTGCGGATCTGTCCAACTTGCTAAATGAAGCCGCCATCTTAGCAGCACGTCGCAATCTCACTGAAATCTCGATGGATGAGGTGAACGATGCGATCGATCGCGTGCTGGCTGGTCCGGAGAAGAAAGACCGGGTGATGAGCGAGAAGCGCAAAACTCTAGTGGCTTATCATGAAGCGGGTCACGCCTTAGTTGGTGCTTTGATGCCAGATTATGACCCAGTACAGAAGATTAGCATTATTCCCCGTGGTCGTGCTGGTGGTTTGACTTGGTTCACACCTAGTGAAGACCGCATGGACTCAGGACTGTACTCACGCTCTTACCTGCAAAATCAAATGGCAGTCGCGTTGGGTGGTCGATTAGCTGAAGAAATTATCTTCGGTGAAGAAGAAGTGACTACTGGTGCATCAAACGATTTGCAACAGGTTGCGCGTGTAGCACGTCAGATGGTGACTCGCTTTGGAATGAGCGATCGCCTTGGTCCTGTCGCCTTGGGACGACAAAATGGCAATATGTTCCTAGGTCGGGAGATTGCTTCAGATCGGGATTTCTCGGACACGACGGCTGCTGCCATTGATGAAGAAGTTCGTAAGCTTGTCGATGAAGCCTACCGACGCGCTAAAGAGGTATTGGTGAATAACAAGCACATCCTTGACAAATTATCGGAAATGCTGATTGAGAAGGAAACAGTTGATGCAGAAGAACTGCAAGAACTGTTAGCGAATAACGATGTCAGGATGGCAGCGATCGCCTAAACAGGATAGGGTAGCGTCTCTCGTTAATGGAGGAGAGGCAGTGAACGGTAAAAGGCAAAAGTTAATAATTAAAAACTTTCCTTTTTACTAACTCAATTGCCAAATAATTTATGGGGCAGCGTGTTTTTATGCTGTCCCTTTTTTATTGATAGTCACTCTTAGGGTGGGTTCATTAACTAAAAATATTAATTATCAATAAAATTGTAGTCACTAATAAAATAATGATGAATTCGATAAGTGTGACACCTATATTAGGTTTAGTATGTATCACATCATCCAAAGCTGTGCGCTATCGTACTGTCACGCGCAAGCGTTTGTTGCAGTTCTCAGAGAATGAGCAGGAAGGAATTCTGCGAAATTTGTATACAGAAAATCTGCAACGCTTGAACCAGGCAATTGATTTTTGCCTCGCTAATCAGATAAAGCTTTACCGAATTCCTTCTAATCTTTTTCCTTTTGCTGATACAGAGGTAGGGGAAAGGATTTGGAATGAATTGGATGAAGAAATTCTTCAGGTAGGTAATCGTGCGATCGCGTCTGGCATACGACTGGTAGTGCATCCCGATCAGTTTGTTGTTCTCAGTTCTGATAATCCGGAAGTCATCGCTAATAGCATCAAAATTCTCGGCTATCATGCGATGACTATGGATAAGCTAGGACAGCCGCGATCACCTTGGGCAATGATCGAAATTCACGGAGGTAAAAGCGATCGCTCCGAGCGATTAGTTGAAGTCATCCGCAACCTACCAGAGGCGATTGGCTCCCGACTGGCACTGGAAAACGACGAATACGCCTACAGTGCCGAAGAGATTTTGGCGGTTTGCCGTCAAACTGGTGTACCCATGGTATTTGACGCTCATCATCACATTGTTCACGAAGGTCTGGACAGTTACGACGACCCAAGCGTTACCGAGATGTTGGCAGCAGCCGGTACCACATGGCCTGTAAGCGAATGGCAACTGGTGCATATCTCTAACGGACGCGAGGCATTTAGCGACCGAAACCATAGTGACTTGATTACAGTAATGCCGAGTTCCTATTGCAATGCTCCCTGGATTGAGGTCGAAGCTAAGTTCAAAGAAGAAGCGATCGCCAAGTTACGAGAAGAGTGGTTACCTGCCCGAAACCAAAAGTATCTCACTCTTGCGGACAATTCAAATTGAGACAGTGATTAAAAGTTGATGAGAGAACAGCAAATAGGAGTATAGGCTTAAACTCAGGCATGGCTCATTTATTATGCTCAAGACACTTCTTCTTATTGGGGTTGCCACTATCTTTACGGCTCTACCAGCCGCTGCTGAGAAATGGGTATTAGTTGCTCGCGATCAAGGCGGGACTGATTACTACATTGATGCTGAATCAGTGCAACATACTAATAATGTCACCTACTTATTTTGGTATATGTCTGTTAATTCCAAGCCTAATGAAAAAGGGATACTGGCAGAGAAGTCTTTCGTTTCAATGACCTGTCCGCTACGGGGATGGCGACGTCAAGCGATCGCCAGCTTCAATGCACAAGGAGAATTAGTCAGCCGTGAAGAATTTGGCGACAATGAACCGCTGCAATTTTTTACAGATGGCAGTATAGGAGAAGGCTTATGGAAGTTTGTTTGCAAGTAGAATTTAGAGATATAGCAAAAGGTAGAAGGCAGAAGGCAGAGGGCAGAAGTTTATTACTGATACGTGGTCATTTCAGCCGTTAGATCTGTCCTAACCTTTATGGCGACAGCTATAACACCGTCTAGCTCAAAGAGATTTAGAGGACTCACCAAATCTTACCTGTGTTCCCTGAACCGGAGCAGCCCAGCGGACGGCGTTGGCAATAACCTGTAACACTTCCGGTTGGTGGTAGGTTGGGTACGCTTGATCGCCGGGACGAAAGTAGAAAATCTTACCTCGACCCCGGTGAAAACAACAGCCACTGCGAAAGACTTCGCCCCCTTGGAACCAACTGATAAACACCAAAGTATCCGGGGTAGGTATATCAAAAAACTCACCGTACATTTCCTCAGCGGTGATTTCAAAAGACTGTCCTAAACCCTCGGCAATAGGGTGTCCGGGATTAACAACCCAGATGCGTTCTGTCTCCCCTTCATTGCGCCATTTGAGGTTGCAGGACGTACCCATCAGCCGCTTGAAAATTTTGGAGAAGTGACCGGAATGCAACACGATCAAGCCCATACCATTCAACACCCGCTGGTAAACTTTCTCTACAACAGAGTCTTGCACTTGATCGTGGGCAATATGTCCCCACCAGATTAAAACATCAGTCAGATTCAGCACTACCGAAGTTAGCCCATGCTCTGGTTGTTCCAGAGTCGCCGTTTGTACTGGCAGTCCTTCGGATAGGAGATGTTGAGCGATCGTGTTGTGGATACCATTAGGGTAGATTTTGGCAACTTCAGGGTCGATTTTTTCGTGTTGGTACTCGTTCCATACCGTAACGCGGGGAGTAGTTATCATGAGGCAGCCTCCACACACTTTTACTTTGTCTGCTCGAATCTCTACAAGCTATGACCCAACAAAGCTAGACGATCTACACATCCTGACTCTTCTTGCCAAAGGACTAATAATGAACATTTGCGCCCTACTAACTACTATCTACTAACCACTAACCTCGACCCGCCTTTCCTCCCACCTCTGGATGTAGGCTTCCTCCTCGGGCGGCTGCGAGAAGTTAACTCAAGTCGAAGAATCCCTACCTGTAAAGTAGAACCCTCACACGGTTATGGTTGCAAGTCGCATGCAAAATTTGGGTAAGAGCAATAGCTAGACTGCTGTGGTTATTGCTTGCCTAAACAACTATCATCACCATGAAAGACTTTCTAAGAAGAAAATATTCTTTAGCTCTAAACCAATTGATTGGTTTGAACTTATTGCCAGGGCGCAGACCAGATGTTCTCTTGTTTGACTCCGCATCTGCGGCTTCTGACATTGCCTTTATGCTCGGCGGTGAGTGGGATGGGTCTAACGGTGTTGTCATGCCTTCATGTGACAATGTAGCTGTTAATACGGCAGCGAAACTAGTAGGAGCTTCATGGTGTTATCAGGGAGAGTCAACTACCGTGTTAGCCAGATTGGCGATAGATGAACTTTTGAGGCGATACGCAGCAGGCGAAAGGAATTTTGCCAACGCTAACTTGAGGTGTGCTTTTCTTTCTTTTCAGAACTTGAGTCAATGTAACTTAAGTAACGTGAAGCTAAATTTGGCTAATCTGAGCGGGATAAATTTTAATGGAGCGGACTTAACGTCGGCAGACTTGAGTGATGCTTCCCTAAGTGGGGCTAACTTGAGTCAGTCCAACCTGCATAGGACGAACCTGACTAGGGCAAACCTTAGCCAAGCCAACCTAAGAGGGGCGAATCTGAGCAAGGCTTCCTTGAATGATGCTTGCCTTCGTCAGGCAGATTTGACAGGAGCAAACCTTAGCCAAGCCGATCTAAAAGGGGCGGATCTTGATCAAGCTTGCCTGAGTGGAGCGAACTTAACGGGGGCAAAGTTGACGCAAGGACAGTTACCTTCCTGACGAAATGCTCAATTTTGTAAATCATGAGGGGATAAGGACGATCGCCAGTTTTGCACAGAGGCGATCGCTCCCAGCCCAAGGCTAGCATCGTGTTAAGAGTGGCGAGATATACACTGCCAGAGGCAATACAACTATACTTTGTTTGACCAACAGGATTTGGTAGAAATTACGCCGGCTGACTATCCAGGAGAACGATAGTTCAAACAAAGCGTATAGAGGATGATTTCTCTGACCTAGTTTTAGATCCTGTTGGCAGATCTAGCTACATTTGGAAGAGAGAGACAAGCCAGATGACATCGGAGCTTTCTGACAATTCCTTTACAGATGCTCAAGCAAGACTCAATATTCCTGAGGAAGAAGATGTCTTTATCTTTCCAGTATCGTTTGCCCAACAGCGACTGTGGTTTATTAACCAGTTAGTACCCGGCAATACCTTTTATAATGTGCCGACAGTACTTCGCTTGACAGGTTCGCTCAACTTAACTGCCTTGGAGCAAACTTTCAACGAAATTGTGCGTCGTCACGAAGCTTTACGTACCCGATTTGGGATAGTGGAGGGGCAACTCGTCCAGGCGATTCCTACGGTAAGCTGCGCTAACGCGCCAGCGGATTCTCTTGGGAGCTTTGCTTCCACTTTGACCATAAATCTCCCAGTAATAGACCTACGGGAACTACCAGCAGAAGAACGGGAACTTCAAGCAAAGCAGTTGGTCACTGAGGAATCTCAGCGTCCTTTTGATCTAGCGATCGATCCATTGATCCGATTAATGCTCTTGAAACTGGACGAGACAGAATATGTGCTGTTGCTAAATCTGCACCATATTGTCTCAGACGATTGGTCTATCGGAGTGTTGATTCGGGAACTAAGCGCTATTTACGCAGCATTTGCTCAACAGCAACCTTCTCCTCTACCGGAACTGCCCCTTCAGTATGCTGACTTTGCTCATTGGCAGCGCGAGTGGCTGCAAGGGGAAGAGTTAGAAACCCAGTTAGGTTACTGGCGGCAGCAATTGGACAGCATTTCCATCCTAAATTTGCCCACTGACCGACCGAAACCTACTATACAGAGTTATCGGGGAGCCACGAAACTTCTGGAGCTACCACCAAACTTGAGTAATGCGCTAGAGAAGCTCTCGCAGCAAGAAGGGGTAACTTTGTTCATGACCCTGCTAGCAGCGTTTCAGACTTTGCTCTACCGCTACACGCACCAGGAAGACATTGTAGTAGGTTCACCGATCGCTAACCGCAACCGAAGTGAAATTGAAGGGTTAATTGGTTTTTTTGTCAATAGCCTGGTGCTACGCACCGACTTATCTGGCAACCCAACGTTCCAGGAACTCCTGAGCAAAGTACGGGAGGTAACATTAGGAGCTTATGCTCACCAAGATTTGCCCTTTGAGAAGCTGGTAGAGGAATTGCATCCAGAGCGCTCCTTAAGTCGCCATCCACTGTTCCAAGTGATGTTTGGTTTTCAGAATGCGCCAATGGAGGCATTAGAGCTGCCAGGGTTAACACTGAGTCCTCAGACTGTTGAGTTTACAACAACCCGCTTCGATTTGGAGTTCATCCTGTGGGAAGGTTCGGACGGCTTCAGGAGTCTATGGGGGGAAAAATGGGAACACTCTGAGGGGATTAGAGGCGTTGTGGTGTACAACACAGATTTATTCGATGAAACCACCATTAGCCGAATGCAGGGACATTTTAAAACACTGCTGGAGAGCATTGTTGCAAATCCACAAGCAAGGATTGCAAACCTACCACTCCTCTCCCAATCTGAGCGTCATCAGTTATTAATGGAATGGAATGATACCTTTGCCGATTATCCCAAACACCAGTGCATCCATCACTTGTTTGAAGAGCAAGTAGACAGAACACCTGATGCAATAGCAGTAATTTATGAAGACAAGCAACTTACTTACCGAGAGCTGAACAACCGCAGCAACCAATTAGCGCATCACTTACAGAAACTCGGGGTAAGTCCGGAAGCCCTAGTTGGCATTTGTATGGAGCGCTCTGTAGAGATGATAGTGGGACTGCTGGGCATCCTCAAAGCTGGAGGAGCCTATGTACCCTTAGACCCCAGTTATCCCCCTGAGCGCCTGAGTTTCATGCTTGAGGATGCCCAAGTATCGGTATTACTGACACAGGAGAAGTTGGTCAGACGATTGCCGGATGCTATCACCTCCACTCAACAAAGTTTTGCAATCCAAAATCCTAGAGTGGTTTACCTGGATAATGACTGGCATACTATTGCCCAAGAGAGTCCAGAAAACCCAACTAGCAACGTGACGAGCGACAACTTAGCTTACGTTATCTACACCTCTGGCTCTACAGGAAAGCCTAAGGGAGTTGCTGTTCCTCACAAAGCTGTAAATCGGCTAGTCTTCAATACCAATTACGTAAAGTTAAACCCTTCCGATAAAATTGCCCAAGTCTCGAATACTTCCTTCGATGCAGCAACATTCGAGATTTGGGGGGCACTACTTCACGGCGCTCAGCTTGTTGGGATTAGCCCAGATGTAACCCTTTCGCCCCACGAGTTTGCCTTACAACTTCGTCAAGAAGGGATCAGCGTCCTGTTTCTAACCACCGCCTTGTTTCAGCAGATTGCAAGAGTTGTTCCGCAAGCTTTTGAGTCGTTGAGATACTTGCTATTTGGAGGCGAAACCGTCGATCCCAGATGGGTTAAAAAGGTTCTCAAAAAAGGACCACCGCAGCAATTGCTTCATGTTTATGGGCCTACAGAGGGTACAACATTCTCCTCTTTTTGTTGGGTACAAGAAGTTTTACAAGACGCCACGTCTATCCCCATTGGTCACCCGATTACAAACACACAGATTTATCTGTTGGATGAGCAGTTACAACCTGTACCGATTGGTGTTCCGGGCGAGTTGCACATCGGTGGTGACGGACTAGCACGGGGCTACCTCAACCGTCCTGAATTAACGGCTGAACGATTCATTTCTAATCCTTTTAGTAAGGAAAAAGGAAACAGAAAACAGGAAACAGAAACAAGGGGAGAAAATTCTTCTTTTTTGCCTTCTTCAGCACACCTTTATAAGACGGGTGATTTAGCCCGGTATCGACCAGATGGCAACATTGAGTTTTTAGGTCGTATTGACAATCAGGTAAAAATTCGTGGCTTCCGCATCGAGTTGGGAGAAATTCAAGTAGTACTAAATCAGCATCCTGCCGTAAGAGAGACAGTAGTGATTGTTCAGGAAGACATACCTGGTGATAAGCACTTGGTGGCTTATATTGTTCCAAACCAGACGGCTATAGAGAAGCAAGACTTTGCGCCCCTACTACGCCAATTCCTGAAAGAGAAGTTGCCAAGTTACATGGTGCCTTCTGCCTACATGATGCTGAACTCCCTGCCACTGACACCCAATGGTAAAGTAGATCGCCGTGTCTTACCTGCGGTAGATACACTCAGTCTTGATCCGAAAGAAGATTATGTGGCACCTCGGAGTACCCTTGAGGAGGAGTTAGCAAGAATTTGGGCTAAGGTTTTGGGAAAACAGCAGGTAGGTATCCACGATAATTTCTTTGAATTGGGCGGTCATTCTCTACTAGCGACTCAGCTGACTTCGCGGATACGTGATGCCTTTCAAGTAGAGTTGCCTGTGCGTCACTTGTTTGAAGCTCCGACTGTAGCAACACTAGCTAAACACATTGAAACAATTTGTTGGGCGACCAAAGGTCACGACACTAATAGTTCTACGAGTAATGAGCGAGAAGAGATGGAATTTTAAGGACTTCTCCGAACGTAGCAACTGATATAGCTGTCGCCATAAAGGTTAGGACAGATCTAACGGCCCAAACAACCAC
>DATNPH010000232.1:0-17099 GCA_036703315.1 Coleofasciculaceae cyanobacterium
GTACTCATGACGCCTTGACTTGGGTAGGTTCTTGCGTTCTTGGAGTATTCCAAACACCCTATCGACCTTTTCGGCTAACGGTTGAAAGTCAACACCATCTAGAACGGTTAGGACGCCTGGTATCTCACTTAGTCCAAGAAAGCTATCGTTTTTCTGAGAGGTAATCAGCACTAAGGCGTCTGGATAAAGGTCAAACACCTTAGCCAGCCAAGCTAGCTCTGTTGTAGTTTTTCCGCACCCTGGAGGCGCTGTAAACACAATGCTGAGTGTGGTAGCGGCGGCCTTAGTGATAATGTCTTTACGAATGGCGCTCTGCTCAGTTGAAGCGACTATGGCGGCTTCTGTCTTGACTGGCAGAGCCAGAGTTTTTCCCAGGCTCTCGCCCTCCTCACTCTCCACTTCTTCTGGGTGCCTTGAAAGTGGAGGGTTGTAAATTTCCTCTGTTGTGTAGGACAGATAAGTTGGCTCATGACCCGCCTCAATCCGTTTGCGTTCATCCTGGTAGGACTTGAACAATACGGCACCTACGGGGGCGGCAACAGACCCAGCCAGCGACATGACAAATGCAATGCAAAGGAATGTGTTCATCAGTTCTTACCTCCTGCTAGAGGGGAGAAGTGAACAAGCCAACACCGTGAAAAAGATTGCTACTATCGTCCAAGCTAGGGCTTCAATCCCTAGACCGTCATGGCGACTACTGCGTCGTGAGTTATCGGTGTAGGAGTTGTCCACGTAGTAGTTATTAACTGGCTCCTCTCGCACGTACACCACAAGTGGTTCTAGTGGTAGCCTCGGCTGATTCTCTAACCGACTCAAGCGTTGCTCTAGTGCCGAGGAAAGCTTTTCTTGTCGTTGGTCGAGCGCATCCAAGACTTGAGCTAAAGCTTCAAAACCTTGGTTCATTTCTGACCGCAACTGCTGCATTTCGGCTTGCACTTGGCGGTTCATTTTGAGCAGTTCGGCTGATTGACCCGTCTTTGCTACATCAATCAGTTTTTGAATGTCTGCAAGGTGGGCGTCGTTACAGTCTTTGACCGTACAGTAAGCCAGATAAGTGATCGACTCAGCCAGATTGTCCAGATGCTGACGAGCGACTGGGTGAGACTGAATTACCTCTAGAGCCTCGGTGGTAATACTTTGAATTTCGCCTTGTTGGTATAGGGTAAGGTCGCTCATTTATTTGACCTCAATGAATTTAAGGCTTCACGGACAACGCATGTGATTAGAAACAACGGCACTAACACCACACAGGCAGCGACAGACCACACCAACCCGTGCCAAACTAGCAGTGCCAAAACCATCCCCAGAAACACATTTAAGAGAAATTCTTCAGTGCGAGTTCTAGGGTGAAAGCGGTAGTGTTCAAGGAGCTTGTTAACGACTACTGCCCAAAAAAACAGAAATAGAGTCCAGAGATAGCAAGTGAGGATCATCAGTTTTCCTCCAATTGGGAAGTCTCCTTTCTTGATGCCCCTACTTTCCTGGTAGGGGCATTGTGTTAGGGGTTAGGCGCAAGCAATACTGTCGCTGAGCGCTCGGATCATGGGTTCAATTCGCCAGTTCTCTTTCGGGTCAATGCAGAATCCAATAATCCAGTCGGTCAATTGCTCAGATTCCCAAGCATCACTATTGACTGACTCAATTGCCTGTTCAATCAAACGTTTATCTTTCGGAGGTTGCTCTGCATTTGCCCATTGGTGTTTGCTCACCTGGAAGGCGGCTAGAGCCGCTCGGAAGGTAAGGCGCGCTTCTAAAGGCATATCCTCCAATCCTGAGCCGTAGCGGGCAACCATTTGAGCGGCGATCGCGTTTTTCTCCAGGTTGATGTAGTAGCCAATCTTTTGAACCATTAGCTCACCATCCTTGTGTAGTGCAGATTCAGAACTAACGCTTCAGACAGTCCAATAATCGTGCCGTCAGTCAGCTTTTCGATTTCGGGTAACAGGTCTTTTACCCAGTCCGGAATAATCGCATCGCCTGGGGTGTTAAAGTAGGCATCCAGTAAGCTGTACTCAGATTCGTTGTTATTGGCATGAACTGCCATAAAGAAGGCAAACATTGCCAGCAATGTGTATTGTTCACACCGCTCCAGATTCTCAAAGTGAGAACCTAATGCCTCCTCAATGTCTGCTGGAACTGTGACGTAATAGCCCAGTGGTTTTACTGATGTGCTGATTGCTCGTGTCATGATCGAAACATCTCTTATCGTTCGGTTTGTTCGGTCTGGAGAGAGTCAGCGCTGGAGCGGTCCAAACTATCAGCGCTGGCTTCCAATGTGCTAGTCTGCGGTTGGCTTAAAGGTTGATGCAGGTTAGAAGAAATTTGTGGTTTAAGGGCACGGACTGTCGGGTCAATCTCGATCAGGAAGAGGCGTATTTTGTTAATCACTCCTGCTCCTGTTGATTCTTGAGCTTTTCCTTGAGCTTTTTGACAAACCTTACAGCTCCTTTGGATTGTGGGTCGGGGTTTTCATCAAGCCATTGTTGGATTTGACCTTGTGTTGTGTCGTTGTGGTTAATAGTCATGCTGCCACCCTTAACGAATCAATATCCTCACAAAGCATGTCGAGAGCATTTCGCTCTAGTTCCGACTCACTCTTGAACGATTTCACCTGTTGTACCGACACTTCAATTGCTGCTGGTGGAAGCGGTGGTGGATTATCTCCAGGTCGCATCGCTAACCATGAAATTGGTTTTACAGAACAACTTCCGATGATTAAATTGACGGCAGCTGACTCATCTTCTAATCCGAAAGCTTCCATTACTGATTCGATATAAGGCAGCAATTTTGCTCTAATCGTTAGGCGTTTTCCTTTGCCTGTCTTTTGTTTGGGCATTACGCCACCTCTTTGTTAATCGGGGCGACTTTCTGATTGTTTGCTACTAAACCCAAGACATTAGCTAGTTGTGGATTAGGACAAACCAGACACTTAACATTAGTCACAATCCCTTCAGCTAATGGGGCACCCCCGCCGACAAACAAAATCTTGTCCAGTTCATCTTTGAAGGGTTTAAGGACGCTGATAGCGGACTTGAGAACGTCCACAATCCACTGCTGGCGCTTTTGTTCAAAAATATCTTTGAAACTGCCGAGCGTACCGTAATTTACGGTTCCGTCTTCGATTCCCTTTAATATCAAGTGCAATTTGGGGTCACTACCAAAGCGTTGCTTGAATCGATAATCAGCACGAATTAACTGCACCAAAGTATCAACACCTTTATCAAAAGGTTGACGGGCATCATAGTTAAGGTTTCCGCTTTCATCCCAGTAGGAAACGATCGCTGTTCCACAGCCAATGTCGATGGTCACGTTGCCGATTAAGCGCTGGAACAGACCCCGGCGCATGGCGTAGTTGTAAGCTCCCCAGCCTTCTTCCTTCACCTCGACTTTTCCCCAGCCGATTGCCAGTTTGAAGCCGTTGAGTTCAACGATGTGACGCCCTCCTAACTTCGCTTTGAGGTCGCTAGCATCCCGTCGTGCATCGGGTAGAGAAGTTACCAGGGTCTGGATAAACAGCGTTCCGGATTCGGACATCTCCTGGGGTGGTCGGATGCAGCCCAAGACTAGCTGCAAGCTGATGTCAATCTTTCCGGCGTCTACAGCACGTTGGAACAGGCGTGTCTGTGATTTGGCGGCGGGTCCAATCAGCCATTCCTTGCCTTTGAGGTCAGGGCGATCGCCATCT
Organism: Coleofasciculaceae cyanobacterium; assembly: GCA_036703315.1. GTDB lineage: Bacteria > Cyanobacteriota > Cyanobacteriia > Cyanobacteriales > Coleofasciculaceae > DATNPH01. Next base: position 3,686 of record DATNPH010000232.1, read on the forward strand.
AGGTAACGAACGTGTTGCGAGTAGAGGTCGAGGTTGGGAAATTGGCTTCCTGGTGGGACTTCGGCGTACCAGCTGGGGGTAGACCAGGCTGGGGTACGACCGTCGTTAATCTTCAAAAAGCCGTTGCCGATGTCCGTTCCGTAGGACTCGTATGTACATCTCATTGTTTAAATCCTCAATTGGTCTAGGGAAGCCAACTCAAGCCTTGTAGCGGTCAACGGTGGATTGGTTATCCTCCAAGTTTTTTGGCTTGGAGGGACTCCATCTGCCGATGTGTGGCTGCGGTTGGCTTATGAGAGTACAATAGCACAAGTACAATATTGGACAGAAGTAATTTTGGATTTACCCACACAAACTGACTAAATTTGGGCAGAATTGTGCTATTGCTATAAACCAATGGGAGAATAAGAGGAACATTATGAGCTAATATCTGTGCCCAAGGAAGAGGAACAAGTTTTTATTAGAGGGAGGGTACCCGAAAATATAAGAGCACGATTCAAAGCTACGTGCGCCCTGTTGGGGCGTGACATGAGTGGGGTGCTCAAAGAAATAATTGAGCGCTGGTTAAGCGAGAACCAGCCTCCCCCACCAAGTACAGCAGTTGAGTCAGGCGTACAACTGCCAGAAACTCTTGCCGAACTTGTGCAGCAAAACTTTTACCAGCTGCTGACAGACGGCCAAATAACAACAGACAAACTGAAAGCGATCGCATCTGGCAGCAAGCCAAACGCGAGTGATTTATCAAAAATTGCTCACACTTTGGATCTTCCAGAGGAACAGCTAGTAGCCATGCGCGATCAAGACTTCCCAACTCAAAAAAGGAAGCAATCATGACGTTCGATCGCTTCAACTGCAACATCACAGGGGAGAACTATTTTCCAGAATAGTTCTCGGTTGCGATCAAACAAAAAAAAACCCGACAGATAACACTGCCAGGGTTTCCTGAAAAGCCTAGTGCTTGAGCGCGAAATCTTTACCACGGACGTAACGCTTAAGCAACCAGGGTATCTACCCCGCATGAACGGGGAAGCAATTTCAAATGAAATTAGTTCGTATCTATACTAGCCGCGATTTTGAGCCGACTATAAATAGATGTCCCAAAAATGGCATATCACTTTCTTCCCACATCATAGCCCAAAGTGATGCAAGTTGTTGCACCATTGCTGCAAATTGTTGCAAGGTTGATGCAAAAAACAGCCACCAAAGCATCCAGGAGGTGGCGCAATGACAACTCCAATAACGCACAAAAGAATCGACAATGACACGATTTCGGCGGTCAAACAGGCTGATATTGTCGAGGTCATCTCAAAACACGTTGCCCTAGAGAAGCGTGGCAAGGACTATATGGGTTTGTGTCCGTTCCACGACGAAAAGACGCCCAGCTTCAGCGTCAGCCCAACTAAGCAGCTGTACTACTGCTTCGGCTGCACTGCTGGGGGAAACGCCATCAACTTTATCATGCAGACACAAGGGAAAGGCTTTACCGATGCCGTGCTGGAGTTGGCACAAGATTTTGGAGTGCAAGTGCGCTACTCGGATGGCACCGCTGAAGGCGACGCTCCGCCTCCACGCCCACGGCGACCACTGGCACCTCTCCCAGAGCAAGCCAAGATTAGGGCAGAGTCACAGAAGGATTGTACGTTTTCACCCAATATCCAATTAGCTCAGTTGCCAGCTCTAGCAACTGACAGTCCTAGGCGGCAGCAGCGGAAGAACGACACTGAAATCATCTATCGTTATCCCGAATGGCTCTGGGTTCAACGCTTAGAAACCCCAGATGCTAGCAAACCCAAAGGATACAAAAAAATTACCCTGCCTTGGCATATTAACGACCAGGGCAAGGCCGTCAAGGGGAAAGGCGCTCACCGCTGGAGTCCCTACCGTATGGAGGAAGTAGAGCAGTACGCTGTTGGTAAGTGGCTACTGATGCCAGAGGGCGAAGCTTGTGTTGAATCAAGTCGCAGCTCATTAGGGCTAGTCGCTTCGACGCTCCAAGGCGGTAGTTGGTCAGCCGATGACCTCAAGAGCGCGATGCTCCAGTACCAGAAAGTCGGCGTCGCAGGCATCGTTTTTGCTCCTGACCATGACGAAGCTGGCAGGAAGAAAGCCCAAAAAGCCCAAAAAGCCGCTTCCCTAGTTGGATTACCCTTCATTACTCTTGACCCTCTGGCGATTTGGGAGGAAATGCCCGAAGCTGGAGATATAGTAGATTGGGTTCAATGGGGTATAGGTCAAGGCATGGATCGGGATGACTTCATTCGGCGATTGGAGGAATCAATACACGCCGCCGTCAACAATCGCTTAAAACAGCAAAAACTTAACGATCCGATCGAACGCGCCAAGCTGGAGATTAAGGCATGGCTAAAAGAAACCGATGTCACCCGGCGCGAAATTAGCCGAGGAGAGATTCAAGCGAGATACCGTCTCAAAGACGCTGCCTTTGAGCGAGTAATCAGGAGCCTAGACGAAAACTCCAAAATTTCCATTCCCAAAGACTTGGGCTTCGACGAAATTCTATCCCTTCCACAAATGGGCATTGAATACGTTATCCCCGGTATGCTACCAGCGGGTGAAACCGTTTTGTTGGTGGCAGACCCCAAGGCCGGTAAATCTTTACTTGCGTATGATGCCGCTTTTGCCGTCGTAACAGGTGAATCTCACTTTTTAGGAGAACAAACCAAGCAGGGCAAAGTGCTGATTATCCAGTGTGATGAGTCGCTCAACACTGCCAGGGGACGCTTGCTCAAGCGCGGTTTCCGTCGCGAGGATGGTCCTAACCTGCGGATTATGGACTCGTTCAATATCAGCCAGCTAGGTCTGTTGGAGGAAAAGCTGGAGTCGTTCCGACCCACGCTGGTGATTATCGATAGCTTACGGCGCATCAATGCAGGTCGGGAAGTGTCAGAGAACTCGGCTGAGTTTGCCGACAATATTTACCAGCTCAAGGAACTGTGCGGGAGGTATAACACCGCTCTTCTCCTGATCCACCACTCCAGCAAGAATCAAGAAGCTGTTGGTGTTAGTCGAGTTCGGGGTAGCAGTGCGATCGCCGGTGCTGTTTGGGGAGTGTGGCAGCTCGACCAAATCCCTAAGCCTGACCCCAACAATAAGAAGCGCCAAATCATCGACCCCAAAGACTCGACGCGAATCCTCAGCATTATCGCTCGTGACGTTGAAGGACAACGCCTGAAGATTGAGTTGGACCCAGAGAACAATCACTGGATATCTCACGGCGAAGAAGGGGCTGATGCTCTAGCACTCAAAGAGCGTCAGACAATCGGGAATCAGATAATAGCTCTGCTCAAGCCCATCTCGCCCAAGGGCTTGGAAGCCAGCGAGATCAAAGAGGCGTTGGGTGTGGGCAACAGTGTCTACCCGGCACTGAATCGGTTGGTGGGCAAGCGGGTTATTGGGTCAAGACCTTCTACCAAAGATCGACGCCGTACTGTCTATTTTTATCCCACTGGTTCAGACGGAAATCAGGAGGACACTCCCCCCCCTACACCTACAGATTCAATTGATAGAAAATCTACTGAAAGTGCTGTGCAATCTAGCGTTGCTGATCCAATATCTAATCCATATCACTCGATATCCAATCCCTATCAGCCAACCGAGGAAATAGAGGATGAAACTGCCTCAGGTGACGATACCGCAATGCCTTCAGCGTTCGATATCAATTCGCAGGTTTTCCAGGGGGGAGTGGATGCTCAAGCCGTGTCTGAAAGCTCTGCCTCACCAGCACCTTCTTTAAGTGAGGAACTAGCTGAAATACTACTTGTGTGCGATTGTGCAGAAGCCGTAGCCGGATTACATCAAGTCCCTAGCTTTACGCCAGAGTTACTCGATGAGGCTTGTAAACGCCTGTCTCCTGAAAAGCACGCTCAAATCAAAGCCTGGGTAATTGAGCTGAACTCTCGACTCAAAGTCGGTAATCGCGTATTTGTCAATAGCTGCCCTCATACGGATAGACTTGGTCCCTATCCAATCGAATGGGTTGATAACGATGGTGGAATTGCCAAGGTTGAGGGTTTTGTGGAGCCGATTTCACTGGTGGATTTGAGGAAGGCGAAGGCTACTGAGTAATCGGGGTAAAACTAGGGTTCGTGTCACCAGGGGCAAGGTAGAAGAATGATGCAAAAGTCAACCCCTTTCCTGCCCGTTTTTGATAAGTAATACAAATCATGACTTTGCCTAATTAGGGGGAAAAGTAACGAAGCTGTCATGAAGTGCCAAATTCCTTCAAACCATTACCGTGCAATTGTTTCAGCTTTTACCTAAGCCGCTAGTTCAATCGGTAACCGTTCATCAAGATCCAATCGGAACGTCCCATAAGGATTGACATGACCCCAAATCAACGGAGTTAGCGCCCTCAAATCCTCTGGCTGCATCAATTCCATCCATTTCGGCTGTGATAAGACCTGCTGGATCATCAGCGTGTTGATGTAAACTAAACACGACTGCAACAGATGTAAAGACAACACCGCAATCTCCTGGTCTTCCAGTCGGTTAGTAGCAATTTCCTTTCCCTTGCCAAAGAAAATAAACCCATTGGCATTGTTCCAGTTTTCCACCACATTCAGTGCCTGATTAATTTCTCGACGCAAGGATTCTGAATTGAGATACTGACACAAGAAAATTGTCTTGATGACTTTCCCTAACTCCGCCAAGGCTCGATATGTGGGGTGGGTCAAGTTCTGACGAGTAAATCGCTTGAGGATTGCCTCTGTTTCTGCCGTTCCTAATCGCAGGGCTGTGGCATACTTAATCATCTGGTCGTACTGTTGACGAATCAACTCCCAATTAATCGGACGAGTCAAAATCGGTTGCAGATTTGGATAAGCATCAGGTTGTCCTGAGGCAGGACGATAGAGTTTTTGACGATGAATCCCTTTCAAACGCGGCATTAACTCAAACCCCAACAAATGACAGAAGGCAAATGCCACCTCAGATTGACCATGACTATCAACATAGTTCTTTTCCACCTTCATTTCTGTGCAGTGGCGTAAGACTCCTTCAATCATCGCCGCCACCTCAGAGGAAGAACAGGTTTTCAGTTGAGAATAAATACAGGCAGAATTCTTCTCAACGTGCCAGTAAATCATGACTCCTCGTCCGCCATAGCGAATGTGCCATTCCGTCATCAAATTCTGATCCCACGCCCCAAACTTCTTAGAGTCACTGGCACAAGTCGTTGTCCCTTCCCCCCAAATATGAGGTTGACGAATCTCAAACGTGGCATTGACCACTTCAGCAATGGCATTTCTCAACTGGGGTTGGTGAATGAAGCGAGAACGCACATAGAGCAAATCCGAATAGTTTTCTCCCAATTCCCCAGCACTTAAGCGCCGAATCCCTGTATTCGTTCCTAAAGCATACAGACAAACCAATAAACGCTTCTGCAAGATTTTCGGGTCAAGGCTTTCTCGTGTCGCTACACTCTTGAAATGTTGCGTAAAATTGGTGCGTAAGTCCGTTTCCTTAAGCATGTCCAACAGACTTGTCGAAGACCAGCAGCGCTCAATTTCAGTTTTGAGACGGTCTAAATTAATAGGTTCAGGACTGGGTTGAAAGGGAGATAAACGAATCCAACCCTCGCTTTTCTGAAGAATTTGCACATCCTGATTCTTAGGCATTCTTTGGTCAAGTTCTGCCAAAGATTCCTGAAGAAGCTCCTGCAAATTGGTGATAAATTTGTCTATATTAGTGGGTTGAGAAAGAGCCTGGTAGTAGACCTCTCGGTTTTCCTCAAAATCAGTGGGTAAATCCTGGTCAGGGTTGCGATAACGGGAAGCCCCAACCACCCAGATTTCCTTGCATCGTAGTCCGTCCCGTAATGCCTGAAGAACCGCTCAACCAAGTTATCAGTGATTTCTCGACTCCGCAGCCAACAAAAAGCAGCCAAGAGTGTATAACGTTTATGGTCTGGGTGGCGGCGTAATTGGCTGGGGGCTTCAACAGCAACCCTTTGCTTATAGGCCTCAAGAACTTTGGCTCCAACCTGTCCAAATAACTGCTCTGGTAGTTCCAGTTGGCGCAGTTGTTCTAGTTTGGCAGCCTCTTTTTGGAGGCTGTCTAACCCTAAGCGACCTGGGTCAGTTTTAAGTTGTGCTAGCAGTGAAGCCGTTACAGCTGTTTGATTATCTCCTTCAATAGGTTCATCTCTGGAAACTGTCAGTAATGCATCCAGGCGTTGGCGTATTGGGAGTGATAACTGACTGGCTATGTGCTGACAAAATTCTTCTTCAAAACTCCGTACTGCCGAACGCACTAATCGTTCTAGACGTTCTGGTGTGGGCGGTTCAATTTTTAAGGCTCGTAAATGCTGTCTGGCTGCCAGTTTGAGTGACTCAATTTTCAACTCATAAGCCAGAAGTTGGGTCTGCAACCAAGCCATTAAAGCTTTACCATCTTTGACCTGAAAAATCCGAAATCCTAGCTCCTGACGAATTTCAACCCGATATCTTTTTAGCGTCCGTCCTTGCCAATCGAAGCTAGCATAACTCTCGCTACCTACTCGAAGCTGTGAGGCCACATAATCAATTACTGATTGAGGAATTTCTGCTTTTTGTTCAGGGAAACGAGCATAGAGTTGAAAAAATTTGAGCAGAAGGGCAAAAACTAAACGTGATGGGGTATTTTTTCCCTCTAATAACACTAATTCATCGCCCAGAAGTGTCCAATGTTCGACCAACTCCTCCGGTTGCCAATTTTGTTTCATTCAGAAGACGAGATTACGGATGCACAGTATTATCTCTTGTGAGAGGGTTAGTCTGTCCAAAAAGATTCAAACCGTTGGGGCGACATTTGAGTATAGCGGACAGTATGGTGGATGTTCTTATGTCCCAAGTAATCCTGAATGGCTCTGGTATCGTGACCACAGGAGGCTAAATAATAGCCACAGGCATGACGCAATTGATGGGGATGAACAGGAAATGGGATTCCTGCAAGTTTACCAGCTCTGGCTACGATTTGACGTATAGCTCTGGTTGATAAAGGTGCTTTGCGCTCGCTGACAAAGACATATTGGGTGTCGGGGTAATCTCGTTGAAGAGTCCGTAAGGCTCTTAGTTCTCTAGCACGCAGAGGATGGGTACTATCATGTCCGTGTTTGACTCTTCGGATCTCGATATAGCCATCGGACAAATCTACGCTCGACCACTTGAGGGCAACCAACTCCGCTGTGCGAAGCCCGTGACGATACATTACAAGGATGATTGCTGCGTCTCGAATCCTATGTCTTCCAACTTTTCGGGCAGCTTGAATCAGTGACTCTACTTCCGATGGTCGCAAATATTCTCTATCTCGCTCTGATCTTTGTTTGGGGGGTGGAGGAGAGTGAGTTGAAAACTTTGCCTTAAATGGATGTGGAGTTGTTGCGGCTGGCATGAGTCTAAACCTCATGCTTGTGTATCTGTCTCTACGATACTCTGCCTAAAAGAGAACGAACTAGGCAAAGTTAGTCAGGAGATAACTAAAAAATCCCCGTTGAGAAAAGGACAAGCTGAAACAATTGCACGGTAATGGTTTGAAGGAATTTGGCACTTCATGACAGCTTCGTTACTTTTCCCCCTTGAGATTGGGGAACGTGTCTTTCACGCTCAGGAAAAGTTATCCAGGTTCGTCTTTTCAGGGTGATTTGGCACAGCAGGCTTTATAGCTTCTGTTCTCAGTGTCGAAGGGTGATGATGGCGATTACGTTTGCGCTTCGTTTTACTTTATGTGTGAGTTTGGGCAAGTTGTAAAAACGTGAGAACGATGCTTCTTACACATGTGTCGAGATTAACAAGTACACCTGAAAACTACCCAGGTCTAACGGCTAGACACTTATAGTACATTATGCTGCACAAAAATGTATCTTGAAGTGTTTAGGCGTTAGACACTTATAACGCATTATGTTGTATAACATCGTATTTTCTATGTGTCTAACCGTTAGACACATAGAAAATTCAGGAGAGCGATCGCTAAGCACACAGACTTCTTGCTCTATCACGACGTAGAGTTGAAGCTTCGCTTCATGGCTTCTGGTAAGGGTAGCAGCAAGCCATCTAAAGTCAAGTTCAACTCTACCAACGCAAGCCTTCTAATCTGCGTAGGGTTCTCAACATGCCTCTGCCCAATTGTAGGTGGTGAGGTAAGAGGCTACCACTTCCATAAAGCTGCCACTGATATAGAACCTCCTGCATAAGGTCAGCTAACTTCAGAGATATGTCATGGAGTACCTGATTTGTACGATTAACGAGCCTGAAAAAAGTTTCTCAGCTTTGGCTTTATCCTTATTGACCTTAGTCACTGCCTCAACCGTTTCAGTTGTAACTCTCGGCCTAATTTCCCTGGTCTAGAACCGAGTATTTAGAGGAGGCAAGGGTTAAGAATGAATCTTCAAATTCGCCTAGCAAAATCGGAAGATATAGAGAAAATTATCGAATTGCAATCTAGCTCAATCAGGCTGATGTCACTCGACTATAACCCAAGACAAATCGAATCTTTAGTGAGAAGTCAGGCATCAGCAAGATTAATGCCCGACGAGATAGTCTTTCTAGCCTGTTACGAAAATGAAATAGTTGGTTTGGCTTGCCTTATAGTTGATTACTCTCTACTTAGTGGTTTATATGTTCATCCCAACTTCATCCGACAAGGTATAGGTACACAGCTACTTGATATTCTAGAGAAAACAGCAATAGAAAAAGAGTGTAAAGCTATTTATATCATCTCATCTCTAACAGCCGCCAACTTCTATCAAGCGAAAGGCTACCAAGTAATTCGTCAATCTGGTTTTTTCTCAGAGCCTAACACTTGGATACCTTGCATAAATTTAGAGAAACGCCTACTTTCTGTTACAGAAATTCAGGGATTAAAACAACAAATTAATTACTTCCATTATTGGATAAAACCATTTTTTGGGTTTATAAGACTAATTACACTCTGCTTAATAGGCTTACTTTTACCACTAATCATTAGCCTGCTCGTAAGTCTGTTTCTATAATTTATAATGTGAAAAAGCCTAATGTATAACTTGATTTCTAACTTTGTAAGTGCTTAGTTACACATTACAAATGGTGATTATAAAACACACATTCGGAAGTGCCGTGAGCAGGGCATTAGCCCAAACCCTGTAACCTCGTTAGTCTAGCGATCTCACTACTTTTACGACTTGAACCAGAACATGGACAGGCTATGAACGAGAAGTTAGGCAACGGAGTAAGCGAAGTTATCTTTCAGTGTCTAACGATTAGACACTTAAATATTTAAGAGAATGCTTCCCTAATCTCCCTTACCTTTCTTGTCAGATGAATGGGGTGGAGTTTCCCGTTCTTCCACATACTCCTGAATCATGTCAAACAGAACATCAGTCATGTTCCTGCCTTCCTTAGCACAGACAGCTTTGAATGAGTTCCGCAACTGTTCAGGAATCGAAGTTTTGACTACTACTAATTTTTGCTTCTCGCTCAAGGCCAAGACCAATATAACCTTTAGCTCTATTGTCTCAGAAAGTAACAATAGAATTTAAAGTATTTAAATTACTTAAATACTTTAAATGATATAGTTGCCATAAATGCCAAACGTTACTTATGTCTTGCCGCTTGTGTTACTAATACTGCACTCGTCGCAGAATCTGGCACTAAGCCCAAAGCAGACAAGGTAAGGCATTCAAGCCAAAAGGCAGCGCTTCACCGACCAAAGTTTACCGCTGCCTTTTCGGTTCCATTCTTACGAATAGGAGACCTTAAACCATGTTAATCAGACCTGGAAGTGCTCGGAGCGATCGCCCCCAAGGTTACCAGCAAGCCTTGGACGATTTCGGCATTACACAACTACTGACCCAACTGGGAAATTACTCCGATACTGAGTTCGAGAAATCTGCGATCGCTCGGTTTCTACGGTTCGTAATTGGTTCAGAATCGGACAAAACTATCGTCCTCCACTGCCGATTGACCTGCGCCATCTGGCCTTGATGGATTTTCTGCTAGAACATTGGGAAGACATGCCCGAAGAACTCAGAAATCAGCTGTGTCCACCAGACTCTAGGGTTTAGCTAATGTTTCATTGGGACTGCCTTCTTGACATAAGTTGAGTGAAATCTCAATACAACGGCGATATGGATTTGCCAGCCACCCAGTTGATAGGGTGGCTTTGTTTTTTGAATGACTCTACACTCATCTCCAGCATTCCCTATGAACAAACAGACGCCGACCAACACCTCTAGCCAACACCAGGAGATTATTAATCCTCACACCAGCCGACTTGAAACCCACCTGGAAAGAATCGGTTTATCACAACTCAATTTACCGGGAGCTGACTTGAGTGGAGCTAACTTCAAGGGGAGAGATTTGAGCCACTCACAACTAGCAGGTGCCCAACTCAGAAAAACCAACTTTCAAGGTGCTAACTTAAGTGCTGTCAACTTTGAGAAGGCTAACCTGCAATACGCCTGTCTAGTTAGAAGCCGACTGGAGTGTGCCAATTTAGAACAGGCTGATGTGAGAAATGCTAACTTACAGAACGCTCAACTCACTCAGGCTTGTTTGAGTGGCTCGATCTTGAATTACAGCACACTAGCCCAAGCGAATTTGACAGGGGCTAATTTAGAAGGTGCCAGCCTGTTGGAAACGAACTTAATGGGGGCTTGTTTACGAGGTGCTATTCTCAAAGGAGCCAATTTAGCTCAGGCCGAATTGGTAGATGTGGATTTAAGCAACGCCGACCTAAGTTATGCCAATCTCGCTGAGTGCGAGTTAAGCAATGCGAATCTGAGTGGAGCAAATTTAGAGAATACAATTCTGTGTCGTGGACTCAATCATTGCCAGAAAGTCTACAACAACCAGAAAATATCAAACTGGCAAGGCATGCGTTTCCGTTCTCAAGCCGAAATCAAGCTGGCACAGGCATTAGAGGAACGAGGACTTCTCTACTTCCCAAATAGCTTGGCTCGTTTGGGTAATTATCACAAAAGCTTTGAGGTGGATTTTTTAGTTTGTTGCCCGACTCGCTGGGGTTTCAAATGTGCCGTTTTGGAAGTCGATGGTTATTGGCACTTGCCTCAGAAACGGGCAAAAGAACATGAAAGAGAACGACTGTTTGAACATAGCGGTGTGAGAGTATATCGGTTTGATGCCGAGCTATGTGAACAAGACCCACACGCAGTAGTTAGCGAGTTGATGGATTTGATGAGTCAGTAGCATCTAATTCTCAAAACAGCTAACCAGAAGAGAGACAAATAATTTTTTAATAGGGTTTTGGAAAAGCTTCTCTCGAACAGTTGCAGCGATCGCGTAGTTAGTGTTTCCAGGCACAGTTTTACCAAAAACTTTGGCAGTAATTGCCCTGATTTTCTCCTGTATTAGTGTTGCAATTTCTTAGGCTGACATCCCTCAGTCAGGAGAAATAGAGGTATAAGTTTGTCTTATCCTTTGTCGCACACGACTTGGAAGGCTGACGCCTTATACCAATTTGGTATCAGAACAACCTTGCAAGCCAGCAATTCCGTAGAAGCTGGCGCGAGGTAGAGGCTTCAAAGCCTTACCTCATAAGGCTTTCAAAATAATCTTCCAAGTCGTGTCAACAAAGTTTTTGAGTAAACAAATCTATTGATAAGTTTTACAAATCTCCCGTCTTTTGGCTAACCAAACAATGGGGATTTTCTTCGTTTTTATACAAAAATGGTGTTTTAAAGAATTTCTGTCTTAGGTAGCATGCCTAGTATATCCCCAAGGTTTTACACATATAAGTATTAATAATGTTTGATTTTTTAGTACAAGGAACATTATTAGAGACTACCTTCCTTATCCGAGTTATTGGAAAAGTGGCTAATGAAAATTCAGATAAGCTTTTCAAGCCCTAATCCAACGGCATGAATCTCAGTGGTTGCCCCCTTCCACCACTACCTTGCCAAGTCCAAGCCATGTCATCCGGGTCGCGATCGCGGGACCACTCAGCGAACTGCTCTTTACTGCCCTGCTTGCGATGTTTCTCAATTGCCTTATCACTACACCCCAGACGTTTAGCAAGGGCAGACTGGGTAAGCGGCAGTGGAGGCTGTGGCTCTGCTATCTGCTCGATATCACTGCTGATGTCGTTCTGGTTGGCTGCCTGTGCGATCGCATTGCTATCAGTGGTGATATCGGCTGGCAAGTCTGCTATCTGCTCGATATCACTGCTGATGTCGCTGGGGTCTTGCTGTCCTGCTGTCACCTCGCTATCAGGACTGATATCATCTGAGAGTTCCAGTTCTGATAGCGGTGTGACAGCATAACCGATATCACCCACACCCTCTAGGTCAGAGACTCTCACATTCAAATCCGCTATTGTCAGTGCGATCGACTCAATATCAGTCTCTACCTTCTCCAGTCGTTCTGATATCAACTGCGTAACGCTATCGATATCGATATCATGTCTGCTATCAAGGTGATCGGATTCCAACCGTTCCAGTCGCTGGGTGAGTTTTGATATCAGTTGTGAAACGCTAGCGATATCGATATCAGTGTCGCTATCAATGGCAGCTACGAGGTGTTCTATCCCATCCAGCACTGCCTTGGTACGTCCAGCCCTATGGAGCCGGGACAATTCTCTGACAGCATCAACCAAAGGCGTAGGTACGCGAATCATCTGGCTCGGAGGTTCGTCAGGCATGGTAGCTGATATCGATAGCTGATCAAGGTTGATATCAGCATAAGACTAGGCGTTCACCCCAGGTGATAAACTTTCCGGTTTTAGTGTGTTTCTGGCTTGGGCAAAGGAGACAAAACTGATTGAGGTTCTGCCCAGGATACCCAAGCAGGTGAAAGAGCAGCGCCAAGGCATCCGCTGGTTGTCTCGCACTGAGCAGAATGCCCTGCTGCGGCAAGTAGAGCGTTATGGCTCTGCCAGGGACGTAGGAACCGTGAAGCTGCTGCTCAATACGGGACTGCGGGTTAGCGAGTTGACGGATTTGCTCTGGTCAGATGTTGAAATAAGCGATCACAAAGGAGAGTTGGTCGTGCGATCGGGCAAAGGGTCAAAGCGTCGAGTTGTCCCATTAAATAAGGATGCCCGTTCTGCCCTGGTGCTTTTGGGTTACCAGGAAAACCAAGGAACAGATAAGCCAGTGATGATCGGGCAGCGGGGGAAAATGACCCGACGCGGAATCCAGAATCTTCAGGAGTTACGCAGTTGAACAAAAATACGGTAAAAGGAAGGCATGAATCCACCCAAATACACCGCGATTGAATACATTAACTTTCTGATGGCGACGCAAAAAGCATACAGTTGCACGGAAGCAGAACGAGTTCAACCGACAACGGAAAGTGCGGCGGCGCACGATGCCATCAATCGATTGCTGCATCGACTCGAACCGGAGCCGGAGGAACTTTGGCAGGAGGCAAAAGACTCAGTTGGGTTGGAGCAAGGGATTTTGGTGGTGGACGATACGATGCTCGAC
>DATNPH010000246.1:0-29072 GCA_036703315.1 Coleofasciculaceae cyanobacterium
AGTGATGAGTATTCCAGCACTGAGCCGTATCGACAATGAGTGACGCCTTCATCCGCAGTCCTTTCCGGATGAGATGGTGGTGTACTGCACCCACTGCCAACATTGGTGGAATGTAGCTGTAGTCTTCGCTCAGAAGACCACCGCTTCTATCACTCAAAATCAGAATCTTTTTCCCGGCACCCACTGCCGACGAGGCTTGCGCACACAAATTATGCACGGCAGCCTCTAGCCCTTGTGATCCAGCAGCAATTTTGAACAAGGTAGAGAGTTCAGCCGTCTCAAACCCTGACGTTTTCACCGCCTCCAACTCCGCCTCATTGAGCACAGGCGTTTCCAGCATTAACAATCGGGCATACTCAGGCTTGGCGTCTAACAGATTTCCTCGCTCACCCAGCTGCATATGCAACGACATCACCAGACTTTCCCGCAAGGGGTCAATGGGTGGGTTTGTCACCTGGGCAAAGCGCTGCTTGAAGTAGTTATAGAGTAAATGAGGCTTATCTGACAGCACCGCTAATGGAATGTCATCACCCATGCAGAAGGTTGGTTCTTTCCCTTCGGTTGCCATCGGTTGGATGATCATCTCGACATCCTCAGCCGTGTAGCCAAAGGCTGTCTGTTGGCGCAGCACAACAGGTGTTTCTAGCTGGGGAGTATTAGCAAAGGGTTGTGGCTTCAAGACAACACGGTGCTGTTGCAGCCACTGACCATAGGGCTTTGCTTGCGCAACTCGCTGCTTGATTTCCCAGTTTTTCAGAATCTCATGGCTTTCTAAGTCCACGGCAATCATTTGCCCTGGTCCTAGCCTGCCCTTTTCTACAATCTCTGCTTCTGGCAAGTCCACAACACCAGCTTCTGATGCCACGACGACATAGCCATTTTTTGTAATGCTGTAACGAGCCGGTCGCAGACCATTGCGATCGAGGGTGGCTCCCACTGTCTTACCATCACTGAATACTAACAGCGCTGGACCATCCCAAGGTTCTTGAATCCCGCTGTAGTATTCGTAAAAATCAACAATTTCCGGGTATTTCTCCAAATCTGGCTGATTTTGGTAAGCCTCTGGCACCATAATCATCAGGGCTTCCCTAGGGCTACGTCCGGAGCGCACCAATAACTCCAGCACATTGTCCAAGTTTGCTGAGTCACTATTGTCAGGATTGACAATTGGCTTGAGGCTGTCTAATTCTGTAGCTGTTTCTTGAGGTGTGCTGAGTGCTGCTTCTTGAGTCCTGATTTCTGACTCAGTAGTCCTCGTTCCCCAGAGCGGGTGAGTCAAGTCTGCCTCACGGGCCATCATCCAGTTGATATTACCCAGGAGCGTGTTAATCTCGCCATTATGTCCCAACAGCCGCATCGGCTGAGCCAAGGGCCATTTTGGCATCGTGTTGGTGCTAAAGCGTCGATGGTAAATGGCAAAGGCACTTTTGTAAGCTGGATTTTTTAAATCTGTATAAAAGTCTCCAAGCACCACTGAGCGCACCATGCCTTTATAGACAATCGTGCGAGTCGAGAACGAGCAAATGTAGAAATCGTCAGACCACTTCAACGTACTTTTTAACTTTAAAGCGCTGCCAATTCGACGCCTCGTTCTGAATAGTTTGCGCTCTAGTTCATCTCCCTGTAAGTTTGGTGACATCACAATCACCTGCTCGATTTGGGGTTCGTTTTCTCGCGCTTGAATACCGAGAACCGAGTCTTTTACTGGAACTACGCGCCAGCCAAGTACTGTTAACCCTTCTTGCTCCAAAACTTCTTCAACAATTTCACGGGCTATGTTGACCAGAGCTGCCTCTTGGGGTAGAAAAACCATAGCCACTCCCAAGTGCTCTATTGGTGGCATGGAAATTCCCTGTTCGGCAAACCAATGCTTAAATAGTTCCCAGGGAATGGCAGTCATTAAACCCGCACCATCCCCAGAATCCTGATCCGCACTACAACCACCCCGGTGTTCGAGACAACCCAAGGCAGATAAAGCCTGTTCAATTAGTTCATGCGTTGCTGTGCCAGACTGAGAGGCAATAAAGCCTACGCCACATGCGTCTCGTTCTTCTACCAACCATCGTTGACCCGGATAAGGTATTTCACCCTGATTCCCTAGCTGACCCTGTTGGTTTGTCGTGATGCTCCTGTTATCCATCGAATGATTCACGGTTTTTTACTGATACAAATTTACGGAAACTTACGAATTGATTGCTGTTAGCCCACTAGGCGATTCACACTTCACTTCTACATACTTGAGAAAAATTAGGAACAATTTACGATAACGGGGAGTCTAGGCAAGCATCCCTAAGTTGAAAATCAGATAACCTCCCGTCTACGATTAATGTCAACGTCACATCCTCATGTATAAGACGGATGCAATGTGACTTAGAAGCTAGACGAGTGGAAAGGCAAGTAGTACTTCAATCCATTGATGGGAGTAACTCGCCAACTGATAACCCAACTGATAAATAGAGTGTTAAACGGAGCTGATTCTGGAAGAAATTCTTAAGACTCCAACAATATAGTCATTAACATGCTGTCAAATTGACAGAGTAGAAATATTATAGGAAATGCTCTCCCCTAGCAATCCCCAACAGATAGATTGCGCTTCTGTAACTTTGACTACAGAAAATTGTTTCAATTACTGTAGAGCGCATCAAGGTGATTAAGCCCAGAGCAATAAGCAGTTTCTTACACAGAACCGTATCACTGGCAGGTTTGGAACTGTAAGCAGAGTGCTTCTACCTGCCTTGGTAAAAGTAGCATTAATTTCCCAGTTGGGTAAGTGAAGTTAGACCTCAAGGGGTTCTTACTTCCCATTATGAAGCTCAAACAGATAATGCAAGGCTAATCAAGTCATTATTTCTTGATATGCAGCCCACTTCTATAGACCAGAGGCTTGGTTAAAGAGGCGATTGGATGATCAAAAAAGTAACGCCAAAGACAAGAATTGGCGCTAGCAAAGCGTGGTCGAACAGCGATCGCAAAGCACAGCGACGAAGCCTTATACGCTTAGTTTGGACAATCTTGTCCAAGCGGACAAGCGTTCTTTTACTTCTAACTCTCTTCGGGTCATCACTCGCTCTAGCCAGTACCCGAGTCGAAACGACTAAGCCATTGGTATCACAAAGCAGTGAACCAATGCTACACCAGCTACAACCTGTTGTAATTGATACTCCTCCCCCGCATCAGGAGGAATTTGTGTTAGAAAAGCCGTCTCCACTCATCCAGCAGACCACTCAAGTCTCTGTGGGTAATGCACTCCTGAAACAGCCTCCACCAACCACTCCCCCACAGCGAGCAGAATTTTTATCACAAGTACCGCTCCAAGTTATCCGGCAGGGTAACCAAGTCTCTTTAAATGGTCGGATGTTTACAGTGGCTTGGAGGCAGTGGAACCTGGGGTCTTCAGTTCGCACAGGCATTAGTGATGTGGGTCTGATGCAAACCTTGGGGATGGATTTGTTGAGTACTGGAGATTTGAACCGACAACCAGTACAGTGGTTCACCTTGCCGCCAAGCACACCTCTTGTCCTAGCTAGTCAGTTGGGTGGTGCTTATCGCTACCTAGATGTTACTGATTTTGCCAGAATTGCTAGTTTGCAGCTGCAAGTCGATGGCAACCGGCTGCGAATCTCTTCCGTGCCTGCGCGGGTAGAGAATATAGAGGCAAAAATTGAGTCATGGGGTTCACGCATCGTTGTTAATCTAGACCGTCCGACCCCCTGGCAAGTAAGTGACCGACGCACTGAAGGCTTGATAACTCTTGACGCCTCAGCTAACCCATCACTAATAGAGCGCTTTAATGCCCCTCCACCCAATTCACCTAATCCACCTAATCCATCCAGCCTACCTAAGCCGACGCAAGACCCCGAGGATGTTACTCCTGTACCTGTTGTAACACCAAGCGATCGCCCCCTTATCCGAGTTGAAAACTCTCAGAACCAAACCACACTTCGCGTTAGTATCCCAGAGGGTAAACGTCTACAAGTTTATAGCTTACCCAACCCTTATCGCTTAGTAATTGACCTGCGACCAGATGCTTTGGTAGAGAAAGAAATTCTTTGGGCACCAGGAATGCGGTGGCGTCAGCAGTACGTGACTTTGGGCAAATCCCAATTCCCGGTTGTTTGGCTGGACGTTAACCCTCGCTCATCTAGCGTCGCTTTCAGACCGATTTGGAGTAACCCAGCTACCCAGCCAGGAACAGCCCCATTAACCCAAATGGCTCAGTTGTGGCAGGCGTCTGCCGCGATTAATGCTGGTTTTTTTAATCGCAACAATCAATTGCCCTTGGGGGCAATTCGCCGTGAGGGACGCTGGTTTTCGGGTCCAATTCTCAACCGAGGCGCGATCGCGTGGAACGATAGTGGTCAATTCAAATTTGGTCGTCTCAGCCTTCAGGAAACCTTGAGTACCTCCACAGGAGAGCGTCTACCAATACTTTTTCTCAATAGTGGCTACGTCCAACCAGGCATTGCTCGTTACACCCCTGAATGGGGACCAACCTATACCCCTCTAGCTGATAATGAAGCCCTGGTTTTTGTCCAAAACAACCAAGTCACGGCTCAGATGCCAGGAGGCATGGCGGGTCAAACAGCTTTCCCCATTCCCAGCGATGGCTACCTATTAACCCTACGCCCTAATAGCACTAATACCACTGGTTCTCTCAGTGTTGGCACCCAAGTACGCCTAGACAGTATTACCTCACCCTCAGAATTTGGTTCTTATGCCCATATTCTGGGGGCAGGTCCCCTGTTGGTACAAAATCGGCAAATCGTTTTGGACGCCAAAGGTGAACAATTTAGTGATGCCTTCATCCAACAATCTGCTATTCGCTCCTGTGTCGGCATTAGCGCAGCAGGTAACCTGATGGTCGTCGCTATTCACAATCGTATTGGTGGCCGTGGTCCGACTTTAGCCGAAACGGCTCAATTAATGCAGCTGCTAGGAGCCGTCGATGCTATTAATTTTGACGGTGGCAGCTCCACTGGACTTTATCTTGGGGGTCAACTCCTTGATCGCTCTCCTGAAACAGCTGCCCGTGTTCATAATGGTCTTGGCATTTTCCTCCCACCTGCCCCTTAGGGTAGCGATTAGCAGCAATTAACTGTCACTTAACAAGTAGAGAGCAACCAGTGCGGATGGCTCAGGAGGGAAGAATATATCTTTAGATAGGTGATAGAAACTAGCGAAAGTCTAAGTCCGTACTGCATTGACAATTTTTATCTTAAAAAACCAAACAGCTAGTTGTTATTTAAAGTTTGTTTAAAGCACGATCTTCTCAATGTGAAGACTTTATATAAATTGACAAACTTGCTCAGTTTAGCTGGTGACAAAGATAGGGATTCATTTGGTATGTTGGACTTTGGTTATGTTGGTTTCTTGTGTGTAGTTTCGTTTTGCCCTAGTAGAACCCCGTAAAAAGTTTTCCGTTAATCAATCTTTTAGCCGTTTTCAGGAGAAAAAAGCATGGTCAAGTCGCAAGAAGCTTCTCAAGTTCCAGCACTTACTCTACCAACGTCTCTCACTACCGAAGGCGTTGCCGCCACAGAACTCAGACCCTGGGGTTCATTCACCATTCTGGAAGAAGGGCGCGGATACAAAATCAAGCGAATTGAAGTGAAACCCGGTCACCGTCTCAGCTTACAAATGCACCACCATCGGAGTGAACACTGGATTGTCGTCAGTGGCACAGCTAAGGTTACTTGCGGTGATAAGGAAGTGGTAATTCACCAAAACCAATCTACCTATGTTCCCCAAGGTCATACTCATCGACTAGAAAATCCTGGCGTCATTCCCCTAGTCTTAATTGAAGTTCAGAATGGAGAGTACCTTGGAGAAGACGACATTGTTCGGTTTGACGATGACTATGCTCGTAGCAAGCCGGAAGGAAAATAGTTAGAGTCAATAAAAAGGTGATAACAGGGGGCATAGCCACGTTCTACCGATTAGACTTGACCGTCAGCCATAGCTCTTGAATCTGATTAGATAAATCAGCGGCTGACGGTTTGTTCTACTAGCCTTTCTTTCAGAAAAGTAGGTCAATATTGCTAACAGTGCAGTAGCATTAGCTAGCTGTACCTATGTCTTGTAAATCACTAATGATTAAGATTAGTAAAGCGGCGGAGGCTGAAATAAAGCGTCTACAGTTGAAGCGTCAGAAGCCAAAACCGCAATTACGTTTGGGGATCGAGAGGGGAGGATGTGCAGATTTTCTCTACACTATCGACTTTGAAGATGTAGCCAATCCTGGCGATCGCATCCATGATTGTGGCGATGTTTCAGTCATTGTAGACGAAGAAAGCTTGAGCTACCTCAGCGATCTAACGCTGGATTACTCAGAAGACCTTATGGGAGGAGGGTTTCGCTTCCATAACCCAAACGCTGTAGAAACCTGTGGTTGTGGTAACTCTTTTCGTGTAGAAACCTGAGAAACTCATAGACGCTTAACACTCTAGAGTTTAAGGTAAACGCCTCTATACATTTGGTGAACATTAGTTAATATAATAACTACTGACTCCGCGCAGCCGTTTGACACTGTGCCCGAAAAATCGATAGAATTAAGAATTGTCAATGTCTAACCCCATATAGGAAGCCGTAAACGCCGTAACTCATGCCCACTATTCAGCAGCTCATTCGTGAAGAGCGCTCAAAAGCCAAGAAGAAAACTAAATCACCTGCGTTGAAGCAATGCCCGCAGCGTCGCGGAGTTTGCACAAGAGTGTACACAACAACGCCCAAGAAACCGAACTCAGCCCTACGAAAGGTGGCAAGAGTCCGTTTGACTTCGGGTTTTGAAGTGACGGCGTACATTCCAGGTATTGGACACAACCTACAAGAACACTCAGTTGTGATGATTAGAGGCGGTCGTGTCAAAGACTTGCCTGGAGTTCGATACCACATTATCCGGGGCACCTTAGATACTGCCGGAGTTAAAGACCGCCGTCAGGGTCGTTCTAAGTACGGGACAAAGCGTCCCAAGTAGGTTAACAGTCGCTCTATTCCAAATCCCTCTGGAGATTGTCAAATGTTCTTAGTTTCCTGAGGATTTAGGTTTGCCGAGTAAATAAAGTTTGGTTGGTTGCTTATAATAAGGAGCGCCCTTGGTGAGGCGTGGCATGAGCCAACTGGGAAAGAGCAGTCTGCTCAAGAAACCTACAATTAGACCGGAACAAGCCTATAACCAACCACTTTCTACCACTTAATGTGGTGTAGCTGTATATGATGGATCATTTCTCAGCTGTCGCTATTGTTTATTTTTTAAAGGTTTACTATGTCTCGTCGCACGGTTGTTAAAAAGCGCCCTGTCCCCCCTGACCCGGTATACAATAGCCGATTGGTTAGCATGATGGTGCGGCGGATTATGCGTCACGGCAAGAAATCTGTTGCCCATAGCATTATCTATGACGCGATGAAAACCATTGAAGAACGGACAGGAGGCGATCCCCTCGAAACATTTGAAAGAGCGGTGCGGAATGTAACTCCTTTGGTTGAAGTGAAAGCTCGCCGCGTTGGGGGTGCCACTTATCAGGTACCAATGGAAGTCCGCTCTGAGCGAGGCCTCACTTTGGCAATGCGCTGGTTGATCCAGTTCTCCCGTCAACGATCCGGCCGCTCAATGGCTAATAAACTGGCTAATGAGTTGATGGACGCGGCTAACGAAACGGGGAATGCAATTCGCAAGCGGGAAGAAACCCATCGGATGGCAGATGCGAACAAAGCGTTTGCCCACTATCGATACTAATTCCTGACGACTAAAGCCTTAAATCGTGTCTTGGTGCAGGCTCATGTCCGCAAATGCATGAAGATTTAAAGAAAGTATACAATTGTAAATAGATAGCAACGTGTAAAGACTTGCGGCAGAGACGAAGGAGGTAGCTGTGGCACGTACCATCCCGCTGGAGAGAGTACGCAATATCGGAATTGCAGCGCATATTGATGCGGGCAAAACAACAACAACAGAACGCATCCTGTTTTACTCAGGAATGGTTCACAAAATCGGTGAAGTCCATGAGGGAACAGCCGTAACAGACTGGATGGAGCAAGAGCGGGAGCGGGGAATTACCATCACTGCCGCAGCCATCAGCACGAGCTGGAAGGATCATCGCATTAATATCATTGATACACCGGGTCACGTTGACTTCACGATTGAAGTTGAGCGTTCGATGCGGGTATTGGACGGCGTGATCGCAGTGTTCTGCTCAGTAGGTGGTGTACAGCCTCAATCTGAAACAGTCTGGCGGCAGGCTGATCGCTATAAGGTTCCGCGCATCGCGTTCATCAACAAGATGGATCGAACGGGTGCAAATTACTTCAAGGTATACAACCAACTGCGCGATCGGCTGAGAGCAAATGCTGTTCCAATCCAAATTCCCATTGGTAGCGAAAGTGACTTGAGGGGAATTGTAGACTTGGTTCGGATGCGAGCCACGATTTACGCCAACGACTTAGGAACAGATATTGAAGACACTGAAATTCCTGAAGAAGTCCAGGCTCAGGCAGAAGAATTTCGTGCCAAGTTGATCGAGTCGGTTGCCGAAACTGATGAAGCACTAATTGAAAAGTACCTCGAAGGTGAAGAACTCACCGAAGATGAAATTCGTGAGGCAATTCGTAAAGGAACAATTGCAGGGACAATCGTACCTGTGCTTTGTGGTTCCGCTTTTAAGAACAAAGGTGTTCAGCTGCTGCTGGATGCCGTTGTCGATTACCTACCGGCTCCTATCGATATTGCAGCAATTCAGGGTACCCTGTCAGACGGTACAGTGGCTGAAAGAGCAGCTGATGATCAAGCCCCAATGTCAGCTCTCGCCTTCAAGATTATGTCAGACCCGTTTGGTCGTTTAACCTTCCTACGGGTCTACTCAGGGATCTTGAAAAAAGGTAGCTACGTCCTCAACTCCAGCAAGAATCAGAAGGAACGCATTTCTCGCTTAATTGTCTTGAAAGCGAACGAACGGATTGAGGTGGATGAGCTGCGTGCTGGGGACTTGGGAGCTGCCCTCGGCCTGAAGAATACCTTTACTGGCGATACCATCTGCGACGATACAGCACCGGTCGTTCTGGAATCTTTGTTTATCCCAGAACCAGTTATCTCAGTAGCTGTGGAACCGAAAACGAAGCAAGATATGGAGAAGCTATCGAAAGCACTCCAATCCTTATCGGAAGAAGACCCGACCTTCCGCGTCCATATTGACTCAGAAACTAACCAAACCGTGATTGCGGGAATGGGTGAGCTGCACCTGGAAATTCTGGTAGACCGGATGCTCCGAGAATTCAAGGTAGAAGCTAACGTTGGTGCACCTCAAGTTGCCTACCGTGAAACCATTCGCAAATCCGTTAAAACTGAAGGCAAATTTATTCGCCAAAGTGGCGGTAAAGGACAGTACGGTCACGTCGTAATTGAATTGGAGCCAGGAGATCCGGGTAGCGGGTTTGAATTTGTCTCCAAGATTGTGGGTGGGTCAATACCAAAAGAGTACATCTCTCCCGCTGAACAGGGGATGAAAGAAAAATGCGAATCCGGAATCTTAGCTGGGTATCCTGTCATTGATCTAAAAGTCACCCTGGTCGATGGGTCTTATCACGAGGTAGACTCTTCGGAAATGGCATTTAAAATTGCTGGGTCAATGGCAATTCAAGATGCCGTACACAAGGCTTCGCCGGTACTCTTAGAGCCTATGATGAAAGTTGAAGTTGAAGTTCCTGAAGACTTCCTTGGAGATGTCATGGGTGACCTCAACTCCCGCCGTGGTCAAATAGAAGGCATGGGCACTGAATCGGGCCTTGCCAAAGTCACTGCAAAGGTTCCACTAGCAGAGATGTTTGGCTATGCTACAGATATCCGATCTAAGACCCAAGGTCGAGGTATCTTCTCGATGGAGTTTAGCCAATACGATGAGGTGCCTCGCAACGTGGCTGAAGCCATCATCGCTAAGAGCAAAGGGAACGCATAACAAGGAAAAGGAATACGTAATTCATGGCACGCGCAAAGTTTGAACGGACTAAACCCCACGTCAACATCGGTACAATTGGTCACGTAGACCACGGCAAAACCACGCTGACCGCCGCGATTACAATGACCCTGGCAGCGACGGGTCAAGCGCAAGCGAGGAAGTACGATGAAATTGATGCGGCACCAGAGGAAAAGGCGCGGGGCATTACGATTAATACCGCCCACGTTGAGTATGAAACCGAAAAACGTCACTATGCTCACGTCGATTGTCCAGGGCACGCTGACTATGTGAAAAACATGATCACGGGGGCGGCTCAAATGGACGGAGCGATCCTCGTGGTGTCAGCCGCTGATGGTCCAATGCCTCAGACCCGGGAACATATCCTCTTAGCCAAGCAGGTTGGTGTACCTAGCCTAGTCGTCTTCTTGAATAAGCAAGACATGGTGGACGACGAAGAACTGCTGGAACTGGTGGAACTGGAAGTCCGTGAACTCCTCAGTAGTTATGAATTTGATGGGGATAACATCCCTATCGTTGCCGGTTCGGCGTTGCAGGCTTTAGAAGTAATGGCTAGCAACCCGAAAACTCCAAGGGGTGAAAATGAGTGGGTCGATAAGATCCACGCCTTGATGGATGAGGTGGATTCTTACATTCCTACTCCTGAGCGGGATGTGGATAAGCCTTTCCTAATGGCAGTAGAAGATGTCTTCACCATCACAGGTCGGGGTACGGTAGCAACAGGTCGGATTGAGCGGGGCAAAGTCAAAATCGGCGATAAAGTCGTGTTGGTGGGAATTAGGGACACTCGCGAGACAACAGTCACGGGTATTGAGATGTTCAAGAAGAGTCTCGATGAAGGACTGGCTGGCGATAATGCGGGAATTCTGCTCCGAGGGATTGAAAAAAAGGATATTGAGCGAGGAATGGTACTTGCCAAGCCGGGTTCAATTACCCCTCATACTCAGTTTGAGTCTGAAGTGTACGTCCTGAAGCCCGCAGAAGGCGGGCGGCATACTCCCTTCTTCTCTGGCTACCGCCCTCAGTTCTACGTGCGTACCACCGACGTTACCGGTACCATCAATGCCTTTACGGCTGACGATGGTAGCCAACCAGAAATGGTGATGCCCGGAGATCGCATCAAAATGACAGTGGAGCTAATTAACCCCATTGCCATTGAACAAGGAATGCGCTTCGCTATTCGTGAAGGTGGTCGAACCATTGGTGCGGGTGTCGTTTCAAAAATCCTCAAGTAACGCACTGTTGTAGCTTGAGCAGGAGCAGAGAAGTAAAGGCTTTTCTGCTCCTTATTTCTCTGAGCTTGATTAGAACAACAAGGATGAGCACAAAGTTGTGTGACGTGTAATCTTTCACGTCAGTTTTCAACTCAAAACTCAAGAAGCGATACCTAGCATTGGGCACAAAAATTAGGGTACAAGCCACTGTCCCTACACAACTTTCTATTCAGACTATTCAGAACCTAGACAACTAAAAAAATGGCAACCATTCAGCAACAAAAAATTCGCATTCGTCTGAAAGCATTTGATCGGCGGCTGCTTGACACCTCTTGCGAGAAGATTGTAGATACAGCTAACCGGACAAATGCCACAGCGATTGGTCCTATTCCCTTACCAACACGGCGTCGGATCTACTGTGTTTTGCGATCGCCCCACGTTGATAAAGATTCACGGGAACACTTTGAAACACGGACTCACCGACGCATTATCGACATTTACCAGCCTTCTTCTAAAACCATCGACGCCCTGATGAAACTAGATTTACCTGCTGGTGTGGATATTGAAGTCAAGCTCTAACCTTTAACTCCAACAAGTTTTTTCAGAGGTTTTGCCATCTAAGTGACGCTTTAACGGGTTTTTCTGGTTCTTGTCCCAGAAGAAATCCGTTAAAGTAAGTAAAGAAGCGCAGTTACCCTTTTAACCAAGGCACAATGGCATCCTCTTCCTCAATAGCTGTTAGAGAACTCCCTTTATTTCCACTGCCTGAAGTGGTTCTGTTTCCAGGGCGTCCTCTTCCCCTACACATTTTTGAATTTCGCTACCGAATCATGATGAACACGATTTTGGATAGCGATCGCCGATTTGGGGTGTTGATGTGGGACCCAGTTCAAGGGCAACCGGCTGCTGTTGGTTGTTGTGCTGAAATCATCCACTTCCAGCGTCTACCGGATGACCGGATGAAAGTATTAACCCTTGGGCAGCAGCGGTTTCGCGTTTTAGAGTATGTCCGCGAAAAGCCCTACCGTATTGGACTGGTGGAATGGATTGAAGATCAGCCACCAGAAAAAGACCTAAGAACATTGGCTACGGAAGTCGAACAACTACTGCGAGATGTCGTACATCTCTCTGCCAAGTTGACCGATCAGAAAATCGAATTACCAGAAGACTTGCCTGATCTACCAATTGAATTATCTTACTGGGTTGCCAGCAATCTCTACGGTGTAGCCTCAGAACAGCAAACGCTTTTAGAGATGCAGAATACAGCAACACGTCTGAAGCGCGAATCCGAAATTCTTACCTCAACCCGCAATCATTTGGCAGCACGTACAGCTCTCAAGGATGCCTTGAAGTAATAAGGTACTGATGCAGTAGTTTTGTGCAAATATATTTTTTCCTGAATAAGACTCAATCAAGAAAACAGAGACGCGATTAGTCGCGTCTCTAAAAGCTTTTATTCCCAAGTTAAAAGAAGTAAGCGTTGCTCGCACATTTTAACTTTCAATGACACTATGGGAGTCAACTGATAAGACATTGTAGCTACCAAATATTTTGAGAATTTCTGTGTAAGAGGCTAATTCTGAAAGAGCCGTTTGAACAGAATCTTGAGAAGCATTGGCTTCGATATCAATAAAGAAAAGATACTCACCCAGCGATCGCTTCGTGGGGCGAGACTCAATGCGACTCATGTTAATCCCTTTGCTGGCAAACACTTGGAGTGGCTTGACAAGGACTCCAGGCACATTGGCCGGCAAGCTAAAAGCCAAGGAAGTGTGACTGCCGCCAGGGGAAGGTTGCTTGCCTAAAACCCAAAACCGCGTAGAGTTGTCGGGAAAGTCATTGATGGCAGAGGCTAGTACTGGCAGATTGTAAAGCTGTGCTGCCCGTTGAGAGGTGA
Source organism: Coleofasciculaceae cyanobacterium (assembly GCA_036703315.1). Taxonomy (GTDB): domain Bacteria; phylum Cyanobacteriota; class Cyanobacteriia; order Cyanobacteriales; family Coleofasciculaceae; genus DATNPH01. The sequence goes on from DATNPH010000246.1 coordinate 13,074, forward strand.
TCACCCCTGCCGTATAGTCTTCATCCAGATACTGTAGTGCCTCCGTCGTCGAATTTCCCGGCACTAGTTGTGCTGATGGTAGAAACTTCTCCAGCCACTCCTGACATTGCGCCAGAGCTTGCGGATGTGAATGAACCGTTTGAATTGCCTCTAGGGTTGATGCTCGTGATAGCAGAGCATGTCTTATTGGCAACACCAGAGCCTGTTGAATTTGCAGTATATCAAGTTGCCACAGCATATCTAGTGTGATAACAACACTGCCTTCAATCGAATTTTCCACCGGAACAACGGCTAAATCAGCTTGTCTGTTTGCCAGCGCCTTTACAGTTTGGGCGATGCTGGGATAAGGACATAACAAAGATTCTCCACCCGTTTCTCTTTCAAGAGTGCGAGCATAAGCTAGGGCAGCCGCTTCTGTGTAAGTACCTGCTGGTCCTAGATAAGCAATGGAGATTGACATAAAAAGTACACTTAACCTCAGTGAATATCTTTTTAACCGTTCTGCGTAATACGATATCAAACGGTGAGAACCAGACTGAGAGAGCGATATATTTTTCTACCAAAACATTGATAGTTACAAAGATTTCTGTGAACTTTTTTGTAGGATTCTTGAACAGGCAAAATCTTCTCCTCTTTAAGATTTCTCTACCTCTGCCTCTTCTATCGTCAACAGCTTCTCCGTCCTAGGAAATAAGCTCTTAGAGTTATACCCAGCTTCCTCAGAGATTACTTAAGAAAGATGAGTCGTTAATGTACGAATTTTTACGATTGTATAACGATTAAGTGGCTGCTGCGGTCTGATTTAAATCACCAGACAGTATGAGCAAAATTAGAAATAAATTTCTAATTATTAAAAAAATGTAAAGTAAATCAAGTAAAATCTCATAAGAAGCCTACAAGCTTACCGCTTCCCTAATTATGAACAGCCAGTTTGTTGCATCCCAGTCTGTTGAAATTACTGTGCCGGAACAGCCCGTCCCAATTCAGCACTATTTGCGTCAGCCTCAGCGCCTTGTCCATGCGATCGCCGATCACAATCGGATGGAACAACTAAGTCAAGATTGTTTTCGTCTGAAAATGCGTCCTTTGGAGTTCCTGTCGTTGAAATTTGAACCGAGAGTAGACCTAAAAGTTTGGACAGACTCTGACGGCACAGTTCATCTAAAATCTATAGGCTGTGAAATGCGAGGTCTTGAGTATATTAATCAACGTTTCGCCCTTGACTTGAAAGGGAAGCTTTATTCCTGTCAAACCAATGGAGTTACAAAACTCGAAGGAAGAGCGGATTTAAAAGTTAACGTCGATATACCCCTTCCTTTTTCCCTCACTCCCAAGCCAATTTTAGAAGCTACTGGTAATAGTTTGCTCAAAAGCGTTTTGGTGAGAATTAAGCAGAAATTGATGCACCAGCTGTTATTGGATTATCGTCAATGGGCGAGTCAAGACACAAAAACAAAAATTCACACTCAAACACAGCAGCTATCACCCGTTGATAATCCGATAGTCTAAGAATTTTTAGGAGTGCATCCGTTCACCTGCATGGCGTCAGTTGTACTTTTGACTTTAATGTGAAAATCGGGCGTGGGGGAAGAGAGCTTTTCATCTTCCTTGTGTAGGTTAGCAACGCATTAGTGATAAAAGTAGCATCAGCGTAAGCCTAGTTCAAGGACATCTAACCTGAATATAGCGAGTGGCGAGTGGGGAAGAGAAATTTTCTTTGTTCGTGGTGTACTCGCGTTCATGAAGGTCTAACTGACACGTTTATTTGTTGTATAACCTGACAGGGGCTAAAAGACCTGCGGTGCAGACGAGAAGGACCATTTTGTTGGAGTGCTATTCGATGTCCCTGTGTACCATAACCCTTATTTGCAACTAAATCATACTCTGGATACTTCGTGGCAAAACGCACTATTAACTCATCGCGCCACACTTTAGCAACAATACTAGCAGCAGCAATTTCTAGCGATCGCTCATCCCCTTTAACCATAGTTTGTTGGAGTACAGATAAGTTGGGCAGAGATTGTTTACCATCAACTAAACAAATATCAGGTTGGACTTTCAACTTAAGAACAGCCCGTTTCATTGCTAACAAAGACGCCTGCAAAATATTTATTTGGTCGATTTCGAAGCTAGTTGCATAGCCAATTCGCCAATCTAGTGCCAACCGTTGAATTTCCTGAGCCAGCTTTATGCGTCGCAGACAAGATACCTGTTTGCTATCTTTAACACCGGCAAGGGCAAGTTGTGGCAGAGCAGATGCTGGTAAAATCACGGCTGCCGCCACTACTGGTCCAAACAAAGCACCCCTGCCCACTTCGTCTACACCGGCAACTAACCTTTGTGTACCCGATAAATTTGGCAGTTCACAAACGTTAAATTGCCACTGAGGTTTTGGGTGCAGGGTAACGCCAGGGGTATCTTTTTTTTCCTCTACCGGCATAACCTTGGCTCCCTATCAACTTGAAAAATGAGAAACGTTTGATGAAATTTTAACTCTTAGCTGATCGTCGAATCTTCATTCACTGTCCAATGCCGATGAGCGGCGGCGACGGCGACGGATGACAGAGGTGCTGCTGTCTGATTCACTAGTCGGTGTTGAGTCAGTCGGTATTTCCATAGCAGATACCTCAGCAGACGGAGTTAGCAATACTGTCTCTGATATCTCAACTGCATCTGTAGCCAATGCCTCAGCAGGCAAGTTTATTGGTTCCTCTTCTGATACCTCCTCTTCATCTAAGACAAGAGAGGGGCTTGGTGTATTCGGAGACGATTCTATAGCTGTCTCATATGAGGTTTCTGTTTGGTGTGATTCTCCAGGAAGTACTACAGAGAGAATGACTGATTTGGGATTTTTGACCTCTCGGTTTAACCGAACTATAGGAGAAATTCCCATCAAAGCATAAACATCCTGTTCTTCTGGTGTCATCTCGATAGAAATTACTTCTGGCGGTTCTATCTCTTTGGGAGCCTTAATTGGTTGGAGTTTTGCCACTCGTTCCGTTACTCCTAGCTCCTCTGCGGGGCTACCACCGCGCTGAACACCTCGCTGCGCTAATACTAACGGAGCCGATTGTGCACTATCTCGTCCCCCTGACGGTCGGTCCTCGCTATCGCTTCGCGTCACGTTAACAGAGAATGGCGAACTTTGTTCTACTTCACTGAGACGAGCGCTATCAGCTTCTGCTCCTTGTTCCGACTTTAGCTGAATGATAGGAGTGGGACGATGGTTAGCCTTGGAAAGCACTTCCTCCTTTGCCACTGGCTCATCAAGACGACGGCGGCGGCGTCTGCGATTGTTACTGTTTATCGGACCCCGCTCCTGATAGCTAGGATGACTTACGAAGTCGAGATCCTCGTCATCGGCAACAGGGATATCTAATGATTCAGGAAAATCTGGTGTTCGCGGTTCTCTTAAGGCAACGGCGACAGCTGGTTCTCCTATCTCCTTGAGAGGGCGATCAGGCTCCCCAGGCAGACGCACCAGATGTCCCAAACCACCGCACGTAGGGCAGGGTTGACCAAATAACTCATAAATATTTTGTCCTTGGCGCTTGCGGGTCAGTTCCACTAAACCGAGTTCTGAAAGCTGAGCAATCTGCGGTCTAGCTTTGTCCCCTTTCAATGCTTTGTTGAAGTGTTCCAGTACCTGCAACTGGTCGCGCCGCGCATCCATGTCAATAAAGTCAACAATGATTACACCTGCCAAGTTACGCAGGCGCAGCTGACGGGCGATTTCTGTAGCGGCTTCACAGTTTGTCCACAGAACTGTTTCCCGTGCTGTAGCCGATCGCGTAAAGGAACCCGAGTTAACATCAATTACCGTTAGGGCTTCTGTCGGCTCAATAATGATGTAGCCGCCAGAGGGCAGATCTACTCTGGGTTTGAGTGCTTCTCGAATGGCAGCATTGACACGGAAGTAATCAAGAATTGGAATACGATCGCGGTGATGGTCAATCAATACACCTTCGGGTAACCGACCGCCATTCCAGTTCACTAACTGCTGCTTGACCCGCTTGACTCCCGTGTGGGAATCTACCACAATCCGATTCACATCCGCCGTATACATGTCTCGCAGGACGCGCTGAATAAAATCATCATCGCGGTTGAGGAGCGCTGGTGCCCTAGTGGAATTCGCTTCCTGTTGGATAGCTTCCCACTGCTTTTGCAGCACCTCTAAATCTTCAATGATGGCTTCTTCTGCTTTGCCCTCTGCTTCTGTTCGAACCAGCAATCCCATACCAGCCGGTTTGATTAGAATAGCTAGCGCTCTAAGACGATTGCGCTCGCTGTCGCTCTTAATCCGCCGCGATAAATTAACACCTCGTCCGTAAGGCATCAATACCAAGTAACGACCCGGCAAACTGATGTTACCGGTAAGTCGAGGACCCTTATTGCCCGTCGGCTCTTTCATCACTTGCACCAAGACTTTTTGCTGTGGTGCCAGTAGTTCGGTAATTGCACCAGAACTCCGTTTTAGCCGTAAGGGTCCTAAGTCAGTGACATGAATAAAACCATTCCGCTCGGAGTCTCCAATATTGACAAAAGCGGCATCTATCCCAGGTAATACATTTTCAACAATACCGAGATAAATATCACTAACCTGGTGGCTACCAGTAGCGACAACGAGTTCTTGAATTTGATCTTCCCAAAAGACGGCAGAAAGCCGATGTTGCTCTGCAATAATAATTTGCTTTGGCATTCAATTTCCTCAAAGATTGGCAGCAAGCTTAGGCACTGAGGCTTTTTGTCCCTCTCACTGTGGCTACCCAAGATAACTGTTTAAGTAAAAACCCTAGCTTCACCTAGAAAAAAAGAGAACTTTTGTTAACCTTGGAGTGACTTAAAACAACTGTCACTCTTGATAAGTTAACTATTCCCCAATTCAATTTATAGCCGACGCTATAACCCCTCCACAAAGGGTAAAGATTGGAGATTGTTAACGTGTGAGTAGAAAGTCTCGAAGAGCGAATCAGTTACGCGCAGCATTTATAGCTAGTTTACACGGGTGGAACCCAATGGAACCTCTATTCGCAACTGCTCCTATGATGCTGTATTATACCGCACGGCTAGTCAGATGCCACTCAATTCGGGTAGGTAGTTGCTCTCTTCGGCACAGCCCTCTACTCGCATTATCTCGCTTTCACGACAACTGACTTGCTCCTCAACTCTAATCTACTACATCCGAGCACTCTTATAGCTAAGGGGATTAGCTTGGCGGAGAGACTCAATCGTAGTGATTGCGTGTTGAGCTACCTGATCAACCTCCGTTGCCGTGTTAAATCGCCCAATTCCAAACCTTATTGAGGAATAAGCCAGCTCTTCAGAATGCCCTAGTGCCATAAGTACATGAGAAGGAGCCGTCTTAACAGATGAGCAAGCTGCACCCGAAGAAACAGCTACCACAGGCTGTAATCCTAACAATAGCGCCGAACCATCAACACCTTCCACACTAATGTTGAGGTTTCCGGACAGTCGTTGAGTGGGATGACCATTGAGATGAATTCCTCCCGCTTGGCTCAATTGCTGCCACAGACGTTGCCGCAACTGGGTAAGGCAGTCTGACTCCGTTGCCTGCTCTTCTAACCCCAGTTCTACTGCCTTAGCAAACCCAACAATCTGAGGCGTATAGAGTGTACCAGAGCGCATGCCCCGTTCATGACCTCCTCCATGAAGCTGAGGTGATAGTTGAACTCTAGGATTACGCCGTCTTACGTAGAGCGCTCCGATTCCCTTCGGACCATAGACTTTGTGAGCCGTTAGGGACATCAGGTCAATTTTCATTGCCTGCACATCCAGAGGAATTTTACCAATGGCTTGGGCAGCATCCGTATGAAATAGTACCTCATGCTGGCGGCAAATCTTCCCAATTTCTGCCAAAGGCTGTAACACCCCAATTTCGTTATTTGCCGCCATCACCGACATCAAAATCGTATCGGGACGAATTGCTTGATCCAATTGAGCTAAGTCTATCAGTCCATCCTTTTGTACTGGCAGGAAGGTTACTTCAAACCCTAGCGTCTTTAAGTACTGGCAGGGGTCGAGAACAGCATTGTGTTCGGTTTGTACCGTGATGATGTGTCGTCCTTTGCTGAAATAAGCCTCAGCTACCCCTTTAATTGCCAAATTGTTTGCTTCTGTTGCGCCGCTAGTAAAGACAATCTCTTCCGGCGTCGCGTAGATGGCGTCTGCTAGTATCTGCCGCGCTTGTTTAACCGCTGCTTCTGCCTCCCATCCGTAAACATGGCTAATGCTGGCTGGATTACCAAAATGTTCGGTGAAGTAGGGCAACATCGCCTCTAGCACCCGTTTATCCAGGGGTGTTGTCGCGTGGCTGTCTAAGTAAATGGGGTGATGAGACATGGCTATTAGCTGATGAGTTGATCGAGTTTTTTTAAGATACTCAAAACCCTATACAACTCCTTGTCTCGCTTCATGAGGATGTCTTGGTTAGATAAAGCGCAGGTAGGTGCATCTTGTTGAATTAATTTCATATTGATTATTAAGCCAACTAATTCTGCTAATTGTTTGGGGGTGATATCTTGGGATAATGACTTGAACCCTGGTCTTTGAACAGCTAAAAATTTTATTTTATCTCTTATAAGATTTGGTAGAGGTGGAGCTGGCAGTAGAAACGCTGGCACAATTTGTTAGCCGTTTGCCGGAAGGCTAATAGCGATCGTGCTTATTGAGCCGTAAGTAACAGGAAGATAGGTGAGAATGTATTTATGGATATATCTTTATGGCTTAGTGAGGTGAGTATCTTGAGCCGGAGTTAGTTTGTAATTAGTGCTGCTTTGGGTTTTAAGGCGATCGCCAAATCTCAATTGCCCCATCCTCACTACCACCAGTGACAAGGGTTTTACCATCGGGACTGAAAGCGAGAGAATCAACTTTATCGGAAAGCTGGGATATTGTATTTTTCAGTTTCCCTGTCTGTAGATGCCAAAGCTTGATTGTCTTGTCCTTACTCCCACTAGCGAGAGTCTGACCATCGGGGCTAATGGCGACGGATTCAACAATGCCTAAATCACCAGAAAGAGTTTGCCTTGCAAGGCATTTATGTGAATCCGTACAGGCAGTCAAGAGATTCCCCAAGTTCCACAAATTAATCGTATTGAAACTACCACTGACAAAGGTTTTCCCATCCGGGCTAAAGGCGACCGAACGAACAACATTGCCTGAAGGGTCAGAAAGGGTAGTAATTAGGTTGCCTGTAGGGAGATGCCACAGCTTGATGGTTCTATCATCACTGCCAGCGGCAAGAGTTTGTCCATCGGGACTAATAGCGACAGAATAAACCCAGCTTGAATGCCCCGGAAGAGTTCTTAGCAGTTTCCCAGTGCGTAGATCCCAAAGTTTAACGGTCTTGTCTGCACTACTACTGGCGAGTATCTGCCCATCAGGACTAAAAGCGACGGACAAAATTCCATCTGAATGCCCTTTCAGGGTATGCACCACTTGTCCTGTGGACAGATTCCAGAGTTTGATAGTTTTGTCCCAACTGCCACTGGCTATCTTTTCTCCATCAGGACTGATGGCAACAGACCTAATCTTTTGGGAATGTCCAGTGAGTGTGCGTAGTGCTTTCCCATTGGGCATCTCCCATAATTTGATGGTGTTGTCAACACTACCACTGACGAGAGTCTGACCGTTTGGGCTGATGGCGATCGCATAAACTTGCTTTGAATGCCCAGTGAGGGTATTGACCAAAGAACTATTTTTTGAGCCAACCATGAGGCTGTTAGCACTCAGAAAGTTGATATCTGGAAAGTGGGAAATTCCAGCTGTCAGAGCCACAGCTGTGACAATACCCATGCCAAATCCCTTCAGCTTATAAAATTTGGTTGGGGACGTAGCAACACTAACCTTGTCCTCTTCTAAAACTCCTTGAGATAGTGATGAAGTATCAGGAAAATCAAAAGTTATCTGCTGCCTAGAAGGCAAGGATTGAGGCGGTAGTGTAGCGGTAAGTGCTGTGTGTGTTGAGGCAGGTACTCGCGTTAGCGTACATTTGCTAGAAGAATCTGGCTGTTTTGACAAAAGAGGATTGCTTAGTGAAGCGATCGCCTGAAGTGCCTCTGCCGCTGTCTGGTAACGTTGTCGGTAGTCGTAGCGCACCATTGTGTCTAACACATCCGCTAGCTGCTGGCTCACCTCCACATGAACTTCTATCGGCAGCGCTTCCCTTACCCGCCAAATGATTTCACTAGTTCTAGGGTCTTCTGGCAGCTGACTAGCAGGTATCCCTGTAAGCGCTTGGATACCCAACATTCCTACCGCATAAATATCACTACAAAATCGAGGTTTGCCGCTGAGTTGTTCATTCGGCATAAAACCTGGGGAACCAATAGCGACGGTCAAAGTTGTCTGCGTTTGTGCATCAGTAATGTAGGTACTGACTTGTTTGACTGCCCCAAAGTCAATCAGAACGATTTTACCGTCTTGTTTGCGTCGGATTAAATTTGAGGGTTTGATATCCCGGTGGATGACACCTTGGTCATGAACAAACTCTAATATTTCTAAGATTTCCTGCAATAGGGCAATAACTTGGGTTTCGCTCAACGACTGACCGACAGGTAGTTCTTGCTTGAGTTCAGCCCCCTCAATAAATTCTTGGACTAGATAAAATTGTTCATCTTCCTCAAAATCAGCGATGAGCTGCGGAACTTGATTATGATTCCCCAACTTGTATAAGGCTTCTACTTCCCTCTCAAACAAGACTCTTGCTGTCTGCAAGGTATCCGGATTAGTGGACTTGGGCTTGAGTTGCTTGACGACGCACAGGGGGTTGGCAGGTAATTGTAGGTCTTCGGCAAGGTAAGTCTGACCAAATCCTCCGCCTCCCAAGTGATTAACAATTCGGTAGCGCTCACTGAGAACTTTTCCTAGCATGACGTTGATGCAGTGGCAGATTGTAGTGAGTGATCAAAGTAGATATTTATAAACAATTGTTAAGGTGGCTTTAACTATTGGAGTCTAAGGATTACAGAGATTTGACTGACCGGAAGAAACTAAATGTTTCTTATCTTTCTTCGGAATTAAATTAAGGCTAGTTACTTTTTTTTATAAACCATTCCTATTAGTTTAGGCTTGGCAATTCTCAAATACATCGACTTAGGCAATGCCTTTCCCTCCGGGATAGCTTCGCTTCACGGCGGTTGGTGCTAGCAAAGCAGGGCGAAGCGCAGCAATCATCGCGTAGTAGAACACGGTAGCTTTGATCAGGTTTTGTTCTATGGTGATCGCCAAATTCTGATGGTTTTGTCTGAACTACTAGCAACAAGCGTCTGCCCGTCCTGGCTGAGGGCAAGAGACTGAACAGCGCCTGAATGCCCAGTGAGGGTACGCATCAGTTTCTCAGTCCGTAAATCCCATAGCCGGATTGCCCCGTTCTTTCCACCACTAATGAGAGTTTCTCCCTTTGCAGGTCTAAAGGTGACCGAATAAATCGGATCTGAACCTCCTGTGAGGGTTTGGAGGAGTTTTCCAGTCCCTAAATCCCACAACCTGATTCCTCCATCCCCTGCACCACTGGCAATCGTCTGTCCATTTGGGCTAATGGCTACAGCGAAAAAGTGGCGAGAATCGCTGGCTGTAAGCGTGCGAATTAATGCCCCTGATTTCAAATCCCACAGCTTAATTGTATTGTCTTGGCTGCTGCTGACAAGGGTCTGACCATTTGGGCTGATGGCAAGGGAAGTCACCAAGATTTTATGCCCTTCAAAAACGTTGATGAGTTCCCCAGTGTTCAAATTCCAAATCGCCATAGTACCCACGCGATCGCCACTAACCAAAGTCTGACCATCTGGACTAATGGCAAGAGAGCTAATTCCTTTTAAACGCCTAGAAAGCGTGCGGATTTGTTGTCCAGTGTTTAGATTCCAAATTTTGATAGTTTCGTCGGCACTGCCACTAGCGAGAATTTGGCTATCTCGACTCATAGCAAGGGAATAAGCGATCGCACTATGCCCTTTGAGAGTACTTCTCAGTTTTCCCGTTCCTAAATCCCAAAGTTGGATTGCCCCCTCCTCACCTCCAGAAGCGAGAGTTTTCCCATCTTGACTAATAGCAACAGGATTCACAGAATTTGAATTTCCGCTTAGAGTCTGAGAAAGCGAAATCTTTTGTGCCCATTGACTTTCTGTTGTTGATCGGCTTACTTCATGAAAGTGATAGATACCAACTGTTAAAGCTAGAGCCGTTGCAATACCCGCTCCAATTTTTATTAGCCGAGGAGATTGATTTCGGGGGGAGGAAATAGAGGGCGTGATCGTTTGTTCCTTTACCTCAGGTTCTTTGCTAGGGGAAACTGGAGCCGTCTGCTGAGATGGTAGAGCTTGAGTCGGCTCTACAGGCAGTACTGTCGGTGCAACTGGGTTGTCCAACATGGGTACCGGAGAAGACGCTGGAGGTGGTGGAGGCCAAGTTATGGTTGATTGAGATGGGCTAACTGCCATTGGGAGAGTATCTTCAAAGGCAGGAGCTATTGATGGAGACAACTTAGAATTGGGTAGTTGTTCAAGTGCCTGCAATGCCTCTGCCGCCGTCTGGTAACGCTGACGATAGTCATAGCGCACCATCTTTTCTAAAAGCTCTGCTAGCTCAGGGCTAGTTTGCACCTGTTCGTGCAGTGTGTTGCCAAGCAACTTGTCCCGCAAAAGGATTTCGCTGGTTCTGGGGTCTTTTGGCACTTGCTGAGGAGGCCAGCCTGTGAGGGCTTGGATACCAATCATTCCTACAGCATAAATATCGCTACAAAATTGGGGTTGACCAGCCAGTTGTTCATTTGGCATGTAACCCGGTGAGCCAATGGCAACTGTCAACGTTGTATGTCCCTCGGAGTTAGCTGTTTGAGTACTGACTTGTTTAACCGCTCCAAAGTCAATTAGGACGATTTTGCTATCCTGCTTTCGCCGGATTAAATTTGAAGGCTTGATATCCCGGTGGATAACGTTTTGCTGATGGACAAACTCTAAGATTTTTAAGATGTCCTGCACAAGAGCAATAACCTGGGTTTCACTCAATCGTTTACCAAAGGGTAATTCCTCCTTCAAATCATTACCGTCAATGAATTCCTGAACTAGATAAAACTCTTGCTCCTCCTCAAAATGAGCCAAAAGTCGAGGAATTTGATCGTGGTTGCCCAAGGTGTACAGAACTTGAGCTTCTCTATCAAATAAACGTCCTGCTGTCTGCAAGGTAAATGCATCAGTAGCCTTAGGTTTGAGCTGCTTGACAACACACAACGGATTACCGGGTAATTGTAGGTCTTCTGCAAAGTAAGTCTGCCCAAACCCTCCTCCTCCAAGGTATTTGACGATTTTATAGCGACCACTCAGTGTTTTTCCCAGCATGGCATTGATGGAGTGTTGTGGTAGGAATTTAGATTAGTTTTTGAAGCTATTGAAGCACTTTTTAGATAGGCTCTTACCTGGATTGTGAACCTATCTATCCAGCGAAAAATTTTTCGCACCCATAACTTTTTGTTTGCTTGATAAAAATTCGGAAAGAAATAGTCACTCTTACGAACCTACTAGTTGCAGGTTCAAGTAGCGGCAGATTCTCTGATGCTGTTGGTTAATTCTGGCTAAGGTTCGCTCCTGTAAAGACCGACCTCCGGCTTGTACAGCAGTAGGATAGGTAAAGTTTGCCCTACTTACATTAATTTGCCAGTACAATCTTCCCTTCGCCAAGAATTGACATATTCTTGTATTCGTGCATAGCTATACTAAGCGGTCAAGTTACCTATGGCATTGCCCAAATTCTAATGGCATCATTACGGCACCCACTAGCGATCGCTTTCCCTGTTGGGTCAATAGTGACTGATAAAACGGCTTCTATATGACCCGTGAAACAGCGAATTTTGTTGCCAGTCTTTAAATCCCATGCCTTGACCAATTTGTCATTACCACCACTGACTACTGTCTGCCCATTTGGACTTATCGCAACAGATGTCACACCGCCCTGATGACCTGTGATTGTGCGAATTTCTTGACCCGTCTCCAAGCCCCACACCTTTATCGTTCCGTCAATACTGCCACTGATTACTCTCTGCCCATCCGGGCTAATTGCAACAGACGTTACGCTAGCTGAATGACCAGTGAGCTTGCTTCTCTCCCCTACTTGAATAGTGCCATCAGCGCAGCCACTGACAATTGTCTGCCCATCCGGGCTAATCGCAACTGAATAAATCCAATCTGAATGATTAGTGAGACTACGAAGTTCCTGTCCAGTTTTCAAGTCCCACACTTTAACTGTGGTGTCTTTGCTACCACTAACTATTCTCTGCCCATCGGGGCTAATAACAACAGAACAAACCGTATCTAAATGCCCAACTAGAGTACGAATTACTTTACCACTGCTCAAATTCCATACCTTAATGGTCTTGTCCAAACTGCCACTAACGACCGTCTGTCCATCTGGGCTAATGGCAACCGAATACACCCAGTCAGAATGGCCCCTAAGGTAACGCTGTAGTAAAACAGTGTGAAACTCCCACACCAAAATCATCCTGTCTGCACCAGCACAAATTAAAGTTTGACCATCTGGGCTAAACGCAAAAGAATACACAGAAGCCCTAGGTACAACAAACAGCCAATGAGCCAAGGTTTTCTCTAGTGCAGCGTGACGCAAATTTTCCATCGGTTCTGAAAACCCCTCTCGCTTCTTACCTGTCACCTCTTCCCAACTATTAAGTTATTTCTGCCCAACAGCACTAGCTAAAGCCCTCAAATCAGGAAGATAGATCTTTAGAGATATGGCGTTTTTCTCTGAGAGAATCAAACTAAGGATCAGATAACTCTGCTCTTGAGTGTTCATTACGTCTCAAATTTAACAGAACCTTTACGCAATACTGCTAATCTTCTGCTGTTACTAGGGACATTACTCAGAAAAGAGTTTTAAGTTGTCATTACCAAAAAGTGATATGAATCCTGAGACTGTAAGCCCCGATTCTCTCGAATATACAACGGCTGAAGTTGACAAGACTGAAGCAGTACAGATTACCACCACTGAGGATCAACCCTTGCTTCCTCCGGCATCATCCGCGTCATCCTCTAATGCTCAATGGAAAGAGTATGGTGCAAAAGTCGCTGAGTTTATACAAGCGCTGCCAGGTTATGTTACCCGCTTTTTTGAAGAAAATAAGGGACCCCTAGGAACTATTGGTCTGATTGTCCTACTTCTGGTAACAGTCAGACTAACACTGGCTTTGGTGGATGCCATTGATGATATTCCGTTAGTAGCACCGACCTTGGAGCTAATTGGTCTAGGCTACACAGGTTGGTTTGTCTACCGCTATTTACTCCGCGCTGCCAACCGACAAGAACTATATAAGGAAATTGACACTCTTAAAGCGCAAGTTTTGGGCAAAGGAGATTAAGACACCTAACAGCCTGAGCATTTGACCAAAAATTAGCGGTTTCCCCACTTAAGCTTTGGTGTAAGTGGGGATATTGGTGTGGCTGTCTAGTGTGAAAGACGCTAATTTCTAAAGCCTCTACCTAACATGCAATCATCTGTAAAAAACACAGACGTAGAGTTTGCCCAAACTGGATTAGCCAAGGAGGTGCGAAGTGCCATTGCCCTTGGTAGCAATCTAGGCGACTCCGTGACTATTGTGACAAACGCGTTGAAAATCCTAGCTGATACTCCAGGTATTACAATCCAGGCTCAATCTAGTTGGTACCAAACCAAGCCGGTGGGACCACCGCAACCTGATTATCTAAATGGCTGTGCCTTACTGGACGTTCAAATGACGCCACAGGAACTTTTAGAAACATTACTGAAAGTTGAAGCGCAATTGGGTCGTATCCGCCAGGAACGCAATAGACCAAGAACGCTTGACCTAGATTTATTACTCTTTGATGACTTAATTCTAGACATGCCAAATCTTCAAGTGCCCCATCCTCGGATGAGAGAGAGAGCATTTGTCTTAGTGCCTTTGGCGGAAATTGCGCCTAATTGGGTTGAGCCAGTTTCCGGAAAAGCGATCGCACAACTTGTACAAACGGTAGACTGTTCAGGAGTCCGCCGACTGTAAAAGTTCAGGCATAAGCTTTTCACTCTTTGAACTTTTCAACTTTCAACCTTTAACCTTCTAACTCTCATGGCGACAGGTCAAGAACCCCCACAACTGCTAAAACAACGTTTGGTTTACCAAGGTCGCAAGTTTAATTTTGAAGTCAACTCCCTACGTCTGCCCAACAAATCAGAGGGAGACTGGGAATGTATTCGTCACCCAGGCGGTGCCCTTGCCGTACCCGTGACCTCAGACGGTAAGCTGGTGTTAGTGCGGCAATATCGTTTCACCATTCAAGGGCGTCTTTTGGAGTTTCCGGCTGGAACTGTAGAACGTCACGAAGACCCGGCTGACACAATTAAGCGAGAACTTGAAGAAGAAACCGGCTACCGCGCCCACAAATGGCAACAGTTGGGTGAATTTGCGATCGCTCCTGGTTATTCTGATGAATTTATCTACGCCTTTCTCGCGCAGGATTTGGAAAAGCTAGAGGCACCCCCTAGCCAAGATGCTGATGAAGATCTAGAACCTATTTTGATGACGCCGCAGCAGTTGGAACAAGCCATTCAGGATGGGGAACCAATAGATGCTAAATCCATTTCCAGCTTCTTTTTAGCGCGTCCCTTTCTGAAATGAGCACACATTGCCGTAGAACCGATAATTCAGCAGTTATAAATTGCAGTTTTCACTACTCAAAACTTAACCCTCAAAACTCAAAACGTTTTGTAATAGGTCAATCAAGAGTATGTTGCTTGAGTTAGGGGTAGGAGATGCCTATGGTGCGGGCTTTGAATACGTTAGTGCAGATATCGTTGAGCGTGACAACAATTTGAGTAGATATGTGCAGCATCCCCGGCATCAGATCAAACCAGGTTGCTACACAGATGACACACAGATGAGTTTAGCGATCGCCCAAATCCTTGTCGAGCAAAAACCGTGGACACCGGAAGTTTTAGCCAGTCAGTTTGTTGCCGCCTTCAAACGAGATCAACGAGAAGGCTATTCCAGCCGTTCCTACGAGTATTTGCTAAAAGTTCGGGATGGACGTGAGTTTTTAGAGGGAATTACCTGGACTAGCGACAAAAGTGGGGCAGCAATGCGTGCTGCTCCCATTGGCGTTTTCCCTACTATTGAGAAAGTAATTGAGGCAGCAACTATCCAAGCAGCGATTACCCACAACACGCCGGATGGAATTAATGCGGCTAGGGCGGCTGCGTTGATGTCCCATTACTTTATTTACCAGTTGGGACTCAAGAAGAACTTGGGGCAGTTTCTAGATGCTCATGTATCCGGCGAATGGTCGCAGCCGTGGCAAGGAAAGGTGAACTCACAAGGCTGGATGAGTGTCAGGGCAGCTATTACTGCGGTGATGCGAAATGATTCTCTGAGCGAATTGCTTAAAGATTGCATCGCCTTTACTGGAGATGTGGATACTGTAGCAGCGATCGCGTTAGCGGCTGCGTCGTGTAGCGAGGAAATTACACAAGACCTTCCCGAACATCTAATCGCAGGTTTAGAGAATGGCTCCTACGGCAGAGACTATATCATCAAGCTAGACAAGCAACTGATGGATTTAGCGGATAAGGATTTGGCAAATCCATAAAATGCCTCTGTGTCAAGGTCTCCTCACAAAACGGCGGTAGCATCTAAGCTGACAGAAGAAGCAACCTATCCAAAGTCTTGATTGAATGTCTGATTTAATTTTGTTTTGGCATCGCCGCGATTTACGCATCTCAGATAATATTGGACTTTCCGCAGCTCGACAACAAAGCCCAAAAGTGGTAGGAGTCTTCTGCCTTGACCCCAATATTCTGGAACGGGACGACGTGGCACCCGCAAGAGTGACTTACATGATCGGCTGTTTGGAGTCACTCAAAAAGCGCTATGCCCAGGCAGGTAGCCAGTTGTTGATTGTTCATGCCAATCCAACTAAAGCTATACCAACACTGGCATTAGCTCTTAATGCCAAGGCAGTTTTT
>DATNPH010000140.1:0-8115 GCA_036703315.1 Coleofasciculaceae cyanobacterium
CGCGCCAACTTGGGATTTGAAGTGATGCACGAGCGTAATGCTCACAACTTCCCCCTCGATTTGGCGGCTGGTGAAGCGACTCCTGTGGCTCTAACTGCTCCTGTTATCAACGGTTAATCATTAGCTTTAACTGAGTAAAAAAGCGCTCTCCTCTGGGGGGCGCTTTTTTATTTGAGGGATTTTGGAAAAAAAGAGAATTGGTTGATGGCTTCATCAAGTTAATGGGCAGCCTGAAGCTAGCTACCCCTAAAAAGATTATGGAAGCGATTGCTGCTAATCTCAATCGCGACAACGTCTTGTCTCTAAATACCAAAGACGTAAAGGATGTATGTGGCTTTTATTTTTTGAGAGGCGACGACTGATTATTGAGGAATACTGAAAATGGCTGGTTAAGAAGAGAACCCAAGTTTCCATAAATCTGAGTTCCTGCTAGTCCTAGAGAAAAGAAGATACTAGCGATAAGGATGGGGTTTTTAAATTGAGCAAGTTTGGAGAACACTCTTTTGAAACCAGAGCCTGATGAACGGTGTTGACGCATCAAAGCTTCCAGTCGCAAACCCACCAAAGAGTTAGCAAACTCCGACTTCTGGGTTGATGACTGAGGAGGTTGCCAGGTATGGTCAATTGCTGCTATTCGCTGCAAAATCATTTGGGCATTATGTGGTCGATTCTCAGGCAGCGGAGCCATCAAATCATCAATTAAATCTGTTACGGCTTTAGAAACCTGTGGTGCTCTGTGCTGCCAAAGCAACTGTCCGTTGCGCGGGTCTTCGGGAAAGTTATTGGGAGATTTACCAGTTAACAAAGAGACGAAGGTACGTCCCAAGGAAAAGAAATCTGATTGCGGTACAGCTTTGCCATGAGCTTGCTCAATCGGAGTATAGCCGGGAGAAATAAAGCGATTGACATCACGTTCACTCGTAACTTTCACAAGGTAAGTATGACTAACTTCCCTAACACTGCCAAAATTAATCAATACTAGCTGCCCATCCTTGGCAAGCATGATATTGGATGGCTTGATGTCCCGGTGGAAATACAGTTGCTGGTGGACTTGATGCAAAATTTCTACTAGCTGTTTAAGCCAGATCAGAGCCTGTGCTTGCGAAATAGATTCATTTTCCTGCTGCCATTCTTCTAAATTGATCCCCTGTATTTTCTCAATCACCAGGCAGTGCAGCAGTTGGTTTCTGTCTTTTGGGAAGAAGGTAAAGTAGCCGTCCGACTCGACTCTAGGAATACCAGGATGACACAGTTGACTCAAAACTTGTGCTTCCTGCTGAAATAGTGCTAAAGCTTTATTGTCATTGAGCAGGAGCACCTTTAAAATTTTCGATGTTCCTTGATAATCCACTTCATAGGTTTTAGCAAAATCCCCTTCCCCTAACAGTTGCTTCACCCGATACCGCTCCTGTAGCAGCAATTGAGAGCCACAGTGGCAGCAGATGAGGTTGTGAGTGTTTAGTGGGTCAGCGGGCTTCGGACATCTAGGATTAATGCAGTAGCTCATAGGACGGCTGCTGGATTTTGGTACTTCCTAACTATGAGTGCGGCCACTCTGTTGTAAGCATAACGGTAGACTGACCTAGGCGATCGCTTACTAAGTATCATCTATCCCAAGCTTACGCCAATCTGGGAAATGAGACAGGAGTGATAAGGCTACAGCATCATAGGATAACGCTAACGATCCTTAGTATCTATCTAAAATCAGTAAAAAGCGGCTGATTAAAGCTCTTCCCCCTCACTAGGTGGTTTTTCTCCAATTCCTAATTGCTTTTTAGAACGCTTAAGCTGTTTCCAGAGAGCTTTAATTTGGTTGTAAGCCTCTTCAGGGGGAAGTTTGCCATTGGTTTCTAAGTTGCAGATGATGCTTACTCGTTGCGCAAATTCCTGTAAGTTGGCATTAAATACTAGGTTCTCTGGCTTAACCTGACCGTAGTAGCGACTGCGAGGATAAAGAAATTCGTCACGATCACTCATTATTACCTCCTGCCAAGAATCTGAGTTCAATTTTGACGACAGTAGATTAGCTATTAAGCTAAAGCGCATATAGCTTGCACTTTTTACCAGTATCAAACCACCAATCCCTCCTCACCTGCCTTCCCGACTCTGCTCTCGCAGTACAAACTAGAGGCGTAACGCTTACTCTTTCGTCTGCGAATCTTCGCTCTCCTTCGCGTGCGACTTTCCGCTTTTCCCTCTCTGGGAATGTCTGAAACGGATTAAGGATGACTTTTGTATTTTCTTAACTCCACTAAGTATCACCAGCGTCAAAATCGCCCCAATAAGGCTCATTTGCCATAGACCACAGCCAATTGCAGCTCCTAATCCTGCCGCTACCCAGATTGTGGCAGCAGTAGTTAACCCTTTCACTTCTAACCTGCCAAGTTCTCGATGGGATTGTTGCAAAATCATCCCGGCTCCTATAAATCCGACGCCGGTAGCAACACCCTGGACGGTACGGCTCAATGCATTGGTAGCTGCATAAGGGCTATCTCCCTCAGCCTGCAACGGAATCATCACAAACATAGCGGCTCCCAGGCTTACCAACATGAAGGTTCTAATTCCTGCGGGTCTACCCCCCTGCTGACGATTTAATCCAATCAGGCAACCAACCAGTAGTGCCAAGGTGAGCCGAAAGATCAGACTCACCCAATCATTTGAATTGATAAACATGGAACCCATAGTCCGCACTCCTAGTAGAACCTGAACAACAGCCCTGTGTCGGCTAGTCAGCTTGTCATAAACACAGCTACGCTAGTCAATCGTTTATGGCTAGCTATCCCCAACTCTCTTTGCTTGTACTCAATTTATCCCTTATTTAACCTATTTTTAATCTAAACTTAACCATATAGGCTGGCTTGTATTTCCGATAATCAGGATAGTGGGTCAAGTAGGCGAATGCTGGATTTTTAAGTAGTTCTCTCATAAACTACGTTAAGTCACTCAGAATACTGTATTAATATGAAAAAGGTAAATAGAGTGAGTGATGAGCTAAGCACAGCTGGACAAGTAACCCCTGAGCAGTTACAGGGGAAGATAATGATCTAACCTTCATGCAAGGAGCAGACTGGAACAGATAGTAACGCACGACTCAAATCTGCTTCAGATAATATTCGAACCGCTCCCGTAGTTGTTCAACGGTCAGATTTTTAGTCCAGTACTCCACTAGCGTGTGACCAAATGCCCAGGCATTGCGATCAGGTGAGGAGGGGTTTTCCAGCAGCAGCGGCCAAAGGGATAGCAGGTCAAAGTTGACGCTTTTGGAGTCGCCCGAACCCAAGAGCGAGAATAGGTCGTAAGCCATTTGGAGTTTGCCAATGACGACAGGCAACTGTTCTACGGGAATTTGCTCTGCCAACAGATAAGCCAGGGTTGGCTTTCCGGTTGTCAATGTAGCAATGAACTGGAGGACAGGACTTTTGAGCAGTGCAGTTAGTCCCTGTGTGGTCGCCATCTGGAAGGTGTAGTGGTCGATGATTTTGGCGGCAGCGACGGTGCGGGCTTCCAGGTTACGCAAAAAGCGGGCAAGACGAAGTTGCTTTACAGGGTCGATCGCATCCACCAGTGCCAACGATAGCGCGTCCACTCCCCAAGCCGCTCGACCCGTTTTGATCTCACCTGTCACGATGGGTAGAACAAAATCGCAAAAGTCGTCCAGACGCTCAGCACGATACTCGGTGGCTTCTCGAATAGCTTTTTCCTTTGGGCGATCGCCCCATTCCCAGTCGTAGGGGGGTTGCCACTCGCGGATGGGACGTAGTCGATCCACCTGAGTGACGATCGCGATCGCAGGCAAGTCTTCAACTTCCTCCTTCATGTCTTTGAGAAAGTCCACATCCATTTGCAAAGCAGGATCGAGGGCAGGGGTGACTAACAGCAGCAGGTCTGCGTTTGTAGCATAGTCAAGCACGAGTTCTCGAAAATCTGCACGGTTGACTTGTTCGTAACCCGGAGTATCCCAAAGCGTCAAAGTTTCTCCAGTTTCGCTTTGCCAGTGGTAATTCTGAATGCGATCAGTACTGGGCAACACATCAACGGCTGCCTTATCTGCCTGAAACAACGTGTTAATCAAGCTGCTTTTTCCGGACCCGGTTCGCCCCGCCAGCAGAATATTGACGGGTTTTTGCTCAACTTCTTCGGCAGGTTCTGCTTGAACTAGGATGTCTCGGAGTGTTTGAGTCTTTGCCTTGGGTAGCGTCGGTGTGGAAATGGAGGATTTTGAGGCTGGCAGGGTGCTGCCGCCGTACAGGGCGATCGCCTGCCGACATAAGTTTCGCAGTGCCGCTTCCCGCAGCGACTGACCCAAATTCACCAGCAGTTGCTGAGTTGCCTGGTTACTGGAACGTTGACTAGCTACTCTTGCGGCTGCCGCTACTGGGTTCAAGATCCACTGGGCCCAGTTCCAGGCTTGCCAGAGTTTACGAGCAGATGGCTCCAGCTTACGGTAGACTTCGTATGCCTCGTAGGCTTGCCCAACCGTGACTTGATTGAGGGCAGGGGAAAGTTGGTGCATCCACCGATCTAGGTCATCCATCGTTCCCCGGATCAACCCGTAAGCTTGGGGAACGTAGATATTTAGTAGGGGATACTTCTCTTCAGGATGGTAGACATAGGCGATCGCGACGACAACTTCCTGACATCGTTTCCAGAAAGTTTGCAAATCTATCCAGGCTGGTGGATCGCTGTGTGCCACTTCCAGGATTTGTTGGAGTGCGGCTTCTGCTTTACTGGCGGGGTCGTTTCCGGTTGGTTGCACCGTTGTCTGGTCTGAAGCCGATTCTAGTTCTTTGTTGACCTCCGCGATTGCGGCTTCTAGCTGATCTACCACAGGTCGAGTCCATTTAACCAGCAACCAACGCCAGCCAACTAATAGGAGGGTGAACACGCCCCAAATCCAATTAATGCCCCACTCGTGGATTTGCCTCCCTGCGGATATCAGCAAGAAACTGACGATTGTCGCGATCGGGAGTGCCAACACGACCCACTGCCACAGCTTTAATCGCACCATTGCTCCATCTCTGCCTCGACTAGACGGCTGATAGCTAATTCTTTGAAAAAATTTCCTTTTGACTACTCATATCGGTGCTAGTGACTTCTAAGGGAAGAAAGATAGTCATCACTTCACCCTCTTGGGGTCGCTGTCGCACAATTAGTTTTCCTCCCAACGCTTGGAACAGATGTTTTGTCACGTTGAGATTTAAACTGAGACTACCTGTTTCCGGCTGGAACATTAACAACTGACCAATCGACTTCAAAGTCGAACAAGTTGAGTTGGCTGAGTCAGGTGAGTTACCCGTTTTGTGGGGATCAGGCTGAGACTGGAATTGTAACTTCAGCTGGTCTCCAGTTGGTGTGACCTGCACCTGAATGTGACTACCCGCCGGAAGCGATCGCGTAAAATTCTCCATCAAGCCTGTCAACACCTGATCTAGCATGGCAGGATTGCTCACAACTGTTGGCAGTTTTTGAGGCAGAACGACATCTAGGGTTAAGTTACGCCTTGCGGCTTGCTTTTGCCAGCAGGGGATACTTTGCTGGAAGATCTGATCCAGTGGCATGGAGGTTAAGTTAACGGGTGCTTGCTTAGCCGCCGTGGTTTCTAATTCCACTGCCCGGAAAATTAGCTCCATACGGTTAATTTGCTCTGTACATTCATGGTCAATGATTTCCAGACGCCTAATCACTTCTGGCGCTAGGTCGCGACGCTTCAGCAACAGCTTAGTTAAGGTACGAATAGTTGTTAGGGGTGTCCGAATTTCATGAGTCAATGCTCGCAGCAGTTCAATGTCAGGTGTGGCTTCCGAAGCATGAGAAATTTTACTACTGCTACGCTCCTCATTTTTCACTAACCGCTCCCAGCGACGACCTGCTTTGAAAGTATCGCCCTGAGGTTGATGTTTTGGGGCTTGAGTAATTGAACGTGTAGAGCTGACTGGTATTGTTTGGATAGTCTCTACTTGAGGGGGTTCTGGTAGATTCTTGAGCAGTTGACGACCAAAGTGCATCACGATTTGGTAATCAGGTGCCTTCGGCGAAAACTTTTGAACTAAAGCTTCCAACTGTGCCAGCTGGTGGGGATTAGTTAATAAGATCCGAGGGCGCAGCAATTCCCACGCTTGTTGGATGTCCTTCGGGTCAAAGGAAAACCGGAAGGCTGAGATGCCAGTTTCGTCTTTTCCAGAAACTATCACTAAACCAAAGTTACTGGTAAAAACTAAACAAAACTGTTCCTCTGCTAAGGGGTCACCAGGAAGCAAGGGTAGACTATAGGGGCTATTAGCAATTTCTTGAGTCTGCTCATCTTTAGTGGCAGGCAGCAGAAACGGCATCCAAGCTAGGGCATTAAAAGCCTCATCAGTAAAAATCCCTGTCTGGAAATGGGCAAGCAGATCTGGATGACTCAAAACTGGGGCAGGGCCAGCTAAGACCAGTCCTTTGACGGAGGATTGGTCACCATTATCTTTGCCTGAATGGGAAGTAGTAATCGCTCGTAAGAGTAACTGTTCTAACGTCGCGATCGCGCTTTTCCACTCCCGTTGTGCTTTTGTTGCTGCCGCACTATGCTGCGCCGATGCACAGCTTTTTGCCCTGCCATTGGTAGCACCTTCGTAACCCTTCTGTGTCACTGATGCTTGTCCAGCCGGAGGCACAACCTTGTCATCCAGCCCAATCTTTTCACTTTGGGCTAAAATTTCACTTAAGCTTGGTAACAACCACTTTTGCACCACAATTCATCCCCATGCACAGTAAGCGCAGTACCTGCAAATATATATGTTCTTCTATTTAAGAGAGTACTAGCTTTATTCATCACTCTGGGGTAGTAGAACCGAACTCAGTGGTGGCGATTTCCGTTGAGCTGGAAAGAGATTTTACTAAAGAAGTCTGAAGTATAAAGGATGTTAGCGTTTGTACGGCATGCTGGGCTAGGAGCATAGCGGACGCAGCGACAGATCTTTAAGGATGAAGTAAAAATTTATCGGTACATGCCGGACTTCGTCCCGCTTCGCTAACATTTTTTCTCTTTGAGACTTTATCCTTTCCTCTATTGCTTAGTTTTAGCAACAGAAAAATTTTGAGCGTTAAGGCTGAAACCCAGACTGACGTACCTCTTGGAGTTGCTGTTTCTTCCCAAGCTGCTCTCGGTTGAAGTGATAGCGCCCATAGACATTGATGTGAGCATGGCGAGTGGGCCAGATGTGCTTCAACTCTTCATTCCCCGGAAACTGCCCCTCTTGCTTCAATTGTTGAACTACCTTCTCGATGTAAACCGAGCTCCAAACAATGATGGGCACGATACACGATCTATTCAGCACTATCTAGGACACAAAAACATTCAGCATATGGTGTGCTACACAGAGCTGTCTCCACAATGTTTTAGCGATTTCTGGCAAGATTAGGCCATCTTGAGGAGATCATATTGAACTAGCCGTCTCAAGAGCCGCTTCTCGCAGCCGCTCCACATCGCGCATCGGTGGTGCACCAAAGAGCCGCTTGTACTCCCGGTTGAAGTGCGAGGCATCGTCATAACCCACATGGTAAGCAGCACTGGTCGCATCAAGGTTTTGTCCCAGCATCAGACGGCGAGCCTCTTGGAGCCGCAGTTGCTTCTGGAACTGCAAGGGACTCATTGCAGTGACAGACTTGAAGTGATGGTGAAAGCCCGAGACACTCATGCCAAGCTCTCGTGCGATGCTTTCAATCCGAAGTGGCTGGTTAAAGTCTTTACGAAGGCGATCGACGGCAAGAGCGATGTGGTGCGTGTAGCCACCCAGAACAGCAATCTGACGCAGCCTTCCACCTTGCTCTCCCATCAGGAGTCGGTAAATGATTTCCCGCTTAATCAGGGGTGCGAGCACATGTGCTTCAGCAGGGGAATTTATTAACCTGACAAGCCGTACCACACCATCCAACAGGTCTGCATCCAATGGACTAACATCGATCGCTTTTACACTGGCACCCCGTTGTGCTGAGGGATAGCCTGCCTCAACCATGACTGAGCCAACTAGGGTAGGGTCGAGATCGAGACGAAGACCCAGGTACGGTTTTTCCTGGGTTGCTTCTAGAATTCGGCTGGCAATCGGCAGTTCCACCGTCCCCAGTAGATAGTGCATCGGA
>DATNPH010000148.1:0-94001 GCA_036703315.1 Coleofasciculaceae cyanobacterium
ACGATTAGGGTTAAGTCCTCAACAAACCAGCGCTTCTTGGGATGGTTTCATTGCTGGTTGAGAGGTCAAGCCAATTCAGAATTCAAAATTGCTTGACAAGAGCAATTATCATACAGTGGGTTACACGAGCCTAAACGACCGCCGCACCTACGTTAACACACCCGAACATTTCAATTTACCTTATACATTATCTCTAATCAGTGAACGTATAAAATTTTACCTTTCATACCTCGCACTTTGCTGAAAATCTAACTCAGGAGAGATGCAATTTAGTTAATTAAGCTCTCATACTAACAATTAGGTAAGTGGGTTGAGCTAAACGTAACATTACTCAAGTCCAAAGTAGGTGGGTGTGGGGATAGAGCAAGGTTTGAACAGCGGTAATTATTGTTTTTTTTAGACCCACTTACTTTTTTATACATTACTTTTGAGTGTTTGTCGTTTACAGGAGTTTCCCATGAGTATTGAAGATCGGGCAGAAGCCATCGCTAAAAATATTGAAGGCAAAATCCAAGAAGCTGCAAGCGAACTTACTGGCGACCCAAAAGACAAAATAGAAGGTCAAGCCAAGCAGGATGAGGCAGCTGCTATTCATGCTAGAGAAGATATCAAAGACAAAACAAAAGAAATCATAGATAAAGCATAGGCTTTCAAAATAGTGTCAGGGGCATCGCGCCCTATAAAGGAATGAAGCTTTCTCTTCCCTACTCCCCAGTTGTGTAAGTTTTGAGTTTCCTAAATTGCTATTGAAAAATCCAGTTGACAACTCGTCAACTGGATTTTTATGTTTTTACTATCTTAGTGTTTGGGAATTCGCTTTGCTAGAGCGTTTAACGGGATTCAGCCAGTCTTCCAGAAAACTAAATCCCCGCGAAGAGAGTAGAGTCAGCGCTAGGTAAATTATGGCAACAGCTAGGTAAATTGCAAAGACGCGATAGTTGTCTGCCATAATTAACTGACCGCGGCGCAGTAGCTCTTCAAAACCAATTACGGATACTAAGCTAGTGTCCTTGAGTAAACTAATAAACTCATTCCCCAAGGGTGGCAGCATCCGTCGCAAGGCTTGAGGAAATATCACATATCGCATGGTTTCCACTGCCCCCAAACCCAGGGATTGGGCGGCTTCTGATTGTCCCGTCTCAATGGACTGGATACCGGCTCGGACAATCTCAGCAATATAGGCAGCGCTATTGAGGCTCAGCGCTGTCACGGCTGCTGTCAAAGGGTTCAAACTAAAGTTAATTCCAGCTCCTTGCAGCAGGGCAGGTAAACCAAAATAAATCATGAGAATCTGCACTAGCAACGGTGTTCCCCGGAAGAAGTCGATATATGCCCTGGCTGCCCAACGTAGAGGCGTCACTGTTGAGAGGCGGGCAATGCCAATCAGGGAACCGGCAATCATTCCTAGGAAGACGGAAAATGCTGTCAGCTCAAGTGTGACTAGTGCTCCTTGCAACAAGTTGGGTAGGGCATTCAAGATGACACTGGAGGCTGGCAGGGAGTTGGTTGAGTTACCAAAGTTTATACTTTCTGGCAGTTTTGGAGGTTTGGTGTTAAACCACTTCTGGTAAATCTGTTCGTAGGTGCCATTGCCCAGAAGAGTTGTTAGACCTTTGTTAATGGCTTCTAGATTAGGAGAATTTTTAGAAGTGGCGATGCCATAGTATTCTTCTGTGAGTAGCTGCTCAACGATTTTGAGTCCGTTAAGGTTATTGCTGTTGATGGCGTAGAGAGTGACTGGGGCATCGTTGATGACCGCATCTACGTTACCATTGAGCAGTTCTTGAAGCGCTAGTGGTGCTGAATCAAAAGTACGAATCTTCGCACCAGGGATTTTCTTAGCCTCCGCTGCGCCAGTGGTACCGATTTGCACAGCTATGTTCTTGTTCTTGAGACTATCTAGAGAAGTAACGTCTTTGT
This sequence comes from Coleofasciculaceae cyanobacterium, assembly GCA_036703315.1. GTDB lineage: Bacteria > Cyanobacteriota > Cyanobacteriia > Cyanobacteriales > Coleofasciculaceae > DATNPH01. The sequence continues at coordinate 1,921 of DATNPH010000148.1, forward strand.
TATTTGCCTTGATAGCGATCGCCAAGCCAGCTTTGAAATACGGTCGTGAGAAGGATATAGTTTTGCTCCGCTCGGCATTGATCGTCATAGAGCTAATCGCTGCATCCACGGTTTTAGCTTGCAAAGCGGGGATAATGCCGTCAAAGGGTAAACTCTGAAATTTGACCTCGAAACCACCAGCTTTGCCAATTGCCTTCATCAAGTCAATATCAAAGCCTTCCAATTCGCCTCCTTTCGCCTGCGACTCCATAGGCGGGAAAGCCGGTTCGGTAGCAACTTTGAGCGTTTTTTGGGCTTTGGTGGGACTAGCACTGAAAACAGAAACGCACAAAATTAGCAGAAAACTTAAGCCAAGAATCAGTCCTTGGCGCAGCCTACGAGACCGAATGAATCTATACATAGGTGTTATATTCCCTCTTCTACGCTAACGCTACCGATAGGGCTTAACTTTCCAGATAGCAAGGTTTCCAGGCTATAATTATGTACGCGGTTTGACAAGCTGTTTGCAACGTGTGTTAGCACGGCAAGTAACATTGCATAATCATTCAGCTCTACTGGATTGAGCTATGGAAGATTCCAGTCCGGCGATTGTATTTGAGGACATTGAGAAAACCTTTGGTTCTCTAAAGGTTTTACAAGGCATTAGCGGCTCTATTAATCGGGGAGAAGTCGTCGCCGTGATCGGCTCTTCTGGTTGTGGTAAGAGTACACTGTTGCGCTGCTTCAACCGCTTAGAGAAAATTAATGCTGGGCGTTTGGTTGTTAATGGAATAGACTTGTCGCCCCCCAATCTCAGCCAAACCCAATTACGGAGACTGCGGGCACAGGTAGGCATGGTGTTTCAGCAGTTTAATCTGTTTCCCCATTTGAGTGTCCTGGAAAACTTGATGCTAGCTCCCTGTAAGGTACTTAAGCGTTCTGGGCAGGAGAGTCAAAAGCAGGCTCAATTTTATCTAGAGAAGGTAGGTTTGCCTGAGAAGGCAGACACTTATCCAGAACAATTATCCGGTGGACAGAAACAACGAGTCGCGATCGCCCGGAGTTTGTGCATGAATCCTCAGATTATGCTATTTGATGAACCCACTAGCGCCCTTGATCCAGAATTGGTGGGAGAAGTATTACGGGTTATGCAGCAACTGGCAGAAGAAGGAATGACGATGATAGTGGTAACCCACGAGATGCAGTTTGCTCGTGAAGTTGCCCATCGAGTGTTATTTATGGATAAAGGTCTTGTGGCAGAAGAAGGTCCAGCCCGACAAGTGATTGACTCACCGAAAAGCGATCGGCTGCGTACTTTTTTGAGCCGTATTCTACGGTAACAGGCACAGTGCACCTTGGGCTATACCAATCCAGTAAGTACACGAAATGGCCTCTGAATTTACTAGCTCTAGCTTTTTAAATTGGGCATAATATTCAGAGGGTGCTGTCATCGTCCCCTAGTCTGATTAGCTAATGAGTTAACATGATTTAGGACTTGAGGCGAAGCTTAAAAATGCTCGCATTGGAGAAGAGTAATGAGTATGACTCTTCAAAGGTTTTTCAAGTTTCTTAATACAACTACACAATCAACAGCGAAAACCATAAGGGTACCAGAATGATAACAATACCCCCTGTAGATGCGACGAAGTCACAGCAAATGAAGCGGATTACTAAATTTGAGGCTGTGTGGAAACCCCAGGATGGCAAGGGCTTTTTTTGGTTTACCTATTATGATGGCGAGAGAGAACGCACTGTTGATTTAGAAGCAGAAGGCTTCAGGATTCTCTTGGAGGTTCTTAACACTGACAAGCCGATTTTTGGAGATCATACAACAGCGTCAGTGGCTGTTCATTCACAACCGACAGAAATCAAGATAGGAGCATGGGCATAGCCGAAGCATCTATTGAGAATTAGAGTTTCTTTTGTGTCCCGGTAATTCAGAAAGTTCTGAGTTAAATCAGACTATCAAATATCCTTCCTAAGTAGGAAAATTACTAGGAGGTTATGGTCTAGGTGTTACACTCTTTGAAGATGAATTAATCTAAAATTCCGAAAGCTAAGGCTCTCGGGACTTTCTCTAAAAGTGCAACACCTTACTCCTATCCAGACTAGAAGCAACGTATAGTTTCCAAATTATGTATCGCTTTCTCAGGCAAGCAAAGTGACTTGCTAATTTAACCTTTGTAATCTTTACAGAAACGCCAAGAATCTTTAGGAAAGCTTTAATAGATTACGATATTTCCTTATGTTAATTTAACATAAGTATACACATCAGCAGAAGAGACTATAGAGGTATGAAAGGAACTAGCCAATGGAAATGAAACGTATTACCAGTTATCAAGCTTTATGGAGACCGCAGGATAACAAAGGTCACTTCTGGTTTACATATTTTGATGGGGACAGAGAACGCACTATTGATCTCGATGCAGAAAGCTTCAAGATTCTCCTAGAGATTCTTAATACCGACAAGCCAATTTTCGGTGATCATACGACGGCTTCTGTTGCTGTTCATTCACAACCAACAGAAGTGAAGATAGGGGCATGGGCATAGCCGAAGAACCTTAAGAAAATAATGAGATTCTTGACATCCCCAGAGTGGACTTGTAAAAGGTTTTGGGTTGCCGCTTTCAACGGAAATTACTTTATAGCAGCTCCCTAGGTGTTGCACAATCCTAGGAAAATTGAAGACGTAACTTCAAAACTAGACACTCTAGGTCACTCCTAGGCAAGTGCAACACCACTACTCTCCAACTTTGGATAAGCCAGAGACTTGGTTTCAGAAGCAGAAATTGTCCTTAAATGAGATGCAATCCCCTACAATCAGGGAGAGATAGGCTTGTACGTAAACTTAGCACAATGTAACTCAAAGTTATTACGTAAGGGTTTCATTCGGTAATACAAGTGTATAACTCGTATTACCTATGTATATATTATTTCAATTAAGTGGCATCAGCAATTAACTCAAACAAACTTTATTAATTCTTTAAAGATAAAAAAGTGTAGACTTTTATACAAGTTTCGAAGTGTTGATAAGATGTGACACTACCTTTCCCTACTTCAGAGTTTTATACTTGGCGGAATTACTCCTGTGCCTATGAACATTATGCTCAAAGCGATGCAGTGATTGATCCAAGTAGTCCTCTCGTGCTGCTGCATCCCATCGGTGTCGGGTTATCGCGCTACTTCTGGCATCCTTTTTGTCACCAGTGGTGTCAAATTAATCGTGACAATCCAATTTACAACCCGGATTTGCTTGGATGTGGCGAGAGTGAGATGCCGCGTATTGCCTATACTCCTGCGGATTGGGCTGATCAGCTGCAATACTTTTTGCAGACAATAGTCAAACAACCTGTAGTTTTGGTGGCTCAAGGTGCCGAGTTAGCCGTAGCACTTGCCCTTATGCAAAGACAGACAGAGCCGAATTATATTCGAGGGCTGGTTCTAGCTGGTCCTCCCGCTTGGACTTTGATGACCAGGGAAATTCCTACCTGGCAGCAAAAACTTACCTGGAATATATTAGACTCTCCTGTAGGTAGTGCTTTCTATCGGTATGCCCGCCGTCGTCAATTTTTACAATCCTTTTCACAGCGCCAACTATTTGCCGATGACTCAGAAGTAGATGCTCAATGGTTAGAGACTCTCCTCGTCGGTGCTGCCAATCCTGCCAGTCGTTACGCGGTGTTTTCATTCCTTGCTGGGTTCTGGCGACAGAATTATGAGGAAGCTCTTACCACTACTTCTCAACCGACTCTAGTAGTCGTGGGGAACCAAGCAACAAGTATTAGCCAAACGGGTCAATCGGAGACACCAGAGCAACGATTAGCGAAATATATCCAGCATCTGCCTCAAGCTCAGGGTTGCCAAATTCCTGGTCGTAATGTTCTTCCCTATGAGTCCACTACTGAATTTGTTGCTGTCGTTGCTAAATTTATAAATCAGTTAAACGATAAATCGAAAGAAGTACTAGCCTAACCATGTCTGAACAATTCTCTCCTGAAGTGAGCGATCGCATCTGTAAGCACATGAATGAAGACCATGCTGATGCAGTGGCTCTTTACGCCCGCTCATTTGGCAATTCTCCCGATACCGAGGCGGCACAAATGGTTTCAATTGATGCCGAGGGTATGAATCTTATGACACAAGTTAATGGTACCTCGCTACCCCTGCGTATTCAGTTTGACCATGTTCTTAAAGATGCAGAAGATGCTCACTACACGCTAATTGCAATGGTTAAACAGGCAAGAACGGGATCGAAATGAAGCCGCAGCCAAACAGGACAAATTTATCGTCTTCATCCGAAACAAATAAGTAATACCAACTTCCTAAATTCCTGTTACAGCTTGACTCTGTTTTTTTGCTAATTGCTAATGGCGAAAAGGCAATTAGCAATTAGCCGTGAATGATGTATAGCACTATTAAATGAAAATAATATAAAAGAATTAAACCGCACTTGGAACTCGCACTGGATACCTATTATCTACGACATCTTATCTACGACATCAACGAAGAAGGCAAAGTTGTTGGTAAAGAAATACTGGTTGAGTTATTGCTCTCATGCGTAAAACAAAGATCGTTTGCACTCTCGGACCTGCCAGTTCTGACTACGAGACAATCAAAGCGATGGTCGAAGCCGGCATGGATGTGGCAAGGCTGAACTTTTCTCATGGCGATCGCTCTACCCATTTAAACTATATTCGTACTGTTCGCCAGGTTTGTGCAGAACTAAACCGTCCGATTGCTATCCTTCAAGATTTACAAGGTCCCAAAATTCGAGTCGGGAAGATGGAAGAGGGCGTCGTCCTGATCTCAGGAGAAAAGACTGTGATCACGATGGAGGACGTGATTGGCACAGCAGAGAGATTTAGTTCAACCTACAAAGGTCTTGCGGGAGACGTGAAAGCCGATGATCCCATCCTGCTCGATGATGGCTTACTCAAACTCCGGGTAGACCAAGTCAGTGAGAGTGATATCCACTGCAGTGTAATCTACGGCGGTCCGTTGAAAAGTCATAAGGGAATCAACCTTAGTCGCTCCTCCATTTCCGCTCCCGCGCTCACAGATAAGGATATGGAGGACTTAGAGTTTGGGTTAAGCCAAGACGTGGATTATGTCGCCTTGTCCTTTGTGCGAGCGGCTTCAGATGTCCAGAAAGTCAGAGATATAGTACAACGTTCTGGGAAGGAAACTCACGTCATTGCCAAGATGGAGCGTCACGAAGCGGTAGCGGCAATGGAGCCAATTGTTGCCGCTGCTGACGTGCTGATGGTTGCACGAGGTGACTTGGGAGTTGAGATGCTCTTGGAACAAGTTCCGGCAATCCAAAAGTCCCTGATTGATACCTGTCACAGCCATCAGAAACCAGTGATCACGGCTACTCAAATGCTAGAGTCGATGATCCAAAACCCTCGCCCAACCAGGGCGGAGGTTTCCGACGTTGCCAATGCCATTTTGGAGGGTACAGATGCTGTGATGCTTTCGGGAGAGACTTCAGTTGGTCGCTACCCTGTGGAAGCGGTGAAAACAATGGCTCGCATTGCTGAAACAACGGAAGCACGTTTGACTTCGTCTCCGCCTTTCATCAATGGGTTACAGGAACATACCATTTCCAATTCTGTAGGATATTCAGCATGTCAACTCGCGCAGAATATCAAGGCAAAGGCGATCATCTGCTTCACAGAACACGGGTTCACGGCGCGGATTCTCTCCAAGTATCGCCAGTCAATTCCAGTGATTGCCGTCACCCCATCAGAGGCTGTCCAGCGTCGGTTAGTGCTGTATTGGGGCGTTCAGTCCTTACAACTTCAGGAAGTTTATAATACTGACGCGATGATTATTTTAGCGGAACGCGCTGCTGTCGAGCATGGGTTAGTCGCTAGGGGAGATATTGTGGTGATGATTGCAGGTTTACCCCTACCAATTACTGGCGTTACCAATCTAATTAAGGCACACCGGGTTGGAGAGCAGGTAGCCGTTTAAGCCTCTTTTAAGTTAAAAGCCAACAGAAAAAGGCAAGAAACAAATTGCTTTTGCCTTTTTCTGTGCAACTTCTGAATTCTTTGTCGGTGTACTACGCCTCAACTGGTGTCCGATAATCACTTTTATCTTCTACACCCATCGGTGACGATACGGCTTGATTCGTAATCAGTCGTGCCCCTCGTTTGCGAGTGAAATAGTTCCAAGCCCACTGAATCATTACGATGAGCTTGTTGTCAAACTCAATCAGAAAGAAGATATGAACAAAAATCCAAGCGAGCCAAGCTAGGAAACCGGAAAACTTCACGAAGCCTAAGTCTACGACTGCCGCATTCCGTCCAATCACGGCTAAGCTGCCGTAGTCTGTATAGCGGAAGGCTGGTAGAGTCTCTCCTTGAAGCTGCTTGTTGATCAGACGGGCAACATACTGCCCTTCTTGCATGGCAACTGGGGCAACTCCTGGCAGAGGTTTGCCATCTTCGTATTGGTGAGGAAAATTCGCTAAGTCACCAATCACAAAAATATTTGGATAGTCTCCCACACTCAAATCTGGATTTACAATCACTCGTCCTGCGCGATCGCATTGTGCGCTCGTGCACTCTGCCAGTACCTGTCCCATCTTGGAGGCTTTCATACCAGCTGCCCACAGGATACTTTGTGATGGAATTTGTTCGAGCTGTTCGCCTCGACGGATGGTAACGACATTGTCTTCGATGTTGGTAACCAAAGCGTTAGTCTGTACCGTGACACCCAAACGCTCTAGCGAGGCTTTGGCTTTTGCCGACAACTCAGCTGAGTAAGGTGGCAACACTCGATCCATGCCTTCCAGCAGCAAAATTTTTGTTTCCGATGTGTCGATGTTACGGAAATCCTGCTTTAAGGTGCTGTAAGCGAGTTCTGCCATTGCCCCCGCTAATTCAACGCCAGTGGGACCACCTCCCACTATTACAAAGGTTAACCAAGCACGACGTTTTTCTGGGTCAGTTTCTTTTTCTGCGGCTTCAAACGCTGTAAAAATGCGACGCCGTATGTCTAGAGCGTCTTCCACTGTTTTCAAGCCCGGAGCTTTAGGTGCCCACTGCTCATTGCCGAAGTAGTGGTGACTAACGCCAGTGGCAACAATGAGGCTGTCATAGGTTAGTTCTTTGTCTTGCAGTTTAACTTTTTGCTGTTTGGGATCTAGACCCGTTACTTCCCCCATCAGTACTTCTGTATTTTTATTGCGACTTAGCACGGCTCGCAAGGGTGAGGAAATATCACCAGCGGATAAGCCACCTGTTGCAACTTGGTAAAGCAAGGGCTGAAATAAATGAAAGTTTCGTTTATCAATCAGCGTGACCTTTACGGGTGCCTTTGCAAGTGCCTGTGCTGCATAAAGCCCACCAAATCCACCTCCAACAATTACAACATGGTGAGGAGACTGATTTTTGGCTTCATTTAACATAAGAGTTCTTTCCTCTATTAATTTCGTTGACGGTTAATTGAGACGAAATTAACTATCTCAAGTTTTCTACAACTACTTGTTTACATAAGTTTATGCTAAACACAAAAAATGTAAGTAGCAAGAGATACGAGTTACTTTATAATCCATTTTCCTCTAGTGAAATTCTCTCCTTCGGACTAGATCTTGCTTGCTGTGAGCAAAAAATTTTAGGTAATATGGCTTAGCGAGACATAAGTACCCACAAGGGTACTGTGGAGTTCCTCATCAATTTTCCCGAAATTATAGATAATTGCCCTGTACTGGAATTTTCTTCAAGTGAGAAAAAAAAGATTTAGCTAACAATTGGTTTTAAAGGTAGCTGTTTGCTCATCTCTCTAGTGTCGGTTCAAGTTCCGGCTCAGCAAGATTTAGTTTCGTTCATCCGCGAACAACTCATAGGCTTAGGCGCAGAGTCAATCAAAACAGCAAAGATTTACGAGTGGCAGGTGGGGCAAGACTTACCCGCTTAGCAGCAAGACATTGAACTGGAAATCCAGAGGGTTTCAAATCCACTTGAAAATAGAGAATGGAGAATGGGAAGAGTATTCTACGTAGTCTATGTATTACCAATTACCAATTACCATTAGCGCTAGCTTTGTTCGAGTCTTGCCTGCGGCACGCTGCGCTTTCCGAGCGTCTTGTGCCAGTTGAAGGTGCCCAATGTAGGTTATAGCGGAGTCTGAATCCCAGAAATCTTTTCATTACGCTTGGGATCACCCAGTAGTGCAGTGGCTTGACTAGTGCTGGTGTTTTTCGTAACTACAGTGCCCCATTTTTGTGATAAGCGTTGTAGCAGTTGGTCTTGCTGTATGCGGAAGCCATCGACATCATTGCCTCGATTAATGATGGCAAAACAAACTTGACCGCGATCGCGTGTTGGTAGAACCCCAGCTAGAGCACTCACGTCCCGCAGAGTCCCGGTTTTGATAGTACTACCAACTGGCATTCGTCGCCCAATCATCGTTCCTAGCTTGTCCTGCCCAGCAACCGGGAATATGTCTGTAAGACTGAGCTGGTAGGGCTGTAAATATTGGTCAATCGTGATTAGCATGGCGCAAGCGGCACGAGCCGACAGCTGATTCTCGACACCTAACCCAGAGCCATTAACTAGCTGAACTTCGGCAGGGGGAATATTAGCGGACTTTGCCGCCAGTTGAGATCTATCACTTGCACCTCCAAGGTCTTTTGTCAATATCTCCGCCATCTCGTTGTTGCTGTAGATGTTCATCTCCTTGAGGATGTGAGCCAAGGACAGCGACTGGTGACGCAACAACAGGAATTTTTTAGGAGGGGGTATGGTTGCCACTTTCACCCCTGCCGCGATCGCTACTTGGGGTTTGGCTGTCCCTTTGGGCATAGTGGTGTGCACCCAGGTGATTTCCGATGTCCAAGTGCTGCTGTTGAAGGCTTGTTGGAGAAATTGACCAGCAATGGCTGGTTTGTCCTCATAGTTCATGTAGAAATTGCTGCTGACGATTAAACTCCCAGTGACGCGGCGGATACCTAGTTGATTCAGGCTATTACCTAGAGCGATCGCTTCTTCCCAAATAAACAAGGGATCACCGCTACCAGTAATTACTAAATCACCTTGTAATACTCCATCCTTTACCAGTCCAGTTGCACTTACCAGCGTTTCAAACTGATGATTGGGTCCCCATTTCTCTAATGCGGCGAGAGTTGTCGCAATTTTTGTTAACGAAGCCGCTGGCAAGGGAACTGTACCTTGATGCTCAGCTAGTCTTGTTAACCCTGACTGAATCCATACGCCTTGGCCTGGCTCTGGTCCTTTAGGCTTCCAGTCTTTCAGAAATTGGCGCATAATCTCCTCAGCCCCTGGATCTGGCTTAGTCACCAGAGTAAACAATGGCGTATCCTGCCACGCCATTGCTTGAGCCGTCTCCAGCGTCGGTGATTGCATTGCCATGAACTTCAACACCACAGCCACTAAACTAGAAGCCACTATTCCAGCGCAAAATCGATGTAACATTCCGATCCCTCGTCCACGGTGCTTCATTTTAAGGAGTTGATGGCTACACTGAAAAGTTCTTTCACTGAGTTTCATAGACTGTCAGGTAGATTACATCCTGTTGAATGATGCGTGGAGGGGTTCTGGTAAAATTTTGGAGGTTTCTATCACTTTGAGCAATGGCATCGACTCGCGCACGGATCGCAATGGACGCTATGGGAGGGGATCACGCTCCCGACCAAATCGTTGCTGGAGCTATTAGGGCACAAGCGGAGTTGGGTGTAGAGGTTTTGTTGGTGGGAGATCCTCACGCAATTGAATCCTCCCTCAAGCAACATACACATTCGTGCCGAATGGAAATTGTTCCAGCTGAGGACGTGGTTGGTATGGATGAGGAGCCTTTGGTGAGCTTGAAGCGGAAACCAAAGGCTTCGATTAACGTGGCAATGGATTTAGTTAAGCAGAAACGGGCTGACGCCGTCGTTTCTGCTGGTCACTCTGGGGCAGCAATGGCAGCCGCCTTACTACGCTTAGGGCGTCTCAAAGGCATTGATCGTCCCGCCATTGGTGCGGTATTTCCGACGATGGTGGCGGGAAAGCCTGTAATTGTCCTGGATGTGGGTGCGAATGTTGATTGTCGCCCCAAATATCTAGAGCAATTTGGTGTAATGGGTTCAGTCTACAGTCAGTACGTACTAGGGATATCGGAACCCAAAGTTGGACTGCTGAATATTGGTGAAGAAGAGTCGAAGGGGAATGATTTAGCAATCCGCGCTCATCAGCTACTGCAAGAGAATCCCAGAATTGCCTTCATTGGTAACGCTGAGGGCAGGGATGTTCTTTCAGGTAATTTTGATGTGATTGTCTGCGATGGCTTTGTGGGCAATGTGTTGCTCAAGTTTGCCGAAGCAGTCGGCGAGATAGTGCTGCAAATCCTTCGAGAGGAACTTCCCCAAGGATTAGCGGGTCAACTGGGCACAGCATTGTTGAAATCCAACCTGAATCGGATTAAGCAGCGCATTGACCATGCCGAACATGGGGGAGGATTGCTCCTAGGTGTCGCGGGAATCTGTATTATTAGTCACGGTAGCTCTCAAGCTCCGTCGATTTTTAATTCGATTCGCTTGGCAAAAGAAGCAATTGATAATCAGGTACTGGAGCGGATTCAATCTAAGAATTTCCAAGGTGATGAGCAATCAGCCGCTAGCAGTCAGAGTAGTGAGGAGTAAGGGGTGAGACGTCAGAAGTCAGGAGTCAGGAAGTGGCATTAAGAGTGTTGTTTTGTGACAGATTTCTCGATTCTGGTTGCTGACTTCTTATCGGTTTACCGAATCTAGCCGTAAGCTTGGTGCATATTCCCGCAATAGATGGAGAACAGTGTTGAATCAATTAGGGGCAGGTATTGCCATTACCGGAAGTGGTTCCGCGACGCCAGAGGTTACTCTCGATAACAATCAACTAGAGCGAATGGTTGAGACATCTGATGAGTGGATTTCGACCCGAACAGGAATTCGCCAACGGCGTATAGCAGACGCTCAAGGGAAGTTGAGTACGATCGCGACAACGGCAGCACAAAAAGCGATCGCGATGGCAGGAATTGAGGCGACAGACTTGGATCTGATTCTCCTGGCAACATCAACACCCGATGACCTATTTGGTACGGCTTGTAAAATTCAGCACCTTCTAGGGGCACCACAAGCGGTTGCTTTTGATATGACAGCCGCTTGCTCGGGGTTTGTTTTTGGAATGGTGACGGCTGCGCAGTTTATCCGCACTGGCGTTTACAAGAATGTCTTGCTGATTGGGGCGGATATTCTCTCACGCTGGGTGGATTGGTCAGATCGAGGCACCTGCATATTATTTGGAGATGGTGCTGGGGCGGTAGTCATGCAGGCAAATCAGAGCGATCGCCTTTTGGGCTTTGAACTCCGTAGTGATGGCACCCTGAATCACTCCCTGAACCTAGCCTACGATGCACAACCGAGAGAAATTGTCAATGGAGTTACTGTTGGTCAAGGAAATTATCAGCCAATCACAATGAACGGCAAAGAGATTTATCGTTTTGCTGTTCAAAAGGTACCGGAAGTAATTGAGAAAGCGCTATTCCGGGCAAATCTCAGCACTGACGAGGTTGATTGGCTACTGCTGCACCAAGCAAATCAGCGCATTCTCGACGCTGTTGCCCAACGCCTGAATATCCCGGCTGAGAAAGTCCTGAGCAATCTTGCTAAGCATGGCAACACCTCTGCGGCTTCTATCCCCCTTGCTTTAGATGAAGCGGTACGGGAAGGCAAAATTCAATCGGGTGATGTTATTGTTTCCGCTGGCTTTGGTGCTGGGTTAACTTGGGGTTCGGCTATCTTCCAATGGGGTAGGTGAGGCGGCTTTTGTAAATACTGTCTTAGGTATCAAGGGTGAGCGTGAACGAGAAGAAGCAATCGCCTCGCTGTCTTTTTGGCATGAATCTTGCATGTATTGGAGGACGTTAGAGTATGCGATCGCGCCGCCCGTGAAATCCTCCAGCTAGTTTCCAGCTAGCAAGCGCCTCGAAATGTGAGTTAGAAGTAGATGTATACAGCGCTTCTAATAAGATAGCGAATGAATCTCTTGCGATCGCAAAACAGGATTAACGAATTAATGTCACGTTTCGTAGCCCAGATTGAGGGGGCTACAGCAATGAGCAGAACAGACATTAATAAGGTTGCTGAAACTATCTTAGTCCCTCTTTTTGCTGAAGTTTACGGCTATAAAGACCTGAAGAACCTGAACTACACGGAAGATAGTAACTATCCTGGTATTGATTTAGGAGATGAAACAGCAAGAGTTGCTTTTCAGGTTACATCAACATCTGATACAAAAAAAGTGAAACACACTTTGAGTAAGTTTGTTGAGAATAAGTTCTATGAAAAGTATGAGCAGTTAATTATCTATATCTTGACAAAAAAGCAGGATTCTTATTCTGGTAGTGGTTATAAGGAAATAATTCAAGACAAGTTTACTTTCGATAAAGACAAGGATATTTGGGATTACCGGGATATTCTCACAGAGGTTGCCAACCTCCAAATTGATAAAGCACGTAGAGTTGAAAGCATCTTAGAGGCAAACTTTGGTGAAGGAAGAAGACTGCCTGAGTGGGAGGTTGTTGATAAGGTTGAGCAAGTCATCAACGAATCTACTCAGTTGTTCGTGGGACGCTCCGAAGAGTTCCAAAAATTGGACGAGTTTTTGCGTGAGAACTCCAGCGGTGTAAAACTCGTTAAGGCTGGTGCTGGTTTTGGCAAGACAGCGCTGCTAGCAAACTGGGTGAATGCATCGCGAGACAAAGACTGTTTCATTGCCTACCATTTTTTCAGCCAGCGCTATGATGTCACTTGCTCTGTTGCTAGAGCTTATCGCAATCTGCTGCGGCAACTTTATATTTACTACGAACTCACCTACGAACAGCCGCCTAACGATGAAAATCAACTACGGGAGAGGCTTTATAGCATCCTACGAGAACACGGCGCACGAGAAGACAAACCTCTAGTTATTACCCTAGATGGCTTAGATGAAGCAGAACGTCCTTTCTCGCCCCCTTTTCCCAGTCCCCTGCCTGAAAACGTGTTTGTCATTGCCTCAGGGAGAGCTGAGGAAGGGGAGAAGCCAGAGTACTTGCGCGATTGGATAGACAGCGCAGAGTCGATCCGTCTTAAGCGTCTGTGTCGTGGAGCGATCGCAAATTGGTTACGACAAACTGGTAAGGGTGAGTTAGCAGCATTTGCAGAAGATACTCACTTTGTTGCCCAACTCGATGAAATTACCCAAGGCTTTCCACTTTACCTGCGCTATCTGACTGATGAGTTGAGTCATGCAGCGAAGCAGGGGCAGGATGTACGGGAAGTATTAGCGCAGACACCCAAGGGATTTGAGCGGTATGTAGAGCAGCAGTTAAAGCGCCTAGACGAACTGGACTTACCGGATGAGCGGTGGCAGTTTTTTGCACTATTGGCAGTGGCGAAAGGAGCGCTTGAAAAAGAGGATGTTAAAGCGCTAACGGGAATGCGCGATCGCCACTTACGGCAGTTAAATCAGAGTTGGCAGGTAACGCGCTGGATGAGAATTAGTGAGGGAAAGCTCTACGCTTTTGCCCACCCGTTGCTAGCTACGACGTTTGCCGCCCAGTTGGGAGACGATGCTGAGGATGCTTTGCAGGATTTAATTGACTACTGTGCTAAGTGGGAGAAATACCAGAGCCGTTATGCTTTGCAGCATTATGCAGAACACTTGCGGGACGTGAAGCGGTGGGAGGAGTTATATGCGATCGCTCGTAACCAAGACTTTGCCGCTACCCAGCGAGAACACTTGCCTGATGAGCCTGATTTATCCCTAAAAACGGTGCAAATAGCGCTGCTGAGTGCTGCTGATATGGATAATGCAGGTGTAATGGCAGAGTTTCTGCTGATACACGCACGGCGTTTGGTGCAGACAACTTCGCAAGAATCACCACTGGATGCGCTGCGATCGGGCAGTATAAACCGAGCATTGGCATTGGCAGACTTATATGATACTGAACTCTGTGTTTTGTGGTATTTGCTCTTAGTGTGGGTGTTGAAGGATGAGGAAAGACTGGAGGAAGCCCAGAGGACGTTGGAGCGCTTGCTTGAGAAGGAGTTACCTCATCGAGCAGGCTGGCTAAGTAAATATGAAGCTCACCTAATCATGGAAGCAATTGATATCACTGAGAACGCTTGCATTGCTCTGTCTCAAAAGTTTTCAGATAATAACGCTCACCGTATATTGTCCCAATATCTCGCTGCCTATGGTTACTTTACCACTGCCTTGAAAGTCACAAATCAGATTCAGGACAAATCGGAGCAAGCATGGGCACTGATAGAGATTTCAGAGGCAGTGGCAACTTCAGGGGATTTGACAACTGCTCAAGAGATAGTGGATCAAATTGAGGATGAATGGCAACGGGCATGGGCATTAGGAGTGATCGCCAAGGCTCAGGCTGACCTAGGAGACCTACCTGCAGCCATAGAAAAAGCTGAACAGATTGCATATAAATCCCCCCTGGTAGGTGCATTGGGGGCAATTGCTAAGGCTCAAGCAAAAACCGGAAACACGGAGACTGCACAATCGACCTTTAATAAGGCTTGCCTGATAGCGCTACAGATTAAGGACGAATTGCAACAAGCAGAAGTTTTATGGAGACTTGCTAAATGTACGGTAATGGCAGGATACACGAAAGCTGCTCAATCTACCTTGACTATCGCTAGAGACATCATTCTAGATTTTGATAATGACTACCTAGGAGCAAGAGTGCTAAGAAAAATTGCCCGATCACAAGCTCAGCTAAAAGACTTTAGCACTGCACTAGAGACGATACAGCAGATCGGCAATGAAGAGGAAAGGGCAGAAGCACTAAAAGAAATCGCAGAAGCCTATGCTCAGGTAGGAGACTTCGATACTGCTAGGGAGATAGCAGGGCTGATTAACAGCGCAAGCCAACAGGCACAGGCGATAGGCAAGATTGCCCTAGTTCAAGCTCAAATAGGAGACAGGGAGGCTGCTCAATCTAGCTTTGCTACCGCTCTCCAGAGAGCATACGAGATTGACCAATATCAAGAACGGAGAGAGGCGCTAGCAGAAATCGCTTTAGCTCAAGCTCAAGCGGCAGATAAGGAGGCTGCCCAATCCACTTTTGCCACTGTCCTAGAGACAAAACCACAGTTTGATTGGGAAAGGAAGCGGGCAGAAGCACTAAAAACGATTGCCAAGATTCAGGAGCAAGCAGAAGATTTCGCCACCCCCCAAGAGAAAGCACGACGAATTGACAACAAAGCGCAGCAGCAAGAAGTGCTGACAGCGAACAATTCAACTCAGACTCAGGTAGAGACCATTTCTACCGCTCTGGAAAAGGCATTGCTGATTGATGATGACGAACAGAAATCGGGGAAGCTGGCAGAGATTGCCTCAGATCAAGCTCAAAAGGGAGATAGAGAAGCCGCCCAATCCACTCTTGCCACTGCCTTAGTAGCTGCAAGACAAATCGACGAAAGTGATGGTCAAGGACAGTCTCAAGCGTTATGGGCGATTGTGCGAGTACAAGCTGAGATAAGGGACTTTGTTAGTGCCTTGGAAACAGCACAACAGATTAAGGGGCGACAGAGAAGAACAGATGCACATCAGACAATTGCTGAGGCTCAAATTGAGGCTAGAGAGTTCGCCGCTGCCCTCGAAGTGACAAAGCAAATAGAGGACGAATGGAAACGGTCGCAGACGCTAGCACAAATCGCTGAAGAGCAAGTAAGGGTGGGACTTGGTCAGCAGGCGTTGAAGACAGCGGAAACAATTCTCACTGAACGTGAATGGCATCTCCCTAAAGTCGCTGCTGCCTTTGTCAGGATAGGCGATAAGGCAAACTTCAAACGCTTATTAATTCCCTGTGCCTACTACCTGGATGCTACCTATAGCATATGCGGACAGCTAGCACGGCTGTATCCTGAGCAGGCAGCAGCAGTGGCAAAAGTGGTGAGGGAGTTGAATTGAGGGGGTTGGAGTGGTTAGATGCGATCGCCTTCTTGAGGTGAAGTGGTCGAGTGCGATCGCCCTTATCAGCACTCTGAAGACCAATAAGAGAGCAATTGCCAATGAGCGATGCCTAAAATAATGCCATTAATTAGTTAAGAACTATGACACTTACCAAAACAGAACATAAATATGTAGAACTCGACGATCACAATGTCCCAACTATTATGGGAACCACGATGAAAGTTGTTGAATTAGTCGAGGCTCATCTTGCCTATGATTGGAGTCCTGAAGAAATCCAACACCAACATCCCTATCTGACAATGAGCCAAATTTATTCAGCATTAGCTTATTACTGGGATTATAAAGAAGAACTTGATGCAGATATACAGCGTCGCTTCCAATATGCCGAAAAGTTACGCAGGGAAACTGGCGAATCTCCTCTAGCTAAAAAACTTCGTGCAAAGGGATTAATCAATTGACGATCGCCCTTTACATGGATGAACACGTACATAAGGGAATTACAGACAAGCTGCGCCAGCGAGGAGTAGATGTTTTAACTGTTCAAGAAGATGGTCGAACTGGTACACCAGACCCCCTTGTACTTGACCGTGCAACGGAACTTCAGCGCGTTATCTTTACACAAGACCAGGATTTTCTTGTTGAAGCGAACCACCGTCAGGTTGAAGGGGTAAGTTTTGCTGGTGTCATCTATGCCCATCAACGGCTGGCTACCATTGGCGATTGTATCCGAGACTTGGAAATAATTGCTAAAGCCAGCGACCCTGAAGATTTAGCCAATTGCGTTCAATATTTACCTTTTTAAGAACCAGAAATTAGTCTTACGTTGGAGTAGTAGAGTGCGATCCAATACTGATCGGATAAGCTTTAAATAGAAGTTAGTGTAGGTTGGGTTGAGGCTACGAAACCCAACTCTTGCAATGGGTTTGTTGGGTTTCACTTAGGCTCTACCCAACCTACAATTTTTCTTAACCGAGCAGTATTGGAGTGTGATCGCAACAACAAAAGAAAAGGGAAGAGTTGGCATATCTCCCCTTTACCCTATGACTCAGAAATCGCTAAAGCGCGATCGCTGTATAGTCATCAACTAAGCGGGATTCCTCGCAAAAGTGAGCATCGACTGACCCAACTAGCGACGGGTTGTAATCGCACTTGAGGTAGCGAACCAAGTAATGCCATTGTGCGGACTCACCTTCATAGGCAAGATATTTCATGCCAATAATCTCACCGATGTCATAGTACGAATTACCCAGATCGTCTTCTCCAGGTAAGCCAACTTGCTGACCCAAGTAGAACTTAGCTTTAGGGAATTTGTTTTTCGGTACCTGAACATACCAGTATTGCTGCGGCTCGTTAGTTCGATCTGTCATCATTAACTAAGTCTCCAATTAAATAGTGGTTGGGGCTAGAGCCAGTGCGGGGGTCGTCAATTCCAAGCACTGGCTCTTTGCTTATAGTATTATCATAAAGTCCAAAATGCAACATATAAAGACAAAACAACTTAATAAGTGTTAATAAAAACTGTTTGATGGCAGAGTAATCGCCATTACGAGTTGCCTAAAATGGCGATCGCTCCCCTGTAATATCAATTTCATTAATGTTTGCGACAAATCCCACTCCCCCTAGCCCCCCTTAAAAAAGGAGGAAACATAATTCGGTTCAAAGTCCCCCTTAAAAAGGGGGATTTAGGGGGATCTCCAATGTGTTGCATTGTTGTTTGAAACTGGTATAACTTGAGTAAATTTGAGCGAGGGTGAAGTGTAGCGATCGCGCTAGGGAATCGAGCTTGTCAGAAGAGGCATTAAATGCCAAAAAGCGTTTGAATCTGTTTTCGTATCCGAATAAACGGAGTCTCTTCTGAGGCTCCTTCATCGAGTAATCCTAAGTTCCGCAGTGCTTGTTGACGTTCAGATAATTTTTGAGCAATCTCATCAGCTAATTCCTGATGATCTACCAAAAGTTGCTGCAAATCATTATGGCTCACAACAAATAGAATCGAATCTTCCAAAGTCCGAACCGTTGCCGAGCGAGGCGTGCCCAAGAGTAAAGACATCTCCCCAAAAAACTCCCCGGCGTGGAGCGTAGCAATATATTTCTCTGCCCGTTGAGAAAAGACTTCTACAGAGCCAGTCAGAATAATATAAAAAGAATCCCCAGGGTCATTTTCTTGACAAACAATCTGCCCTGCCGGAAACAGTTGTCGATAACCGTATTCAATTAATTTCCGTAATTCTAAATCCGTACAACTTTCAAAGTAAGTCACCCGCCGTAACAAATCACGGAGAGTCCAATTACTGAGTGATTTTGGAGCTGGTTTATTTGGTTTTGATGGAGTAGTTTTGTACGAGTGGACTTTGCCATTGGTTTCCTCACTTGAGCTGTCTTTGTCCAACCAAGCGCCTAATGCTTCTGAATAGCGGATATTCACATCGCGCTGCGGGAAAGGAACTTTGATATCCCGGTGGCGGAATTCATGCTCAATTCGAAAGTGCAAAGCACTTTTAATTGGGTCACTATTTTCGGGTTCATCAATCCAAACTAATAGTTCAAAATTTAAAGAACTATCCCCGAAGCTTTTAAACCACACTCTGGGAGAGGGATTATATAAGACGCCAGATTCCATCCGGGCAGCGGCTAAAAGTGACTCTGTAACTAATACAGGGTCAGTTCCATAGGCAACCCCAACTGGAATATGAATACAGCAATTCGGGTCTCGATAGCTCCAGTTGATAATATTATTTTCAACAAAACGAATATTGGGAACGATAACGAAAACGCCATCAATAGTACGGACAATGGTAGAGCGGATAGAAATTTTTTCTACAGTTCCTGATAATTTATCAACTTCAATGAAGTCTCCTACTTTAATCGGTTGTTCAACAAGTAGCGTCAGTCCACTGATAAAATTGCTCGCCAGATTCTGTAGCCCGAAGCCCAACCCAATGCCTAGGACGCCAGCCAATACAGTCAGAGAACTGAGGTTGATACCCGCACTTTGGAGGACAATTACAAAGCCTAAGGCAGCTAACAGATAGTGAATGAATGCAGCAACAGCTTCTCGGCTTCCCCGACTCATTCCCATCCGTGCCAACAGCCCTCGTTTAATCCACTCACTGATAAAGCCAGAAACAACGAATGCAGCCAGAGCTAACAAAATCAGTACAACAATTGAACTGAGTGATAAAGGCTTGTTTCCAATAACAAAAAGCTGGGTCGTAAACAAATAAGATAAATCTCTCAAGATTTCCTGTGCTTGTTTGGCAATCCAATCCATCACTCAGTAGAGCCCCCTCTCGTATGCTTGTCAAAATAATCACTCAGTAGAGCCCCTTATGTTTGTCACAATAGCAGAAGCCTAAGAACTGCCAACTCTACCAAGGGTTTCGCATGTGTTCAGTGCCTCCGTTGGTGCACGTTTTCAGGGAGCGTGAAGCGTCAGCTATCCCGTTTGCGAAAGCGAAGCTCTCTTCGACGCTCTTGAGCGTCAGCATAGTGCGATAGCAGCAAAGGGAATCCCTTACAGGAGAAGGGTTGCTCACCCCAGCTGACAGAAGAGCGATCGCATTCCTGCTTAAAAAAACTCAACAAGGTACAGCAATAACAGATAATTAACCCTGATCCTTAACAACTAATGACGAATGACAAAGACTGCATGGGTATTTCCAGGACAAGGTTCTCAGGCGATCGGGATGGGAGTCGATTTACTAGACCTGCCCGTTGCTAAAGTCAAGTTTGAACAAGCGAAGGAAATTCTGGGTTGGGACGTTCTAGAGATTTGTCAAAGCCAGGACGACAAAGTATCTCGCACCCTCTACACACAACCTTGCCTCTATGTCGTTGAGAGTATTTTAGCTGACATCCTAATTGAACGAGGCAATAGCCCAAATCTAGTAGCTGGTCATAGCTTAGGAGAATATGTTGCTCTCTATGTCGCCAGAGTCTTTGACTTTGAGGCAGGATTACGCCTAGTCAAACGTCGAGCGGAACTAATGGATAGTGCTTACGGCGGAATGATGACTGCCCTGATTGGGTTTGACCGCGAACAGCTAGAACAACACATCCAGCAAACACCTGACGTTGTACTTGCTAATGATAATAGTCCCGCTCAAGTCGTAATTTCCGGAACCCCAGAAGCAGTAGAGAATGTCCTCTCTCAAATCAAGGTAAAGCGTGCTGTACCCTTAAAAGTGTCAGGAGCCTTTCACTCTCCCTTAATGGCAGAAGCCGCCACAGAGTTTCAGGACGTTTTGGAGTCTGTTCCCTTTACCAACGCCCAAATACCAGTCCTGTCGAATGTAGAACCTGTGCCGGCTGTCGAGCCAGATGTTTTAAAGAATCGCCTCCAGCGTCAAATGACAGGTTCAGTGCGCTGGCGAGAAATCTCTCTGCAACTGCCCCAGGAAGGCATTGAGCAAGTCGTAGAAATTGGTCCCGGCAAAGTCCTAACGGGTCTAATTAAGCGGATGTGTCCTGACTTAGTGTTGCAAAATGTTAGTAGCCTGGCAGACTTGTCTGCTTAGCTATTAGTTATTAGTCGGAAAGTTCATCGGTTAAATATCCTTCAAACCTTCAAACCTTCAACCTTTAACCTTCAACTTCATGGGCAGAAGCCGCGAACCAGTTGCCAGCCTAATGCTCTACTACGCCTTTAAGTGGTCAGTAGTCAGTCCAGTACTTCACACTTATCTTCGAGGACGTGTTTATGGTGCCGAAAATGTGCCCAACGAAGGACCACTGGTGGTGGTAAGTAACCATGCCAGCGACTTTGATCCCCCCATTGTGTCCTGCGCTATGCGACGCCCAGTGGCATTCATGGCAAAGGAGGAATTGTTTCGTATCCCTGTGTTAAAGCAAGGAATTGAGTTGTATGGCGCTTACCCAGTAAAGCGGGGGGCAGCAGACATAAGTGCAATTCGTTCTGCTCTCAATTGTCTATCTGGTGGGTGGGCTGTCGGCGTGTACTTGGGAGGAACACGGACACCCGACGCCCGAATTACAGAGCCGAAGCAAGGTGCAGCCTGGATTGCGGCTAAATCGCAAGTACCACTGCTGCCGGTGAGTTTGTGGGGCACTGAGACAATTTTCAAAAAAGGTTCGCCTATACCGCGACCTGTTCCAGTAACGGTGCGCATTGGTCAGGTAATTGACCCCCCCACCTCAACAAAACGGGAAGAATTGACAGCCGTAACACAGCAATGTGCAGCGGCGATTCATGCCATGCACGATTTAGGACGTTGAGTTAGCAGATGAGTGAGTCACCAGCTAAGAATTTTTGGGAACGACTCAACAACTCGGCGCTAGTACGATTTTTACTGCTAGTTGCCTCTGGTTGGGCGATGGTACAGATTTTAGCTTATTTTGAAACGGTTATCGTCATTTTTAGCTTTGCGGCTATTATTGCTTTTCTGCTCAGTTACCCAGTGCGATCGCTCAATCGTTTTTTGCCTCGTAGTGTAGCCGTCGCTGTGGTTTTTTTCCTAGGCATGGCGATTTTAGCTGGTATTGGTATCACAGTCGGTTTAGTACTTTTATCTCAAGGTCAACAATTAATTGAAAGTTTAATTAGATTTTCAAATTCTATAATTCCGCTTTTAGCACGAATAGAACAATTTTTTCTAACCCGTAACATTCAATTAAATTTGAATGTTATTGAAGAACAATTTCGGCAGCAAATAATATCAGGGCTTGGTGTAGGTTTGACCTATAGCCTGAGTACTATACAAATATTCTTTGCTAATTTTGTTAATCTTATCTTGATTGCCGTCGTTTCTTTTTTCATGTTGCTAGATGGGGAACGGCTTTGGAATATTATTCTGAAGTTTGTTCCTGAAAATCTACAAAACAGATTTACCGTGGTAATTAAGCGTAAATTTTTAGGCTTCTTCCGGGGTCAGATGCTACTGACTTTATTTCTAACTACTAGCAGCTTTATAGTGTTTTTAATATTAAATGCACCATTTCCATTGCTTTTAGCAGTAATTGCTGGATTTTTTGACATCATTCCTGGTATTGGAGCCACTCTAGGAGTTAGTATTATTTTTATAATTTTGCTGTCTCAGAGTGTTTGGACAGCTATTCAAGTGTTAATCGCTTGCATTATTCTTCAGCAGATACAAGATAATTTTATTGCTCCTCGAATCATGCAAAATTCCCTTAATATTAATCCAGTTGTGATATTTTTTGCGTTGTTAGTAGGTGCTAGAGTAGCGGGATTACTCGGTATTTTTATCGCTATTCCTATCACCGGAGTTATCGTTAGTTTATTTGAAATTGATGAAATGAAGGCTGAATCATAGTAATTTTATTTAAAAAAAGTTTATTGTAGTAAATACACCAGTTTAGAAAGGACATTAATCACAGAGGAAGTAAAAAATGCAGGATTTTAGAGCAGAATTAGCAGAAAGCATTGATGAAGCCGAGTTTGATTGGTTGAAGCCGCACATCCAGCGTGATGTGGTTGTAGTTGTCCATCAACAGTTAGAGTTGCTTGATGTTGGAGTCGCGATCGCTCGTGATGATGTCATTTCAGTACAGCATTGGATCAGCGAACAACTGCTTCACAAGCCTTCTCCTGAACAACTAGCCGATTGGAACAATGACCAAACCAAGCGATTCCAAGCTCTAATTGTGCAACCTTATGTCTTAGTGCAGGAATCACCAACCTAGGACGCAATTAATTATGCTCTTACTTCATAAGATCTGATGGATCACGAAGCGTAGCGCCTGTATGACCGGTCGTTACCCAAAGAATAGCTCTTGCACCATCTCGAATCGCTTTTTCAATCGGCTCAGGCTTCTGCTCTGTAGGAATCACGACAGGCTTTAGCACTATTCCCCGGCTGCCAAACACGATTTCACCAATAACGCGAGCGCGGCGCATGTGATAGTCAGACGTAATTAAATAGACGCTATCAATCCCCTCAGCTTGCAGCTTGTCTGCTAAACTCGTAAAGTTAGTCACTGTATCACTAGCTTGATAGTCCAGGTGGATGCGATTTTTATCAATTCCTGCCTTAGCAAATACCCGTTGTGCATAGTCCTCAGGGGTACCTGAAGACACCCAGATTGGTAGTCTTGGATGGTTCCGCGCAAATTTAGCCGCAAATAGCTCTCGCTCCTCAGCTCCACCTAGGACAAAAATGCCTTCTGGTTGCACAAGCAAGCTTTCAATTTGCTTGTAGCCGCAAAAGAGCGAAGCGGCTAGAACTGGAATCAGCCAGGGAAGTACTGCAACTTGAGAGCGCCGAGTTTTTGAAAATAATTCTGGTCGATTACGAGAAGAAATCTTTAGAAGCATGAATAAATAGATAAATAAGGTTGTATTCTTACAATCCTGCGTCTTTAGACAGGGTGTCTGACTACTATACTTATGCCCCATCCTTTCACTTGCCTCATCTATCCCTATCTCTACTTCTTCAGCGAGACATAGCATAAAAAAGAGAAGTGGAATGCATGAGGAATGCTTTTCTGTCTTAACTTGAGCTGTAATCTCTGTCACATAGCAATTTACCAGTTTTAGAGTACTGCTATTTGCTCCCGAATTAATGCAAGGGAAAGTTTAACTTCTATCCTTAAAACTTTCCCCCATAAAACTCTGGCAATCCGTACAAATTTAGAAAAATTTTGTATTCACACTCTCAAGAGTTTACATCAAAATATCAGCTTCCTATGACAACAAAGCTTCCAGGAGTGAGTTGGATGAGATGATCTTGATTAGAGTTACAGACAACGGGACTGGCCGGATTCGAACCGGCGACCTAGCGCTTCAGATTTGTGTGAGTTTCCCCACTCTCTGGACTATACCTTCACCATGGGCAACAGCCTTTAGGTGGTGGCCGTCTAGTCTCTCAACCTTCCTGATTCAATTTGCCATTTAGCGTTTTGAGTCAGGCTTGGCTCGGTATTGCCATAGAGTGTCAGTAAGCTGAGCACCCTTTAGGGTTCACCGAATTTGACCACATTCACTCAAGGAGTTTCCTCCAAGGTGCCCGATTGTTCAGGAGGCGCTTGCTCTATCCATCTGAGCCACAGCCCCAAGGTACGCACCCATTATAACCAAAGCCGCTGACAAGAGGGTAACAGCAGAGCTATTTCAGTATCGGGTTGAGAGGAACTGTAATAAGCATCGAGCTTTTAACGATCCTCTACAAGACATTCCACTCTCATACCTACTCGGGTTAAGAGTGGATAAAAAGATTAGCGTGAAATATAGCCATTAGCTTGGAGAAAATCACCCAGCTTCTTAAAAAATTCTGCGCGATCGCGACCTCTATAAACCTGTTGTACTCGCTGCCAACCATCTTGCCCTTGTCCCAGTAAGTACTTGTCAGCAAGATAAGCGGCTAGAGGACCTCTTCCATATTCAGCTGTATCGTTTTTTCTCTCTTTGACATAGATTTGCCACCAATAATAGGCATTGTCATAGATTAACTTGGGATACTGACGAGTAACATCTTGCATTTTCCCTTGACGATACTGCCAAATCTGCAAGGGAACACCGGAACCAGCATAGCTCCCAAATGCATAAGTAAAGCGATCGTCTTGACTAACAAACTTGGGAAGATTATTACTGTCTAATGTCTTAAGTTTATAACCGCCGTTTCCCCAGTGATGATTCAGGTAAGAATACTGCTGCTTCACAGGATCGAAATGGTAGATCAGCGAGTAACTGCAACAGTGTGCTCCACCTGTTGTTAAGTCTATGAGAATTTCTGGCTCTGAATCGGTGTCTAAATTTCGCACCTGAAAGGTGTCTTTGCCATACTGTGTCGCCGCATCTGTATCTAGCGCTACTAGGGGCCAAGCTCCCTCGGTTTCTGGCAGTGCTTGATCTAAAAGTGTTTTCCCTGTCCCAACTATTTTTAAGTGAAGCTTACTAAATTTAGGGAAATCAGTAGACTCTCTCTGGTAGGAAAGTTCAGCCTTGACGTTGCCAGACTCAGCGGTTTTGGTTTCACTGATGGCGGCAGAAGCTGGGAAAATTGTAGCAGTTACCATCCCAGTCAGAATCAATAGTTTTTTTAAGCCAAAAAAGATGGGAGGCTTCATAGTTAGTGATTTTGCTTATGGCTCAAGTTGAGAGCTATCTTTGTAGTTTCAAGACAATGGTTTATGCCTCTACTACACAGCTTCAACTCTCAATGACTGCATTCCGCAAAATCCTGAAGAAGTCAAAACTTTTGTTTATACAAAATCCAACTGTGAACTACTCTACACATTTTGAGCAACGCTTGGAACTAGGGAACAATCTATCTAGCTTGCGAATTTCACAACCGTAGAGCTTCCCTTTGTATTCCAGCATTGTTAGAAATTGTCCCCAAGCCGCATCACTAATTGCTTGCGCTAACTTGTAATTTTTAACCAAGCCTTGATATGTAAATCTTCCACAGCAACAACTTGGTTATCGCACGTCAACGGTAGAGAGAATTTATCCTGCATATCTAAGCGCTGGTTGACTACTTTTTCATGCGCTCTTGCGACAAGTAGCCGTTGTTTATTACGATTGCTTGACCCTTGTATTTCACGAGACAAAGAGCGCTGCAACCGCTTCAAACGCTTTAATAAACATTTATAGAATCTAGGATTAGGATATTTCTTACCCTCACTTGTCATCAAAAAATCTTTGAGTCCTAAATCAGCTCCGATTTTACTCCCGTTGAGTGGAGCTTCCTTAGTTTCATGCTCCACATGGGGTCTTCCCGGCGATTATGATAAAAATGAAGGAAATTTGGCGCTACATACCCAAGGTTCTTGCCAAGGGTAACCGCCTATTTCTAATCCACAAACAGAACTACTTGCTGTCAAAATAATTTTAGATTTTCCGTTGTGTCGCTCTCGTAGTTCTAGGGTGAGTTGACCTTGCATAGTATCACGACAAACGAAGATTAAGCCCTGTTCTGTAGGTGCCCGTAGGGGTGTTCCTGCTTTTTGTGTAGTGCCGCTCAATTCAACTTCATACTGAGAATTTCGGGCTTGCATCTGCCAGCTACCCCAAGGCTGGATCTGCCAACTGACTTCTGAATTCCAGGGGACAAATTCATAGAACTTGCCCCGGTAATGAATGCCAATCAAGGCAGCAGATTCCATCCACCAAAGCACTCCTCGTCTACCGCCGCCTGCTGTGAGAGCTAGGTCAGGTTCATGATCGAAACTATTGCAATTGAGCCAGAACCACTTTTGGGGGAAGGAACGACCCCAGTTTTTTTCGCTATAGGCGGGAGCATCGGTGAATTCGTAGATTTTGCCATTCCACTCAATCCAGCCAGTTGCCAAACCGTGAGCCATCAAAATCTGCCATCCTGGCTCAAATATCGGTAAATAAGAGAGCCATCCACCTGTTGATTGCTGTGGTGCACCTGTATTAGCCCAACCATAGACAGGCTTGATGGCATATTGCCAGTGACAGTAGCCAGTGCTGGCAGGATCATGAATAGTACCTTGATTCCAGGTCGCTGTCGCTTGATAGCCTTCTTTGATGTGACGCTCAAATTTAACTGGATTGAGGTATTCGGGTGGACAGGTTAAGTCAGTTTTACCCCAATGCCCCAAGGCTAAGGATTTCGATGATGCCCAAAATTGACGAACATCTGGGAAAGTACGCCAAAGATACTCATCATTGGGCCCGAGAATTTGGGCGGCACCACCGCTATGGGGTTTACCGCCAATTGGGTCATCAATGGAATACATGAAGGCGAAGGTTTGGCCAGAAGACGCTCCTGGCGTCGCTACCGCTTCGCTATCGGGCAAGGTAACGCGGTAGTACCAACCTTCAAAGAAGCGATCGCCACTACCGTCCCAGTGATATTCGCTATGAGGTGTTTGGAGAGAATGTACCATGAAATCAACTTACAGACTCTTCTTAATGTAATAGAGTCGGGGAATTGTCAATTGGTCGTTTTTCTATTATTCTCACTGATCGCACGACGCCAGAGCGGTACTGCCTGGTTAAAGTAGTCTAACGACTTCTGCTTCTCGCCTAGTTGGGCGTAGACATTAGCAATATTGGTGAGAGTAGTAGCTTCCTCTCTAAGGTTGCTCACCGCACGCCACAGCGGTAGTGCTTGGTTGTGATAGTCTAGCGCCTTCTGCTTTTCACCTAATCTAGAGTAGATACTGCCTATATTGTTGAGTGTGGCAGCTTCATAATACTGATCGCCCGCAGTACGCCAGAGCGGTAGTGATTCCTCATATTTCTTAATTGCCTGTCGCAGAGATTCCTCCGTTCCTTGCTCATGCAGTTTTCCTGCTTCTATATAAATTCGTCGGACAGCAGAGTTCTTGTCATCTGGGGAGGTAGGCAGTAGTTGTTGTAACTTTGGCAAATTTAGGGATTCAGGTAGGGGTTGGAGTATAGGTAGGGGTAGTGCAGGTGTTGCTCCCAAAGTCAACAACACAGCACTGATTGATAAAGTCACAACGTAACATTTTGTGGAACGAGGTTTTTGACTAAATCTAAAAAGCAATTTCTCAGAAAGGATGCTGTGCTCTCTCCACGGAATCAAGCCTTGTGCAATTTGCTGAACCATAACTACATCTCCTATCTCTAAGTAGTCTTTAATCCCTCTTTGATAATGATATGCCTCTGCTGGGAGAACTTATGCCAGTCATCTAGGGCTGATGGGTTGCACAATGGCTATAAGTAGGATGTTCACTGTATCACCTAGATTTTGAGATGAACACACTGGAGGTGGACAACCTCAGAAAAAGTTATCGATATGGTGGCAAAGTTCTGGAAGCCGTGCGTTGCGTCTCCCTAACGCTTACAGCCGGGGAAGTGCTTGCCTTTCTTGGTCCTAACGGCGCAGGTAAGACAACCACTATTAAGATGATCGCGGGACTAATTCGACCCGATGCTGGTCGAGTCCAAATTGCAGGAGTTGACCCTCACCGCAACCCGCAAGCTTTACGCCTCGTAGGTGCTGTACTGGAAGGTAATCGTAACCTCTACTGGCGACTGACTCCAGAGGAAAATCTGGATTACTTTGGGGTGTTGAAAGGATTAAGTCATCGAGAAGCGCGTCGGCGTGGTAGAGAGCTTTTAGAGCGATTTGACCTTTTATCTAAGCGTCGGACGACCGTTCAAACCCTTTCACGGGGGATGCAACAAAAACTGGCGATCGCAGTTGCCTTAGTCCACCAGCCCAAGCTGCTACTCTTGGATGAACCCACCTTAGGGTTGGATGTGGAAGCAACTCAGAATGTCAAAGCGCTTGTAAAAGCGATCGCCTCCGAAGGGTGCGCGATTCTCCTTACTACTCACCAACTCAATATTGCCGAAGAACTCTCAGACCGAGTAGCGATTATCCAAAATGGCGAGATTATTGCCTCTTCTGCCACTGGCGAGCTGATCCGGCAGTTTTCTGGTGCAGGGTACACTGTCGAACTCGAAGCTGAACTCGATCTAGCACGGGTTAAGGCATTACAACAAGTCGGCGCAGAAGTTCAGGCAGGGCGAATTGTTTACATGAGCAGTCCAGAAAGGCTGTATCAAGTCTTTAACATACTCAAACCCTTACCTCTGGTACAGGTGAAAAAAGACTCGCCTGACCTTACAGAAATCTTTTTGAAATTAGTGCAAGAAGGAAATAATGCTTGAAGTGTTCCTGGCTGAGTTTCGACGTAGCTGGATTCAGTTTATTCGCTATCCAATTGACGCAATGGGGGGAGTCATCGTTACCACCATTATCTTTTATGGGCTATTTCTTAGTGTCCGCTATATTGGTGGACCCTCATTGCAATTTGGCGATCGCCTTGATGCAATTATCGTCGGGTATGTGCTTTGGGACTTGGTGCTGTTCATTATGACCGACATTGCTGGAAGGCTACAGTATGAAGCGCAGACGGGTACCCTCGAGCAGCTATTTCTCTCACCTTTTGGTGCGCCGATGATCTTTGTGATGCGAGCATTAGCTGGCTTGGCGTTGCATCTAGTTCTTATCGTGAGCATTCTGTTGATTATTATAATTTTGACTGGCGCTCGCCTTGCATTTCCCCCAACACTGCTTTTGCCTCTGATCACTGTCTTATTGGGGGCTTATGGTCTAGCGTTTACGATGGGGTCTTTGGCACTGTTGCTCAAGCGTATCCAGCAACTTTTGTTTATCTTCCAGTTTTCTCTATTGTTTTTGATGGCTGCTCCCACTGAAAGTTGGAAGGGTTCGCTACAGGTAGTAGGATGGCTGCTACCGATGACAACGGGTGCCGGACTGTTGCGCGATCTGATGGCGCGAGGCGAGGCTTTTGATTGGGCTAAGTTTACTTTGGCTTTGCTGAACGGACTTGGGTATTTTATCGTGGGACTGTTTATTTTCCGTTTTGCTGAGCGTGAGGCAAAACGACGAGGAATACTGAGTGGATATTAACGGGAAAGGCGATCGCTAATCCCAAGGCATTCTACTTGAAGCAATACGCCAAATTTGCTCTTGCTTTAAGCTTGCCAAATCAGATAAGCTCCCCAAACCGCAGCAGCAAAAGCAAGCACCGTTATCCAGATGGGATAGTTAGCACGAGCCGTTCTACCACCTTGACTGCGTAGGGTTTCAATATCAATCCAGGGTGTCACCCCTCGGCGCAACCAACCACTAACTGTCACTTGCTGATCTACCAAATGGCTGGGACGAGGGGACATCGGCAGGAGGTTACCGAATGGCCCCAGAAAAGAAAAGAAATGCAGTTTCACTAAACCAGTGGAGGTTTGTAAAATTAAATCCTGTCCTAACCAGTTGAGTAAACCTTGCCGTCCTAAGAGTTTGCCAGTTATCTGGACAGGCTGACTATCTCGGGGAAGGCTAGTGGGATTAGCAAATAAGTCTCCTAAGTTGGGTTCAGCTTGGACGGTGGAAGGTTTGATATCGGGAAAGTAAGGATTAATCCAGAGAAATAGGCAAAGGCTAAACGCTACTAGAATGCAAGCATTCAGAAAAGGGGTCGCGTTATGCATCCAGATAAGCTGCCAAATGTTTAGATAGTCACCAATCTGCCCAATCAGCCAGAAGATGCCTCTCAGTACAAGACCAAATATCAGCCCATAAAGCAGAGCACTGTACAGCAGGGGTAGGGCTTTGTGACTGTTACCAAGTTTAGATAGCCGTGCGGCATTACTGCGAAGTGGGGGAGTCAGTGGTGGCAGATCTAGCTCAGTGTCGAGCTTCCAGAACTGAGCGTAACGAGCCAGCATAGCTAAGCGTTCGCCGAGCAGGGGATGGGAAGCGGTGATAATTAACCAGTCGCGGTAAAAGTTAGTGCAATCCCAACTTAAAATTCTTTCAAAGGGTGCCTGAGACGAACAACTACCTACTGTGATTGCCTGCTGATATCCCACAGGTAGCAACAAATCAAAGCTTTCCAAAAGCCCGTTTGTTTTGCCAAGAGTTTGGATGTCTTCAGTAATCCCAAGTGCGATTTTTAGTAGAGCACGGGTCATTCCGTTGGGATTGCCTGTTGTTTCTACTGCCAGGCGATCGCTATAGTAAACCCTAGTTCTTGATAACCACAGAAGCGGTAACCGTAGTAACCAACAAATTCCATAACTTACAGAGGCAATCACACCAAGAATGCCTCTCAAAAAGGGCAAAATTGGTCTATATGAGGGCAATTTGTTGGGTAACTGCTCTCCCCAGTGAGCAACTTGCCAATAAATTGCGTAAGGGATTTGAAGGATTATTACACCCAAAGACATCAAAACAAAATCCCAATCGACGATATGCCCTAGCTGACCGACAAAGATAGTCGCAAGTTCATCATCTGCCAGTTGCTCTAACAAGCCCCTACTTACGACAATTCGAGCTGTCTGGGGTAAATTACCATACGTCAATGCTACTGGTGTGTCAGTCGGTAAAAGGCCTAAGGTAGGCAAAGAGATGCGCCGTTTGCGGCAAAACCGTTGCACGGTCTGCGCTGCCTCTGGAAAGTCTGATGTTAACCGAGTCAGGGGTAAGCTCTCAAGTCCATGAAATCGCTTTAACAACCAATCGATTAACCAGGGAGACACAATAAGCAGAATTACCAAAAAGGCTCCAATCGCTGGAGTTGGGTCGCGATAGAAAAGTTGGATAGGTCCCAAAAGGGGCAACTGCACCAAGATGTTGTTTGTTATCTGCATCGCGGAGCTCACTAAGAAGTGCAGCAGCCAAAATAGTGCGATCGCTGTGGCAAGTTGTATCAACCACAAGCGGATTAACTTGATCGGTTTGAGGGGACTCCAGTTCTGGGCACGTCCACTGTTTCGCCATCTGGGGCGAGGCGTAAAGAGTGAGGGATCAGGAGTGGACGGGGGTGAGTAGGAAGCAGGAAGTCGAGAAGAGCCTTCTAGTCTGGCTTCAGAATTGGTTTGAGTAGTCTCTGTTAGCGCCGCTATGTCGTCTTTGGGAGTGTTTGCTGATGGAGTTGTAGGGGGGGTGCTTCTTTGTCCGCTCTGAGTTTTAGTGTTGGAAATTAGAGGCTTGGTAGAACTCCCCGAACGCAGCTTGCCCTTAGAAGGGGTTCCCGGTGGCGGCATTTTGGGCTTGCTGGGTGTTTGGTCAAATACCACAAACCCTGTGGGGTCGGATGAGGGTGAGTTGGGTGTGGTACTCTCCAAGGGTACAAATCCTGTAGAGCCTGAAGCCGATGGGCTAATGGGGGGAGTTGCATGGTCAGTTGTTAAGTTCGCCAGGGTAGTAGTTGCCCATCCCCTAACTTCGGGATCCGGGTGTTGAGTGAGCTCTTGGCAAAGCGTGATCGCTTTTTGAGAATCACCGCTCCTCTGGTAAGCCGTCACTAGCTCCTTGGAAGCCAGTGTAACTAGGGAGTCGTCCAATTCAGTTTCTCGAACGCCTTCCAGGTAAGCGATCGCAATGGAGTAATTTCCTTGCTGTAGGGCGCGTAGACCAGCATCAAGCGAAGGATTGGGAACAGAGGGCATAATCTTCTTCGAGTCTCACTCTGTTCCTTAAGATACCCTTGCCGTGACAATCTGCTATCAGTAATTCGTTGTTTTTCTCTAACTGCTGGCGTAGCTTCCTAGGTACAACAAACTTACCTCAGGAATCATGTAATTATTCGTAACACTACAGAATCCTCGTAAGGGTTTAATTTGCATTTGGAAAATGACACTTTGGACTCGTAACGTGGGATTGGCAGTAAGCTGTTTTACGGCGTTCATGGCGATTCAACATGGCAACCATTAACGATAACTACCTCAAGCTCAAAGCGGGTTACCTGTTTCCCGAAATTGCTCGACGGGTGAATGCCTTTGCAGAGGCAAACCCTGATGCAAAAATTATTCGGCTAGGCATTGGCGATGTCACGGAACCATTGCCAGAAGCCTGTCGCACAGCGATGATCAAGGCTGTTGAAGAAATGGGCGATCGCGCCACGTTCCAAGGCTATGGTCCAGAACAAGGCTATGCCTGGTTGCGGGAGAAAATTGCAGCTCACGACTTCCAGTCGCGGGGGTGCGAGGTTGACAGTAATGAAATCTTTGTCTCCGACGGCTCTAAGTGCGACACGGGCAACATTCTCGACATCTTTGGCGACGATAACACGATCGCGGTTACCGACCCTGTCTATCCCGTGTATGTAGACACCAACGTGATGGCGGGTCATACTGGACCTGCCAACGATAAGGGCGAATTTGAAGGTTTCGTGTATCTGCCAATTACGGCACAGAACAACTTCACCGCCGAGATTCCTCGTGAGAAAGTCGATCTGATTTATCTGTGTTTCCCCAATAACCCTACAGGGGCAACCGCTACTAAGGAACACCTGAAGGCATGGGTGGACTATGCCAAAGCTCATGGTTCTATCATTTTCTTTGATGCGGCTTACGAAGCCTTCATCACTGATCCAGATCTTCCCCATTCCATTTACGAGATTGAAGGAGCAAGGGATTGTGCGATCGAGTTTCGCTCGTTCTCCAAGAATGCAGGCTTTACCGGAACCCGCTGTGCGTTAACAGTTGTACCAAAAACGCTGACAGCGAAAGCAGCAGATGGTTCGGATGTGGAACTGTGGAAGCTGTGGAATCGCCGCCAGTCCACCAAGTTCAACGGCGTGTCCTATATCGTTCAACGGGGAGCGGAGGCAGTTTACTCCAACGAGGGACAGGCGCAAACCAAGGCGCTGGTCAACTTTTATATGGAAAACGCCAAAGTTATTCGCGAGAAACTAACGGCAGCCGGATTGGCGGTTTATGGGGGTGAGAGTGCGCCTTACGTCTGGGTAAAAACGCCCAATGGATTGTCTAGTTGGGATTTTTTCGATAAATTGCTGCAAACTGTGAATGTCGTCGGAACACCCGGTTCTGGTTTTGGTGCCGCAGGCGAAGGCTACTTCCGTATTTCGGCATTTAACAGTCGGGAAAATGTAGAGGAAGCGATGAAACGGATTACGGAGAAATTTAAGGTGTAAGGCGATCGTTATTGAGCCGCCATTTCTGCTGCCTTCGTTAAACTCAAACTATGAGTCTCAAAGGTTGTGGTGGGCATTGCCCACCCTGCCTGACTATATCGGCATCCAGTGTAACTAGAAGTCGCATCAAATGGTACAGTCACCCACTAAACCTTTGACTTTGGAAGAGTTTCTGGAGCTACCAGAAACCGAACCCGCTAGCGAGTATGTGGACGGTCAAATTATACAAAAGCCAATGCCGCAGGGAGAGCATAGCACCATCCAAGGTGAACTGATTATTGCGATTAATGCTGTTGTTAAGCCCAAAAAAGTTGCACGGGCATTTCCAGAACTGCGATGTACGTTTGGTGGACGGTCAATTGTGCCAGATGTAGCCGTATTTACCTGGGAGAGAATTCCCCGCAGAGAAAATAGTGGTGTAGCCAATGTATTTCAAGTAGCTCCTGATTGGATAATTGAAATCTTATCTCCAGACCAAAGCGCTACGAAAGTCACGAAAAAAATTCTGCATAGTCTCAATCATGAGACACAAATGGGCTGGCTGATCGACCCGGACGAGCAGACGATATTTGTATATCAATCAAGGCAACAGCCAGAGGTGTTCGACGAACCGGAAGACCAGCTTCCCGTACCTGCCTTTGCGATCGAACTACGGCTAACCCTAGGTGCCGTATTTGATTGGTTATTAGAATAACAGGGTCTAGCAGCCTGTGAGGATGTGTGATGATAGCCTGGAACTACCGTGTCTTTCGAGAAAAAAACGGTGATTACGTCATTCGTGAGGTCTTCTATGAAGAAGACGGCTCTATTCTTGGATGTACAGAAAGTGCTGTTGAATCTTGGGGGCGATCGCTAGAAGAAGTAGCCAGAGACATTGAGTCATTCAAAGAAGCCTTGACGCTTCCTGTATTAACCCTAGCTGATATTCCTGCTGGTGAGACAAATCAGGAGCGAAAGCGAGAGCGAAGCAATAATATTTTCCACAAACAACTTATGGCTGAATTGGGATTGAGTTACCCATCGCCTACTAGCTAATTACTGTGACGATTAGTAGGGAATTGGCAAAACTGTGCTGTCGGAGAATTGAATGCTATTAAAAGACATTAATCTATCTGAACTACCATCACTTGGTTTATTAGAAAAAGGCAATCTACCTAATTGTGCAGCAATCTATTTCGTATCTGATAGTAAAGGTCAAGTCATTTACATTGGTAGAACAGTTAACTTAGTTGCTCGATGGCGAGAACACCATAGATTTAATCAGCTAAAGAGGTTTGATCGAAAAAATCGTATTAGTATTAGCTGGATGGCTTGCAGTAATGATATAAATACTCTTTCAAAACTTGAAAGTGAGTTGATAAAGTTATACAAGCCACCCTTGAATTGGTCGAAAGTGGTATCACCAGTTAGAAGAATAACTCCAGCTGAGATAGCGTTACAGCAGAGCCTTCAGCAACTAGCCAAGTTGAACACAATGATATTTGGGTTTGACCCCATTGTTGATGAAGAACCGCCAACAATATACTTGGTTTACCCAGTTTTGGGTAAGCGTGGAATATCAGGCAGCATACGGACTGTATTAAAAAACATCAATAAAAGGGCTAGTGTATTGAAGTGGAAAGAGTATCACACAGACCCTAAGTTTTTAGGTAAATTTGGGTATTGGGAAACTCAGTATAACGGTGTAAGAATAGACCTTACTCCAGTTCAAGGCTTAGCCCACTCTATGCATGATTCAACTCGTCGAACTATTGCTGGTGTAGAGTTTATGGCTTTTAGCCGTGAGCAGCTAGAAATACTTCTAACAAATGCGCCAGAGGAGAAAATTTCAGGCTTAGATGCATTAGAGGATGACCCTATTCCTATAGAAATTGCCTCTCAACATCAGGCTAGTGATCTAAAGCATAAAGATGTTGTCGAAGTCGAACTTTGGGAGGAATTAGAACCAATGCCTGAAGGTGAAGCTAGAGTAATGAACCGTAAGTTCTTGGATGTGGATGGTATAGAAATAGAGGTGTGTATTAATGCAAACGGGAAACACTTTGTCAGGCACAATCTATACTGGTGGATAAATCATGGACAGAAAAATCCTGATCCAGAGCAGTACAACATTATACGTAACTTACAATCTGCGGTAGATAGACTTCCTACTATCAGATGGTCTGGCTATCGGTTTAGATTAGAGACTATTGTATTTAGTGAGGACGATGTAGAAGTTGAGTGTATACTGCTTCCCTTGGCTATGTTTGAAGACTTAATGAAGGATACGTCAAAGTTTAGTCACATCAGTGACGAGATTCGAGAAGAAATTCAAAGGGGTGAATATAAATCAAAGCCAAATGAGAGTGCAAGTATAAAACTATGTGCTTGGTTACAGCGTAATTCATTATGCTCGCTAGTCCAAACCAACAACAGCTAAACAAAAACACCCAGAGTGTTAGTTTATTTATCAAAGCAGCGAGCCTTGAATAAAGTTGCCCCCAATATCGGCAGGTGCGCTCGCCATAAAGGAGCGAGCACCTAGTGAATTGAAGAAAAGATGCGATCGCTTTTGAGTCTCAGTTCTCACGACCTACGTTAAACTCTATCTACACCTCGAAGGGGTTGCGGTGGGCACTGCCCACCCTACCTAGCTCTAACCGCTAAGCAATAGGCGCTCTTACCGAATCTTGATGGCTACCACTACCCAACAGATCACACTGCAAGACTTCCTAAAGCTGCCCAACATTGAAGAGTCGCCAGCTTGGGAGTTCGTGGACGGACAAGCCAATCAAAAACCTATGCCCACAGCTCACCATAGCATCTTGCAGAAACGCCTGACTGCTGTGATCGACCAAGCGGACTCACCCTATGAAGCCTTTCCAGAACTACGCTGTATACTAAGCAGCAACTCTGTTGTTCCTGACATCACAGTCATTCGCCAAGAACGCATCCCTGCTGGGAATACTGCTGTTGAAGGTGCACCTGATTGGATGATTGAAATCCTCTCTCCCGATCAAAGTACTACTAAGCTGATTGCAAAAATTCAAACATGCTTGCAGGAGGGGACACAGCTAGGATGGTTGATTGATCCAACCGAGCTAGTGATTATGGTGCTGTGGCCCGATACTCGTATTACTTTGCTCAGGAGTAGCGATCGCTTGCCCGTACTACAGGATATTCCATTAGATTTAACGGTTGAGCAAGTGTTTAGCTGGGTGCGCTCATCTAGATGAGTTGAGGAAAAGGTGCGATCGCTCAAATGAGAGAAGGTGATGGCGCTGTAGGTAGCTCACCCTATGAAGCATTTCCAAAGCTACATTGACGACCACGCACGAGTTAAGCTTCCATCAAGACAAGGCACTGATGCATTTGCTGGTGCATTGTTTTTGAATCAGCATGGTAGCGACGACCATGACCAGGCAGTACCCATTCAAAGGAGTAGTTTGCCAACTGGCGCATGGATTTAATTTGTTCTGACCAAGAGTACCAGCAGGCATTCCGGAAAGCAACCAACTGATTGAGTTCCTCTGACCAAGCGAGGTGATCGCCCGAGAAGAGAAACTTATTGTTATGGAGCAGAACTGTGTGACCTTTTGTGTGACCAGGAACTGGGATAATCAAAAGATCTGGAGCTAGCTGGACTGGTTCAGCACCGCTTAGCTGAATTTCAACGTCACGAGTACCTCTAGTAATGTCATTAGTGTGGAGGATGCGATCGCACTGAAAATGCTCAGCATACTTTTGATGATCCGCAACATCATCTCTGTGGGTCAGGTACAGATAACGAATTCCACCCATCTCCTCAATACGCTTGACCAAGGGAGGTGTAAAGCGGGGAGAATCGACCAAAACATTACCTTCTGGTCGCACTATCAAATAACTAACTGCACCGTATGAATTTTCAGCGTGGTAGCCACAATGGTAGACATTCTCCATCACTAAGATAGGAAAACTCAGCTGAGCGTCTTTGATATCTTTGGGCTTCTCAACAGTACCAATGGACGCAGTAGGACAAGCTAAAAGTGCTTGAAGTGCACGCAACCGTTCTGTCTCCGATGCGGGTTGATGATGAACGGCTGACTGCTCATCAGCGCTATGAAACACTTCCGGAGCCATCCATCGGCAAGTATCACAATCAATGCAGCTGCTATCAACGTAAAAATCGCCGCTGACATTTTGAGAGCGGCGTTGGTTAAGATGAGCCATGGTTAGCAGTTATTCCTTTTTAGAGGATGTAAAAATGCTGGAGCCAGCCCTAGAAGCAGTCATTTGATTACTTAGAACAGAAGGTTAATTAATTCCCATTTCTAAGTTGATCTATCCACTCCTTCTGAGCTGGCTCCTTAGAGAGCGAGGAAGTTATGACTAACCTCTCTCGCACTCTTGTCTATTTGCTTTCTGAGAACTCAGCGTCAATGACATCATCAGGACCTGAACCTGAACCACCAGAGGTTGTATCAGAACCGCCTGCACCAGGAGCCGATCCACCACCATCTGGACCACCATCACCACCTTGTTGTTGATAAAGGTTGGTGCTGATACTGTAAAGTGCTTGTTGCAAATCAGTAGTCAGGGTTTTAATCCGTTCGTCGTCTTCTTGCTGAATCGCGTCTCGCAGGTCTTTGACTAACCCTTCTACCTTGGTTTTGTCAGCCGCTGGAACTTTGTCGCCAAGATCACTGAGCTGTTTCTCGGCCTGGTAGGCGAGAGAATCGGCTTGGTTCTTGCGGTCAATTCGCTCACGACGCTCTTTGTCAGCAGCAGCATTGCTTTCAGCCTCATTAACCATGCGCTCCACTTCGTCCTTAGGCAGGGTTGAAGCGCCAGTAATGCTGATGGATTGTTCCTTACCTGTGCCTTTGTCCTTAGCGGTAACGTTCAGGATACCGTTAGCGTCCATATCAAAGGTAACTTCGATTTGAGGAACACCTCGGGGAGCTGGGGGAATACCATCTAGACGGAAAGTACCCAGACTCTTGTTGTCGTTTGACATCTCACGCTCACCTTGGAGAACGTGGATTTCAACGTTAGTCTGACCATCCACTGCGGTCGAGAAGGTTTCTGACTTCTTGGTGGGGATAGTCGTGTTGCGAGTAATAATCTTGGTCATGACACCGCCTAAGGTTTCAACACCAAGAGACAGCGGCGTGACATCGAGGAGGAGGATATCCTTGACTTCACCGGCAAGCACACCAGCCTGAATCGCAGCACCTACGGCTACCACTTCATCCGGGTTGACGCTTTGGTTAGGTTCCTTACCGAGAACTCGCTTAACCAACTCGTGCACCGCAGGAATCCGGGTAGAACCACCAACTAAGACGACCTCGTTAATGGCACTCTTATCGATTTTGGCGTCACGTACTGCGTTTTCAACAGGAATGCGGCAACGGTCGATCAAGTCAGCGCAGAGTTCTTCAAACTTGGCACGGGTTAAGACCATATCCAGGTGCTTGGGACCATCCTGGGTTGCCGTGATGAAGGGTAGGTTGATTTCTGCTTGGGTAACGCTGGAAAGCTCAATCTTGGCTTTCTCTGCAGCTTCGGTTAGACGTTGTAGCGCTTGCTTGTCTTTACGCAAGTCAATGCCTTCGTCTTTTTGGAAAGTTGAGGCGAGGTAATCAACGATTTTCTTGTCGAAGTCGTCACCACCCAGGTGAGTATCACCAGATGTTGCCAATACTTCAAAAACACCATCGCCAACTTCCAGAATGGAAACGTCGAAGGTACCACCACCTAAGTCAAATACTAGAATGGTTTCTTGGCTCTTCTTGTCCAAACCGTAAGCCAGAGAAGCGGCGGTAGGTTCGTTGATAATCCGCAACACTTCGATCCCAGCAATTTTACCAGCATCTTTGGTGGCTTGACGCTGAGAGTCGTTGAAGTAAGCAGGAACAGTAACGACGGCTTGGGTAACAGTTTCACCCAGGTACTTGCTAGCGTCCTCTACTAGCTTGCGTAGCACTTGAGCAGAAATCTCTTCTGGTGCAAATTGCTTACCTTGAGCCGGAGAGTCAATCTTGACGTTACCGTTAACATTGAGAACTTTGTAAGAAACTTCGGTTGCTTCGTGAGTGACTTCAGTATACTTACGTCCGATGAAGCGTTTGACGGAGTAGAAGGTGTTTTCGGGGTTCATTACCGCCTGACGCTTGGCGATTTGACCGACTAGGCGATCGCCATTTTTCGCATAGGCTACAACTGAAGGTGTGGTCCGAAAACCTTCTGCGTTGGCAATGACGGTAGGTTTACCACCTTCCATTACAGCGACGCAGGAGTTAGTTGTACCTAAGTCAATTCCAACAACTTTTGCCATAAGAGTGTTCCGGGTTCGTTTAACTACAAATACTGGTTGAGTAGGGGAGCTTCAAGATAGAACCATCTAAAGGTTCAATCAGCAGCTTTTTCCAGTTTCAATACCATTGGGATTTACTACCAATCTCTATACTGAACATGGTTTGCTTATCTCATGAAGGAGGGGTTCCCGAACCTGTAAGGGGACGGTTCTACCTCCGATTGCTCCTACGACTCCTTCTGAGGCGAGTGCAATCGACAGCTAATTACTACTGATTGCTTTCACTGTGTTTAATGTATTAAAGATATCGGCTTAGGAGATTGGGGCGAACCGTAATGAATCAGGTGTGTTTGCCGTCTGTAGAACGTTGTGCGTTAAATTAGCTTTGCTTTTAAGAGGAATATGGCGTCTATAGACTGAACACCCGTGCTTGCGGTTGGAGGAGTGCGATCGCTTTTCTCTATATGTCTATATGTAGGAGTACTAAGCCATTCAAAATTCAAAATGCTCAAACCCAATGTTGCTGAGGCTTTTAGCCGCTACCACAATGCAATCTGTAGGCGCGACAGCTCAGTGTCAACTTAAGATTGGCGGTTGAAATCGCAGCTACACGGATGAAACCTGCGTAGGCTGATCTTAGAACCCTTCATTTTCAGTCAACCCGCCTACACGGGCTTTGTTTGTCTAGCTGCGAATTCTTTTCGCCAGAGCTTCAGGGAGTGCTAATGATATTACCGTGTCACTACAAATAAAAATATCGCACTCAATTAAAACACTATGAAAGATTGCTAAACCTAAATTTCATTACTCTAGAAAATCATGCAGAATTTCGTCGGGTTCATCATCCACTTCCTCAAAGCTAGTACTTTCAAAAGGGTAACCCCTGCTCTCAGGAGATATCGTTATAGAGGCTGTCGTCGGGGCAGAACTGGCGATAATCTGGTACAGTTGTGCAACTTGCTTAGTTAAGTGGGCAACTTGATTCTCATGTACTTCCATTTGCTCTATAGTCGCATAGCGTTTGACTTCATTATCCTTCTGAAAAAACTGAGACAGGATTTCAACTACAGTATCGGAAGCTGCCTCGAATCTTCGTTGCTCTTGATAGGAAATCAGGATTTGGTAGAGTTCCTCTGGCAAGTAGACACTAATTTTTTTGTAATTAATCATAAGTTGCACTTTGGATAATCAATTTTTCACTAATTAAATTTTAAGAACTATACATTACACACACCAATTATGATTATCCAGCACTTGGGATCACCTAGCGATGGATTAATTCAACTGTATAGGGCGATCGCTTCTCACTTCCAACAATGATGCTGATTAGAATGTAAAAGCCAGATTGCTGCAATATCTCTTCATATGGTTTCTCTATCTCCCACGTTGAAAGCTCAACTCTCAACACCGCTTAAGATTGGCTCTTTTGAATTGAAAAGTCGAGTGTTACAGTCGCCCCTGTCTGGCGTTACAGATATGGTATTTCGCCGTTTGGTGCGACGCTATGCTCCAGAATCGATGATGTATACGGAGATGGTGAATGCATCAGGGCTACGCTATGTCAAAGCGCTGCCTAAGATTATGGAGGTAGACCCTAACGAAAGACCAATTAGTGTTCAGTTATTTGACTGCCGCCCAGATTTCTTAGCCCAAGCAGCACAGATGGCGGTAGATGAAGGGGCTGATACAGTTGACATCAATATGGGTTGCCCCGTCAACAAAATTACCAAAAACGGCGGCGGTTCTTCCTTACTGCGAGAACCAGAAACAGCTGAGGCAATTGTGCAGGCAGTCGTTAAGAGTGTGAATGTACCCGTTAGTGTAAAAACCCGCATTGGCTGGACAGATGAGGAAATCAATATTCTGGAATTTGCCAAGCGGATGGAAGATGCTGGGGCGAAGATGATTACGGTGCATGGACGCACCCGCGCCCAAGGTTACAATGGCAATGCTAAGTGGGAGTGGATTGGTCGAGTTAAGGAGATTCTCTCTATCCCGGTAATTGCTAATGGGGACATCTTCTCCGTCGAGGCAGCAATGAAATGTCTGGAACAGACGGGCGCTGATGGGGTGATGTGTTCACGAGGAACGCTAGGTTATCCGTTTTTGGTGGGAGAAATTGACTACTTCTTGAAAACCGGGCAAAAACTGACACCTCCAACACCAGTAGAACGCCTCGAATGTGCGCGGGAACATCTGCAAGCGCTATGGGAGTATAAAGGCGATCGCGGCATCCGTCAGTCCCGTAAGCACATGACATGGTATGCTAAAGGCTTCGCTGGAGCTGCTGAGTTGCGTGGACAGTTGGCTGTTATTGAAACAGTTGAGCAGGGGGTTGAGTTAATTGACAATGCGATCGCACAGCTGAAGAGTGAGACTCAACATGATGAGGAGATTGACGCTCAATTGGTGAAGACTTAAGCTAGACAAGTGTTCATTTATTGTTATAGCAAC
This sequence comes from Coleofasciculaceae cyanobacterium, assembly GCA_036703315.1. Taxonomy (GTDB): domain Bacteria; phylum Cyanobacteriota; class Cyanobacteriia; order Cyanobacteriales; family Coleofasciculaceae; genus DATNPH01. The sequence continues at coordinate 43,969 of DATNPH010000148.1, forward strand.
TGTAGTTTTTTGCTAAATATTCACTAAATGTATAGACTAACAAGAGTAGCTTAAGTAGCTAGCTCTAAAGTTTATGTGTTAGGGTAGTTAGCGAGAATTAAGTTCGGCTGTAGTGTTTCTGCTTGGTATTTAACAGGCGTCTCTCCGGATCTAAATCTCTACATAATTTAATTGGGTTCTGGAGAATCTTATTCCATCTTACGAGGTTAAACAAGACTATCTCAGCATCGTCTTTGCCAAATAAGTAAGTGTAATAAGCATTTAGTGAGCTTCTAGTCAACAGCACTGTTCCAATCTAAGCAACTGAACATAAAGTGCTTTCGAACTTTTTTCTCAATACTTTTGCTAAATATTCAATTGAGTGTGTTCAATCATCCATACTATTTATTCAGAATGCAGGAGGAGATAGAATGACCCAAGTGGTTGTCGGCGAAAATGAAGGGATAGAATCAGCACTACGTCGATTTAAGCGCCAAGTTTCCAAGGCTGGAATTTTCGCAGATATGAAGCGTCTGCGCCACTACGAAACTCCTATTGAAAAGAAAAAGCGCAAAGCAGTCGCTAGAAGACGTAAGCGACGAACTCGCTAAATTTTCCATTAACAACGATTCACTCGGTTCTCTATTACTGTAGAGGCGTAACAGACGCCTCTATACACTTTTTGGTAAAACGGGCTATAACAAACCAACAAAGTGCAGTGGTCCTTGACCACTAATTAACTCCAATACCAAAGCAAGAAAGCCAATCATGGCTAGACGACCGTTCCAAACTTCAGCGGTTGTCGTCATCCCCCATTCCCAGCGCTCTTGTGGATACATCTTCACCTTCTTTGCCGGATGTATAACCTCTGAAAACTTGCAGCTAGGAGCTTTGAGCGCTTCAACGACTAAAGTCCCTAGAGAGTCTATGAAGACAGGGTGGGTATTGAGCGCTGGTACACGCTGAAAGTTGTGAATACCTGCTTCTTCTGCCAGTTCCCGATACTCAATATCAATTTCTTGAAGAGTTTCGATATGTTCTGAGACAAAGCTAATCGGTACGACGAGTAAATCTTCGATGCCTTGATCACCTAGTTCTTGAAGCGCATCCTCAGTGTAGGGTTTGAGCCACTCTACAGGACCAACTCGACTTTGATAAGCCAGGGTATAGGAATTTGGGCGGTTGAGGGTTTGCATAATTAGAGCTGTGCAATCCTCTATTTCTTGCTGGTAGGGATCACCCGCTTCTGTCACATAGCTCACAGGAACACCGTGAGCACTGAAGAATATGTGAACTGAATCAGAATTGGGAAACTGGTCAAGTTCCTGGGCAATCAACTGCGCCATTGCTTGCAGATAGCCAGGTTGTTGATACCAAGAGGGAATAACCGTATATTCAATCCGACATAATGTTGGGTCTTCTTGCCAAAGTTTTTCCAGAAGACGGAAGCTGGAACCACTGGTGCTGATTGAAAATTGGGGGTAGAGGGGAAGAATTACTAAATGTTCAATGGCGTCACGCTTGATCCGGGCGATCGCCTCTTCAGTGAAGGGATGCCAGTAACGCATACCCACATAAACTCTTGCATTTTGCCCTTGTTGCTGCAACTGTTCCTGGAGAGCTTGAGCCTGCGCCTCTGTAATATGACGCAGTGGCGATCCTCCTCCAATTTGTCGATAGTTTTCTTGCGATTTTTTAGCGCGTAGTGTTGAAATCAACCAAGCTAGGGGACTTTGCAGCCAGGAAAAGGGTAAGCGAATAATTTCGGGATCAGAAAACAAGTTGAATAGAAAGGGACGAACATCATCTAACTCATCTGGTCCGCCCAAATTTAGTAATAAAACCCCAACACGACCCATAGTTATTACAATTTCCCGAAACTTTCATATTTGTTACTGATTTTAACAATATATTCTTTTAATGGTTTGAATTCTCAGTAAGAATCACACATCTTTACTTAGGAGTGAGCAGTGGCAACAATTCTGAGAACTTGGAGTTATCAATATCAGTGGCTGTATGATTGAATCTCTCGACTTGCCGTCATGAGTGTGGGTGGGGAGTGAGATTTCGCAACCTACCTTTGCAAAGCTGAACACTTTTTTCAGAATCTAGAGAGTTAGAGCTGTGTTGCCTCAAAAGTCAAAGTTGTTTGAGCATAGGGTGTTCAACCGCTTGTTAAGCTGGTCACTTATTTGGGCTAGCCTGCACTAGGTTCATCTTCGTTGCTTCTTCAATTGGGCCACTTGTGCCTCTAGTGCTTGTACGCGCTCCTTGAGTTCAATCACTAGCGTAGCAAGTCGGTTAAACATTGGGTCTGACGATGATACTTGTCGGTTTGCGCCTGGGGAAACCGGGGAAGCTGGTGGTCTAATTGGATTTGGAGGTGGAGAGGGTGATCGCCCCCTCAATTCAGCTAGCTGAGATTCAATGCGACTAAGTTGCGATCGCACTTGTAAGCTATCTGCTTCTAGTACAGAAACACGCGATTCCAAGGCGGATGACGATTGAGCTAGTGTACGACCAGAGAAGATAGCAGAGGCAACAATTAAAGCAAGGCAAGCTATCCCAATTTTTTTAAGCATGTATACTTCTTCTACATCTCCCAGACTTGGCGAATCAATGAGGGGCCTGATAGCCTGTTATGGCTAAATTGATGGGTAGCAACAAGGCTAATCTGAATAAAGACCTATCTGTTGTTGAGCTATCTACTCTAACGCCTCTACCCTCTGAACAAGAAGTATATTGTCAACGTGAGTTCAATGGAAGAAGCTGCTCAACGAAACAATGAGGTCTACAAGCTACGAATCCTGTGAGATATCAAGGCTTCTGGCGTTGCATCGAACTCAGCTTAAATTGACAGGAATGGACATTGTTGTGTCCTTACAGCTTATAGCATTCACTCAATCAGATAAGGTAAGTGGGTGAAGGCGATCGCGTCTCTTGCCAGCTAACTTAGTCATACAAGTGTTCAGCTTTACTCAAGGCTCTCATTAAGATTTGCTCAACCTGGGACTAAGGTAAGCCGATTCATAAATTAAATGAAAGATATGGTATCTTGATGCGAATGACTCTAGACTTTAAGTAATACGGTGAGGGAAAGCATCCTTTATGTCAGAATCAGATACCCGTCAAAACTATGAGCCTGTGACGGTGAATCCGGCAGAAGAGGCTGTTCAAAATAATCAAGTATCCTATCCGGTTCAACCCATGAAGCCGTCATTATTGGAAGAGGTTAGAAGAGGCTGGAAATGGGTTATTTTTATTTGGAAGCTGTTGCCTCGTTTAGGTGGGTTTACAAAGATAGTTCAGAGTTTGTTTCTACTCGTCTCTGTCTTAATCAGGCGACTGCTGAGGCAACTAGGAATTAACATCAATAAACAGTAATATTAAGGATAAAAATCAACTTATAAATCATTAATTATATTGTGATTTGACATTATTAATGTAGTTGGTGTGAAGGATATTAATTAATGCCAGGTTTTTACAATGCTAATGATTTTAAAATTGCCTCAATCCTTGAGCAAAATTGGCAAGTTATTAAACATGAGCTAACTCAATTAAAAGAAAAAGATTTTTTGCCTTGGCCTGAAGAATATTTATATGGCAAGGGATGGGATACCTTTGGGCTATATGCTTTCGGAGTCAAAATCTGGAAAAACTGTAAGTTATGTCCAGAAACAACTAAACTCATTGAGACAATTCCCAATCTAACTACAGCAGGCTTTTCTTCTCTAGCGCCTAGTACCCATATTGCTCCTCATACTGGATATCCAGATGGGTTGCTGCGATGTCATCTAGGTTTAAGCATTCCTCAAGGATGTGGTATCCGAGTCGGCACAGAGACTAGACATTGGGAAGAAGGCAAATGCTTGATATTTGATGACACGCTGGAGCATGAAGCATGGAATAAAGGAACTAGTACCAGAGTTGTCTTACTAATTGATTTCACAGCTCCGGAAGGACTTTTGACGTTACCTGAACGAAAACCAGGAAAAGGTCTTTCATCACTTTTGGGATTTTTCAAAGAGAAAAAAAGCTGAGGTAACTTTAGCTATTAGCAAGAAATTTATGATAAACCCAGCTAATTACTAACTACGTCAAGCTTATCAGCTGATCTCGTCGTTGTGCCCAGAGTTTGCGCAGGTAACTCAACACGATCGCGGAATATCTATCCTCAAATTTGAGCGATTCTTGCTTAATCCCAAGTCCGAGTTGCTTCAAATCCTCTAGAGTGGGGCTTGTTTGAATCATTCGCGCGATCGCTCTCATCCAGCGATTAAGGGTACGGTAACTGACGAATTGACCACCTTTATCGCGGCGATGGACAAATACAACATAAGCCCAACGTTCAATCCGCACAATTACTGACAAGGGAATTTTCAAGATATGGGCGATGTAGCGGGAATTGAAGTGAAATCGCTGAGCGGGTTGAATCCGGCGAAATATGAGAGTCACGGTTTCACCCCCTGAGTGTCTTCGTCTGGAGTGTCGGGCGTAGCGTCAAACATGATAGTGTGGGGGGCAGTTGGGAGTAGCTGTCGGAGAATTCTTAAGTGGGCTTCTGCATCGCTGCGACGGCGAAAACGGGCAACGATAATCTGCTTCAAATGGGGGCGAGGGCGAATGATGCACCAAGGAAACAACTGGATTTTGTAGGTCATGAGGCACTCCTGACAATGGCAAAGCTTGCCGATTGGGTAAATAGGCATAGGGAAACTGCGACAACGCACGAGGTGTACGCAGGTTTCGCAATTAGTAAATATGGCAACCTCACAGGTAAGACGCTGACTGATCAAAGCCAACTTGCCTACAAGGTTGTGGTTTAATGACGGTTTATGTAAGACACTGAGATAGCAGCAGGCATCCAAAACGGTATCCGAGAAAGCGTCTAGCTAGTCTAGAGGTAGCTTTCTGGATTTTCTGCCTGTTTGTGTGTCCCTCTATATCATCACATTAATCAATCATCCTGTCAAATCATCCTGATCAATGTAGTGGTTATGGTTAAAAAAGACAAGTCCGGCTCAAAGGAGAATGATTCTCCATTGAAGAGACTTCGAGAAGAAGCTGGGTTGTCTCAACAGGAGCTTGGGAGCAGGATTGGCGTAGGATTGGCGACGATCAGTCGCTGGGAGAGGGGAGTGTCTTTGCCAATGTTAACGGTGCCTCAAATGAAGGCACTGTGTAGAGAGCTGGGCAAAAGTATTGAGGAGTTGCCTGACGAGTTTGGACCGCCGAAGCGTTAGCGAAGCATCCCATAAGGGTTATCACCTGAGGGGGAGTGATGAAGAGGGAGCGCTCAAGCAAGGGATGTTACTCAACTGTAAGCGTCACTCATGAACCAACAAATACCTGATTTCGAGCCGACTTTGGTAATGTCTCGGGCAGAAAGAATAGTGCAAGCTAATTCCAGTATGTCCTGGGATATAGCTGTGCAAACAGTATTATCTGTCTGTTGTAGATTTCCTGCACTATGCTCGACCTTTAGACAAGTTCACTTGTTCTCAGAAGCACACATTAGCAAGTGGTTAGAGAACTACTTCAACGGATACAACAATCGACCATCAAAACGAATTAGCAAAAAGATTGGCACTATTCCTGATGAAATTATTGACACGATTATCTCAGTTCGACTTTCTTCTCTAGACACTCAACAAATTACTGCTATCAAGTCTGCTCATCGCCTTTCAATGGCAGCAGAAAATATTTTAGGACTCCTTCTAGAAGAATATCTTGCAGAGAAGTTGTTGCCCTATGGGTGGTATTGCTGTTGGGGTGAAACTATGAAAAGTGTTGACTTCTGTACTCATAACGGTAACTTGTTGCAAGTTAAAAACCGTAGTAATTCTGAAAATAGTTCAAGTAATAAGGTACGCCAGGGAACTCCAATTATAAAGTGGCATAGAATTAATGCTAGCAATGGAGCTTACTATTGGGATGTATTGAATGAACGGGTAGGGTGTACAGAACTTTCTGAGCCTGACTTTTCTTCATTTGTTAGGAAAACCATCACTGATAATCCTTCTGCTGTTTATATAGAAGAGGATAATGTGTGGAACGAAGTCAGGGATAACTAAACATTGTTGTGAAACCAAAATCAAAAGCTAGAACAATAGCTCAATGTATTAAAGAGTGAAAGCTGATAAAACTCCTCTTTTGTCTGAGCTTTCTCCCCCTTGAGCAACTTGTGGATGTGTTCACCGATCGCTTTTCCGAGTAGCACGGGAACTGCATTACCGATCTGTCGATATTTGGAAGCAGTCGAGCCATAAAAAATCCAGTCGTCGGGAAACGTTTGAATTCTTGCGCATTCCCTAACACTTAGGGGGCGCAGATCTTCTGGATGACACATATCTGTAGCTTTCTGATGTGGGCTTGTCGTGACAGTAGGAGATGGCTTATCCCAAGACAACCGACGGTAGAAGCCTACTTTTCCTCCTCCAGAATTATAGGCACCTCCCATGGCTTCTCGCTTTAAGTTATCGGGTAAGTATCTCCAATTCTGACCTGCTTTTAAAAGCCTCAAGTACCTTAAACGGCTTTCTGCGTAGGGGATGTACTCTGGCTCCGGATCGACTAGACCTGTAAGCGCTTCTTGGAGAGTACACCACCTAGGAAGACCATCAACACCATTCTTACTATGAATTGGTAAAGGAACAGTGACGGATTGACCATCTCTTGAAGCGATAAATATCACCCGTGTCCTGTTCTGAGGAACGCCATAGTCAGCTGCCTCTACAAGTCTAGGAGGAGCAACTGTATACCCAAGACGTTCCATTTCTGCTAAGACTACCTGAAGGGCAGAACCTGGCAGCTCATCTGGTTCTAACGGAGAATAACCTGTCCCCCGTTTACAGTGGGGTCTATGCCGAATTGGTGCAGAAAGCAACCCTCTGACGTTCTCCATGATGAAGAAGCGTGGTTGAACTGCGTCAACTATACGTATGAAGTCCTTAAACAAGCTCCCGCGAGGGTCGCCCACTGACATACGCTTTCCTGCCGTACTAAAAGGTTGACAGGGTGGTCCGCCAGTCAAGAGGTCTACTTCACCCGGACGTAGAGATCTGCCAATATCTAGAGTACGTCCTCCTTCTTCCAGAAGAGTGTGGGCGCTGAGCTTCTGTATATCCCTTGGTACAGCACTCTCAGAAAGGTGCGGTCGATTGAGAGCTATAGTCTTTGTAGCGTCATGGTCTATTTCTACTACACTCACTGTATGGAAGCCTGCCTTTTCCAAACCAAGGTCTAGACCAAAAGCCCCAGCAAATAAACCAATGGATATCGACTTACCATCGATCACGCTTGTCTCCTAACGGCTTGTTGTGACGCATTCATCTTCGTACCCCAACCTTCCCAGATGAGCGATTCTATCATACAAACTTCAGTGAGGTAGAAGTGTTAGTGTATGGCAGCAGGTTAGGAAAAAGCGATCGCCTCCAACTCCAGCGCAATCCTCACCTTCGCGGATTTCCTGGCTGGCTGAGAGCCGTATCTTGGCAGCAGACACAAGAGTTGAAGACATGAACTTGACTACCAAATTAGTGGGAGTGGGAAAGTACACTCCCCACTCCCCACTTTAAGTTTCAGCTCCTCAGGCTAAATCAAACAGCAGAATTTCTGCATCTTTTGTCGCTTCAATCACGACCTCAGGTTCGCTGCTGATAGCTGCTCCATCACTGGTGTCAAGGGGCGAACCATTCAGAGTAATTGCACCACGAGCTACCTGCACCCAGGCATGACGATGCAGTTCTAGGGAATGAGAAACGCGATCGCCTGCTTTCAAAACCGCAGCATATAAATCGACATCTTGATGCACTTTAACAGCCCCATTTCGTGCATCTCTAGCTGCAACTAAATGTAGTTTACCTGGAGTCTTGGCTAGTGAGAAATGTTGTTGTTCATAGCTGGGTTGCAGTCCTTGGCTTTCGGGCAACAGCCAAATTTGCAGGAAGTGAACTGGCGCAGTTTTCGAGTGATTAAACTCGCTATGCAAGATACCCGTACCTGCACTCATACGCTGTACCTCACCCGGTTTAATCACCGAGCCAGTGCCGATGCTATCTTTATGTTCCACTGCTCCTTCCAGTACATAGGTAATGATTTCCATATCCTTATGTCCGTGGGTGCCGAAACCAGCACTAGGGCTGACACGATCTTCATTAATTACCCGCAGGGCACGAAATCCCATATGCTTAGGGTCGTAATAGTTGGCAAAGGAAAATGTGTGGTAACTATCCAACCAACCGTGGTTTGCATGACCTCGATCTTCTGCCTTTCTAATCGTTAGCATTTCCGCCTCCTATTGGATGAAGTTATATTTATCGAAAGTCGCCTTCAGATGACGCTTTAGAGTACAGGACTAGCAATATACGGCTTAAAGTTTGCTATGGCTGCCGTCACAATACGGAGGATTACTCGTATAGTTGCAATTGCAAAGTGCTAGCTTTTTTGCCTCAGCAACCTCAACCGCTAGTGGAGTGAATTCAGTTCCTGTATGCGCGCCATTACAGAAAGGTTGAGTTTGAGATTGACCGCAACTACACCAATAATAAGTACCTGATTCTAGCTCAACAACAGCATGTTTTTTATCAGCAATAACAGGTTCACTCATAAGATTCTCCTTCAAGAATCGAAATAGGTTCTAGACCTTTGTTGGTTTATTTTTTGCATATTTATACTTTAACTTTAGTAAGGTTATTATGGGAAGTATGCACTTTAAAGTAAGGTAGTACCCAAAAAGATACTATGGAAAGCAAAGTCATAAATACTCACAGAGCCAGTTGTGCGGTGGAAACAACTCTAGAGGTAATTGGCGGACGGTGGAAAGTGTTAATTCTTCGAGAACTATTTTCAGGTGTGAAGCGTTTTGGTCAGTTGCACCGAGCTTTGCAGGGCATAACCCAAAAAATGCTCACCCAACAGCTGCGCGAGATGGAGGAAGACGACATTATTCACCGGGAGGTCTACTTGCAGGTTCCTCCCAAAGTAGAATACTCCTTGACGCCTTTGGGAGAGAGTCTCGAACCTATCCTTATCTCAATGCACGAATGGGGCATCAGGCATTTGAATGAACAAACTAAAGCCCCGTAGACCAAACGCTGGCACCCAATAGTAAAATTATGTTGAGTCTGATTGATGGCTATCAATAAATTTGCATGCAAAGACTGGACTTCTAGTCAGCAATGCAAAATGACTGAGATCAACAGTTTTGATGCAGTTGTGGAAGCCAACTTGACTTCAGGATAGGTAAACTTCCTTTTAACTTTGAGTGTTACAACGCCAAAACCTTGTGCTGTTACATCACTAATTTGCAAAGAGGCGTCAATTTGTTCTACAAAAAAAGAGGAAAACTTGATTCCCTTGATTTGAGGGATTTGCAGTGCCAAGCATAATTGCTATTGTCAATGGTAAGGGAGGGGTTGGTAAGACAACTACGTCAGTAAATCTAGCCGCAGTTCTTTCGGATAAAAGACGTGTCCTGCTTGTAGATGCTGATCCTCAAAAGTCGGCTACATGGTGGGTTGAGCATGGTGAAAAGAGTATGAGTTTTGATTTGGCTCAAGAGACAGATCCAACACTCTTGAGTCGTTTACAGAAGATTGAAGGCTATGAGTTAGCGGTGGTGGACACACCCCCAGCGCTACGATCTGAAGCCCTGGCGGCGGTAATTGCGATCGCCGATTACCTAGTCTTACCTACACCGCCTGCACCAATGGACTTGGCTGTAGTTATTGAGACAGTACGTCAGGCTATTGCACCCTTAGGGAAAACCTATCGGGTACTCCTGACACGGGTAGACTCCCGCCGTCTCAGAGAAACACTGGAGGCTCAAAACACACTTAGAGAGCTAGGAATTCCTGCTTTCCACGCTTTTATACGGACTTATACAGCTCACGAACGAGCAGCACTTGAGGGCATACCAATCAGTCAATGGCGAGGCGAGAATGCCCATGAAGCGAAGGCAGACTACTGCCGCGTGGCTGAGGAATTACAGGGTGATTGGGGGAGCAATTATGGCTAAAAAAAGTTTAACAGACCTGCTACGCCAAGAGGTGGAAAAATCTTCAACCTTAGAAGCCGAAACAGTTCTAGAAACCAGCGATGATGAATTTGCCGAGCAGGATACTAACACACTAGAGAAATTACCTATGAACACATCCGCAAAACCTAATGCCAGACGCGCAACGCCTACAAAGGCTCAATTAGAAACAACTATTACCAAGTTAAAAGCTGCCCTAGAGGAAGCACAACAAAAAGAATCCGCTTTCAAAGCTGCTCTGGAGGAAGCACAACATCAACATCAGGATGAGGATACAGCTTTCGCTGCTTTAAAAGAGTCTTTGGAAGAATCACATCGAAAGGAAGGCGCTTTACAACAGCAAATTTCTGATTTGCAATCAGATTTAGCGCATCAACATAAATCTTTAGACAAGCTTCAAAAAGAGCTAGAGAAAATAGCTGATCTGAAGAAAGAGTTTGAGCAAGCTAAAAAGGCAGCAAGCCAACTAGCGCAGGCTAATGAAAAGCTTACTGAGGAAATTAATGCTCTGAAAAAAGAAAATGAAAACCTCGCAACCCAGCGTTCTAGCGTACCACAGCATCAACCAGGAAGACCCATTCAGACAGAATCTGGCAAGTCTCCTGATTTTGCCAAGAATTCTTGGCTGCTGTAAGTAACTTGAAAAAAGGAGTCAGCACTTAGCACTCAGGGGAAAGAGATTTTCATCTTTACGCTTTTGAAAATAGGGAATGGAGACCGGAGCTTTAGTATTAGCGTTTGCGTAGCATGTCCTCACTAAAGCTCCGGGTAGCGCGTAGCGGGACGAAGTCCGGAGGGAGTAGCGGGTGGGGAAGAAAGCTTTTCAGTGCAGCGTTCGTGTACTCGCGTTTAAGGGCGGCTCTCTCGTGACACTTGTTTAAGCTTTACTTGAAAAGTGTTGAGCTAAAATATAAGGCTCAAACTTTCCTACAAAACCAACAAATATTCTGTGTTGAAATCAATTTTTTTGACGGCTGTTGTGTTTGTTGCAATGACTCTGCTCATGGCTCAAGCTATGTTTAGTAGTCCACTACCTGAAGGAACTCAATTTCCAGAATCGGTAGAGACTCCATCCCTAAAAAGAGTAAATCCTCAATCTCCAGAAGCAGCAGATGCTAACCCTGATGTGCTGGCTCAGCCTGAAAAAATAGCAGATGGCAAGCTTAGCAAATCTCCTAAAAAAGCACCTGTAGTTTCTTCTGTTCGCTCTAATTCTCCTCAGCCCCCTCATCCCTACGATTATTCAGATATAGAAAAATTCGATGACGAACTCTATGGTGAAGGAAGCTGAATTAGCGTGAGACTAATCTAATTCCTATAGCGGCTGTGCTGGCAATGGCTTTGCTTGTGCTGTCAAGATCGGGTCTGGTCCACCCTGACCCACTTCAAACTGTGTCATCATATCGTGGTCTTCGTGAACGATATTGTGGCAGTGAATCATGTACTTACCCTTGTGCGGACCATACCTAGCAATGACCCGTACTGTCTCACCTTCACCAAGGTAGAAGACATCCTTCCAACCACGCTCATAAGGAAGAGGGGGTCTACCGTTGCGATCGAGGAGCTGCAAATCGACTAGATGAACATGTACGGGATGGAACCAGCTACCTGCCGTGTTCACAAAAGTCCAAATCTCTACATCACCTAGCTCCGGATTGGCATCTATCCGATTTTTATTCCATCCTTGATTGTTGATTAGCCACTGTCTGCCACTGCGCTGGAACCTGAATTCCCTGGTTCGCACTGCTGAAGATATTGGGATGGGCTGTACAGGGCGCAGTGTGCTGGGGATCGAGCTATCATCACTCTCTCGACGCACAACATCAAAGCGCATAACCACGCTTGTTCGAGCGTCACGATCTACATTGCTTTCGGGTCCAATATTCCGCAATACAACTTGGGTACCGATTGGGTATTTGGAAAAGTCGAGAATGAACCCATAACGCTCTGCTATACCAATTCGCAGAGTTTTTGTCCTGACTGGCTCACTCAGAAGTCCAGCATCAGTTCCAATCACAATTAAGTCATCGCCCGTACTCAGTGAAAGACCATAAGAGCGTGAAGCCGATGCGTTTAAGACTCGAAAGCGGTATTTACGGTTAGCAACTTCCATTCGGGGCCAAGGGGCACCATTGACGAGGACAATATCGCCGTAGAGACTCTTTTGGCCTCGATCATCAAAAATCAACGAGCCATCAGTGGCAAATATTTTATCTTGTATGATCAGTGGCACATCGTAGTCGCCTTTAGGTAGGGGCAAGCTCAGGTCAAAGTCATCATCGACAATGTACATACCTGCTAACCCCATGTAAACGTTGCGCGAGGTCTTGCCAACCGTATGGTCGTGATACCAGAGGGTAGCGGCGCGGTTGTTGGGATAGACGTAATCCTTGTAATAGTCTGGAGGAATGAGGTCTTCAGCGTAGCCATCGTATTGCGGCAGCGAAGCCATACCATGTAAATGGATGACTGTTCGTGTATCCAGCTTATTGATAAAGCGGACAACTGATTGCCGACCTCCATCCTGTTGGCGACCTCCACGTTGCCTAATTGTGGGACCGGGAGTAATGCCGTTATAGCCCCAAATCTCAGTCTTTAGCCCAGGCAGAATCTCAACTTGAGCTTTCTGCATCGTGATTTCGTAGTAGTCAGTTGTTTCATCGCTACGCACAGGATCGAGGACAGGCGGAGTGCGAAAGGGTACCTGAAAGGGCTTGATTTGTGGACTAAATTGAGCGAAAGCAGGGCGTTGTGCCCTCAGAGGCAAAAGGAGAGCACCACTACTAATCAACCCCAGTTTGAGGGCACCTCGTCTGGTAATTTTCATCCTAGTGTTTTCCTGTAACTCACATACACTGCCTCGTGCCTATGCGATCGCCTGTAGGATTAAGGGAAGTAATCAGATGCGATCGCTAGCATCGAGGATCGTTCCAAGCTAACACTTCGCTTCAACGTCACCTTGCTACTTCCCGGAGGCTCACGCTTAATTTTTTGTCAAAAATTGCTAAAAAAATTCCCTCGGACAGAATCTGCCTATAGGCGTATAACCTTAGTAATGTGATTTGATGTTTACTTTTTATTGAAGAGTGTCACTAAGGATGTACTTGTATGACCCTGTAGACACTGTTTGATTTTGTGACTCTGGACATAGCACCTAAATAAATGCTGCTATGTCCAGCCTCTAAGACAAAGCATTGAATCATAAATAGGCCCCCTAGACAGCTAGTTCCCGCTAGCTGCCTAGCAGGACTTCCTCCTCGATGCGTCACCAACAAGGAGACAAGAACCATCATGCAAAAGGACTACTACTACAGACATCCTGAAACGGATAGAAAGGCATATCCTAAGATAGATAGATGCATTTTAAGACAACAAGCGCTAGCACGATACAGACATCTAAAACATTTGAACAAGTCTAACCTAAGCCTCGATGACCAAATATTTGTCGAGAACTTTGAAGCTGCCATACGTCTTCTGTGGGGGTTTCAAAAAGTGGAAATAACCACTTTCTTTGATTCCGTTCCCATACCCATTGAAGGCAATTAAGTCAGCTAACAAATAACAACAAAACAAGTGGATAGCTTTTCAGTTCTCGACGGGCTGTGCCTACTCGTTGTGGATGATCACATCGATACCCTGGAATTAATTACTGTTATTCTCGAACAGTATGGCACCCAGATAATGACTGCGACATCCGTAGGTGAAGCCCTTGAAGTGATGACGCGGTTTAAACCAGATATTCTCATTAGCGATATCGCAATGCCAGAGGAAGACGGCTATTCCCTAATTCGCAAGGCAAGAGCGCTCTCAACCGAGCCAGGGGAGTTTCTTCCAGCCATTGCTCTAACGGCATATGCTGGAGATGAGGATCGCATCAAAGCGGTCAAAGCTGGGTTTCAGATGCATGTTACCAAACCAGTTGAACCGGCTGAATTGGTTGCAGTAGTGGCGAAGCTTGCTACTTCACGCAATTCCTAATACAAGTTACTCCCCTTCTGGTAGTTCCTTAGTTAGTAGAAAATTTGAAAGGGGACAGGGAAATCCAAACTGGTTTTTCCCTATCCCCTATCCGCCTACTCCCTAACCCACTTTTCTAATAGGTTTTAAGCTAGCTTTGCTTGTACTCTTTTTTCAAGTAGATGGACAATCGAAGCCTTTTCCAGAATTCCTACTAGGACACCGTTGGCACGGACAACAGGTAGCTGAGTAAGCCTTTGTTTCTCCAAAAGCGTTACAACTTCCAACAGCGATTGATCAGGTTGAACCGTAGTGGACAAATCAATCGGTTGGATAAGTTCTCTGACTTGGGTTACAGTCCACTGAGAAGTCGGGATAGTTTTCAAGTCATCAACAGCGATCGCACCTAGCAATTGACCCTCTTCATCAGTGACTAAGAACCTATACGATTCAGGTTTGCCAATGATGTAATCGTTTACAAACTCTCTCAAAGATAAGTCAGCTGATACAATCGGGCTATTGGGAATTACAGCATCTTCTGCTTTCAAATCCATTAGCGTTTCAGAAAGTGAAGCAGACCGAGCAGACCAACCAGCATTTCGCAGCAGGAATACACCAATCAACAAAGTCCAGAAGCTACCAATACTGCTGATTCCCAAAATCGAAAGCAACCCAATGGCAATGCCAATCCAACCCACGAATTGACCAACGCGACTAGCAAAGACTACGCCTTTATAAGGATTACCAGTAATCTTCCAAACTAGTGACTTGAGGATATTACCTCCATCCAGAGGCAAGCCCGGAATCAGGTTGAATAATGCCAAAATCAAGTTGATGGAACCCAGCAGGCTAACTATTGCAGCTAAGGGACCTGATATTCCGGTACCGACACCAATGGCTGTGAATAGAGCAAATAGCACTAGGCTGACAGCAGGTCCCGCGATCGCTACCCAGAAAGCTTGCGCTGGGTTTTCTGACTCTTTCTCAAGGCTAGCTAAACCGCCAAACAGAAACAGCGTGATGGATTTTACGTCAATTCCCTGCCTAATGGCTACAAGGCTATGTCCTAGTTCATGAGCTAAAACGGAGGCAAACAACAACAGCGCAGCAACAAATCCCAAAACCAAAGGAGTGAATCCTCCTAAATATGGAAATTGGGCAGCTAATAGACTACCGTACTGAAATGACACCAAACCCAAGACTAAAAACCAAGATGGATTCACATAAAATGGAATCCCAAATAAATTACCAACACGAATATTACCGTTCATTCAGGCTACCTCTCTTGATAGCTAAGACGTTTATTAATTTCGTCTTCTTAACTCTGTATTCATCGTAACGAAATGTAAAATATATAACCCTGTTTCGACTGTCGTAAGAGCCGTCTACTGAGGTTCGGTTTTGCGAATAAGCTTATTTGCGCTAACTGTAGTCGGCATCGTCATAATAAAATTAGCACGGCTCTGTGCGCCTTGAGCAGCATCATGTTCTAGAGCATAAAGGCATCCCTCATTATTGATAAGTAATTAGATCATGTCTGTCTTTGAAACTAAACTTTCCCGCTCTTGTTACAACCAAGAGGATGTCCAGCAAATCCTCAATCTAGCGATCGCACGTCAGGCGAATGTCGAAGAATTGTCCCGTGAGCAGTTGGTAGAAATTGCTAGCGAATTAGGTATTTCGACTGAAACACTCTTAGTGGCTGAACAAGAGTGGCTAGTTCAGCAAGAACAGCAACAAAAGCATTATGCCTTCAATCTCTATCGGCGCAGCCAATTAAAGAAACGTTTTGGTAAATATTTAATTGTCAATAGTTTCTTTGTTGGGCTGAACCTACTCAGTGGAGGTACCCTTTCTTGGTCTTTATATATCTTGTTGTTCTGGGGGCTGTGGCTTGGAATAAATGCTTGGAATACTTATCAATTACAGGGGGAAGAGTACGAACGAGCCTTCCAAAAGTGGTACCGCAAACATCAGCTCAAGAATATTACACAATCACTTTACATACGCCTTAACCACTGGTTTAAGGCTGCAAGCTGAAGTGAAGGGCGGTTCCGAAATTTCATAACATGCATCATTTATTTTCCACGGTTTAAAGGTGGCGGCAATCTCTCTACCTGCTTGCATCACCTCGTGAAATAATCCTGATTAGGATAGATACAGGGAGTTCATTCCACTCTCTAAAATGTTCTTTTAACAGGACTACTGACGTTGTTACAGAGGGTGACGCGATCGCGAAGCGCAGATTGCAAATCAGGCACCCTCAGCTTGTTCTGTTATATCGCCTCTTAATGATAAATATTGCGGCTTGCCATTCGGACTTTTCCCGTCATCTTTTGATAATGAGAATCACTCTAAGTTCTTTCTTAGCAAATTGACTATGCTGCAAGTGCTATGCCATGCCCTGGCTTGGACAAGCAGTTGCTCAATCAAAGGTGTTTTGCTATCGGTGTAGCGTTCGCGGTCGGCTCGAAATTTGACAGCCAAGTCACGCTTCAAGGCTTCATACTGCTGTGCGGCATTTGGGTGCGTCCGGAGGAAGTCCCGAAAGAGGACGTGTGTTTCCCAAAACTCACTATTCAACTTCACTAAGTGAATTTGATGGGTGCGGGGCATTCCTCTGCGAAAGTAGTGCCGCCCTGGAATCCCTAGCTCCCCACAGTAGAGATATCCGAGAGTTTCGAGGCCAGCAATCTGAGCAGTTTGAGGTGGCACATGTTCTACGCCCAAGAGAATATCGATAACTGGTTTCGCCGCTAGTCCTGGTACGGAGGTACTGCCAATATGCTGGATATCCGCAATGGTATTGCCAAGGGCATCGAGAATGTGGATTTTTTCCTGCTCGTATAGGAGGGGCCAATCAGCATCGTAATCAACAACTAGAATAGGGTCTTCCATAGTCTGTAAGGTTGAATTAAATGCCATAGGGCTGCCGCGGCTGTTAATCTTAACGCTACCTAAAACTAGAGCTTCGATTGGCTTTGCGCTCAGTGGCAATACGAGCTTTTTTCTGCTTTGAGGTTTCTAGACCGGGCGGCTTGGCCTTAGGTTGCCGATGCCAAAGTTTCTGCCACAGTAATCCTAATGATTGTCCTTGAAGAGGTTCCACTGCCAGAGTGCTGTGCAGAATTAGTCCGTTGCCGCCACGGCCAATTGGTCCGTAACCATCCCGTTTAGCAATGATATTTTTGTAATCGAGATACGTCGTATCTCCCACAGCCAACACCACTGGCAGGGTAGCTGCCTCAATTGCAGTATTTTGACGGTAGGGTTGAGTGAGTTTGTTAAACTGTGCTTTGGAATTGGCAAAAAATTCATTGGTTCGCTTCAGGGGATTCTCTTCTTGGAAGATCATCGATAGGGCTTGACCAAATCCTACAGCCAGCGCCTTGCCGATTTCTAGCGCCCGTTGGTTCAACCGTTTGTCACCCAATTGACAATCAGCAAAATTCTGGCTCCCCCAACTCTCCATGCTCCTGACCCCAACGACCGATTAACTTACTCTACCGGATGACCAGCCCTCCTCGTTGCAACTCTCGCTCTGTAAGTGTTTTAAGACTTGTCGGGAAAAGTCAGCTTGCCATTCGGTTCGATCTCTCCCGTAACCGACTGTTGCCTGCTATCCATAATGCACAATGTACTGTGTAACTTGAGGGATAGACCTTAATGATTTTTGTAAGAATTTTGGGTATAGTTCGATATCCTCTAGTGCCTCTAGCTGGTGCCATTGAAAAATTAGGTCACTACCTTCTTCAATGCATTTAAAAGATTTGGTTTGGGCGTAAAACGCAGAATTACTAGGAGACGAAATCAGGAAATAGAAAGCTAGCTCATGATAGGACTTATCATCGTATTCAAAGAAATTTTCGACAATCCAGAGCAATCTTTCAACACCAATATTAATACCAAGTTCTTCCTGCATTTCCCGTTTGATAGTATCACGGGCAGACTCCATGAATTCAACACGACCACCTGGTAAAGCCCAAAAGCTATCTTTTTCAGATTTGTGAAGAAGAACTTGATTTCTATTAAAGATGACTCCAACGGAACGATAGTTGAACCGGAAGTCACCTTCGTCAAATGTAAGCATTCCCTCTCCTGCGCGACCAGCCTACTGTTTCTATGTTTAGCTGAGCCTTTTGCTCTCAACTTTACCCGACACTGCGCTTGATTGTTTGAAGCTATTTGTGCAATACTGTGGGCTCACAGCTAAAATACGGTATATCCACCAATTTACCGGAATATAAAGGTTAAAGATAATTAGCCTAGCTTCAGCGTGGGTAAGCATTTTTGGGTTTTTTAGAGTTTAAATTCAGGAGTGGACAGTGTTAACCCCGTCTAGAGGATTGCTTTTCCCAAGTATCTTAAGACGTCTCTGGAGCCGATTCAAACGGCATACATATAAAACTTTTGTATTACTAGTTGTGGCTGGTTTCACTTTGAGTTTGGCAGTTACTGCTTGTACTTCCAGTAACCAAGCCAATTCCACAGCTGATAAATCAGCCGCCAGTCCGACATCAGCACAGAGTAATGTAATTCGGATTGGCTATCAGAAATATGGAACTGTCAATATCCTCAAAGCAAGGGGTAGTTTGGAGCAACGCTTAAAACCGGAGGGAGTTTCTGTCCAATGGATTCAATTTCCCGGTGGACCACAACTACTAGAAGCTCTAAATGCCGGCAGCCTTGACTTTGGGCATACCGGAGAAGCCCCGCCTATCTTTGCTCAAGCGGCTGGTGCTGCCTTGGTGTATGCAGCACATGAGCCGCCCAACCCAAAGGGTGAAGCTATTCTGGTGCCGACAGATTCTCCTATTAAGGATGTGGCTGGGCTAAAAGGCAAAAAAGTTGTCTTGAATAAAGGTTCAAATGTGCATTACCTGCTGGTAGAGGCATTAAAAGCAGCGGGCTTGAAATATAGCGATATTAAACCTGTTTATCTACCGCCAGCAGATGCGCGGGCAGCATTTGAAAAAAGTAGCGTCGATGCTTGGGTTATTTGGGATCCGTTTTTAACCGTGGCACAACGAGCCACAGGTGCCCGTATTCTAAAGGATGGAGAAGGACTTGTATCGAATTTTGAATTCTATCTAGCGGAGAAGTCTTTCTCGGAGCAACATCCTGACCGCCTCAAGACCATTTTGGAGGAAATCCAAAAAGTGGATGATTGGGCAGCCAATAAACCTACTGATGTGGCAAAACTACTTTCACCTGAGCTGGGCATTGACGTTGCGACCTTAGAAGATGTAGCAAAAAAACGCCCTTATGGTGTCAAACAAATTACGAATGAGGTCGTGACCTACCAGCAAAAAATTGCGGATACCTTCTATGACCTAAAACTGGTTCCCAAACAGCTCAAGGTTAGTGAGGTAGCTAAGGCAACCAAATAGTAATTCCAGCCCAAGGATTTATCCTTCCTGGCTGCTTCCTACATAACTTAGAATCGGTTGATATGCTTCCTATTCCCTGATCCTGTTGATTACAAACTCAGAAATATCCGGAATTGAGTACTTAACAATCAACTGCCAATACTCACCCACTACTCCTAACTCAAAAGTTTTCACGCCTCAGCTCTAGTTAGCTGCTATCAAATTAAATTCCTATCCATAGATACCTTAGGGTGAGCAAGGCTCACCCTAACTTTTTGAATTCCCCGGAAACTTTTGTAGGAATGATGGGGGCAATTTGTTCTGTGTTGAGCGATCGCTTCCTATATCTCCTCAACCCCAGGCGTTAACTCTCACTGTATAAGCTATTCCGCATTTAACGTGCGATCTCATCGCTTGGAGAAAAGGGGAAGGGGCAAGGGGAAAAGGCTTTTAAATCAACCTTTACCCTTACCCCTTCCCTAGCCACAATGCAACTTAAGTGACAGACAGCTTAGTATCTAACCTGTTTCTGACAGATGTGCTAAAATTTAATTCACAAAAGTACTATAAGCCGATCGAGTTAATGTAGTTTAATTTAAGAGATTCCTATGAGCAATACGAATAGAGGTAGCTTAGGCTGTAGGCACTGTCGATTTTACCGACTTGAGGGAAAACGAGGTGGACAATGTCAGATGTTAGGTGTACATGTGCGGGGGGTATGGCCAGCTTGTGTACTTATAGTTCCGCCCTTTGCACCATCATGGGAAGCCCCAGTCGAGAACCCAAGAGGGCAGCTACAACTACTACAAACACACAGGCATCACATTTAATCGGCTATGCATAGGCGCGGAGTCTAGTTCCAGCCAGGAAGGCAAACAGATGTCACCTGTTTCATCTTCTTTGCATTTCCATTACCCTTAGACTCACCTCAAGTTGTCACTTAACTAAGCTGTCACACCTACAAGTTGCACTATGAAAATGGTTAGAAGTCTCGTGACTCTTAGGATAGAGAATTTTGAATGGCTTACTACCTGAATTGACCCCTAAAAACTTACCAACTATCTCCATCAGGGTTAGCTTTCCCAAGAATTTTAAGGTCTAGTTGCTGAAGATAAGCTAGAGCCTTTTGCAATTGTAAAACACCACCTCTAAGTTCCAAGTCAAACCAGCCGTTTGATCTATCTTGCCTAAAGTTTGCCCCTGTGATGTTAACCGTTAAGCCATAGTCTAAAATCAATCGTGACAGCACAGGTTCATTGTCGAATTTTTCAGAAATCAAAATTTTGAGCCGAATTCGCATTGGATGATTAGCTTTATAGCGTACCCAATTCGAAAGAGGACTGGTTCTAAAAGAATTCAAGTAATGGGTCTGAAGATCACTATTATTTAGAGAATCCACTTAAATTACCTCCTACTAATTAGTTACAAAAATATTAGGAGATAAGTACCTTTTTATAGAAAGTCCCTACAGGACGATTACCAACCATCCTGTAGCTCATTAGGCTCATACCAAATTTTTAAATTTAAGTCATTCAAATAGATCAAAGCACTTTGAATGTGTTGAGCTATGCCTTGGATCTCCAGTTCAAATACACCATCGTATTGAGTATTAGCCCCCAGTTGTGCAGCCGTAATATTTACAAGCAAGCTATGCTGAGAAATTAGCCGGGAAATAACAGGTTCTTTATGATAATTTTTGGGAATTTGAATTATAAGACGAATTTGAGTTGAGCGAGACTCCTTAGCTAAGTGAGCGGTATCTAGTGTTTGCCAGAGCCGGGAAGTATTATTGCTGTTCTCAAGTGTCATGCTCATACTCAAAGAAAAATTTAATCTGTATGCTAAGTATTCACCTTAAACGGATTCACTAGCTTTTTGCGTTAATGCACTAAATAGCTGTGAATTATCAATGTTTCACTAGCCTATAGTTTTCTGGCCAAGTGCACCTCAAAACTAGTAAGCTATCCTCTATTGAAAAACTAACCTCTTAATATCGGTAGAAAAAGTGTAGTTTACAGTATAACAGTAACATCTCATAGATGCTCAACGAAAGCAAGTCTTTCAGGGGTAGCCTTAAGGCGAAGATGTGAGTGAGTGATTGTCTCTACTAGCTTACTGTCAGTACCTTATTCCGTAAGATCTGACATTTCAGCAAATGTAGGAAAAAACTACGTGATTCACATTTACTCCTCACTGCTAAAGATGGACTTGCTTTTTACAGCAGTTCAGGTAATATGGCTTAATATCTATTTATTACAGTAACTTGATCGATTTTTAGGTGATTAACTAACAAACATGCAAATTCTTTGGTTTATCCCCACTCATGGAGATGGACGGTATTTAGGAACAGCAATTGGTGGGCGTGCGATCACTCCTGATTACTTGCAGCAAATTGCCCAAGCTGTTGACCATCTAGGCTACACGGGTGCGTTGATTCCTACCGGACGCTCTTGTGAAGATGCTTGGATAGTAGCTTCCTCTCTTGTTTCTGTTACCAAGCGGATGAAATTCCTCGTGGCAATTCGTCCAGGAATTGCCTCTCCAGGAGTGGCAGCAAGGATGGCGGCTACATTTGACCGGATGTCGAATGGACGATTGTTAGTGAATGTGGTTACAGGCGGTGATCCAGTAGAACTGGCAGGGGATGGATTACATCTTGGTCATGATCAGCGTTACGAGTTAACCGATGAATTCTTAACGGTTTGGCGAGGCATCCTGAGTGGGGAAACCGTTGACCTAGAAGGACGCCATTTGAATATCAAAGGCGGCAAACTGTTATTCCCACCCATTCAAAAACCTTATCCTTCCCTATGGTTTGGGGGTTCATCAGCGGCAGCTAAGCATGTTGCGGCTAAACATATTGATGTCTACCTAACTTGGGGAGAAACACCAGCCCAGGTAGCGCAAAAGATTGCAGAAGTTCGTCAACTTGCAGAGAAACAAGGCAGAACAGTACGTTTCGGTATTCGTCTGCATGTGATTGTACGGGAAACCGAGAGTGAAGCCTGGGATGCTGCCAATGACTTGATTAAGTATGTAGATGAAGATGCGATCGCTACAGCCCAAAAAGCCTTTGCCCGTGCTGACTCGGAAGGACAACAACGGATGAGTCAGCTACATGGCGGTAACAAAGAAGCCTTAGAAATCAGCCCCAACCTCTGGGCAGGAGTCGGTTTAGTGCGAGGTGGTGCAGGCACAGCGCTTGTCGGCGATCCAGATACCGTCGCACAACGGATGCTTGAATATGCCGAACTGGGAATTGAAAGTTTCATCTTCTCTGGGTATCCCCACCTAGAAGAAGCCTATCGAGTCGCGGAATTGTTGTTCCCACGCCTACCTTTAGAGAACCAACCGACACCCTTGACAACCCATGTCATGAGTCCCTTTGGCGAAATTGTTGCTAACGAAAACTTTCCCAAACAACGACAATTTACCCCTGCAAGTGCGTCATGAACACCAAATGGCTCAAAAATAAGCGCGTTCAGCAGTTGATTCCCTGGGCTGTACCCGTCCTGCTGATCATTATCTGGCAGCTACTAGTACAAGTCGGTTGGCTTTCTACCAGAGTCTTACCAGCCCCCTCAGGCGTTGTACAAGCGTTTTTTACACTCGCTAAAAGTGGAGAACTGTTGCGACACATTGGCGTGAGTACTTGGCGTGCCTTGGTAGGTTTCTTGATTGGTGGGGGGATTGGTTTAGTACTGGGGTTACTTAATGGTATTTTCCCCGTTGCTGAAAAACTGTTAGATACTTCTGTACAAATGCTGCGTAATATTCCCCATTTAGCCTTAATTCCCTTAGTTATTTTGTGGTTTGGGATTGGGGAAGAAGCCAAATTATTTCTAGTTGCCTTAGGCGTAATGTTTCCCATGTATTTGAACACCTTTCATGGGATTCGCTCAGTAGATTCAGGATTAATTGAGATGGGTAAAGTCTACGGATTGAAGCCAACGGCTCTTTTCTGGCAAATCATTATTCCAGGGGCACTGCCTTCGATTCTAGTCGGCTTGCGCTATGCCTTAGGTATTATGTGGCTCACCTTGATTGTGGCGGAAACCATTGCGGCAGATTCCGGAATTGGTTATATGGCGATGAATGCCCGTGAGTTCTTGCAAACCGATGTGGTGGTGTTGAGCATTCTGATGTATGCCATATTGGGCAAGCTAGCGGATACGGCTGCCAAAGTGTTGGAAGAAAGATGGCTCTCGTGGAATCCCAATTATCAGGCAGCTTAAAGCAATTCTAAATCAGCTTTTAGCCATTTCCCTACCAAATGTAGGTGGAATATTTTAGCCCTTAAACTTAGATTCGGCTGAAGAATACCAAAGCACATTCAATTCTGAAACCGAAAGTTTGAGTTGCAGCGAAAACTAAAATTTACTCGCTAAAAGCTAATCGTTAACTCTCATTATAAAGGAGATTTGAAACAATGAAGACAGCTGTACAAGGTACACATCTACAGATTTTGGATTTGACGAAAAATTTTGGCAATGTTCCTGTTTTAAAGTCAGTCAATTTAGACGTGGCACCGGGGCAGTTTATTGCGATCGTGGGACGCAGTGGCTGCGGGAAGAGTACTTTATTGCGACTAGTCGCGGGATTAGAAAAACCAACTCTAGGCGGAGTATTACTGGATGAACAGCCAGTACGTAAGATTAACCGAACAGTGCGAGTAATGTTTCAGGATGCACGTCTCCTCCCTTGGAAGCATGTCATAGAAAATGTAGGCTTGGGTTTGCAGAATGACTGGCGTTCTAGAGCGGAGTGGGCGCTTGAGCAAGTTGGACTCAAGGAAAGAGCTAGGGAATGGCCGGCTGTACTTTCTGGAGGACAACGTCAACGGGTAGCATTGGCGAGGGCATTAGTGAGTCAGCCGCGTTTGCTCTTGCTGGATGAACCTTTAGGGGCGTTGGATGCTCTGACTCGCATTGATATGCAACGGTTGATTGAGAAGTTGTGGCAAGAGCAGCAGTTTACCTCGCTCTTGGTGACTCATGATGTGGAAGAAGCTGTGACGCTGGCGGATCGGGTGATAGTGATTGAGGCAGGACAAATTGCTCTGGATCTCCCCGTGACACTCCCGCGCCCACGACTAACGGGTGATGCCCAATTGGCTCAACTCAAAGAAAGGGTTCTGGAACGAGTGATGCATCGTGAACCTACTCACACAAACAACAAAGTAGATTCCGTAGCTCAGTTTACATACAACTGAGGAAAAACAGAGGGGTACATTAGCTACTTAACCACGTGCTATACAGACCGGGTTAAACCAGCCAGTTCGCCTGCTCATTGCAGCAAGCGACGATGTTTGTGTGTCGTCGCCCGCCTCACTCCAGCTATAGAACAATTTCGCAACCCCTTTCTTGCTATTCAGGATTGCCTATGATAATTTCCTAGTTGGAAAATTGACAGTATCTCTATAGATTTACCGTACATTTTTAATAGCAAGATCTTAGCCATGAGTACATTTGAAAAATTGGCTACTAAAGTTATTGGCGTTTTGAAACTGTTCCAGCAGCGTTCAATCAAGGTATTTTCGCTCCTGTTTGCTGTTGGATTAGGATTGACTCTGCTGGTGGCGGCTTGTAGTCCTACGACCTCCGAATCCCCCAAAAACACACCGACAGCTAGCCAGGTGAAAGTGGTGCGAATTGGACACCAAAAATTCGACCCCTTGACACTTGTTAAGGCCAGAGGTGGGTTAGAGGAACGTCTGAAGCCCTTGGGTGTATCTGTGAAGTGGACAGAGTTTCAATCAGGACCGCCCCTCTTGGAAGCTCTCAACGCTAAAAGCATAGATATAGGGCGTACCGGGGATACTCCTCCGGTTTTTGCTCAAGCGGCCAACTCTCCATTGGTTTACATTGGCGGTGGTACAGCTAAAGAACGCAGTTCAGGCATTGTGGTACCAGCTAGCTCCTCTATTCAAACCCTGGCTGATTTACGGGGTAAGCAAGTGGCGTTCACTAAAGGCTCAAGTGCTAATTATCTGATTGTCAAGGCGCTCAAATCAGCAGGACTAACGTTTAGTGATATTAAACCCGTTAACTTGTCACCTGCCGATGCCAGAGCAGCTTTTGAGCAAGGCAAAGTGGATGCTTGGACAATCTGGGATCCGTATTTTGCCGTAATCCAGGCACAGAAAAATGTTCGCGTTTTGCAAGATGGTCAAGGACTATCGGCTAACCGAGATTTTTACCTGGCTTCTCGTTCATTTGCAGAACAGAATTCTGAAATTATCAAGGCTGTTAGAGAAGAAACCCAAACGGTAGCAAAATGGGCGGCTGCTAATCCCGATGAAGTAGTTAAAATTCTTTCACCTCTACTAGGAATTGAGCCTCCCATTTTAAACGTGGTGACTAAGCGACGAGATTATGGATTTGAACCCATTAACGACAAAATGCTCAGCGAACAGCAGGAAATTGCTGACACATTCTTTGAATTGAAACAGATCCCGCAAAAGCTCAGCGTCAAGGACGTTGTTTGGCAAGAGAAATCGTAAGTTTTTTAAGAGAGGATACTCAAGTGGCTAATGTTGTTTTGATTGCTGGAAGCCCCTCCCATCCTTCCAGAACATCAGCAGTGTTGGAATACTCGAAAACGATTCTGGCATCTGAAGGATTCAACGTTGAGTTGATTGGAGTAAGCCATGCTGAGTCAGTTAAAGCACCTATCAAATCCGGAGAATTCGAGGGTTGTTGATATCCGTTTTAAGAGAGAAGGCAGCGTATCCAATTCAATGTTTAGTCTACCTTCCGTCGATAAATAATTTGAGCCAAATCGTTGCGTAACAGAGCTTCTTCCTGAGTATCTCCTAAAGTACCAGCCAGAGCGATCGCCTGTTCATAAAAATCTCGAGCATTCACCAAGTTACCAGTAGCTTGGAATAGCTGAGCAGATAACCGCAGTGATAGCAGTTCCTCAGCACGGTTTTTTTCTTTTTGGGATAGATCCGTGTGTTGGTTCAGCGCATAAAATGCCAACGGATACTCTCCAAGAGCGCTGTAAGATTGCACTAGCCCTCTAAGAGCACGGAACTGGTTGCGGACATCGCGGCTATTCTCAGCTGATAGTAATGCTGCTCGGTAGGCGATCACGGCATCTCTGTGGAGGTTAGCATTCCGTTGGGCATCTCCCAAATTATTCCGGGTATTTGCCTCTCCCAGTGGATCTCCAGATTTACTCCGCAAATTTAGAGCGGTTTGGTACCGCTTGATTGCCTCGAAATAATTACCACTCGTTGCGGCAACCAAGCCAAGATTACTCAGGGTTAGCCCTTCACCTTCCTGATTTTTGACACTACGGGCAATTGTCAGAGCTTCTGTAAACGTTGCCTGTGCCGCGTCCAGTCTCCCAGCTTGCAGCAACAGTGTACCCAAGTTATTTAAGCCATAAATCTGCCCCTGAAAATCTTCTTGGGTACGGGCAACCCCCAAGCGGCGTCGTAAGGCGTCTTCTGCTTGCTGGTAGCGCCCCAACTTAGCATAAGTCACGCCTAGGTAATCGTAGGTCAGACTAAGTCCCTGGAAATCACCAAGTTCTTGATAAATTTCGAGTGCCTGCAACCAGTTGGTGATCGCTTTTTCTAAAAACCCAGCACGCTGTGCCTGTCCCCCTAGCCGCAGGAGTAAATCTGCCTGATTTCTGGCGTCTCCCTGAGTGCCGTTGTTTAAAGGGATATCCAGTTGTTGGTCGAGTTGTCGATTGAGGTCAATCGTTCGACCATTATTGGGGGTGATTTGAGCAAAAGCACTTGTACTGACGAGCAGTACCAAGGCGTTAAATGACGCGATCGCTGTTAAACGAATCGCCCCTACAGACAGACACCCTCTGTTCATGGAGCCTCCCATAGTTGAGGTTTCTCGCTATTGCTACATCAAAACTACTCGCTCAAAACAGGCATGACGCCTACCTGAGACTTCCCCTCTGGAGTAATCCCCTCCTCACCCAAATAAATCTGGCGAATATCTTCTGGTAAGGCATCTTCCAAGAGCTGATAGCCTTGCTGGAGCTGAGTTCTCACTTGAGCCGGTGAAATCACTTCTCTCTCAGCTTGCAGATAAGCGGCAATCCGAGTTTCGCTCCACTGAAAAGTCTGTGACATGACAACCATTAACCGAATCGCGGGTGGCAGCTGTTCTAGTGCCTGTTCAAGGTAACACCATAAAGGCGGTGGTGCTGCTTGGATGTTGTAGTGAATAGACTCCACAGGTGGCAAATCCGCTTGGTTAATGCAGATAGCTGTCTGGTTGATGATCCAGTTTTGGAAGGAACTTGACGCAGGAGTATTGTTGTCACGTAAATCTAAACCGCCCATTTCGTAGAAGATGTGACGCCAAGTCAGGGCAAATAGGAAGTCGGCTTGCACAGGCGATCGCGCCGAGTGCCGAATCAACGTAAACACAATCGGACTATAACGACTGAAAATAGCCGTGAAGTACTTCCCCTGCTCCGGATAGCGCCCAAACAGAGTCAGCAACTCCTGATCGCTGTGATGAAACAGCGCTTTGACAATCGGATGATTGGATTCAGAAAAATGCGGAATTTGCACGATCTTTAAATTCCCAGTTGGAATTTAGAAGGAAAATAGAGCAGATGCTTCCCACTATATCTACCACCTCCTCACCTGAGAAAGAAACAGCTAGGTGCTGCCCATCATCCTGTTTCCTAGGCTGGAGGAGCCATGATGACCAACGGATTCAAGCTGTTCTTCAGCAGAGGGATGATATGACTTGGTTAAAATTAGTAACATCTAGAGACACGTCTTGTGGTAATAATCTTACCCGTAACCGGACAACAGATTCATAGAAGTTAAAATCAAATCAGCACACTCTGTCAGTTCATGATTCTATCAGTAGATATTATTTCCTTCCTACTTCATCCCTTGCCGCCTGCCTTGCCGCCTGGTGCTTTTTTGCCGGGTCTGCCTTTAGATAGCCTGTTTTCCACTCAGGGCGTCATGGTGATGCTGTTGGCAGCCTACGCCGTTGCCATGTGGATGTTTCTCACTAGCGCCCCAAAAGTGCACACGATCATGGTGTCGGATTTAGAAATAGCGCGAGAGTTTTATGAAGGCTTGCTCAATCTAGCAGCAGCAGAAGTCCCTCTACACTACTACTACAACTACGAGCAAACGCTAGGAACCGCCGGACTCGATCCCCTTTATATGTCAACGAGTATGGGAACGGCCAGTGCTACCAAGTTGAATGGTACAGATGGGCTATGGTATCAGCTTAAAAAGAATACTCAGCTGCATGTCATTTCAGGGGCAAGCATTGGCAAGAAAAACCAGCAACGTCATGTTTGCTTTGACCATGACTGTATGGAACAAGTTTTGATGCGGGTGCAAACGCGACGCCTCAAGTACAAAGTTCGTAGCGAGAAACCGCTGAATTTTTTGGTGAAGGACTTGGAAGGTAATGTGATCGAAATGGCGGAAGTTTCTAATTAACGCTTAGCAATTGGTTATTAGCTTGCATGGGGGTTGCTATGTCTTCACCCCATGATTTTGATTATGTAGCTAACAATATAGTCTGCCCTAACTCAGCAAGCTTAAGACCATTTGACGAATAAAGCCAACATGAGACGCAGGACAACCTTAATTGCGATCGCTACTCTACTATTGGGGGTACTTGCTGTGCTACCAAGCTGTGGCAACAGTCAAGGCAAATTAGGAACTAAGATGGACGACGCCAGCGTAACCAAGACCGATGACGGCTTCAAGAAACGTGCTCAACCACCCAGCAGCGACAATGACGACAGCCTACAAACTATCCTCGACAAGGATGCAAAGGTAGAAAAGCTGGCTGGAAATTTCCAGTTTACAGAAGGACCGCTTTGGAACCCTAGCGGTTTCTTACTCTTTAGTGACATCCCCGCAGATACCATCTACAAAATTACCCCGGATGGAAAGGTTGAGAAGTTTCGCAGCCCAGCCGGACATCCTAATGGCAATACACTTGATCGACAGGGACGACTGGTTACGGCTGAGCATGACCGACGCCTCACCCGGACTGAGAAAAACGGTGCGATCGCCATCCTAGCCAGTCAGTACGAAGGCAAGAAGCTTAATAGCCCAAACGATGTTGTCGTAAAGTCGGATGGCAGCATTTATTTCACTGATCCACCCTACGGCATTAACAAGGAACAAGAGGAACTAGGATTCTATGGCGTCTACCGAATAACAACGGATGGAAAGCTGACTTTGCTTGTCAAGAACATGGTACGCCCGAATGGACTTGCCTTCTCACCGGACGAGAAAAAACTATATGTGAGTGATTCACAGGAAGGGAACATCCGTGTCTTTGAGGTCAACTCAGACGGCACTCTGGCAAACCAACAGCTCTTTGCAGATTTGAAAGTTCCTGATAAAGACCCTCTAGCTGACGGGATGAAGGTAGATTCTAGGGGTAATGTTTACGCTACAGGGCAAGAAGGCATCTGGATCTTTTCACCAGAAGGTAAACAGCTAGGAAAAATTGCCCTGCCGGAAACTCCGACTAACGTGGCTTGGGGAGAGAGTGATTACAAAACACTTTTCATGACGGCGGGCAGAAGCATCTACCGCATCCGCCTGAAAATCCCAGGAATACAACTGGGTGTCTAAGGATTTAATCACGTTAGGTATTCTAAGCTGTAGCCTGCCTGAGTTCTTGTGATCGCATCCGTGGAACGTTCTTTAGAGGACTAAACGCTTAATAGACAAGAGTTTCAGCCGATTGAACTGGACTTGAGCTATGAGCCGTGGAATTAATTCCACGGCGGACTAAGCTATCTACCGAGAGTTGTTGTCTGTTCACACCTCTCGATCCTGACCATATTTTTCCCGGATGTGCGTATTAAAGTATTGACCGATCGACGGAGCAATCTTTAGCTCCTGATACACACTATCAGGCAGATCATGATACTTATAGACACTGCCATTGTTGAATTCAACTCGCAGGGTTTGAGTTGTACCGTCATAGTCGAATGACTTAATCACGTTGCTGGTATTCTTCAGCAATGGGAAAGCGATAACATCTCGAATACTGGCACTATCAGTTAACAGCATTACCAATCGGTCAATGCCTATCCCCATCCCACCCGTGGGTGGCATCCCATACTCCAGCGCCGTCAGAAAATCTTCATCAACACCCTGCGCTTCCAAGTCCCCTGCTGCCTTTCTCGCTGCCTGTGCTTCTAGGCGTTCTCGCTGGTCGAACGGGTCAGTCAACTCGGAGAAAGCATTAGCTGTCTCGCGTCCGACGATGAACAGCTCAAAGCGTTCCACTAAACCAGGCTTCTCTCGATGTGGCTTAGCTAAGGGAGAAATTTCCACGGGATAATCCAGCACAAAGGTAGGCTGAATCAACGTTTCCTCACCCTTTTGCTCGAAGCATTCGTTGAGTAGTTTCCCGATTGATTGGCACTCGTCCACGCCCTGAATGCCGACTTTTTGAGCCGCTGTTTTTGCTTCTTCAAGAGTCTTGAATTGAGTGAAATCTAAACCCGTTTGTTCCTGCACTAGCTGATGCATCGTCACTCTGCGCCAAGGTGGTGTTAGGTCGATCGCCTCACCCTGATAGGTAATTTGCAGTGTACCTAAAACGTCTTGGGCAACTGTGGCGATAATTCCCTCCGCTAGCTGCATCATGTCATGGTAGTCAGCGTAGGCTTGGTAAAGCTCAACTGTCGTGAATTCAGGATTATGACGCGTGGAAATGCCTTCATTACGGAAGATGCGCCCAAGTTCAAACACCTTTTCAAACCCACCCACAACTAGCCGCTTCAGAGGCAACTCGGTGGCAATCCGCAGGTACAAATCCATCTCTAAAGTGTTGTGGTAGGTGACGAAGGGACGAGCATCCGCACCACCAGCTTCACTCTGAAGTACTGGCGTTTCAATTTCGAGAAAACCTTGCTCCTCTAAGTAGCGACGAATCCCTGCCGTGATTTTTGCACGGCGTCGGAAAGTTTCCCGAACATCAGGATTAACAATCAAATCAACGTAGCGCTGGCGGTAGCGTTTTTCCGTATCGGTAAGACCATGCCACTTATCAGGTAAGGGCAACAGAGTCTTGGTCAGTATTGTGTAGCGGCTGACATAGACTGAGAGTTCGCCTTTTTCGGTGCGCTTAATTGTCCCCTTGACGCCCATAATGTCGCCAATGTCTGTCAGCTGCTTCAGGTTATTAAAAGCATTTGACACATCTGCCATCGCTTCGGTGATCCGCTTTTTGTCCAAGTACAGTTGAATCGTGCCAGTTTCATCCTGTAGGGCAAAGAACGCTAGTTTTCCGAAGACTCGACGTGCCAAAATACGACCCGCGATCGCAACTTCTAAATCTACTTCTTCCCCAGCCGGCAAGTCAGCAAATTTTTCCTGGAGTTCTGCGGCGTAGTGAGTAGACTCCCAGTGGTAGGCATAGGGATTTATCCCCAAATCTTTGAGCTGTTCGACTTTCTCCAAGCGTGCTGCCCGGATATCTTCCAGATTTGAGGAGCTTTGCGGTTCTTGAGGGGACTGCTCGGACATAGTGGCGG
This sequence comes from Coleofasciculaceae cyanobacterium, assembly GCA_036703315.1. Taxonomy (GTDB): domain Bacteria; phylum Cyanobacteriota; class Cyanobacteriia; order Cyanobacteriales; family Coleofasciculaceae; genus DATNPH01. The sequence continues at coordinate 75,832 of DATNPH010000148.1, forward strand.
ATAAATAAAGGCTTGTATAGTAAGACACTCAGCGCATCCTTATGTTAGCGTTCGAGAGCGTCAGTGCTTGGGTTCAATTATATGGACTTACGGATTGTTGTCGCCAATCACGACAAAGCGCTCATTCCAACTGCTTACTAAAGCCGCGCTTGGTGTACGCAACGAAGAAGAAAAATCTCTATTCAGCTTTTTTTGTAAAGTTATTAGACGTTTGCTTGCCTAGATAATTCAGGATTTTGTAGCATTAGATACAGAAAGATATTGAAAATATCCCCTGTTTTAAGGCGTTTGCGTTAGTAAAGCTGGTGCGATCGCACTACAGAAGCGATAAGCCCAAATAACAGGCTTTGCTAACGCATTTCCCAAATCTCAAGCTTTTGCCTAAGCAGTGGGTAGCTCAAGGAAATAAGCCGATGAAACTCGATTCCCGTCAATCAGGAGTCAGCCTACCGCTGCGCCTGCATTCTCTAAATTGGTCTAGCAAGCCCGATCTAAGCACCACGAAATTACACGAGCAGGCTTCGACTTGGGTTCAACTTAAGGAACCCCCCAGTCCTTATAGTCATGACGAAGCACTGTTATTGTGTCAGCACTCTGAAACCGAATGGGTCGCCTGGATTCCAGAATATGGAGAAATAATCCTGCATCAGAGTCAGTTTGGTTGAGAGTAATTGATGAAACAGGAGAGGGGAGAGATGAAAGCGCTAGGGGAGCTGGGGGAGCTGAGGGAGATAACTTTTGTGTCTTCCCTACCTTCCCCACCTTCGCTATCTCCCTAATTTGTCCGATTACTCAATCAATATTCCAGGGGGTTACGCGAGAGCAAACTCGACAAAAGTGGATGCCGAGACTCGCGACCAATAGTTGGTAAAAACAAACGTAGCAGGTGTTGCAAGATTACTTGCAATAGCCACAACATCACTAGAGGTAGCAATACTAACCAAGGGTTAAGCTGTATTAGCTGTGGCAAATAAAGAATCACGATCGCTGCAACAATTAGCAAAGATAAGCCCCAAGACAGCCACTTCAATTGCTTCAATTGCTTCAATTGCTTCAATCTAGGTAATGTTCCCAGACACAGCTGACCTAGCAATTGCTCAATCAGCCAGTAATGAGCCGCAGCAATCTGGTAACAAAAGTTGGGACGTTCTAGACACTCGCTCTTGATTTGGTGAAATATATCTCCATCGGTCGAAATGACACTCCGCATCAGTGCCTCTTCGGCTCCCCCCCGCAGATAGTAGGTGAAGAATGTCAATCCAGACTGTAAGCGGTTTTCTCCATCAGTGAGGGCGTAATAACGTAAATCTGCCAACAATGATGGAGAAATGTCAAGGTGACGACCCATCTGTTGGGCTTGTTGAATTGTTTTAAGAACGTCTTTATCTAAAATGAAGCGAATGCCGTGAAACAGCTCTCGCTTAGGAGTAATGTTTTCTTTCTCTATTTTGATATACGGCTCTAAATCCAGACCGTTGCGGTTAGAAGCCTGTCGAAACTGCTGTCGGTAAAAATGATGCCCCACGGAAGAACCACTCTATCCTTAACCTTTTGGTTGCGATCAACCTCAGGGATGTACATCCTTGCCAGAACCTCGTTGAAGTGTCGCCTGGACCAAACCAATAATAAACTCCAACAGCCCACGCCACTGCTTTTCACCCGCCGTAACGCCATCTCTGTGGATTTGTAGAATTATCTCTCGATGAGGATGGTCAAAAATTTCTTGAGAGTAACGGTTTATCACCTCGCCATCTAGCTGAATCACTGTTTGAGCATAGATGATATCCGTCAGTACAGCCTTTTGGAGAAGTTCTGGTTTGACATTAACAGGTAGCTCAGCCTGCTTTCTTAGTATTGCTCTATTTCGACAATCCAGTACGGCTTTCAATTCACTAATCTTACGCAGCTTGCGCAAGAAACGGCTGTCATGGAGAAGTCTTTGCGCCTTTAGAATTTCGTCAGGGTTGGTCAGTCTAGTGGGGTCTGGTAGTCGTGTTTGGATCTCATGCAGTTCTATTGTGGGATTGGTAAGGATTTGGTCATCCTGTGCTGCCAAATCGAGGACATTTGGGTCATAAAATTCGGAGTTAGGGTCAGTGAGAAGTAACGTGTACTCTAGTTCTAGGGTTTTGCGTAAGTCAATATAGCGATCGCGTAGAGATTCATGAATTCCCTGTTGTTCAAGATATTCCTGAGATATCGGATAAATATCCCGGTAGGCTTCCCAGGGAATGAACTTGTCTCCTGTAATTTGCTCCACGACCATCGTGTTGACTTCTAACGCCGTGATGTCGATGAGGACTTCCCCCAAAGACTGCAAAAATTCATCGAAGTTTCGATTCAGCTGCGGAGTAAAACGTCTGTTGCTTTGAGCTGGTAAATCTGTTATTTCTTTCCTATTTCGATTTCGTGTACTGCTCACAGCCGTCAACCTCCCTACTTCTCATTGTTTTGGCTTGGCAAGTGACTTGGCGGCGGTGGTGGCACTCTTTTTTCAACAGGCTTCGGCTTAGCGTCCAAGTCATCCTCAGACTTTATCAGTGAATCAGAATTTTTACTTAAAACTTCCCTTTCTGACCCTGTCTGTGGTTGGTTAGTCATCTCAGGCGTTTTTGAGCTACGCTTTAACTCCTCAGGTGAACCTTTTTCGCCTTGTTCTGTAGAAGCCTCTGTGGAGTGTAAATCTGGAAAAGCTGAATAAGATTCTAGTTCGTCAGTTGCAAAGTCATCCCAGTCATCATCAAGTTCTAAGCCCGATGCCGAGTCAGTAGGCGCAGGTAAGGCGTCGAAGGGATTAGATTCATCTGCGAAGTCACCCCAGTCCTGATCCTCTCCCAGATCTAATAACTCCATATCAACTATTGCTGTATCTTGTAGAGGCTCTGGCTCTTCTACAACCCAGTCATCCCACTCCTCATCTCCTTCTAGACTCAATGAATCTAGACTAGGAATCTGTCTATCTTGGTTAGGCTGCGGTTCTTGTTCAAGCAAGTCCCCCCAGTCTTCATTAATTACGGGTTGTGACGCCTCAACGTTCGATGCAGGTAATGATGGCGGTGAATCGAACTCTTTTGGAGTTAAAGTTCCCCTACCCTGATTTACAGCTGACTCTGGTACGGCTGACGTAGGTTCTGGTTCTTCTTCAAGAAAGTCTCCCCAGTCTTCATTAATTTCGGAGTCTAATATTTCAAGTCCCGGTGCAGATAATGTTGATGGCGACTCGGAATCTTCTTGAGTGATTCCCTGATGCTGATTTACAAGCGACTCTGGTACAGCTGGCTCAGGTTCTAGTTGTTCTTGAACAACTAAGTCCTCCCATCCCCAATCTTCATCGGTTTCGGAACTTGGTGCATCAATGCTTGGTTCAGGTGATGTCGGCGGCAACTCGGACTCTTGTTGAATAAGAGTTTCCCCATCCTGAGCTAGCAGTAAATCTGCTGCTGTTGGAAGACCCGGAGGTTCTTCCCGAACTACGCCTGCCCTATCTGCATCAATTACGGAGGATGACGCATCGATATCTGATTCAGGTAATATCGGTAGCCGCTCGAAATCTTCTTGAGTGAGAGTTTCCCTCTCCTGATTGACAGGTGACTCTGGTGCTATTGGGTGATGCTCCGGTTCTTGTCCAATGAAGTCACCCCAATCTTGCTCAAAATGCGAGGTTGACACTTCGCTATTCGGTTCGGGTGATATTAATGGCGACTCAAAATCTTCCCGCGTGAGAGTTTCCCAATTCTCATTTACAAGTGAATCGGGTGCTATTGGGTCATGATCTGGTGGTTCTTCAATGAAGTCCCGCCTATCCTCATCCTGTTGAGAGTCTAAAGCCTGTCGGTTAGGTGGCGGTACAACAGGTAACGACTCTAGTAAATCCAAGACAGAGTCATCCCAATCCTCTTCATCATCAGCTTCTGAGCCTAACGCCTCTTCACTATCTGCCGATGTTCTCCGGAACAAATTAGGTTCTTCATCTAGTTCAGCAATCATGCCCTCAGATAGGGGATTTGAACTAATAACAGCATCCCCACTAACGGCATCCCCACTAACAGCATCCCCACTGACCAGTTCCTGAGACTCGATGATTAACCCGTGTTCACTAACCTCGTCAACGGGTGGCAATAGCTGACTCTCACCACCGAATGATTCAGGCTCAACAACGGGAGGAGTTGCAGCTTGGTAACGTAGGGTCACCAAAACCTCAAAAACTTTTTGCAAACTCTTGAGGTTGCTCTGAATAATTTTGTTGCCTTCAGCAACCTGATCGAGGTGAAATTGACGCAGTTCTCTGTAGGGACCATTACCGATAAACTGATCGCCAATTTCATTTTCAATTTTGCCCTCAATGGTATTGATGCGGGTACGCAGGGAATGACCCGGTTTTGCCTGAGATGCCTCAAAAGTATCTGACTCCGAAGCTACCCAAGTAGTGATTTTCAACTCCACAGCTTTACTGAGTGCCAAGGCAAGAGCCTCAGTAATGTTGCCTGCTTTGAGTTGTTTTCTGAAGTCATCGCTCGACGTCATAATAATATCCCCACTGAAGTCGGGCGGTTGCCGACAAAGAAAGTGCAACAATTATCTCAGTCTCTTCAGCTTTTAGGATCAGTTTTCTTGACTGGGAGAGAGAACAGAATTTCCATCCGCACGACGGGATGAAGCTGACGGTATCCGGGTAATCGTGTTTGTTAGAACCGTAAATAGCTGTTGTAAGTTTTCCAGATTTTGCTGGATAATTCTGGGTCCGTCTTGAACCTGAGCCATGTGAAATTGTCGCAGTTCGGTGTAAGGACCATTACCAATGAACCGACTGCCAACTTCGTTTTCGATATCACCGTCTACAATATTCAGGCGGGTGCGCATCCGGCAATCTGCTGGTGGCTGGTCTGCCTCGATTGAGGTATTAGTATCTGAGTTAGATGAGGACACCCAGGTGGTGATTTCCAACTCAACAGCTTCACCCACTGCACGGGTAAGAGCCTCTACAATCTTGCCTGCCTTGAGTTGTTCTTTGAAGTCGTCGCTGCTTGTCATGAGGTTACGCCTGCCTGACGCTCTGTGCAGTTAGCTCGCATATTAGCCCAGATGTGCCTTGAATATAACAAACCTCCGTCCAAGCTTCACAAATTTCTTTGCTGATGCGTAAGGGAGTAGGGGTTCAGTCACTAACGTTCGCTGGAGAGTGGAAGAGGGACAAGGAAGCTTTATTACTAAAATCTAGGAACCAACCTTCTCCGAGAACCCTCATGATTAACAAAGTACCAATTGTACGAGCCCTAGCTTAGCTTCGTTCTTGAGTGGTTGTTTTCCCCACTCTCCATGCCGCTTTTAACCTCTTTGCCAGAAGTCAGTAACTTCGTATCCCAGATAACTCAACATCTGGCGCAGGAGCGGTAGGCTAAGACCAATGACATTACTGTGACAGCCTTCTAGTTTTTCAACAAAAAATCCCCCCCGACCTTCCAAGGCGAAGCAGCCAGCACATTTGAGTGGTTCCTCCGTGGCAACGTAGGCAGCGATCGCTTGATCGCTTACATCGGCAAAGTAAACTCGCGTAATCCCACAGCGTACCAGGGTTTTGTCCTGACATAAGTCGAGCAAAGCATGACCTGTGTACAGGTTGCCTACATTGCCTCGCATCTGTTGCCAACGAGCGATCGCTTCCTCTGGATCAGCGGGTTTTCCGTAAATCTCCCCTGCCACGCTCAAAACTGAATCACAACCCAAAACCAGGGCATTGTTAAATTGTCTCGCAACTGCCTGGGCCTTATGGAGCGCCAGAGTTTCCACCAAAGCTACTGGATCACTCAGCTGAACTTGAGATTCATCAAAGTCGCTAATGCAAACTACTGGTTCAATTCCAGCATTTTGCAATAAGCGTTTACGTGCTGGCGAAGCAGAGGCTAATACAAATGTTGATACATTCATACTACTGCTAACAAAACTACAGTTAATCTAGCCTATCTACCCTGTTTTCATCCTCTGTTATGAAGACAATATCTCAGTGGTAGCGTTAGCGCCGAAGGAGCGTCGGAACTTTCAACTCCACGATTTTCTATAAAAATTGGGCATCACGGCTAGTCCTTTGCTTGGCTAGCCGCTAACCAATTTCAATAAACCGAAAAAGATTTAACCACTTGCTCAAGCACGTCCTGCATCTTACTCCAGCGTCCCTCACTTGTAGAAGCATTGAACGTATAGAGTTTGCCACGACTCACAGCAACACTTGCCAGGTTGTGACGTTTTTGGTTAGGCAGTTTGACCTCGTATTCTAGTAAGTAATAAGTTTTGCCACCCGATTCACGAGCTTCTGCGTTAACCAATTCTGCTTTGCGACCCGAATCAGGCGGCGCGATCGCCTTTTTTTGCAATTGGTAACCTACTTCCCCAGGTGTTCCTAAATCAGTCAGGCTTTTCCCTTCAGGAACCGAGTTAATTACAACACTGACATTTTCAGTCCGCTCAATCAAATCGTGGAACACCACATCCGGTCCATTAGTCACTTGGACTGGGAGCCAACCGTTGGGATACAAGAATTCATAGCCATCCGTGCTATCTACATAGCCTTTAAGACCAGTAACACCAGCAGCGCATCCATTCAAACTAAAGCTCAATACCAGCAGTAGTACTACGGCAATTGTTTTGAGCATCTCTCTTTCCCCTCAATCCAGCTGCTTCATTCTCTCATTTTTAGGTGGTTTTACAGGGTAGTGTGTTAGTTATGGATTGATTTTTATGTCTGTCTATTATATATCTAGCAAGGGTTTTAGTAAATTGCTTAAACAATGCTGCCCTCCGGGAAAGACCATGAACCCGAATAATCGACTGATCGTCATTCTGGCAATTGTTACACTACTGGCGGGACTCTCTGAAGCCGTCCATGCCCAGTTAATCCCAACGTTCCAGCTGGCTGTCGCGCAGCCTGAGAAAAGCCAGAAGAGCGCTGTAGAGTTGTATAACCAAGGCGTCGATAAATTAGAGACTAAAGATTATCAAGGAGCGATCGCGGACTTCACTGAGTCTCTAAAATTCAACCCCAATGACGCCGATTCTTATTACAACCGGGGTTATGCTCAGCATACTTTGGGCTTTTACAACAAAGCGATTAATGACTACACCGAAGCGATTCGGATTAACCCCAACTTTGCTCAAGCCTACAGCAATCGGGGTTATGCTCATTTTGTTATGAAGAAATATCAAGAGGCGATCGCTGATTGCACCAAAGCCATTTCGCTTAATCGCAACAATGACACGGCTCATATCAGCCGAGGTAATGCTTATGATGAACTAGGAAATCATCAGGCAGCGCTGGCAGATTACGAGCAGGCAATCCTGCTCAACCCTAACAATCCTATGGGTTACTACAATCGGGGTTTAACTCGTAACCGAATCAACCAACATCAGACTGCTCTTGAAGATTACACTGAAACCATTCGAATTCGACCCACCTTCGCCGAAGCCTTTTACAATCGAGGACTTACACGCTTTCGCCTCAAAAATACTAAGGACGCTGTAGAAGATTTGCAGAAAGCTGCTGACCTTTTCAAGCAACAAGGTAGGACAGAAAGTTACCAGAATGCCCTTAACGCTATCAAAGCGATTCAACAGTCAGCAGACTCTTGAGTCCCTGCTTCCACTCTCATTTGATGTTTTTGCAGTACTCAGCTGATGCTGGACGCCGAGACGGCTACGAATATTAAGCCGCTTATCAGAACCAGAGCAACAATACCGAGAATTACGTAGCTTTGCTTTTGAGCTTTCGTTGGTGGTTCTGCGTGGTAAACTTTTGGCTCTTTTGCAAAATTATTTAGACGTCCGCCTTCTTCTTCTATGTAGGGCATGAATAAAATACCTAGGGTTGCTTATTTAACTTTATGTTACAACTCTAGGATTTAATACTCTCATTTTTAATTAATAAATCTTAATTTTGATGCTTTCGTTTAACATAAATTATTCTTATAGTGAGATTAACTTGAGCGTTCTAAGATACTGAATTTAGAAACAGCAAGCAGATTCAGCTCCGCTGTTGTTGTTAATAGACAACCTAAGTTGCTTACGTAAAATATCAGCCGCTTTCCGCATGTATAGCACATCCCCTAGACTGATGTAAGAGTTATGGGGGTGCAGATGATCGTCACACTAGCTGGGTTGAAGGGCGGGATAGGCAAAACCACTAGCGCTATCCACATCGCTGCTTATCTTCAACACAAGGAGCCTACCCTCCTCATTGATGCCGATAAGAATCGCTCCGCCTTAGTGTGGGACAGGGAAAGCCAACTGTCCTTTAGAGTAGTCAGCGAGGCAGCCGCACCCAAATTCATCAAACAACACAAGCATATTGTGATTGATACCCAAGCCCGTCCCTCTATTGAAGAGTTAAAAGATTTGGCTGAAGGGTGTGATTTAATGATTCTTCCCACAACTCCCAAAGCGCTTGACCTCGATGCCCTTGCCAAAACAGTAGAGTTGTTGGAGGGGATGAGTGCTAACTTCAAAATTCTATTAACCCAAGTCCCTCCCCGCAGTTCTGTGGCTCGCGACGTAAGGAAGTCTTTGGCAGAATTAGGCTTATCCGTCTTCGCGGCGGAAATACCCCGCCTTGTGGCATTTGAACGTGCGCCCAAAAAAGGCGTATTGGTCAAAGACTACCCTGACCCTCGCGCCCAAATGGCTTGGGAAAGCTACCTGGCGTTGGGAAAGGAGATTCTTCCATAAATTTTGAAATCAATTGATTGTGGATTTATCTGCCATATAACGCTCAAACTCTACTGGGTCATGGGCACAGAAGATACATACTTCTCCAGCGTGCTCATGCATGAGCTGGCGTAGCAGCTGCTGGTTTAATCGGCGTGCCGAGTCATCAACTGCACCAATTCGCTGAACCAACGATAGACCAATTGGGCAATGCGGTTGCCTCAAGTTCATTTCACCTCGGAAGTAATACGCATCGCCTGCATGCAGCAGCCAGCTCCCTTGAGTATAAACGGCTACCCCTGTATGCCCATGTGTATGCCCCGCAAGCGGTACCAGCAGAATTTCAGGAGGAAGACCCTCTAGCTGTCTGACACACTCAAAGCCTTTCCATTGCTCTCCTTGAGGAGCGTAACGTACCCAATGTGGATCGTGTTCCCATTGCTTTTGATGATATCGATAGCGATCAATAAACGTAGTGGGCTTCGTTGCCGCTGCCCACTCGGCATCAAGTAGGTGAACCTTGGCTAGTGGAAAGTCTGACAAACCGCCTGCATGATCCAGATCTAAGTGGGTGACAATGATATGTCGAACATCATTGGCTGAAAAACCAAGGCGTTCAATCTGGCATACAGCTGTCTCGTCTGGGTCAAGACGCGGTTGAGCAAGCAGCATAAACCCTCTACCGAGACGCTCTTCTTTTTGTTCGACATCCCGCAGCCCTAGTCCTGTATCCACCAAGACAAGACCTGAATTGGTTTCAATGAGGAGGCAGTGGCAGACAAGGGGCACTCGTCTTGTTAGCGATCCTTCTCCACTAACAAAACGCCCTCCCACAACGCATTGAGTTGCACAGTTGAGATGATGGATGATCATGAACGCTATTTGACTACCTTGAAAGTAGGGAGTAAGGAGTGGAGAAAATAGATTTTATTGTTTTGTTGTGTACTCGCGTTCGTGGTGTCTCTTGCGGAAAAGGCTTCACTGGCGATGTAGAAGTTAGCAGTGAGCCACGCTCTAATTACTCTCACCAGTTTGTGTCATGGCTTCTGGCATCTATGCGATCGCGCACATCGGTCACCTCAAGCTCTACGTCTGTGATACCAGCAAAATTCACAGTAACTGGCCTCTCATATTAGCGCAACTCAATAGAGGCAGCTACCCCAATGCCAAGTTGCAACAAGTGTGGAACACAGAGGGAGGCAAGCGCTATTTCACATTCCATACCCGAAAAGAGCTGGAATGCGATCGTGAGATTGTAGGACTAGAGAAACTTGTTCAATAAGCTGAAGCGATCGTACATGGCTCATACAATCAATGGCGCAACCTTTCTTAGTACATCTCATTTGTATGTATGTACTAAAGACGTTTGAGCTAATTTTCAACAAAGCCTCTAATTAATTGTGCCAGTTAGAGGTGAACTGGCGCTGGCATAGCTTTTAAGCGGCATTCTACCAGCCAGATAGGCAAGCCGTCCTGCCTCAGCTGCCATGCCCATGGCTCTACCCATCCCTACTGGATTTTGTGCCAACGCGATCGCGCTATTTATTAACAAAGCATCCGCTCCCAACTCCATCGCATAAGCCGCCTCGCTGGGGGTACCAATCCCCGCATCCACAACCACCGGCACTCCTGCCTCCTCAATAATGATTTGGATATTCGCGGCATTCTTGATACCCTGTCCGGAACCAATCGGTGACCCTAAAGGCATCACCGTCACACACCCAACTTCTTCCAGACGTTTGGCTAACAGAGGGTCAGCATTAATGTAAGGCAAGACGGCAAAGCCTTCTTTCACCAACTGCTCAGCGGCTTCCAGAGTCCCTATCGGGTCAGGTAGCAAATACTTCGGGTCAGGAATCACTTCCAATTTGACAAAATTATTGTCTTCTTGCCCCAATAGCTTCGCCATTTCTCGACCCAAGCGCGCTACCCGGACGGCTTCCTCAGCTGTTTTACAGCCAGCCGTGTTCGGTAGCATCCACAGTTTCGTCCAATCCAGTGCCTCTGCTAGTCCTTCATGTCCTGGTGCTTTGGTTTGAACCCGACGCACGGCAACAGTAACAATCTCACTACCACTTGCTGCAATACTCTGTTGCATTTGCTCCAGAGTACGATACTTGCCTGTACCAGTCATCAAGCGAGAGCTAAAAGGTCTACCAGCAATGGTTAGTGTATCCGTTGGGAGTTGTTCTACAGGAGTTGAGGCTTGAGGTACAAGCCGTGAGGATGTACTTGAAACACTGATCATTGGATTAGTCTTTGCTGGAGAAGATGTTGTGTAGAATCGGTCGTAGCGAAAATGAGCCAGCAGTGGATCAGACTTTTGCTCACTAATCAAGTCAGCCACCAACAGTGCTGTCACGGGTGCCAGGAGAATGCCATTACGGTAGTGACCGATAGCCAGAGTAAGATTTTCGCAAGGACTGCTGCCGAGAATTGGTAATTCATCTGGAGTTGCTGGTCGAAATCCCCACCAACACTCTTGAATCGCCCAGTCTCGCAATTCTGGATATAGCCGAATCGCTTGAGCTAACAATGTATGAATTCCGGCTGGGGTGTTGTGGGGTGTCCAGCCGACATCTTCAACAGTCGCACCAATTAGAATTTTTCCATCTCGACGGGGCACTAGGTAAATATCAGAACCGTACAGTACCCGCTGTAGAGGCAAGGATTTACGCTGAGCTTCTGGCACTTGCACGGACAACATTTGACCTTTTTTCGGACGTACTGCCATCGGCAACAGCTCGTTAGACCAGGCACCTGTTGCAAGAACGTAATGGTTGGCTTGAAATTCGCCTACAGAGGTTCGAACCTCACGGACGGCTCGATTTTGCTGCTCAATTGCCTCAACTTCAACCCCGTCCCGGATGTCTACACCCAATTCCTGAGCCGCCAGCCGCAGTGCCTGAGCCAGTGCCCGATTATCAACCTGAGCCTCTTCTGGATACCACCACCCACCAACGACATCTGAACCCAGGCCCGCTTGATATAAATTGATCGCATCTCGGTCTAGCCACTGAGCAACCTGTTGCCTGTCGCTCCTCGCCTCTTCATAGACAGGTGCCAAAATACCGCAAGGCCAGTAGCCAGTAGCAACACCAGTCAGCCGTTCAAGCTTGGCGCACCATTCGGAATACAATAAGCGCGATCGCAAGCACAAATCCAACATTGGACTAGGAGGTATTGTTTCTGCCTGAGGAGCTAACATCCCTGCCGCGGCTACGGTTGAGGCTTGATTAAAGTCACGACTTACAAGAATTACGCTTGCGCCGCGTAACTTCAGTTCAACGGCGATCGCTAAACCGATGACGCCGCCACCGATGATCAAAATATCACTTGCTGTGTTCATTAAAAAAAATCAAGACGCGCCCCGACACGTCTGTACCACAAAACCTTCTGACTTCTCGATTCTTAGGTTTTCTACAGTCCTACCTTAAATGGTAGCCTGAAAAACTCTACAGTAATTTAAAAGTATGCCCTACCACATGGCGGCTGGAGGTGCTCCGCCTGAGGTGGTTGACGGCTGAGCGTTCGAAGCCTCGGGATCTATGTCGTCAGCTGGCTGTGGGTTTGCCGGATTGTTGTTTTGAGTCGTAGTACCTGGCTGATTATTATTTAGAGGCTGTGCTCGTCGGCCTGATTGATCTTGTGAAAGTAGACTAGAATTTCCTCCCCTGCCAGATCCCCCTAGGAAGGGAAAGCGCCAACCTATTGCTGCTCCGATAAGGGCAGCAACTGCAACTACCGTGATAATTAATCCAATAAATCTGTTCATAGCTATAATCCAAAAAGTCTGCTTCTACCTAAGTCAAACACTAGATTTTACCTCTGTCTTTAGGAAAAATAATTAAAACCATATTTATTATTCTTTTTCCTTGCTTCGAGCAGGGATGTGAACCGAGTCTCTAACTATAAGGCTTTATTCCACATTATCAGGGTCAGTTCACTATAGTTATTTGAGCCGAACCCTTCGATTCAATGTAAATATTTCTGTACGACTTCCCAGCCGGTCAGCGAAACCCAAGCCAATCCCACAAATAGCACAATGTTTGTACCTACATGAACAGCACGCGCCCAGGAACCCATCAAACTTATTTGTGTAGCGCTGCCAGCTGAAAGCAACACCAGCGCAACAACAGATAATCCAGCAATTAAATGTCCAGAATGGCCCAAAGTGCTGTATTGGCCTAAAGTGCCTACGATACCGATAGCAAGTAAAAGCAATACTAGACCCACCATGACCCAGCCAAGGCTGTAGTGCAAAGGTCGCAACCAATAGGGTTGTGGGTGACCCGAGTGGCGTTTAGAAAACATAATGCTGCCGCTAATGCCCAACAGAAAGTATGCCAATAGCGATAACCCCATTGACCAAGCAGCTATCTTCCATAGCCAGAGAAAAGAAGGTAGATCCACGCGTCTTTTACCACAAATCGATGTTAGAAATGGTATAACATTTTACCTCTTAGTCGTAAAAGGAAAAGGTTGCCGTAGCTGGCAACCCCTTCAGGTTCTCAATTGGTTAAGATGAACTAGCCTAAAGTAGCAAGTGTTAAGGTTTCTCTGGCTTCTAGGTTTATCTTATTGAAGGTTTCCACACTTTTTTTATTATCAGTAGATTTTGCCACTGGCTCAGACAGTGCTCGGCTAGAGGAATTGCCACATTCGTCTACATATAAGCGATCGCACGGTATGGTATCTGAGAGAATGGCGGTTGCCATCATGCCTGTGTGAATCTCCAGAAGAGCTTTTGGCAGGGCTTCAAATACCAAGCGCTGTCCCGGAAAAACAACTCGCTCAAAATACCAGTTGGGAATGTTGGTAATTCTGGCAATTTGGATCTGACTAGTGGCATTGACATAGCAACAAAGAATGCGATCTTTGTTATCAGAAGGTAGAGGATCAAGTATTTGTGCCATGACTGATGCAGTTCTTTGCGGTAAAACTTCTTATTACCCCACCCAAGTTAGCACCTGCGATCCCCATTGGCTGTAAACCCGACTACCAATCATGCTTTCCTGGTTAGCCACTGTTCATTACTCATCGGCGTAAAACGCTTGGTTTTTGGGCTATTCGTTTTTTTGGGAGAAAATTCAGGATTTTTAAGTAAGAATGCTTAAATTAACTGGCTTATTTTAGCCCACCGCTCTTCTGGCTTACGCTTTATGCTATCGAAGCCTTCAAAAAAAAATATCACACAGTTGAGGGAAGTAGGCAATCTTGTTAAAGTTAAGTTATGTGAATCATATTTTCAGAATTGGTGTCAGCAAGCCCAGAGTTAAAATCTTGAACCTATCAAGGCAGTATCACGCTATACAAGGTAGAGGAGGGGTAGAATCGTCTAACTCTGAAATTAGGGGTGGGATAAACAGCGTCAAAGCCACCTCTAGAGGCAACTGTGCCAGGTAAGGTAATCCTTAGTTTTGGTTTCTGAGGAACAGACGTATAAAAAATAATTTTTTTAATGTGAACTTAAACAATGCAACAGAAAATCCTCTACGTTCGCCTTCCCTGCAATCCGATCTTTCCACTCGGGGTTGTCTACCTAGCTGACCACGTTCACAAACTGTTTCCAGAGGTTGAGCAACGCATTTTTGACTTGGGAACCGTGCCTCCCCTGGATTTTGCACGTGCCCTTGATGCTTGTGTGGACGAGTTTCAACCGACGCTGCTGATATTTTCCTGGCGCGACATCCAAATTTATGCCCCAGTTGGGGGGAGAGGTGGCAACCCACTACAAAACGCCTTCGAGTTCTTCTATGCTTGGAATCCCTTGTTGAAGGTGCGCGGTGCTTTTGGGCTGCTGCGTCTAGCCACTTCCTACTATGCAGAACTCTGGCGCAATCGGGGGTTAATTGCCAGAGGGCTTAAACACGCTCAAAAATATAATCCAGACGTTCGCGCAATAGTGGGCGGTGGGGCTGTGAGCGTATTCTACGAGCAGTTAGGGAAAGAGTTGCCAGCCGGAACCATAATTTCCGTTGGTGAAGGGGAAGCGTTACTCGAAAAATTTCTTCGAGGTCAAGAGTTTCGGGATGAACGGTGTTATGTGGTGGGTGAAACAAAGCCACGCGATCGCATGATTCATGAGTGGCCTACTCCCCTTGAAAAAAGTGCTTGTAACTACGACTATATCCAAAGCATCTGGTCTGAGTTTCAATACTACCTACAAGACCAAGATTTCTATATCGGCGTCCAAACCAAGCGCGGTTGCCCACACAACTGCTGCTACTGCATCTATACAGTAGTCGAAGGCAAACAGGTACGAATTAACCCGGCAGATGAAGTGGTTGCCGAGATGCGTCAACTCTATGACCGAGGCATCCGTAACTTCTGGTTCACCGATGCTCAGTTCATCCCGGCGCGTAAGTTCATCGACGATGCCATTGAGTTGTTGCAGAAAATTGTTGAATCTGGCATGACGGACATTCACTGGGCAGCCTACATCCGGGCAGATAATCTGACGCCTGAATTATGCGACCTGATGGTGAAAACTGGAATGAATTACTTTGAAATCGGCATTACCAGTGGTTCACAGGAACTCGTGCGGAAGATGCGGATGGGTTATAACCTACGCACTGTTTTGGAAAACTGTCGCGATTTGAAGGCGGCTGGCTTTAACGACCTAGTTTCAGTGAATTACTCGTTTAATGTAATAGACGAGCGACCAGAAACGATTCGCCAAACAATCGCCTATCACAGAGAGTTAGAGCGCATTTTTGGTGCAGATAAAGTTGAACCCGCCATCTTCTTTATCGGACTGCAACCCCACACTCACTTGGAACAGTATGCTTTTGAAAACAACATCCTCAAGCGCGACTATGACCCGATGAACCTGAAGCCTTGGACGGTGAAGAAACTGATGTGGAATCCAGAACCTCTGGGTTCCTTCTTTGGTGAAGTGTGTCTCCAAGCTTGGCGGCAAAATCCAAATGACTTCGGTCGTGAAGTCATGAAGATTCTTGAAGAGAGACTGGGTTGTGCCGAGTTAGAGGAAGCACTAAGTGCCCCCATAGAAGTCCCCAAGAAAAAACAACTAGTCACGGCTAATCCTTAATTGCCTTTTTATTAAAATTAGCCATTAGCCCTTCGGGTTCGCCATTAACCATTAGCCATTAGCCATACCAAACCATGCTGGAAGGTTCGATTTTACAAAAGCTAGAAGCAGCCCACCGTGGAGGGAAAAGACCTCTGAATTTTGGGGTGTACTATAAAAACACACTTGTTGCTTTATGCCATGCCATGGAAGACTTCATTCTGGAGTCTTCAGGTGCGCCACTGATGATTGCAGCTTTCCAGCGAGGCAAGTGGTATCTGCAAGAAGCCGAACGCTACGGTGAAATAGCCCACAAGGCATCTAATGTAGTGATTATGGCGGCACCTGATGCTGGCTTTGCGGAACATCCGACTAGTCAACGGTCGAATGTCGCACTGGTGAATCTAGAACCCACTGACTCAGTGGCTCAAGAGTGGCACTTGATGATTTTGTCAGATGCCTACACAGCAATGGTGTTATGTCAAGAGCTGTCAGTGTCTGATTATGGGGCAAAAGGATCGCCAGAGAATGACCTAGAGCGCAAGTTCTACGGATTCTGGACATTCGAGCCAGAATTGGTACGGGAGACAGTAGAATTAGCGATCGCCCACATTGGTCATTACGATCCAGACTTGCAACAAGCCTTAACAGCCAAAGTAGAGAAGATTACTGCCACTTTTGGCATCAAGCCACGAGACGATATGGGGTTAGTAGTGTCTCGCGTAGTGGATTATCTTGAACATAGCCACAAAGATTTGTGCCACCTTGGGGATACCGAAACTCATGCCGCACCAATCCAAGAACAGGATTTAGATGACAACCTACTTTCTAATGAGTTGCAGGCGTTTTTGCGAATGGCGCAGCTGATTGACCAAGCGGATGCGATCAATCCAATGGCAGCAGCTGAGGTGGCAACGCTGTCAGAGGCAATGGGGCAGTTGTTAGACTTACCGGCATGGCAGCTCAAACGTTTGCGTCTAGCGGGGTTATTGCACCGTCTTGCGCCATTACAAAGCGTGGACAATGTACTGGCTCCGGTAAAAACGCCTGTCCAGCAAGAGGTAGTGAACAATCAAGAATCTCTACCGAAGGCATCAGTTTTACGGATTATGCCACGATTGCAGGCGATCGCACACATCATCACCCACCAAACAGAATGCTGGGATGGCTCAGGAAAACCTGATGGTTTAGCGTATGATGAAATTCCTTTGGAATCCAGGATTCTTGGACTAATTGCAGAATTTCAGCAGCGCCTTACGGTTTATAAACAGGATACGTTAGTGGAAAATCCTTTGGCTCAGGTACTAACCGAGTGTCAGGCAAAAGCAGGTAAGGGGTTTGACCCAAAACTGGTAGAAGCTCTAGCTTTACTGGTGATAGGTATGCAACAGGGCATGAGCTTGCAACCAACTCAACCCAAAATTGCAGCAGGGATGTGGTTGCTTGACTCGAACTTCAATCAAGAGGCGAAATTGGGTGCTTCTAGCAGACAAGCTTAAGTGATAAGGAATTTTATGGAAATCGAGGCAATTCGGGAGGGGAAACTCAAGCAGCTACCGGGAGCAGACTTAGAAGATGAAGATCTGTCTGGCTGCCAACTGGAGCGCATTAATCTTGCTGGTGCGACTTTAGTGGGGGCAAATTTTTCTGGCTGCAATCTTAATGGTGCCCGTTTAGATGGTGCAAACCTGATCAGTGCCCGACTGGTATCAGCGAACTTACGGGCAAATTTCTTGGGAGCTAACCTGATGCAAGCTGACCTAACAGGTGCTGACTTGCGAGGCAGCAACCTCCGAGGTGCTAACTTGATGGGCGCAAAGGTCACTCAGGCGTCTTTCACTGGTGCTTTTTTGAGTGGTGCAAATCTGATGGGGGTTAACTTGCAGGGTGTTGACCTGCGGGGTGCCGACCTGCGGGGTGCCAATCTTAACGGTGCTAATCTCAAAGGCGCAGACCTCTCTCAAGCGGATTTGCAAGGGGCTAGCTTGAGTGAAACGAATCTAGAGGAGGCAGACTTGCGAGGCGCGAATCTGGCGGGCGCGAGTTTAACGAGAGCGAATCTACTGTGTGCTGAGTTAGATGGTGCTAGGTTGGAAGGTGCCAATTTAGATGAAGCCTGTCTAGTTGGTACATCCCACGCTGAAGTGAGTTCGTTGCCGCAACAGGTCAAAATTCCGTTGAAGATAGCTGAAATTGAGCTGACTTCAAAACAAGAAGAGGTCGAATAAGTAGCCATCAGGCACCTCCAAATTCCCTATACTCCGGGTAGAGGCTGCCTGGCGTAGCCGTTAAGGGTGACAATCTCATAAACTACCAGCCCTTACTTCGTGGAAGGGCTGGTTTTTGCATCCAGCCCAATAAGTTCTGATTTTTGGCGCTTCTTTTGCCCTAGTTGCTTCTGACTTCCTGTTTGCTTGCGCTTACAGGTATCAGAAGTAGAGCTAGA
>DATNPH010000279.1:0-41832 GCA_036703315.1 Coleofasciculaceae cyanobacterium
ACGAAGTTATTTTTTTCCTATAAATAGAGAATATTCGATGGTTACTAAGATGGCAATAAACCGATATAAAGATTCGATGAAGTGATGATAAAGATTCAATAAAGTTAAGTTTGAACTATCGCTTTTTAATGACTCTGGGAAAAGAAAAATAGTAACTTTCGCTATTGATGAGCTAAGAGCTTTTAAGTGGTGTGCTGTACTCTTGACTCATAAACATCGTGCCAGAGAAATACCGTGAAGTGTGGGGTTACATATTTTTTAGAGGCTCGACCCTATAATATCGAGCCGCTTGCAACATATTAAATTTAAGTAACTTCTCATCTGCTAGCTCCTGCCTGAGAGTAGGTTTGAACGGGAGCACACCCAGCGCACGAATAATCTCCGTCGCTACAGCCTTGGCTAGCAGTGGCGGTACAGAGTTGCCAACTTGTCGAAATCCATGCCATTTCGTCATATGAAATCGAAACCAGTCAGGATAGGAATGTAGGCGTGCCGCTTCCCTTACAGTGATACATCGTGGTGTAAAGGGATGAATTGGTCTAGGAGAGGTGAAAGCACCTCTGTGCTGATCTGTTCCTGCTCTAAGCGTGCAAGAGACTCCTTCAGGATGAAGCTTATGGAAACGACTAATCGGCTCCATCTTGCCTTGTGGGGTAGCAGCAAATCTTTGACGAGATTCCAAGCTGTGTTTAGTACGTAAGCTTGAGGAAAGTATTTGTGGGTCATATTCACGCTCGTATGAATAATCATCTTCCAGGGTGTACAAACCACGCAGTTGTCCTGAATAATTACTAGGCTTTCCATACTCCGCTACGACCCAATCCCTATTCAACAACTCAGGATAATTTTCCGCCTCAGGTATATCCCCAATGGCGTCCCACACTGTTGAACCAACGGGAAGGTGAGATAAATTGCTGTAAGCTGAGTTTTTTAGCTCTGGTTTTTTAGTAATCGGTGGGGGATATGTCGGTAACTCACAATCTTCTCGACAACCGATGAGAAACAATCTTTCGCGATACTGTGGTACTCCATAGTTGGCAGCATTCAAAACTCGATAATTTTCTTCAACTTTGTAGCCGTTAAATTGAAAAAGACTAATAAGATCATTGAGAATTTCTTTATTTTTACCTATGGTAATTCCTCGTACATTTTCCATTACAAAAAATTTTGGATTTAACTCTAAAACTATCCTCAAAAACTGAAAAATAAGATGGTTTCTCGGATCGTCAACTAACCGCTTGCCAATCATTGAAAATCCTTGGCAGGGAGGACCTCCAAACACTACATCAATTTCTTTATCTCCAACAAAGGAGAAATTTCTAATTTTCTTAGCTGTAGTATCAACAATATTTTCACAGAGTATAGACCAAAAAGGAAAATTAAATTCGTGTATTGCACAATGTATTGGATCGGTCTCGATAGATGCAAGTACATCAAAACCCGCTTGCTCAAAGCCAAGAGCCATACCTCCAGCGCCAGCGAACAAATCAACTCCAACAGGTCGTCTCTTCTCTATACGAACCATGTCTACTCCTTGAACATCCGCTGAATTAAAATTAACCATTGAGCATGATTTCAGAATCAAACTTTATATTTGATTTTGAGTAAATGGATATTTATATTCAATCTGATGTGTGTCAGAAGATATTTTTACGCGTGATGAAGCTTGTTTCCAGGTCATTGACAGTTTTGTAGTATATGCGTAGTTTTATGTATGAAAGCAAAAATAGCTGCCTTTACGCAGTTTACGGCTGAAAGCGCCAATTTTAAATCCTTTCATCTTAGTAACTGACGAAGAGGGAAACACTGCGCCATACTTTAGTGAAACTTACGATGCCTGTAAGCGTGACCTGAAAGTTGAGCCAAGCGTCCTCATTGTAAAGATGGGTGCTTGGAATTAGATGTCCATTCGTGGTGGTGAGCGATCGCTCATGAAGACTATTGGCGAACACCCGGAACCCTTATTATTTCATAGGTTGGGTTTTACTCTGTTCAACCCAACATCTCCCGTATGAATAGGTTTTCTCCCCAGGATATTGTCGAAAAATTTCTAGAGCAGACTAAGAGTAATCTATTGTATTCCTTCCCTCACTTCGAGTCAGAAAGCTCAGGCTCTGACGAAATGTTCGAGTCAGCTCCTATACTAGGCGGACTAACCTGTGTAGAAGTACCAGACCGCCTTACGGATCGCTTTGCATCTACTTGGGTAGAACCCGTGCGAACGTCATAGCTGATTCCTGTGCCAACTGTGCTGTTGCGATCTGACGTCGAGGTGTTGTCAGTGGTGGGTTCAGGTATAGCTGGGACATTTATCAAATTTGGGTCAAGCTTGGCGTCTGGATCATTCGGTGAAAGGGGAAAAGTTCGGCGATTGTCACTCTTGGGTTCAGGCATGGCTGGAACATTTACAAGATTTGGGTCAAGTTTCGCTGCCGGATTATTCGGTGAGAGTGGGCTAGAAACAGGTTGAACTCGCTGAGACGGTGGAAGCGCCTGTGTCACTCCAGCCCAGGACACGATGAGCGACGCT
Organism: Coleofasciculaceae cyanobacterium; assembly: GCA_036703315.1. GTDB lineage: Bacteria > Cyanobacteriota > Cyanobacteriia > Cyanobacteriales > Coleofasciculaceae > DATNPH01. Next base: position 2,531 of record DATNPH010000279.1, read on the forward strand.
CCAGTAATTAAGGGGAGAAACCACCGTTTGTTGCTCAAATACCTCATAAAAATCCCTTACTTAATAACACTATAGTTCAGCTAAAGACAACGTAAAGTTACCTTTTGTTTCCGGTGTCTAAACTCAAGCTAAGGGGGTGAAAAGAAAAAAAAGTGGAATCAGGGAGTAGGAAATATATATTTCTATTCCCCACTCCCTACTGTTTCCATTGTCCTGAGGTTAATGTGTAGCTATTAACTTACTGACCAGAACCAATCCAGGATTTGATGTCATTGAACTTCTTGGAGTCAAGGCGGGTGCCGCCATTGCTGCTTGTGCTTCCGGTCGTGTGGACACCAAAAACATAACGCTTGCTGTTGTTAATTCGGTAAATACTACTACCGCTCTGACCACCAGAGGTATCGATTGGGTAATAGAGGCGATAGGAGTTTGAGCTGGCGATTAACCCAGAGTGATAGTAAAGATACAAGCCACTGTCCTTCTCTGCTGGGTAGCCCGCAATGTGTCCCGTCAAGCCATTGACCGTTGAATAGGTGGTATAACCCAGCCAACCTGTTGTGCTACCAATACTCCGGTCAAGGGTGATTAAGGCAATGTCGTAGTTCGAGTCCCGACTAGAGGTCCAGTTCGTGTAAGAGCGGAACTTGGTAGCATAGGCGGAGCCATAAGGTTTATAGGTGCCCTTCAAACCAGGGATGACTTCGACTTTCTTGGCCCATCCTCCCTGAGCTTTGTCATGTAAACAATGACCAGCGGTCAAGACATACTTGGCAGCAATCAGTGTGCCGGAGCAGACATAGGTCTTGCCGTTGGGATAGGTCATATACAGTTTGGTTATTGTACGCCAGGGGGAGTCAGTTGTGTTGGTGATTTTGACGCGATTATCTGCGCCAATGATGCTGTTGGGTTTGACTCCACCGATGGGGGCTTGTACACCAGTGGGTGGCTCGGTCTTGATATTAGGAGATAAGCCCGGACTGGGGTCACTCACAGTGGAAGAGGTGCTAGAAGTTGCTACAGCAGAGGGTGCAATCACTTGAGCCTTACCAGTTTTCAGGTCATAGCTAACGGCACTGACAGGGGCATTGCTGTTAGTGCGAGTCTGAGCGCTAGTGTTAGCAGGGAGGGGTTGAGCAGGGACATCTACCAAAGCTGGGTCAAGCTTAGCTGCCGGGTCATTGGCTGAGAGGGGAGCAGAAGGTACTTGAGGTGTCTGTGCCAGTATCGTCCCACTTAGGGAAAGAATGTAAGAGGTTCCGGCAAGTAAGGTTAGAGCCCACTGTTTTTTGTTCTTCAGCATAGATTTGGCAGTGTCGTAATTACTACGGCAAGATGGTTTGATTGTGTTGCTAGTGCTCTAGCAAGAGTTAGTCGTTTGCTAGGTAGCTATATTAATTCATGGCTGTATTGGTTACCTTTTGCGCGAAGCTTAGGCAAAACTTTCGTTAAAAAGTTTAAAGATTTTGTGAATGGCTCTGGGCGCTAGGCCAGTTCGTTGCGAAAGCCTTTACTGGTGTGGTGAGGTATGATGAGCGATCGCCTAGCACTGAAGTCATCTCCATTGAACCAAGTTGGGATAGCTTGCCTCTACAGGAATTTGTCCTAGAAATTGTAGTATAATGTAATACGATCTAGGTGTGGGACTGGTAGAGCTAGATGAATAATTCTCGCCTAGTTAAAATCAGCAAATATCTCAGCAAGCATCTTCGGCATCAGCCTGAGCGAATTGGCATTAAACTTGCTCCTGGTGGATGGGTTGCTGTTGATGAACTTCTGACGGCGTGTCAAAACCACTCCTTTCCCATTAACCGTTTCGAACTGAACGAAGTAGTTGCCAACAATGATAAACAACGCTTTTCCTTCGACTCTACAGGCACCCTAATTCGCGCAAATCAAGGTCATAGTGTCAAGGTCGATTTACAACTAGAGCCTGCTAATCCTCCAGATGTGCTATACCACGGTACAAGTCACAGTGTAGTTGAGGCAATTCTTCGGGAAGGTATTTGCAAAATGTCACGCCATCACGTCCATTTATCTAGTGACACTACGACAGCGCAAAAGGTTGGTGCACGGCATGGTCGTCCAGTCGTCTTCGCAGTAGATGCCGCAACGATGCACAAGAAGGGTTATACGTTCTACTGTTCTGAAAACGGAGTTTGGCTAGTAGATCATGTTCCACCTGCATATCTACAGCAAATCTAGGTGATTTGCCTCTGAGATTGGCACATAAGTGGTTAATAGGATGTATTAACCTCTGTCTTACCTTTTCATTGGGTTATCGGGATTCCACTACAGCAGTAAGTAACTAAAATTATGGGTTCAGGATACTTTGGAAACGATGATACTCCTGCACGCAACAACCTGCAAGGTCGAGGCTTGTTGGGAGCGGGTTGGCGACCCTTGTCTCGGCAATTTGATTGGGATTTTATCTCCCATCTAGTGTCTAATGATCCGTGGGAACTAACGCAGAAAACTCTGGATATTGTCAGTGATATAGCAGATACTCTGGGTCGTAATCATTATACCTGGTGGGCAAATTTTTTGAGTATTTTCTCTGAAAACACGCGCTATGAACTAGAAGAATTTTGGGATTACATTACGCCCGAACCACCTACCCCAGACTATCGCTACAAAGATGTTCTATATACTGAAACACCCGTCACACAGCTAGTTAACCGTGATAGTATTCCCATTGATTATGTTCTCAACCGACTACAGGAAATTACTGTTTTCAAAGTTCTGGATTTATTAGGGAATCCGGAGCTTATTACTCAGTACTATATGGAGCGGCATTTTTATTTTCCTAAAACTCGGTTTGTTAACTGGGAGCGCCTCGACATTATCGGCACAGCTTTTGCCTATTGGTCACAGCATCAAGTTTGGCTACAAATCGATAATCTGGGCAAAGGACGGCGGCGATATACTCTAATTGCTCAGGATATTGCACCACTGGTTAATAAAGCTACGTACAACTTGGCAGTAATGCTCAGTGGATATCAAAGCCGTGTTGGACAAGTTCAAAGTCAGTTTCAAATTCGGACATTTCCTGCTGATATTCAAAGCTTTACCGACACAGTTCAACAGGCAATTCTTGACCAAAATCAACTGGCTGTGTTAGTAAGTGGAGAGCCTGGTACAGGTAAAACAGCTTGGGCCCAAGCCGTCGCTAAAGAAATTTTGATGCCTCTAGGATTTGTAATCTTTATCCTAGACCACGATGCCGTTGAAAATTTTGTGCCACCAAGTTACTTAGAGCGGATTTGTATCATTATTAATGAAGCGGATAACTTGGCGCAGAATCGAGCAAGCGCTGTTGCTCAACACAGTAATAAAACTGAGCATATTCTGAGCTTGCTAGATGGAACTTTGTACCAGAGTGTGATAGATGAAAATGGGATTCGGGCATTGCAGAAGCTAGTCGTTTTAATGACTTGCAACACGACCGACAGGCTTGATCCAGCCGTCTTACGGAAGGGAAGAATTGATTTTACATACGAATTCAAGCATCGATTTGTATAATCGATGCTTCGACATGGCTGCTACAAATCACACCCCCTAGTCCCCCTGCCATCCATCTGTAGCAGATTTAAAGTGAGATGGTACTACCCAATCCAAAATCTAAACACTCTTTTTTCCAGAGGATGTCAACCTATATATAGGATTGGAGATAAGGAGGACCGACTTATGGCAACTAGCCTTATGCATCGTAATAATGTCAACGTCCTTGGTAATGGCAATCAGACTATCATCTTTGCCCATGGCTTCGGTTCGGATCAGAGTGCTTGGCGACATCAAGTAGCCGCTTTCGCTTCTGATTTCCGCATTGTACTGTTCGACCATGTAGGCGGTGGCAAGTCAGATTTTTCTGCCTATAGTCCACGCCGCTACAGCAGCCTCTACAGCTATGCTGAGGATTTGCTAGATTTGTGTGCTGAGTTAAAGCTCAAAAAGAGCATCCTGGTTGGTCACTCGGTCAGTGGTATGGTTAGCCTGCTTGCAGCATTAGTTGAACCTGATTGCTTCAGCCAACTGATCTTTATCGATGCGTCTCCTCGTTATCTCAACGATGTTGGATATTACGGTGGCTTTGAGCAGTATGAACTAGATGCATTTTACGAAGCCATGTCGAGCAACTACTATGCTTGGGCAAGCGGCTTTGCGCCCATAGCCATGGCTACTCAGGATCAACCTGAGTTAGCCAGAGAGTTTGCAAATACCTTGGCAGCTATCCGTCCCGACATTGCACAAGCCGTCGCCCGAGTGATTTTTCAGTCTGACCACCGAGCCGAGTTGCCGCGACTTACTGTACCAACTGTAATTCTACAGGCGAGTGACGATATTGCTGTGCCAACTGAAGTCGGTCAGTACATGGCAGATAAAATCCCTGAGAGTAAGTTCGTTCGCATCGCCGCGAGGGGACACCTACCTCATATCAGCGCCCCTGACGTGGTAACAAGTGTGATTGCCCAATGTCTTGCCGCTTAACACCGAATCATTTAAGTTCATGGTTCCTGAGGCTTCATCCTGATTGGCTACCAACGTTTGCACCAATCTTACTAGGGTTGATAGTCTTCCTCGTTGGGTTGGGTGTGCTAAATGGATGGGCATCCGTGCAACTGATCACGCTGGTGCTCTTGACATTATGCACAATGTTGCCATTGCCAATAGTGCCGCTGATATTCCTTGTGGGGCTTGTCATACTGTTGATGGGACTGGTACAGGGTGAAGAGGAGCTGCTAATACGTCAATTTATTGAACTGGGCACTATAGCGGCATTCAGTATTTTGCTATGCAGGTTTCTACGGGGCATCGAGTGGCGGTTAGCATCTCAATCGGTACTGACTACTCTTACCGATGCCGACGTAAAAGCCACTCCCGATACACTTATCACTCAAGCCCTCAGTTTACTGCGTGACTTTGCCTATGCCGACGCGGCGATCGCTCTGCGTCAACTCGATGAGGTTACCGCCCAAGCGCTGGTATGCTTGCCTCCAAAAGCTCTCCCTGATCAACTGACCACTCCCGTCCTTTTTGAGGAAGCGATCGCTCAAAACCGCTGCCTCTACTATGTAGACTACCCTTCTACCCCTGGTGCTTCTCATGTCTTATTAGCCAAAGGAACTCAGTCCCTTGCTGTGCTGCCACTTTACCCCCCTCTTACTCAGAAGGGAGAAAAGGGAGTACAGGGCGCAATCCTGCTAATTTGGCATCGTCGATGTGAAATCTCGCCACACCTGCGAGAATTTATCGAATCGCTACTCGGACAGTTACGCACCCTGCTGCAATTCTGCGATACTACCCTACGCCTCGATAAGCTACAGGCACGCTTTGGTGCCATATTAGAGACGATTCATCAAGGCGTGGTATTTGTTGATGAAAGTGGTGAACAGGGTTGGGTCAATCAATCAGCTGCCCTACAACTTGACTTAACCCCAGGCGCGATCGAGCCACCAGTACTTGCCCAAGCCATGGCAATGCTACGCACTAATGCTGATAATCAAGCAGAAATCGCGGCACAGGCGGCACAGTATTTCTCTAAGCCTCAGCCAGAAATTCGCAACTGGAACTGGGTTTTCAGCCAACCTCAGCCAAAAGTCCTAAGTATCTCTAGCACGCCGACTCGTGTACATGACGTACCCGGTCGCCTCTGGATATTAGACGATATTACTGAGCGATATTTCGCGCAATTGGCGCTAGTTGAGCGCTCTCAGGAATTATCTCAGGCGAATCTTGAACTGGAAAAGGCAAAGGCAACTGCCGAAGCCGCGACTCAGGTTAAGAGTCAATTTCTCGCCAATATGAGCCACGAAATCCGCACACCGATGAATGCCATCATCGGTATGACGGGGCTATTGCTCAACACTGAGCTAACGACGGGGCAACATGATTTTGTTCAAACAATCCAGAGCAGCAGTGATGCTTTACTGGCACTTATTAATGACATTCTTGACCTCTCGAAAATTGAATCAGGCAAACTGGAGCTTGAAGAGTATTCCTTTAATCTACGAACTTGTGTTGAAGAATCTCTTGATTTACTAGCTCTCAAAGCCACTGAAAAAGGGATTGAATTAGCTTATTGGATTCATCCTCAAACTCCTAACAAGATTGTGGGAGATGTCACTCGGTTACGCCAAATCTTAGTGAATATGCTCAGTAATGCGATCAAGTTCACAGAGGCAGGAGAAGTGGTGGTTTCAGTGGTCGGTCGTCCATTGATTGCTAATGGCAAAGATTCCAAACAATTAGCCATGAGCCAACAATACGAAATCCAATTTGCCGTTAAAGATACAGGAATTGGTATTCCCGCCGACCGACTAGACCGCTTGTTCAAGTCCTTCAGTCAAGTTGATTCTTCGACCACTCGTCAATATGGTGGAACTGGATTAGGTTTAGCGATCGGCAAACAACTCAGCGAGATGATGGGAGGTCGGATGTGGGTGGAAAGTCAAGTGGGTGAAGGCTCGACTTTTTATTTCACCATGGTTGCTGCATCTGCTCCGAATTTATTACCCTTTGACTCTGCCTATCGATCGCTTCAATTAGATGACAGGCGACTGCTAATTGTGGATGATAACGCGACGAATCGGCAGATCTTGACGCTACAAGCCGAGTCTTGGGGAATGATTCCCTGTGCAGCGGAATCTGGCTTTGAAGTTCTCGACTGGCTTCGTCAGGGGAAAGAGTTTGACATGGCAGTTCTAGACATGCAAATGCCCAAAATGGATGGTCTGACTCTAGCCGCAGAAATTCGTAAGCAGCCTGGTTACCAGAACTTGCCCTTAATTATGTTGACTTCCCTAGGAAGACCAGAAACAGATGATCATTCTCCTGCTTTCGTAAACTTCGCTGCCTTTTTAACCAAGCCGATCAAACAATCTCATCTCTACAATGTCTTGATCGATATCTTGGGAGAACAGCCCATCCCCGTGAAGCCTTCCCCCATTACCCCACCTAAACTGAGTCCTGAATTGGCTCAACAGCATCCCCTACGAATTTTGTTAACTGAGGACAATACCGTTAATCAAAAAGTAGCTTTACTTCTACTAAAACAACTCGGCTATCAAGCGGATGTAGCCAGCAATGGATTGCAAGCACTGGAAGCTCTGCGTCGCCAACCCTATGACGTGGTGTTTATGGATATGCAAATGCCAGAAATGGATGGCTTAACAGCCACTCGCCACATTTGCCAAGAATGGTCAGAGGATACGCGCCCCCGAATTATTGCCATGACCGCCAATGCTATGCAAGGCGATCGCGAAGAGTGCCTTGAGGCAGGAATGGACGATTACGTCAGCAAGCCTATCCGGGTAGAAGCGCTCATTCAAGCGTTGAGGAAGTGTCAGCCAACTCAAGAGGGGGAGCGTGAGACAAAGGGAGAGTGGGACGGAGGGAAAGTGGGGCAAAGGGAGAACTTCACCCCTTTACCCCCTCACCGCCTTACCTCCTCACCTCCTCATCTGCTCATCTCCTCACCTCCACTCGCCATTGATGCCAAAGTACTAGCATCCTTCCGGGAGATGATCAATGAAAATGCCGATGAAATATTGGTTGAGATGATTGATTGCTACCTGGAAGATGCTCCACAACTACTAAGCGCGATCGCGCAAGCGGTTACTCAAGGCAACGCCAAGCAGTTGCGATATGCAACACATACCCTGAAGTCAAGCAGTGCTACCCTTGGCGCGACAACCCTCTCCCATCTGTGCAAAGAGTTGGAAGTCATGAGTCGTACTGGGCATACTGACGGTGGAGTAGACAAAGTCCCGCAGATTGAAGCTGAGTATGAGCGAGTCAAAGTGGCTCTGGAACTAGAACGTCAGCAAGCTAATGGTAATGGGTAATGGGGAATGGGGAATGGCAAAAAGATAAGCTCGCTATTGATACATGGCATTGAGTATCAATTTCTTCATCCAGTATTGGGTCTAGACTAGTGGTGAAGGGCGGCTTTTCTCCTCACCTTGTAGAGTGATGGTAAAGCTAGCAGCGAAGATTGATGAACAGTACTGCTACTCCAATAGATTCTCCGCTAATCCTAGTTGTCGATGACGACAAATTCATGCGGATTCAGCTGCGCCGAGCGATGGAACAAGCAGGATATCGGGTGGCAGAGGCAAATGATGGAGAAGAAGCATTAGCCGTCTACGCTGAGCTACACCCAGATATTGTCCTATTGGATGCCATGATGCCAGGGATAGATGGGTTTACTTGTTGCACTCAACTGCAAACGCTCCCTGGCGGCGATCGCACACCTGTGTTGATGATTACGGCTCTTGAAGACCAAGAGTCGGTTGATCAAGCGTTTGAGGCAGGTGCGATCGATTACATTACTAAACCGATTCACTGGGCAGTACTGCGCCAACGAGTACGCCGTATCCTGCAAGCTAGTCGAACCTTGGAGGAATTACGACAGCAGACTGAGCGGGCACAATTGAGCGAGGAGCAACTGCGGCTAGCCTTAGATGCTGCAAAAATGGGCACTTGGGACTGGGAGATCCAGAGCGGTACAGTTATGCCCTCAGCGGCTACGGAATCGATTTATGGTTTTGATCCAGGCTGTTTTGAAGGCACCTTTAAAAGCTTCCTCAGCCGTCTTCACCCTGAAGATCACGAATCAGTCACCGAAGCACTACGTCGCACGATGGAGGAGGGAGCGGACTACAATAGTGAGTTTCGCGTGATTTGGTCGGATGGTAGCGTTCATTGGGTAGTCAGCAAAGGTCAAGTCTATTACGACAACATCGGTAAACCTAGACGGATGACCGGGATTAATATGGACATGACTGAACGCAAGCAGGCAGAGGAAGCCCTGCGAAAAAGCGAGGCACGACTAAGATTAGCGCTCGAAGCGGCTCACACGGGTATCTGGGACTGGAATATCCTGAGCAACACAGTTGATTGGTCTGATAACATTGAACAGCTATTCAGTTTACCAACTGGCAGCCTGGGCAAAACTTATAAAGCCTTCCTAGACTGTGTTCATCCTGAAGACCGTGAAGTCGTTGCTCAATCCGTGAAACGAGCCCTTGAGGAGGGAGCAGACCACGATATTGAATTTCGTATTGTTTGGCCTGATGGAAGCGTCCGATGGATGGCAGGGCATAGCAAGGTTTTTTACGACAAAACTGGCAAGGCAGTGCGGATGCTGGGGACAATCCTAGACATCACTGATCGCAAGCGATCGCAAGAGGAATTACAGCGCCAGAATCTGCGATCGCAATTATTTGCCGAAGTTACGCTGAAAATCCGCCAATCTTTGCAGCTTAAGGAAATTCTTCAAACCACTGTCACCGAAGTGCAAAGGATTTTCCAGACTGATCGAGTCTTAATCTTTCAGTTTTGGTCGAATGGACTCGGCAAAATCGTCACAGAAGCTGTAAATCCTGAGTGGCCATCTGTGTTAGGTAGAAAGATTGTTGATGACTATTTTGAATCCGAGTACTTACGCCGATACAAGCTGGGGCGAATTTACACCATCGATGATATAGAAAAGGCTGAGGTGCCATCCTGCCTAATTGACTTCATGCAAGAATTCGATGTTAAAGCCAAGCTTGCTGTACCGATTTTCTTAAAAGAAAAACTCTGGGGTTTGCTGATTGCTCATCAATGTGCTAGTACTCGGCACTGGTCTAGTTTTGAAACTGAACTCCTAGCCCAGTTAGCCAATCAAATCGGCATTGCTCTAGCTCAAGCACAAATGTTAGAACAAGAAACCCATCAGCGTCAGGAGCTAGCCCGTTCCAATAGCGAACTAGAAAAGTTTGCCCATGTTGCCTCCCACGACTTACAGGAGCCGTTGCGTAAGATCCAGACCTTTGGCGATCGGCTTAAGGTTAAATGTGATGATGCACTGACCGATCAGGGACGCGACTACGTAGAGCGGATGCAGAATGCCGCCAACCGAATGCAGATCTTGATCAATGATCTACTGACGCTTTCACGGGTTACGACCAAGGCTCAACCCTTTGTTCCGGTGGATCTGGCTCAGATCGTTCAAGAGGTCTTATCTGACTTAGAAGTGCGTATTGAGCAGACCAAGGCACAGGTAGAAGTAGGGTTGCTACCTACTATTGACGCTGACCCCTTACAAATGCGTCAACTCCTACAAAACCTGATTGGTAATGCGCTGAAATTCTACCCAACAGGAGACTTCCCACGAGTCAACATCTATAGTCAACTTCTCAAGGGTGAAGAACAGACACCAGCAGAAAACTCTGCTACGCTTTGTCAGATTATCGTAAAGGACAGTGGCATTGGTTTCGACGAAAAGTATCTTGACCGCATCTTCAACGTTTTTCAACGCCTTCACACTCGTAGCGAATACGAGGGAACAGGTATGGGTTTAGCCATCTGCCGTAAAATTGCCGAGCGTCATAGCGGCAGCATCACAGCAGAAAGTACGCTAGGACAAGGCGCAACATTTATTGTCACGTTGCCTATTAAACACTACCAAGGAGAAGATTCTGAGTCTTGAACCCATGGCTGAAGACTTAGGTGTGTAAGGACAGCTACACGCGGGGCGGAAGAACCTTTTAAGCGATCAAACATTTATAGCTGTCGCCATAAAGGTTAGGACAGATCTAACAGGTGAAACAACCACGTACCAGTAATAAAGCTTCTGCCCTCTGCCTTCTGGCTTCTGCCTTCTGCCTTCTGCTATAACTTGCATATTGCTCTTACAAGAGAGCCAGCAAAAAATGAACTCCCCTTGCTAAAGGGAAAGTTGGGGAGGGGTTCTTTGTATTTTTGCAAGAGGTCTGGTAGCTTCCCCGCTCAATACATGACCAGCTTCAGCCAGAAATAGCTACATTTGTTTAGTTACGGCACCTAAGTCGGCTTACCAGTTTCTGGTGCCGTTATGGATGAATTGGATGAATATAGCTGTCTTCCTGGGTCAAAAAGCTGTGGGTAGCCCAACTAATTTTATATAAATAAGGAGTACATCTAAATAATGGTTATAGCTATCAGTCCGAGTTTGGACAAAGGTGCTAAAGCATCCTTGTCATCTTGCCTCCCAAAGCTGTCAGTGCAGGGGGACATAGCCCAATTAGTGGGCTTCCAAGCTGCTCGGAGGTCTCTGTGAAGGGTCGCCGAACAACTGTCACAATCCTGATGGCTGATGACGATGAGGACGACTGCATGTTGGCTCGTGAGGCATTGACAGAGAGCCGATTGGCTAATCATCTGCATTTCGTTCGGGATGGTGAGGAGTTGATGGATTATCTGTATCGGCGTGGTCAATATGCCCAAAAGAGCGATTCGCCCCGCCCAGGTTTGATCTTGCTGGATCTGAACATGCCGAAAAAAGATGGTCGTGAAGCGCTCAAAGAGATTAAATCTGATCCAAATCTACGGCAAATCCCTATCGTGGTATTAACAACCTCAAAAACTGAGGAAGACATTTATCGCAGTTATGACCTCGGGGCGAACTCGTTCATTTCTAAACCGCTGACCTTCGAGTCTTTAGTCGAGGTTATAAAGACCCTAGGAAGATACTGGTTTGAAATTGTTGAACTGCCGGTGGACGAATTTGGAGACGGAAATGGACAATAACACAATCAGAGTACTACTGGTTGATGATGACGAGGATGACTATATCTTGACTCGTGACTGGTTCTCTGAAATTGAGGGAGTCAAATTTGAGCTGGAATGGATGGCAACTTATGATACGGCGGTGGAAGCGATCGCGCGTAACCAACACGATGTTTATCTTTTTGACTACCGTCTCGGTGAACGCAATGGGCTAGAACTCTTGCGGGAAGCCGTTGCTAATGGCTGCCAACCCCCGATCATTTTACTAACCGGGCAAGGCGATCATGAAGTAGATGTCGAAGCCATGAAGGCTGGAGCCGCAGATTACTTAGATAAGAGCCAGATCGGAGCGCCTTTACTAGAACGTTCTATCCGCTACGCTATTGAGCGAAAGCAGACAGAACAGAAAATCCGTGAGCAAGCAGCCCTCTTGGATGTCGCCACAGATGCGATTCTCGTTCGAGATCTAGATAACACGATCCTTTTTTGGAACAAAGGTGCTGAACGCCTATACGGTTGGAAGACTCCTGATGCCCTCAGCAAGAATGCTAATGAGCTTTTGTATAAGGAAAGTCCGCCTAAATTTCAAGCAATCCAAAAAACTCTTTATGAGAAAGGTGAGTGGCAGGGTGAGTTGCATCAAGTTACAAAAGACGGCAAAGACATCATCGTCGCTAGCCGTTGGACTCTGGTGCGCGATTGTGAGGAGAAACCCAAATCAATCCTTGTCGTTAACACTGACATTACCCAGCAGAAACAACTCGAAGCGCAGTTTCTTCGCGCCCAGCGCATGGAGAGTATCGGCACACTTGCCGGCGGTATTGCCCATGACTTGAACAACGTACTGGCACCAATTCTGATGACAGCTCAACTCCTGGAGACACAACTTCATGATGAGCAGAGTAAGCGGTTGCTGCCAATACTGATAGCAAATGCGAAACGCGGAGCGGCTTTAGTTAAACAAGTGCTGTCGTTTGCCCGAGGCCTTGAAGGGAAGTGTGCGATTCTTCAAACTAGGCATCTGATCTCAGAGATTAAGCAGATTATCCAAGAGACATTCCCAAAATCCATAGAAATCTCCACGAACATATCCCAATCCCTTGGGACTGTTTACGGAGATGCGACACAACTGCATCAGGTTCTCATGAACCTCTGTGTTAATGCTCGCGATGCCATGCCCTACGGGGGTACCTTAAGGATCTCTGCTGAAAATCTTTATATTGATGAAAACTATGCCCAGATGAATCTTGACGCTCAAGTGGGTTCATATATTGTCATTACTGTTACGGATACAGGAGCGGGCATTTCCCCTGAAATATTGGATAGAATTTTTGAGCCATTCTTTACAACTAAAGAAATGGGCAAAGGTACGGGACTTGGTCTTTCAACAGTAATGGGCATCGTTAAAAGTCACCACGGTTTTATAAATGTATATAGCGAGGTAGGAAGAGGAACTCAATTTAAGGTTTACTTACCGGCGGCAGAAGCCATCCAATCGGAGCCAGTGGAAGATTCAGAACTACCGACAGGAGATGGAGAATTAATTCTCGTTGTGGATGATGAACCCGCCATTCGAGACATTACTAAAACCTCGTTGCAAGCCTATAATTACAAAACTCTGACGGCTAGTGATGGGATCGAGGCAATAGCACTGTACGCGGATCACCGGGACGAAATTAGTGTTGTGTTGACGGATATGATGATGCCGTCTATGGATGGACCCACCACGATCCGGACTTTGCAAAAAATTAACCCACAGGTCAAGATTATTGCCGTGAGTGGACTTGCCTCAAGCGATAAGCTAGCGACAGCTGTTGACATTGGCGTCAAAACCTGCCTATCAAAACCCTTCACAGTGAAGGAATTATTAAAAACCTTACAGGGAGTTCTCCATCCAAATCGAGAGACTGACACGTCTAACAAGCGACTACACACGTTCCGCTAAGGTTTACCGCTACCCATCAAGTACAGCAGCGCCATGCGAACAGCAACGCCGCGGGTTACTTGCGCCTGGATCAAGCTGAATTGAGGGTCATCCATTAAATCGGAGCTAATTTCAACGCCTCGATTGACTGGGCCTGGGTGCAGCACCTTAACATCTGGTTTGCACAGCTTTAGGCGATCGCGTGTGATTCCATAACGCTGATGATATTCTCGCAAACTCGGCAACAGATGGGCAGTCATGCGTTCCTTTTGCAGCCGTAAGGTCATGACAAAATCCGCATCTTTCAATGCGGGTTCGATATCCCAGTGGAGAACGAGTTTTCCTGGTCTATTGGTCGCGGTTTCGGCAAACAATTTAGGCACAAGAGTGGATGGTCCGGCCAGATGTACCTCGGTACTGGTAGACGTGAGACTCCAAATATTGGAACGGGCAACGCGTGAATGTAGGATATCCCCAACAATGGCAATCTTTTTACCAGCTAGGAGTCCTAGGCGGGGATATTCAAAGTCTAAGAGGGATGTAATTGTAAACAGGTCAAGCAATCCTTGGCTGGGATGTTCGTGCAGACCGTCACCCGCATTAAGGACGCCTACCCGAACGCCTAGGCGATCCATCTCAGAGGCGATCGCCTGCGGCACCCCCGCCTCCCGATGCCGAATCACCATCATATCCGCTCCCATCGCCAAATACGTCTTCGCTGTATCGAGAATGGTTTCTCCCTTAGTCAATGAAGACGTACCAGGCGCAAAGTTTAGCGTATCTGCGGAGAGGCGCTTTGCCGCCAATTCAAAACTACTACGAGTTCGGGTAGAAGGTTCAAAAAACAAATTAGCGACCACATGACCCTGCAACGCTGGTACCTTTTTCGTCCGCGTAGAGAGTACCTCCTGAAAGCTGGCAGAAGTTTGTAAGACTGTATCGTATTCAGCTGGTGTAAAGTCAGCCAACCCAAGGACGTGGTGACGTGTCCAGACAGTAGTAGCCATAGAGATAGTTTAGAGCTAACTATGGAGATTCCCTAACCCCCAACCCCTGTATCCTAATACCATTTGGGTTTATGAATGTCACATACAGGTAAACGCGAATTGCTATAATTTACTGCTAATTGTCTGTTGGAGCCATTAGCCCTTCGGGTGACGCTGCTGCGTAGCTACCGCTGCGAAGTACGCCAGTCGCTCATGGGGGAACCCCAAAACCGTGCTGGCTCACCATGAGCCATAGCCATTAGCAAAAACCAACAGTGGAGTTGTGACGGATATTTACCCAAATGGTATAATCCATGATGAATTTAGGAGCAGTCACAGGCTACAGATTGAAGCGATAGGCAATGTCCCCTTGATCAAGCGCGTCAAAAGTGCCATTGAACTCTTTTGCTTTCTGATCCAAATACTGTCTAGCCTCCTCTCCTGATAACTCTGCTTCCATTGCGAAGCGCAGAATAGTAATCTGACCATTGCCTTCTTTGACTAGCCGATAAAACGTGGTTCGGAGGCGATCGCTAATCTTCTTTTGATGATCTTTATGCAATCCCTGCACCAGCCATCCTCCCACAGCTGTGGGAGGGAGAGTCAGTAAAATTAAAGCCGTTAAAGCGTCCTCTCTATCCTGCTGTGAAGTCTGAGGATTCAGTATTTGAGTCACAGCAAGTATCGACAAGGGAACACCAAATGCGAGTAGTAAACCCGCAATTAACTTTTTGAGCCGCTTCATGGAGGGAGTGCTAATGTCTGTTAATACTGGTGCGATTGTATCCTCAACTACGAGTCGCTTCCAGTAAGCGCGAGAAGTAAAAGCGAGTGCTAGTCATTGCTTGTCGTTGAATGGAAAAGCCGTTGCTTTCCAGTATTTTGATGATATCGGCTTCACGATGCTGATAAGCACGGGTAGCTTTACTTGGTCCTGGGAAGAACTCACCGATTTTTTTGAGCAAAATAAGAGCCAAAGTTTTCGGCGCAAAGCTGAGAATCAGGCGGGACTGTGCAAGCGTTGCTAGATGAGAAATCATTTGAGCTGCCTTGTCTTGAGGATAATGTATTAGCACATCCAGGCAAATGACTGTATCGTAGCTGCCGCTCAATGCTTCTAAATCCTGCACAGCAAACGTGAGATTGTTCGTGTTTCCCAAGCTGTCTTTTGCTCTTTCCTTAGCTTCGCTGACCATCTTTTCTGAGATATCACTAGCAAAGATTTGGGCACCTGCTTGAGCCAGAGGAATGCTAAGACTACCAACGCCACAACCAGCATCGCAGATAGATAACTGGGTTAAATTCCCGTCAGCGTTGAGCCAACTAATGACTGTATCCACCGTCTGCTGATGTCCAGTGCGGATGTCTAGCTGGACTTTGTTGACCTCGCCATCGCCATAAATCCGCCGCCAACGGTCAAATCCTGTGGCATTGAAATAGTCCTTGACAATGGTCTTGTCATCTACTGTGTTCATAAAGTTGGATTGTGATGAAGAATTTATAGCGATTAAACACTTTAGCAGTTGTTGCGGATGGGCAGACTGCACGATTTTAGATTGTACTGGGCGCTTGCACCCCACCCCAACCCTCTCGTGAACAGAAGTTTCTTTTTTTCCTGCTCCCCCTTCATAAGGGGCTAGTGCTGTCTTTTAGAAGTAAGTGACCAGCTTACAAGCGGTTTAAATTTCACTCAAGGAAATTTGAAATTAAAATCAACCTGGTGTTCAAGATGTTTTTACTTGGCTGCTCATTGCCGTTGAGATGCAACAAAAGTAGCGAACAATCCGATCGCTCTCCAATAACATCTGTCAAAACTCAGCTTAAGCACTTATACTGATTACCGCTAGTTAGTTGAGGTTAGAAGCTTTCTGCTTGAACGTTTGCCGCCCTGGGACAGGCAACTTCCACACGATAGAATATGTTAAGAACTTCAATGCAAGGTTAACAGCCGCTGACAGTAAGAACGAATGAGTGGATAAACGTCAAAGATAATCACACACTATAGTAAAACACATTATAGTAACTTCACTTGTCGGCAGTATATAGAATTCAGTAAAGTCGTTGAGCAAGTTGGCACCAAAACCGAGAGGAGATAGAAGCGCGGATGGGCAAGGTAGTCGGCATTGACCTGGGTACAACAAACTCCGTGGTAGCTGTCATGGAGGGCGGCAAGCCAGTTGTAATTGCCAATGCAGAAGGCATGCGGACGACACCTTCAGTGGTTGGCTTTAGTAAAGAAGGGGAACGCTTGGTCGGACAAATGGCACGTCGCCAAGCCGTGCTCAATCCCCAGAATACGTTCTATGCAGTCAAGCGGTTTATTGGGCGCAAGTATGCGGAACTGAGTCCGGAGTCGAAGCGTGTTGCTTACACGATTCGCCGGGATGAAACTAGTGGCAATATCAAAATTCGCTGCCCCCGTTTAAAGAAGGAATTTGCTCCAGAAGAAATTTCGTCGATGGTGCTGCGGAAATTGGCAGATGAGGCAAGTCGCTATCTGGGAGAGCCTGTAACGGGTGCAGTGATTACGGTTCCTGCTTACTTTAATGATTCTCAGCGGCAAGCTACGCGAGATGCGGGAAAAATTGCGGGTTTAGAAGTCTTGCGAATTCTCAATGAGCCAACGGCAGCGTCTTTAGCGTATGGGTTGGATCGGCAAGAGAGCGAGACAATTTTGGTATTTGACCTAGGGGGGGGGACATTTGATGTTTCCATCTTGGAAGTTGGGGATGGGGTGTTTGAAGTAAAAGCCACCAGTGGCGATACGCAACTGGGTGGTAATGATTTTGATCGAAAAATTGTTGATTGGTTGGCGGAGCAGTTTCAGGAAACAGAAGGGGTAGACTTGAGGGGCGATCGCCAAGCCCTGCAACGCTTGTTTGAAGCGGCGGAAAAAGCGAAAATTGAGCTTTCAGGGGTGAGTGTCACAGACATCAATTTGCCCTTTATTACGGCAACAGAAGATGGTCCTAAGCATCTAGAGACAAGGCTAACCCGTCCCCAGTTTGAGAGCCTGTGTGCCGAGTTGATCAGCCGATTGCGCCGACCCCTAAAACGTGCAATGTCAGACGCTAGCTTAAATTCCGCTCAAATTGATGAAGTGGTGTTGGTAGGCGGTGGAACACGCATGCCGATGGTGCAACAACTTGTGCGGAGCTTGATTGACAAAGAACCGAATCAGAACGTTAATCCTGATGAGGTGGTGGCAGTCGGAGCGGCTATTCAGGCAGGCATTCTTACCAATGAAGTGAAGGATATCCTGTTGTTGGATGTGACCCCGTTGTCTTTGGGGTTAGAAACCATCGGTGGTGTGATGAAAAAGCTCATCCCTCGCAACACCACAATTCCAGTACGGCGATCTGATATTTTCTCGACCGCTGAAAACAATCAGACTCTGGTGGAAATTCATGTCCTACAGGGCGAACGAGAAATGGCGGCGGATAATAAGTCCCTAGGTCGGTTTAAGCTGACTGGGATTCCTCCAGCACCACGGGGCATTCCTCAAGTGCAGGTGGCTTTCGATATTGATGCCAACGGGATTTTGCAGGTCACGGCGTTAGATAAAACGACGGGTCGAGAACAGAGTGTCACAATTCAAGGGGCTTCTACTCTGAGTGAGTCGGACGTTAATCAGATGATTCGTGAGGCAGAACAATATGCCCAGATTGACCGCGAACGGCGCGAACGGGTTGAGAAGCGCAATCGGGCTGAAACATTGACGAATGAAGCAGAACGTCAACTTAAAGAAGTGGCGCTAGATTTTGGCACACAGTTTGCTGGTTTTCATCGGCGTCGAATTGAAGCTTTGGTTCAGGAACTGCGTCAAGCTATAAAGCGTGATGATGACCGCGCCATCGACCGGACACAATCAGATCTTCAGGATGCTCTCTATGAACTGAAACGAGAGGTGCGACTGCAATATTCTGACGAAGAGGAGGAAGGCTTTTTTAGCTCGATTCGTCGCACGTTCACTGGAGAGGGTGACAACGATCGCGATTGGTTTAGTGACAGAGATCGCGATCGCTACAATGACAGAGATCGCGATCAGTACAGTAACAGAGATCGCGATCGCTACAGTGACAGAGATCGCGATCAGTACAGTAACAGAGATCGCGATCAGTATCGCGAACGCGATGACCGCCGTGACTCCTACGGCGTCGGAGGTGGTCGCTCCCGTAATGAACGACCGCGCCGTGCTCCCCTTGAGAATGATTGGGATGATGACGACGATGATTGGTTTTAATGAGAGCAATTAGTTGTTAGTGTTCCCTATAGGGAGTTTCTCATAAGGAGTCTATAAGTGTCATAATTTTCAGGATTTGGGTGACACAAGCCCTGTAGATAAAGACTAGATCTGTCATTAACAGCTAATCGCTAATTAAAGAATCGCCAAGTGCAAATTTCTATGCAAGACTTTCGGGATTACTACGAGATTTTGGGAGTGTCCGCAGAGACAACGAATGACGAGATTAAGAAAGCCTTTCGGAGGCTAGCTCGGCAGTATCATCCCGATATGAATCCCGGAGACAAAGCTGCGGAGGAAAAATTTAAGGATATCGGTGAAGCCTATGAGGTGCTCTCTGACCCGAATAGGCGATCGCAGTACGATCAGCTCACCCGCTTCTTGAAGAAAAAAGGGTTTAACAAAAAACCTCCCAAAGCCTCGACGTTTAGAACCTCAGGCGATCGCAATGGCACTGGTCGTAGCTCTACCCAGGAAGTTGATTTTAGCCAGTTCGGAGACTTCAATAGCTTCATTGATCAACTTATGGGCCGTCGCGCAGCAAAGGCAGCCGCAACAGCTCCAGAACGTCCTGGCGTCCGAATTGACTCACCAGATGCCTATCGACCAGGAACTACAAAAAATTTCTACACAGTTAATCCTCGCCCTACCCCCAAAGATATCGAGGCTCGGTTAACGCTGCCATTGGAAAGAGCTTATGAAGGAGGGCGAGAGCGAATCCGCCTAGAAGATGGACGCGCTTTGGAAGTTGATCTGCCTACTGGTATGGTTACAGGTCAGCGTGTGCGATTAATCGGTCAGGGCATCGGTGGTGGTAACCTCTACTTAAAAATTACCGTAGCCCCCCATCCCTTCTTTAAACTGGAAGGGTTGGATATCTTCTGTCAGGTTCCAGTGACACCGAGTGAGGCGGTGTTAGGAGGACCGATAGAAGTGCCTACCCTGGATGGAAGAGTGAAAATGAATGTTCCGAGTGGCGTCAGATCAGGTCAACGACTGCGCCTCGCCCGTAAGGGTTATCCTAATGAGGATGGTGTTCGTGGCGATCAGTTAGTCGAAATTCAAATCATTGTTCCCAGGGAAATCAGTCCACAAGAACGAGAACTTTACGAAAAGCTGCGGCAGATTGAGACTTTTAATCCTCGTCTAGATTTGCCAGTCTGACTAAGCCCTGTCGGGCGAAAGGCGTAGCGAGTAGGTACATAGAGAACTTCTTATACCAAATCCGCTTTTATAGCCCCCTTTTAACCGTGGCGACTGGGAAGGAAGCTGCTACACAAACGTTCGTCCGCCGTCGCGGACTACAGGAAAAGGGAGGTCATTGACCCGGTGATGTGCATACCATTTGGTTTAAAGTTGGGCACATATTCTCTGATTGCTCGCCTTTCGAAAAGGGGGTTCGGGGGTCAAATGTGACACATTGAAAAAGCCATTGGTTATTACTCTAAGTTTCCGGAACTATAGCGGTTCTCGATTGAATGCAATACAGCTGGATAGACTTCTCCCTTGTCTCTCTTGTCCTAAAACCGAGATTTGTGTATCTCATCCAAGTGAAAACCGCTATAATCGCAATTCTCTACTCCCCTATCCCCTCTTAACTCCTCCAGACGCCAACCTCTTACATACAGCTGCTAAGGGTCCAATTCTACTCGACCCTCAGGAGTTTTTTGAAGGAAGGCTGTATTGCTTTCCTACTATATGTGATGGTAACTGTATCACTCTATCCTATAGGTAGTGGCAAAGTGGTCTCTTTACCGATATCCTTAGAAGGTATAGAACTTACAGACCAACTATCGTTTTGCCCCCAATTCTGGGTGGACAAAATTCTAATACCCCTAACTTTGGGGGTATAAGGATTTGCTTTATAAGTCCTGAGCAACTCCTTCGCAAATAGAGGAATAAACAGTAGCGCATGGAATGTGTGGATGAGCATGATTCCCTGTTGTCTGTTGCGTTGCTTTTTGACTTGAGTGTGCATAGACGCGACTCCTTTGGGTCATTTCATCGCTAGCCCTGCATCTATGGCAAACACAACATAAAACTACATAGAGTGCATTATGTTCGCTAAACGTCCTAACTCTGAGCCAGACAGCAAGGAGCAACCGAATAACCCAAGCCACCTCACACGTTGTGACCTAGTTGCTGAGTCTCGTCCCCACGTAGTACCTGAAGAAATTGCTCAACTTAGGAATGATCTGATACCGGATAGAGGCAAGGTATTAAAATTTCCTCCTCAACCCTCTAAAACCCAGCCAACTTGGCCTGATTATGAGGAATTATTTCCCGCGACGGAAGCAGAAGCAACAGAACCGCTCAGAGAGCTAACCGATGCGGTAATTAACCGCCGTTGCTACTACAGTCAGTACTGGCCGCAAAATACGGTGTTCCGCATTAAAGATATTGATGCCGAGAACAACACCGTTTATCTGAACTTAATTTATCGGTGGGTAAGTTCGACTCAAGTTCGTCTCATTAAAAATCTAATGCCCCAACGACCTCCTCGAAGCTTAGAACTCGATTATTTAATTGACACGGACGACGCTTTAGACTTTTGACGAAGTAGTCATTAGTCATCAGTCATCAGTCATCAGTCATTAATCATTAGTAGTAGGTACATGCCTCGTTCTCTTGTATGCGAAACCGACTCGCGTACTTTGGACTATTTTTTTGCCACCATCAGCTTTGGGGGTGGTCAAGCTTTGGGCTAAGGACTAAGGACTAAGGACTAAGACTCTCGGGTTGCTGTTTGACTAGCGCTGTGATCAATATCCGTTTCACGAAAAGTTTCTCCTTGGCTCTGCAAAAATATAGAAATTTCTAGAACAGGGGAGGAGAACTATGAGCTACAGAATGGATCGGCGAGCTTATGCAGAGACTTTTGGGCCAACAGTCGGCGATCGCGTCCGTCTTGCTGATACAGAACTACTCATCGAAGTTGAACAGGATTTCACTACCTACGGCGATGAGGTAAAGTTTGGTGGCGGCAAAGTCATCCGAGATGGCATGGGACAATCCCCCATTTCTAATGCTGATGGTGCCGTTGATATGGTGATTACGAATGCCCTAATTGTTGACTGGTGGGGTATTGTTAAAGCCGATATCGGGATTAAAGACGGTAAGATTTTCAAGATAGGCAAGGCAGGTAATCCCTACATTCAGGACAACGTCGATATCATTATTGGTCCTGGTACTGAGGTGGTTGCAGGTGAAGGAATGATTCTCACCGCTGGAGGCATTGATAGCCACATTCACTTTATCTGTCCACAACAGATTGAAGTAGCGATCGCATCTGGCATCACAACCATGATTGGCGGTGGTACTGGCCCCGCTACAGGAACCAATGCTACAACTTGTACCCCTGGCCCTTGGAACATTTACCGAATGCTTCAGGCAGCGGATGCCTTCCCCATCAATCTCGGCTTTTTAGGTAAAGGTAACAGTAGCCAACCCCAAGGATTGGTGGAACAAGTAGTCGCTGGAGCAATGGGTTTGAAGCTACACGAAGACTGGGGGACTACGCCAGCAGCCATTGATACTTGCTTGAGTGTGGCTGATCAATATGATGTGCAGGTAGCCATTCACACAGACACCCTGAATGAAGCGGGTTTCGTAGAAACAACTGTCGCCGCCTTTAAGAATCGCACTATCCACACTTACCACACAGAGGGAGCCGGAGGCGGTCATGCTCCGGATATCATCAAAGTCTGTGGTGAAGCGAATGTATTGCCCTCGTCTACGAACCCGACTCGTCCCTACACCCTCAATACCCTGGAAGAACACCTGGATATGCTGATGGTTTGCCATCACCTGGATCGGGGGATTCCTGAAGATGTAGCATTTGCAGAGTCGAGGATTCGCCGCGAAACGATCGCCGCTGAGGATATCCTGCACGACTTGGGTGCGTTTAGCATGATTTCTTCTGATTCCCAGGCGATGGGACGAGTGGGAGAGGTGATTATTCGCACCTGGCAGACGGCGCACAAAATGAAGGTGCAACGAGGATTTTTACCCCCCCTAACCCCCCCTGATCAAGGGGGGAAAACTGAGGCAATTCCTCTTTACCAAGCAGGGGCTGAGAATGATAATTTCCGGGCAAAGCGGTATATTGCCAAGTACACAATTAACCCAGCGATCGCTCACGGTATTGCTCAGTATGTTGGTTCTGTGGAAGAAGGCAAACTAGCTGATTTGTGTCTCTGGCGTCCAGCGTTTTTTGGCGTGAAGCCGGAAATGGTGATTAAAGGAGGTATGATCGCGTGGTCGCAAATGGGAGATGCCAATGCTAGTATTCCGACACCCCAGCCGGTGCACATGCGCCCGATGTTTGGCAGTTTTGGAGGAGCGATCGCGGCAACATCATTTACCTTTGTTTCCCAAGCCGCATTAGAACAAGACATTCCTACTCAACTTGGCTTACAAAAACCAGCTGCTGCTGTCTCAAATACACGACACTTAAGCAAGCGGGATATGAAAGTTAATGATGCCCTACCTCACATAGAAGTAGACCCAGAAACTTACGAAGTTAGAGCTGATGGGGAACTACTCATCTGTGAACCCGCAACCGTGTTACCAATGGCACAGCGTTACTTTTTGTTTTAGCCTGTATAACGCGGCAGAAAAACGTTACTGAGACTCCCACGCTTAAAAGCATGGGGTTCTTAATCTTGACTACCCGACCCTACGGGCGGGATATCATGCCCTCTCCTAGGCTCTCGCATTACTGCTACAACATCCTGGTTCTTAGGCACTTTGATTAAGACTTCCGCAGCGACCCGCTCTAACTCTGGGCAACGACCAAAGGAGGAAGAACGAATCCTTCCAGTTGCAGGTTTAATTTCCGTTGCAGTTCTCCAAGCCGCCCACAAGCGCAGCTCCGCACTATGCCAGTCATCAACTAACTGACTCACCTGGAGAACGAAGGTATCGGGTTCAATGTGTTTAGCTAACAATGCTGAATACAAATCTCTCTGAGCAACTATTCCACACTCACATTGGTGGATGCGTTCCGAGAGTTTTTTCTTTTTTACCCGACCACACTGACAGGTCTGCGACAACTTTGTACTGGCTGAATCAGTAGAATCAGGTATTACCAATTCACTAAAATCCTTGCTAAAAATGCTTTTCTTGCTCTCCCCTTAACAAGGGCGTTGGGGCGATGCGTAGCGTACTAAAAGTGAACTGGTATAAATTTGCTGTATATGAAGCTAGCGTCAAAATAACTTCAGCAGGAACATTTTCCCCACCTGTATGTCAATTAGATTACGACTGACATATTTATCAGTTAGAGAGGTTTTTTCATGGTCAACCTTCATACTTTTAAATCAGGAACCGCTGCACTACTGGCGCTAACCATTACTAGCAGTACGATTGTCCCCCTTGTCACTGCTGTGCCTGCCTCTGCTCAGTGGCGTCGTTCGCCCGAGTCAGGACAAAATGAAAATGACCGCTTAGGACAAAATGGCCGCTACCGACTCGATAACTTAAACTTAGTCCTTCCCTCTGGCACTTCCATTCCTGTCCGATACGACAAAGAAAAAATCGTTCTAACGCCTGATGAAACTGTACCAGTGACTTTTACAGTGGCAACAGATGTGAGAAACAGTAACGGCAATGTTGTGATTCCTGAGGGGAGTCAACTCATTGGTGATCTCAGACCTACTTCTGGAGGCAGTCGGTTTGTTGCTAAAGAGGTGACGCTATTGCGTCGTCGGATGGAGCAGCAGTCAAAACCTTTTTCTATCAATGCCTCTTCAGATGTGGTAACGAGAACTGAAGAAGTGAAGAAGGGCGCTAACACGGGTTCGATTTTAACAGGTGCAGCGATCGGGGCTGGAGCTGCAGCGGCGATCTCTGCGATTACTGGAGATCACTCCGTCAATGCATGGGAAGTTATAGGGGGTGCGGGTGCAGGCGCGCTTGGTGGATGGTTGTTGAATCGGAAATCAGCGAACATGGTTGTCGTTTATCCTGAACGAGACTTGAATGTGAGATTAACGTCTGAATTTGCCCTTCGCTAGTATCCATAGAAACTTAGGATTTACCGTAGGTCATAGTGCTCACTCTCACGCGCAGAGGGTGAGCACTATCTATCAGAAATATTTTATAAATAAACTTTAATCAGTTACCCCGGAGTGTACAGCAAGCCGCTTCTACCCTACCCCAGCCCTCCCTAAGGAGAGATTAAAGGGGGTTAAGAGGTGATGTAGGCTACACCCAGGTGCCTAGCCGTCAAGTGTGACGGCTGTGCGATCGCTCTCATTTTCTTCAAACTTGTTTTCATTTTCATTTCATATTTTAAAATAAAGTAGCTTTCATTTTTCTTTCATTTTTCTAATAACCTTGTTGGGTTTCAGATGGCTAAACATACCTCCTGTGCTTGATTTTGCCAATCTAAAATCCCAAATCCCAAATTCCAAACAGTATTTATGCCTTTGCCAAAAACTCCCCCTCAACAGCCCAGTCTGCCTGAAGTTCACCGCACTATTCCCATTCCTGACGTAAAAAGCTTTTGGCGTAAGCTATTGGCTTTCGCGGGACCCGGATACCTAGTATCTGTGGGATATATGGATCCCGGTAACTGGGCAACGGATATCGCCGGTGGAGCGCAGTTTGGTTACACGCTGCTATTCGTGATTATGCTCTCCAACCTAATGGCGATTTTGCTGCAATCTCTGTGTGTGCGTCTGGGAGTGGCAACAGAGCGAGACTTGGCTCAGGCATGCCGAGATTATTACAGCCGTCCCGTGGCAGTTTTTTTGTGGATACTTTGTGAGATAGCGATCTGCGCCTGTGATTTAGCAGAAGTTATCGGCAGCGCGATCGCTTTACAACTGTTGTTTGGTATCCCTCTGACTTGGGGTGTATGCATCACCATTATGGATGTCTTGGTGTTGCTACTGATTCAGCGCCACGGCTTTCGCTATGTCGAAGCCTTAATCATTACCTTAGTGTCAACCATTGGACTTTGTTTTGCAGCCGAGTTGTTCTTTTCTCGCCCTGATCTGGGCGGCATTTTTCAGGGTTTTGTTCCTAGACCTGAAATTGTAGAAAATCCAGAAATGCTTTATATTGCGCTGGGCATTTTAGGAGCAACGGTCATGCCTCATAATTTGTATTTGCACTCAGCGATCATACAAACACGGGCTTGGCAACGTACCCCCGAAAAGAAACGAGAAGCCATCAAATTTGGTTCCATTGATTCAACAATTGCTCTATCTTTCGCTTTGTTTATCAATGGTGCAATTTTAATTGTGTCAGCAGCGACGTTTCATTCTTCAGGGAATCACAACGTTGCTGAAATTCAAGATGCTTATAAATTGCTCTCGCCTTTATTAGGTGTTCAACTCGCTAGTTTTTTATTTGCTGTGGCATTACTAGCATCCGGTCAAAGTTCAACGATGACTGGAACTTTGGCTGGACAAATTGTCATGGAAGGTTTTGTAAGTCTCCATCTAGCGCCCTGGTTACGCCGTTTGATCAGTAGGCTCTTGGCAATTATTCCCGCTTTAATCTGTATTATTTGGTTTGGGGAAAGCAGTACTACAAGCTTGCTGATTTTTAGTCAAGTAATCTTGAGTTTGCAACTGTCGTTTGCCGTGTTTCCGTTAGTCATGTTTACAAGCGATCGCCGCATCATGGGTGAGTTTGTCAATCCCGTCTGGTTAAAACTTCTGGCTTGGTCGGTTGCTATCTTGATTGGGACACTGAATGTTTGGCTTCTAATTCAAACTTTTTTGGGATGGTTAAAATAAAGTCTTAAGTGGGAAGTTTGAAGGATGAAGGGAGGGTAGAGTATGAAATTTCAGCCTTCAGCCTTCAAAATTTCACGCATTGATTAAAGACTCGTTTAAGGCTCTGTGCACAGAACATACAGAGTCCCACGATCGCTCCCAGCCTAGTACCCCCTTTTTCAGTAACCCACAACTGTGTAGAGACGTTCCGGCGGAACGTCTCTAGACGGCTAGACTAACCTTATCTATTTTGAATCGCAACATAAAAAATTGTTTTATACTAAAAGTAGCCGACAGGATACGTCGGAATATATAATAAATTAAGTTAACCTAGAAAAAGGTAGAGCCAATGAAACTAAAAGGGCGGGTAACTGCTTATCTACCAGAAGAAATCCAAGCAGCCCTGGAAAAATGGGCTGAGGAAGAAAGTCGCTCATTAAGTAGCCTAGCGACCTATCTATTGACCAAGGCTGTTAAAGATCGCCAACAACAAGAGAAAAAAGATTAAACCAGCCACCAACGCCCAAGCGCCACAGCGCTTACACAATAAGTGAGTGATCTGGATTCGGCAAAATTAAGACCGTGATACAGCCAAAGCTTATTAGCATTTCGATCAGCCATAAAACCACGTTCGACGGCTCCGTTCGTTGATTTGGTGACTAGAGAATGCCAGCGTCAATACGGAGCCAAGAACGACGAAGATTTCTCCCCAAGGATGACCTATGTCCGGTCAACAGTATTCTAGGTAGATAAACCTATCAATAATAAGGGGGATTCAGCGTCTTTCCCCAGTAAAAATATCCTTAAAGATATCGAGGATTCCCTCTTCCTTGAAGTCCTTAAACTCCCCAGCATCAAACCAGACACCGTAGCAGACTGGACATTTTTCATACCAAATGTGAGTCTGTCTGAGGTCAACCATTTTTGTCATTTTGGTCTGACATTTCGGGCAATTTATGTCGGCTATTTCATCGAATTTTTTACCTGTTGCGGCGTCGCCAATGTCTATACTCTCAGAGCCTGTGACAGTTCTAAGTGTCTGAGCCTCCTGGGAATCAAACCAAATTCCCTTGCAGTTTGTGCAGCGGTCTACTTCAATCGTTGAAAAGATAACCGATTCTAGGCTTCCTTGACACTTAGGGCATTGCATCTGGCTCATTATTCAAGAAATTAATTCATCAGGTTTGGAATGTGATTAATGTACCATAACCCTACCACGAGTCAGGCAACACCATGCTCCTTAAACCAAGCTTGTAGGCGTTTCCAGCCGTCTTCTGCTTGCTCTTTCCGATAGGAGGGACGGTAGTCGGCAAAGAAAGCATGTGGTGTGTCTGGGTAAAGAACAATTTCTGAACCACTGTTGCCAGCTTTAAGAGCCTGACGCATTTGTTCTACTGTATTGTTAGGAATTCCATTGTCACTACCGCCATAAAGCCCCAAAATTGGCGCTTTTAACTCAGCAGCAATATCAATGGGATGCTTAGGAGTTAGCGGTTTAGACTCACCGACTAAGCGCCCGTACCAGGCAACGCCAGCTTTTACCTTGGGGTTATAGGCTGAATACAGCCAGGTAATACGCCCACCCCAGCAAAAACCTGTGATTCCCAACTTGTCGATGTTCCCCTTACTAGAATTTTCTGCCCAAGCAACGGTGGCATCTAAATCAGACAAAACTTGGGCATCTGGAACTTTAGAGACAACCTTAGACTGGATTTCTGGAATTTCGCTTATCTTGGAAACATCGCCCTGACGGACAAACATTTCAGGAGCGATCGCTAAATAGCCTAACTTAGCAAAGCGACGACAGATATCCTGGATGTGTTCGTGGACACCAAAAATTTCCTGCACCACCAGCACTACAGGAAAATTTTCGCCAGTAGCAGGCATAGCTCTATAAGCTGGAATTTCCCCATCTTTAACAGGAATCTTTACGGCACCCGCCACCAACTCCTGAGTATCTGTGGTGATAACTTGAGCAGAAATTGGATGAGTCGCCAGCGCGAACCCTACGGCTAGTGTGGAAGCAACGATGAATTTCCGGCGCGTGAAATCACCCATAGGTGGTTTTCTCCAAGTACTACTCCAATGGATTTTAACTGACTGGGGCACTAGCCATTAACTTGCACAGAGCCACTGTTGAACTCAGAACTAGGCATACTACACAATAGTGCTGTCGAGTTCCAATTCTTGATAAAGACGATGGTTGTTGACTTGACTGTTGCCATTCCTACTTATAACGGGCAAAAGCGTTTACCAGAAGT
This sequence comes from Coleofasciculaceae cyanobacterium, assembly GCA_036703315.1. Classification (GTDB taxonomy): domain Bacteria; phylum Cyanobacteriota; class Cyanobacteriia; order Cyanobacteriales; family Coleofasciculaceae; genus DATNPH01. The sequence continues at coordinate 31,204 of DATNPH010000279.1, forward strand.
TTTAGAGCGGCTGCGAACCTCCTGCCAAACCACAATTTATCCTCAAAACTTTAGCTGGGAAGTCATTGTTGTTGACAACAATAGTACCGATGACACAGCGAAGGTTGTTCAAGCTTATCAAGCCAATTGGTCAAAAGACTATCCTTTACGCTATTGCTTCGAGCCGAAACAGGGAGCAGCGTTTGCACGAAAGCGTGCCTTTGAGGAAGCCAGAGGCACACTAGTTGGTTTTCTAGACGATGACAACATACCCGCACCTGACTGGATAGCCGCTGCCTACAGGTTTGCTCAAGAACACCCAGAAGCTGGTGCTTATGCCAGTCAAATTCATGGTGTTTTTGAAGTGACACCTCCAGAAAATTTTCATCGACTTGCTCCATTTTTAGCCATTACCCAGCGAGGTTCAAAACCACTGCGTTATGAACCGCAAAAGAGAGTATTACCTCCGTCAGCTGGGTTGGTTGTACGCAAACAAGTTTGGTTAGACACTGTTCCATCTCAGCTGGTTTTGACAGGGCGCACCCCTAACAGTATGGTTACCAGCGAAGATTTGGAGATGCTATCTCATATTCAAGCCAATGGTTGGGAAATTTGGTACAACCCGGCGATGCAAATTGATCACAAAATCCCTTATTGGCGTTTGGAACGCGACTACTTAATTCCCTTTTTTCGTGGGATTGGGTTAAGTCGCCATGTGACGCGGATGCTGAGTGTTAAACCCTGGCAGCGACCCCTTGCTACTCTAGCTTATATGATAAATGATTTGCGAAAAATTACTTTCCACTTGCTCAAACACGGGCGTAACGTCCGTTCTGACTTGATAGCGGCTTGTGAAATGGAACTATTCGTCAGTAGTTTAGTGAGTCCTTTTTACCTGTGGAGACATGGGTATTTTAATGGTAAAGGTCACTAACGTTGACTTTTTCGGGTAATGTATTACAACTGGGTAAGCGCATATATCAGTGGGCTTTACGGTTGCTCTTCCAATCTGCAATGAGGAAACCGATTGCTACTGATTTTGGAGCAACTGCGATGATTTTAGGGGTAAATCATACAATACTTTTAATAAAAATTGTTAAGAAGAAGTTTTTGTTGAATGACCTTGATCAATTGATTAAGTACTTTTAATTAAGCCTTTTTAAAGAGTCGATGAAGTCGGGTTAACTTTGTTGCTTATCCTTAGTAAATTGCCATATTATGCAAGTATTGTATTACGTATTTTACGTATGTCTTACAGCCTTTGTACCTCTCAGACTGAAAGCCTTGGGAGGATTTTTCCCGATCCAATTTGGTGTAATACCTAAGTTTTTAGAGTTTTTTGCCGAAAAAAGTTACCAAGTTATCCTTGCGAGGAGTATAATTGTGGCGTTCATCCGACTCGCAGATCTCATCATTAATATTGATTACATTGCCACAGTTAGATTTAGCACTTACAGTGGACTTCGTGGAGGAAAAGAGATCCCTGTTGTTAATATCTGCCTGATGCTTCCAGAAGGTTCGTTAGATGGAGAAACTGATGGCTGCCCTGAAAAATGTAATGCGATAGAAAAGCTTGAGTTTGAGAATGACCTAGCGATCGAGATCTGGAATTACTTTGTTAAATCTAACGATGTGACTGTCTTGTTTGAGTAAACCTTCTATCTATCCTAAGCCAAAAATTAGGGGCTGTTGGCAATGAAAGTTGAAAAAGAACACGTTAGCGCCAGTGGCAATCTCCGCTAAACCCTAACTAGGCGTTAACTTAGCAGACGTAGAGAGTGTAGACACGCCTTACCTTTTCTGCCCTGCTCGAGGCGTCGCCATCAATACTCTTTTATAGAGTTAGTGGTGGCACACCAAACCGCTTGCCCTATCACTTGCCGATAGGAGGCGGTTGTTGCTTTTTTGATGAGAGAGCAACATCGTAATTTATGAAGTCTAGATGAAATCTACTTGAGTGTGTTGCCAATGCTGAGTCAGTTGTCCTATGATTCACATAGCGTAATACGAGTCATACAGCTGTCTTACATATGCCATTGTCTCAGCTAAGACTAGGTAGCAGCAGCCGCCTTGGTGCTTTGGCTCTACTACAGATTGGACACCACCAAGGTAGACAACCTTGTTCGCTTCAACTTCCTTGTTCTTAACCGTGGTGTTTTTGTTCTTAAACGTGGTGTTTTTTAGGTACTAGCACAATGAGCTTATTTAACTCAGAAAAACAATCCAGTAATTTAAAGCCAACCCGATCAGCTCCTCTAACTCGTAACGAATTACAAGAGTTTGACTTGCATAATCAGTTAACTAAACTAGCACTTCCCTTAGCTCAATCTTGGAGAGACAATCATCCGGAGGCTCAGCCAGGTTCGGAAGCTGATTTGGACGAGTGTATCTTGGCGGTGGCGATCGAAATGGCTGTAGCTGGTGAGGCAGTCGGAGGACCAATGGGCGCTCTCATTGCTGCTGGAGGGGGCGTTACGGCTGCCAGCGTGGCTTGTAGACGGGTACTTTAACAAGCCGTATTTAACTCACGCTGGACTGCATCCGGCGTTCTCCCGACTAATCTCTTCGCCAAACAGCGATGCGATCGCTACTGTCTTGCCGTTGTCCTGGCATTGGCTGTCTATCATGGACGAAGTACCTCTGCTCAAGAAGTGGAAGGATCTCTTGGCTACAAGGAGCGAGCGAGAGGAAGTACACCATGACACAGACTTGCCTGGCTCCAAAGTCTATTAATTGGTAGTTTACTTGTGCCAACCTGCCCTAGAACACAAATTCAGTAATCGGACAAATTAGGGAGGTGGGGAAGGTGGGGAAGACACAGAAGTTATCTCCTCCATCTCCCTTGTCTGCCCCACTACCTTGTCGAAGGCGCACTCAAGTGCTACCAGTTAAAGAGAAGATAGTAAAACGTTTTAAGAAAGACAATGAAGGAGTTCTTGGAGAACGTCTCTCGCTACCCACGCTACTTGATCGCTGTGACTCTAGGCATCTTTTTTGCCTTATTCGAGCGATTGAGACCTCTATTGAGTCGCCCGCTTACGGCGATCGCGTTGATTGGGCTACTGATTGGAGGCTTTTTGTTCATTAGTTTCACCCTCCGCGCCATGCTAGGGTTCAGTCCAGTCTAAAATATTGACACTCCCGACAGCCTAACCGAGAGTTGGCACTCATGCCGCTATCTAGTCGTTGATTAGCTAGAAAAGCCTGAGGGGAGCTAATTGCTGAATCTCACTTTAGGCGGACGTTACAACAGTCTGTTAGCTGTCACAATTCCTGTAGTCAGCTAGCAGTGATTAACAGAAACGACTGCTTGTACTCTAACAAAGGGGGCGTTATGCCTACAGGTCGCCGTATTTCTCGTGTTGCCTCGTTGATTCAACAGGAAATCAGCCAAATGGTACTCTACGATATTAAGGATGATCGCGTGGGGGCTGGTATGGTTACTGTTACGGATGTGGATGTTTCTGGCGACCTCCAGCACGCCAAAATTTATGTGTCAATCTATGGCACTGAGGAAGCAAAGGCAGAGACGATGGCTGGGTTAAAGTCAGCTACAGGTTACGTGCGTGGTGAATTAGGTAGACGGATTCGTCTACGACGAACACCAGAGGTTATCTTTATTGAAGACCGAGCGTTAGAGCGTGGCGATCGCATGTTAGCCTTGTTGAATAAGTTGAGCGAAGAACGTCAGAGTAAGCATACAGAAGACGACGTTCCTGAGGCAGAAGATTGAAGTATTTACATAAGCCACTGCCAGATTTGAATGACCTGTCTCTAGAAGAACAGGTTGCACAAATGGTTGTAGTGCGAGCATCTGGCTATCTATTCGATCACCAAATTCAGTACCCAGATGGGGAACCCCCAAATGCACAATTGCAGTATTGGTTGCAAAAGCTAGAGATCGGGGGCGTCATCTTATCGGGAGCGAGTGCGGGGGAACTACTACTCAGAGCACAACAGCTTCAAGACTGGGCAAAAATTCCCTTGCTGATTGCAGCTGATGTTGAAGAAGGGGTAGGTCAGCGCTTTAGTGGTGCAACTTGGTTTCCACCGCCGATGGCGCTTGGTGCAATTGCCTCAAAAGACTTCTGTAAAGCCAAACGCTATGCTGAGCAAATGGGAGCGATTACGGCACAGGAAGCCTTGGCGATTGGCATTAACTGGTTGCTGGCACCAGTCGTTGATGTCAACAACAATCGCCACAACCCAGTCGTTAACGTTCGAGCATTTGGTGAGACACCAGAAGCCGTAAGCCATCTGGGTTCTGCCTTCATTCAAGGTACAAAACAGTATCCTGTATTAACGACGGCTAAGCATTTTCCAGGGTATGGTGATGTAGCAACGGATTCTCATCTAGAGTTGCCTCTATTACCTCACTCTCCACCCCGACTGGCTACCGTTGAATTGCCACCCTTTAAAGCCGCGATCGCCGCTGGGGTAGATGCCATTAAGATCGCCCATGTGCTGATTCCAGCTTGGGACTTAGAGCGGCCAGCGACTCTATCCTATGCCCTTTTAACTGAGCTACTGCGAGAGTGTTTAAGATTTGAGGGATTGATTGTTGCAGATGCTTTAGTCATGGGGGCGGTTGCAAATCACTACGGTTCCGATGAAGCCTCAGTTATGGCAATAGAAGCTGGTGCCGATATTTTACTGATGCCTCAAGACCCAAAAACTTTGATTCAGTCGGTGTGTGACGCGGTTGCAGAAGGACGTCTCTCACGCGAGCGAATACGTGCCTCAGTAGAGCGCATCTGGAAAGCTAAAGGTAAGCTGATTGAGAACGTACCAGTTGAACGTCAGAAAGTAGGCGAGTATAGGAACCTAACAGAAGCTTTTAATCCAGAACCCCACACTCAAACCTCAAGACCCTTGTTTGGCACGAGTCCGGTTACCTCTCAACACCTTGTCTGCCAACTGGCGCAACCTACTGCTCGCACTACGGCTACAACAATTTTGCAAGAGTCTCAGAAAATAGGCGGCTCCTTACCTTTACAACTAGACTCCTTCGGCAGTAGCCGCAAGCGACGCAACCTGATTGTGGTAGACGACATCATAGCCTGTGACTTTTTGGAGCCAAACGCCCCCGCCATCGCTTTACCCAGGCAACTAGGATATGAACTTCAACTTGTTGACCCTCATATTCTGCCGATACAGGAAGAAGCTAGTTATCGTCCTGCTTTCCCACCAACTTTGCTACAGTTATTTATTCGAGGAAACCCTTTTCGGGAAGGCGCTAAATTGACAGCCGTGGCAGACGCTTTACTTAAGAAACTGTTAAAAATAGAGAGTCTCCAAGCTCTAGTCATTTATGGTAGCCCTTATGCCTTAGAGCAGTTTCTGCCAGAGCTGCCTTCAAAAATTCCTTATGTGTTCTCCTATGGGCAGCTGCCAGAGGCTCAGGCGATCGCCCTTGACGTGTTATTCTCCAATAGCGTCCCAACTCCTACCTTTACTCTGCTTTTTTAACTTTTATTAACTTCTTGTCAACCTGTTCTTTACACCTTTCGTCATTAGCACCGCTAGACTGAGTAGGTGCTGGTCTTGATGTGTAAACGTTTCATCCTTACATAGGTAGATATCTTGTATATTGCAAAACCTTTACCTTTTGCGATATTTATCAAGACAGCGAATTTCTTTGTAACTTTCTATACTGAACCAAATAGCCTTTCACGCTATCTGATCTTCGACTATAGTTAATCATAAGCTCTGTTATTTACCAGGCTATTACCCATGAGTGTTGACATAATGCCATCTACTGCTACCCTGCGCTATTCGATTGATGTTATCCAAGACGAAGCACGCCAGCTCGTAGAGAGGGGCACAGTCAGTCGTCAGCAACCCATTTACGTTCTTTGCCAATATATTCCTGCTCGTGAGTGGGTTTGCATCGAGTGCGAACTAGAGCGTTGCGACTTTTTGCTTAGAGACCGAATTGGGGATTTGATCGGTTCGGAAGAATGGGACAACGATTGAGCAGCTTCAGTCGAGGAGGAGAACACCAACTCAATAAGTGGTCTCGGACACAAGCTACCACAGTTGAGAAGTTGTCCGGTTATCTAAGTGCTTAAGCTTCCACTAGGACACTATATATTTGCCCAACCTGCGGAGGTTAGTGGTAAAGTTTCAAACAGCTTTTTATCCTATTGTGCTTTAACGAGAGTTGCGTGCGCTCAGGGGTTCCCTATTGCAGTCAATTCAGAAGATAAGAAACATTAATGTCATTACAATCTCACCAAACTGAGCGTTGTCCCTATGGCATATTTTTTTTAATCATCGTGTTTTGTTTTTCTTTGTGTGTTCCTGCCGCGTTTCCAGCAAAGGTCTTATGTTGGCTAAGTCAGGAGGATTTGGCAGTGAAAAGACATAACTTCATCGCTAGCTAATAATGTCACGCTGAAAAAGCGAACCCTAATTAGGGTAAATGATTTATCCCTAAAAAGAGGCAAGAGTGCGTCAAGGGTGCACTTCCATAACAAAAGTTAACCAACCATAAGTCTAATTAATTATTAGTTGTTAGAGCTAGAGTTACGTAGCTTTTCTAACTCAGTTCTGAGTGCAGCGATTTGCACAGTCATTTCCTCTATTTCCAACTGCACACTGGGTGAAGTCGTTGGTGTCGATGGTGTTGTAACCGTGTTGGTTGGTGTTTCGGTAGTCGATGAACGTCCTGGATTGCTCTGTTGCCTCAACACCGTTTCAATAAAATTTCGAGCTTCTTGCTCGGTTATTTCTCCTTTTTCTGCCCATTCAGCTACCTGTTGACTTAACTGCAACCTTAGCTGGGACAGGTTTTCTTCACGCTTTTGAGGGTCTTGTAGTGTTTCAATCAGGGAAGTTGTCGCTCCTAATGAGACACGAAATCCAGCTTGCAGTAATTGTAGAAGAGTGTTGGAGTTCATCTGAGTAGTTACTCGCTGTAAGTTTTTGGGTGGAAACTGAGAACACCTGTCTAGGTAAAAAGCTTTTACTTAAACACAATAGGCGATCGCTTGATCATAACGCTGCCTATTTTACAGAAATCAGACAAGAAAGCCCACTGCCTAAGGCATACCGTACTTAACGGTTCCGCTTCGAGGTAGATTGCACGGCTAATGAGAGTTGCGCCGTTAGTTGGAACTCCCAACAGCTCAGCCTTTAGCCTACTTGCTCCAGATACTGGTTTACATCCTCAATGACGCGAGTCAGTTCAGCTTCCGTGGTTAGACGGATACGCTCATCCCGAAGGGTAAGCAGCACTTTGGCAGCAAAGGGACTCGGCCAGATATTGGGATTGCAGAAAACTTCAAGAAAGACTTCTCCGGAATATCGATATTCCATCGGTTTTTGGGGACTGGGTCTGCCGCCGCTACTAGACGACTGAGTAGCCGTTTTCAAGCTCTGCATTAGTTTGTCGATGCATGCTTGTAAATCTCTAGCCGCATCCGCTGTGAACTGAAAAGAAACAGAACCTTCGACAAGGTTGAGCGTGAGTTGAGACACCATGAGCAATAAATTTTAATATTGTAAGTTTAATGAGAGTAGATGTAATTGAGTTCTTGGAAAAATCTACCAGAGAATTAGGCAAATCAGCGCATCATTATTAAAAATAATCTCAATAAGTGGGATGGTTTCTAGACGTAAACCCAGCTCAAGTCAACCAGCAGGAAGAGGTTTCAATCCTTAAAAGGACTAAACTAAAAACCAGAGAAGTTAATGCTCAATTGGGTAGCGTCTGTGGTAAAGGACAACCGTTCTGAAGTTCGTAAGGTCTTGCTGATTACCCTACTACTTAATCTATTTGTGATGGTATTAAAGGCAGTCGTGGGATTTTTGACAGGGTCTCTCAGCTTACAAGCAGATGCCTTGCATAGTGTAACTGATAGTGCGAACAACGTTTTGGGCTTAATTGCCAGTCGGTTTTCTTCCCCCCAACCCGACCGCGATCACCCTTACGGACACCAAAAATTTGAAGCCGTAGGAGCATTAGGAATTGCCGCATTTTTAGGTATCGCTTGTTTTGAAATTCTCCAGGGAGCGATCGAGCACATTTTTCAAGGTCTTACGCCTGTCAATATCTCTCCCCCAGAACTGGGATTACTACTAATTGTACTAGGCGTCAATATTTTCGTTACCTTCTATGAGCGCCGTGTAGGTCAACGGGTGGGTAGTGCAATTTTGATTGCTGATGCTCAACACACCATGAGTGATGTTTGGGTAACAATTACCGTTCTGGCTGGATTGATAGGAATTTGGCAGGCACGAGTGTTAAATCTCCCTCAACTTCAGTGGATCGACGTGATTCTCGCGTTCCCCGTCGCGCTGTTAGTGTTTCGCAGTGGCTGGAGTGTGTTGAAGGAGAATTTGCCTTGGCTAGTGGATGAAATGGCGATCGCGCCGGAAGCCATTCAATCGATTGTGATGGACATTCCTGGCGTCATTAACTGCCATGATATTGCCTCTCGCGGTCTTTTGGGGCGTCAAGTCTTCATTGAAATGCATATGATTGTGGACGCCAAAGATGTAGAAACGGCTCATAAAATTACGGAGGAAGTTGAGTCTCGTTTAGAAGAGCGCTTCAGTCCTGTGCGCGTTTTGATTCACGTAGAGCCACCAGCTTACCAGTCTGAGCAGGTAAGCTTTGATCAACAAATTCCCTAGGAACACCCTAAGTTTTCCACAGAGAGGGGTAGTTTTCCACAGAATTTGGCGAGTTTTCCACAAAGATCAAGAAAGGATAATCATTGCGATCACTATTCTTAACTAATTGAAACCCACATTCCGAACTAATCAAGTGTCCTACTACTTGCGAGTAGGAAATGGGGAATAGGGAATCGGGTATGGGAATAGTATTCTACGTAGTCTATGAGTTATTAATTAGCAATTACCAATTCCCTTTAAACCGATAGCAAAGCTCTCTTCGAGATAGGAGCGTCTTGTGCCAGTTGAAGGTGCCCTATGTAGGCTAGAAGGGATGAGTTTTCTGCTGCGTCGATTTTCTAAAACCAGCATGTTCCTCAGTAAAACCGCCTACTTCTGATAAGACATATAGAGGTCTGCCCTTCACTTCTTCATAAATGCGTCCCACATATTCACCCAAAATGCCAATACTTACTAGCTGCACAGCACCGAGAAAGAAGATGGCAATCATGATCGTGGCAAAGCCAGTCAAAGGGGAAGAGGGAGAATGAATGCGCCAGTAGAGCACTAGCACAGCCATCAGCACAGCAACCACTGCGGCGAGTAAACCAACGTAGGTGGAAAGCCGCAGTGGCAATCTAGAGAAAGAAACTATACCACTCACGGCAAGGGATAGGGACTTACGAAATGTATACTTCACTTCACCAGCAAAACGCGGGTCACGCTCAAAACGGATGGACGCCTGCTTTAAACCTGCCCAGGCACGCAGTCCCCGGATGTAACGGTTTCGCTCTGGCATGGAATTGAGAACATCTACCACCCGCCGATCCATCAAACAAAAGTCGCCCGTGTCGGAGGGAATATCTACATCAGCTAGACGTCGCAGGAGGCGATAGAACACGTAAGCAGGGAGACGCTTCAGCCAGTTTTCTTGGCGTCGCCGGATTCGCTGAGCATAGACAACTTGGTAGCCTTGTTTCCACTTTTCTACAAGACTAGGGATTAACTCTGGTGGATCTTGTAAATCCGCATCAAGAATGACGATCGCTTGACCCCGTACAAAATTTAGACCAGCAGTAACGGCAACTTGATGACCAAAGTTACGGGCGAGGCTAAGGTAGCAAACTCGTGGATCGTTTTCATGGATGCCTTGCATTAGTGCAAGGGAGCGATCGCGACTGCCATCATTGACCAAGATTAATTCCACTGGACCATCCATTTGATCCATTACTGCGGAAATCCGGCGATACATTTCAAGAATCGTGTCTTGTTCGTTATAGATCGGAACGATAAAGGAATAGTTCGGTAGCACAGTTCATCTATCCTCAGAATCTCTGGAATCTAAAGCCTCTGATGTTTTTAACATGTCTGCGGCTTTTGAGGGGAAGGTGCGACGACGGCGGTACCAGGTAGACCCAGCAACTAAGATTCCAGTCAGTGCTAAGGCTCCTACCAGGGGTAATACATCTCCTGTTGTGAGTGCCTTCAGCCCATAACTGCCTAGCAGCACAAACGGTAAGACGCTTGGAACCGTTCCCAGACTCGTACCCAGAACATAATCTTTAAAGCTGACAGACGTTAACCCAGCCGCAAAGTTCACTAAGCCATAGGGCATAATGGGCACCAAGCGAATGGCAAACATGTAGAAGAGTCCCCCTCGACGTACCTCAGCATCCATAGCTTGCCAGCGTCCAGCGAGTCGTTTGGCAACGGTTTCCCGTCCCACCGTGCGGGTAAAAGCAAAGGCTACGATCGCGGCGATGATTGCCGCAACGCTAGTCCAAGCCGTCCCTAGCCAAGGTCCAAAAATTGCACCTCCAGTCAGATTAAGGGCAGTTGAAGGCAGAATCAATATTGTTGCGACAACGTATAGCCCAATATACATAATGGGTGCCCAATTTCCCGCAGACTTTAGCCATGCTTGAAGTTGGGTTGGTTCAATGCCGCCAAGCAGGTATACAGCTAAGCCAGTGGCAATGATAAAAACAACTATCAGTAGGAAAATACTGGTTTTAACGTTCAACACAACGT
>DATNPH010000002.1:0-28908 GCA_036703315.1 Coleofasciculaceae cyanobacterium
GCGTTGTGATGTATTTCCCTCAGCGTAAATATCGATTATCCTTTGGCGAAACTCCAGCGAGTAAGGTTGCATCCTAATTCATATAAAATTGAACCTCAAAATCATACCATCTGTACCTCATTAGCCTGAAAAAAGCTGTAATGTAATCAATTTTACAATCAGGTTTAACACTGACTAATCCCTTAGATAGACCTTTAGATAGGGCATCACACTTCATTCGCCAGAGGAGAGGAGACTTCTCAATCTTTAGGATTGGCTTTAGGACAAAAAGCCTCAAAACACTACTAAAAGTAGTCTCACAAAAGAATAAGAGAAATGGACAATTCGTTAACCCGCCCCTTGGCTGTCGTGACGGGTGCCTCTAATGGTATCGGTTATGAACTAGCCAAACAGTTCGCCCAAAATGGCTTCGATCTCCTAATCACGGCTACTGGACCGAGTATCAACGAAGCAGCTCAAGCCTTCGAGGAGCTGGGTGCGGGGGTCGAGACGGTGCAGGCGGATCTTGCCACGTATGACGGTGTTGAGACACTCTACAACCAGATTAAGGCGACTGGTCGAGCGGTGGAGGCTATCGCCATCAACGCGGGTGTTGGCGTCGGCGGTGATTTTGCTCGCGAGACTGACCTGAAGGACGAGCTTAATCTCATCAACCTGAACGTCGTGTCATCTGTGCATCTCGCCAAACGAGTTGTCAAGGACATGGTCGAACGCGGCAAGGGTCGCATCCTCTTCACTTCATCCATCGCTGCCATCATGCCCGGACCGTTTGAGGCCGTCTACGCCGCATCCAAGGCGTTTGTACACTCCTTCTCCGAGGGGCTGCGTAATGAGTTGAAGGATACGGGCGTCACCGTTACTGCGCTCATGCCGGGACCAACCGATACCAACTTCTTCCATCGCGCAGGTATGGACGACACCAAGGTGGGCGCGAATGAGAAGGATGACCCAGCCCAAGTCGCTAAACAGGGGTTCGAGGCACTGATGGCAGGCAAGGATCACATCATCGTAGGCTCGCTCAAAACGAAGATTCAGGGCAACGTCAGCAAGGTTTTGCCTGATACGGTCAATGCCGAACAGCACCGTCAGCTCACTGAGCCTGGGTTGGCAAACAAGTAATTGGCGGCTAGAGAGCGACCTCCATAGGCTCAGTTGATACTCTTTTTAAGCAGGACGCAATGGTCACAGACCAACGGTCGGTCATCGCGCCGTCGCCAATCCCACACATTTAGGACAGTTCTAAGGAGGCATGTAACAGAGGATTCATGCAAATTCATCATCTCAATTGCGGTTGCATGTGCCCGATTGGTGGGGCGCTCTTCGATGGCTTCAGTCGCGGTCTGACGGCTCGGCTCGTCTGCCACTGCCTGCTCATCGAGACGAACCAGGGACTTGTTCTGATCGATACTGGCTTCGGACTGCGCGATATCAAGTCACCTTACTCCCGGCTCAGCCCGTTCTTTATTCATTTCAACGGCATCCAGTTTGATCGAAAATACACGGCACTCGATCAAATTGAGCGGCTCGGATTTTCCCCACGGGACGTGCGCCATATTGTGCTTACCCACCTCGATTTCGATCATGCAGGGGGTTTGGAGGATTTCCCTGAAGCAACGGTACACGTAATGCAGAGTGAGGCTGAGGCGGTGCAGGATCGGCACGGCTTCATCGCCCGAAGGCGCTATCGTCCAGAACAGTGGGACGAGGTCAAGCACTGGAAGTACTATTCGGCGGGAGGCGAACCTTGGTTCGGCTTTGAGGCAGTACGTGACCTTGAAGGACTGCCACCGGAGATTCTGCTCATCCCACTTGTCGGTCACACGCGGGGTCATGCTGGTATCGCCATCCAGACACCAGAGGGTTGGCTCTTACATGCAGGCGATGCCTACTTTTACCGACATGAGATGGACTCAGCCGAACGACGCTGCACACCAGGCCTGCGTGCCTACCAATGGATGATGGAGGTGGATCGAAAGGCTCGCCTGCTCAATCAAGATCGGCTATACGCGTTATCGATCGATCGCACTAAGGACGTGCGCCTCTTCTGTAGTCACGATGCTGTCGAGTTCAAAACGTTCGCTAACCCTACCGATGGATCTCAAAACTAGAAATTTCATTTTCTCCAGACCATCGAATCCCAAATTTATTCACTTTTCACTAACAACTTAACTTTAGGAAATTTCAACAGATGAAAGCAGTTTGCTGGCAAGGCACCAACAATGTGCAGGTCGAAACCGTACCCGATCCCAAAATCATTAATCCGCGTGATGCTGTTGTTAAAATCACGACAACGGCGATTTGCGGTTCTGATTTACATCTTTATGACGGCTACAATCCCACAATGAAACCGGGCGACATCCTGGGTCATGAATTTATGGGGGAAGTCGTTGAGCTGGGTAGTGCTGTCAAGAATGTAAAGGTAGGCGATCGCGTAGTTGTTCCCTTTACCATTTCCTGCGGTTCATGTTTCTTCTGCCAACGGGAGTTATCGTCGCTGTGCGATAACTCCAACCCGAACGCTTGGATGGCGGAACAAATGATGGGTTATTCTCCATCAGGTCTTTTCGGCTACTCTCATCTGACAGGCGGCTACGCTGGAGGTCAGGCGGAATATGCCCGTGTTCCCTTTGCTGATGTCGGTTTGTTCAAGATTCCAGATGGACTGACAGATGAACAAGTCGTGTTTCTGACCGATATTTTCCCCACTGGATACATGGCAGCAGAGAACTGTGACATCCAGCCCGGAGATACTGTCGCGATCTGGGGTTGCGGTCCAGTTGGGCAATTTGCGATTAGAAGCGCCTTTATGCTGGGTGCGGGGCGTGTCATTGCAATCGATCGCGTTCCCGAACGCCTCCAGATGGCGAAAGACGGTGGCGCAGAAATCCTCAACTTTGAGGAAGTCGAGGTGGGTGAAGCCCTGAAAGAAATGACCGGTGGGCTTGGTCCCGACTCGGTAATGGATTCGGTGGGCATGGAAGCACACGGCATGGGGTTGGAAGGATTCTATGACAAAGCCAAGCAAGCGGTACGTCTAGAGACTGATCGTCCAAATGTATTGCGTCAGGCGATCGTTGCTTGTCGCAAAGGCGGTACCGTGTCCGTTCCTGGTGTTTACACTGGCTTTGTTGACAAGATGCCGATGGGTGCCTTCATGAACAAAGGCTTAACCATGAAAACAGGACAAACCCACGTTCATCGGTATTTGCAGACGTTACTCGATCACGTCCAGAATGGCAAGATTGATCCATCGTTCGTGATCACCCATCGTCTGCCGCTAGAACAAGCACCGCACGGCTACGAAATTTTCAAGCATAAAAAGGATAACTGCATCAAGATCGTGCTCAAACCAGGTCAGGCTACTTGAAACCTACACTTTTAAGTTAGGAAAAACCTTGATGACTTCCCGCATGCAGGTTGATTCATTCTTGCAAAGCCAGTCCGCCAGGGGTTGAAACCCCTGTCTCATCGCTAAAGTCCTCTAAAGAGGACTATAAATATCTGAGTCGTCTTCAGACGACTTGAGCTATTAGCCAGGGACTTAAGGATACTGTTGGCGAATTCAGAAAACCTAACCCCCCAGCCCCCTTCCCTCGCGAGGGAAGGGGGAGCCGGAAAGCCCCTCTCCTCTTAGGGGAGGGGTTGGGGAGGGGTCTGACCCCCCCAGTTAATTGACCAACAGTATCCTTAAGTCCCTGGTGAATTTCAGGAGGTTGAGAGAAATATGCCATGACCGATATTGCGGGCATTTTTTCAATAAGACCAGGACATTGGACAACCCGACGTTTTGGTGAAGTTAGCCTCTGAGATTAGGTTGGATGAAGCAGAGTTCAAAGCCGTCTTGGAAACCCGAAAGTACAGAACAGTTCACCAGCAGGCATTGGAATTCGCTCTTGGGCAGATCGGCATCAATTCAGTGCCAACCTTTATGCTCGGCGATCGCATTCTTTCGGGTTTGCTGAGCAAAGAAACCTTAGAACAGGCGATCGGTGCGGCAATGGAGGGCGATCGGGACGAAGGCGATTAATTTGCAGTTCGCTGAGATTCTTATAATTAAACTGCACTTTACCTATTTGGATTAACGATGGAAGCTCAATAGCGCGGATGAGAGAACTGTGGCAGAGTATTAATTCAGCTTTCGCTTTTCGATCTTTGTGAAACTCTTTGACTCTCCGGTATACCACTTTGCCCAAGCAATCAATACTAGCTGAAGAGGAAGCCGTGCCCAGTATAGAAAAGGGGAATCGGGAATCCCATCGAGATGAATATGATTGATTGCCATATTGATATTTGCTGGAAAAACTGCAATGAACAGTGCAATCAATCCCCAAGCAGCCGCATGACTAACGGGAGGAACTAACAGCCCAATCCCACCCAGAATTTCAAAGCAGCCACTAATGTAGACCAATTCTAAGTGGTAGGGCAAATAGGACGGCATGATTCGGACAAAGGGTGCAGGAGTTGCAACGTGAAGAATACCAGCAGTGATTACGAAAACGGCGAGGAGGATACGGAGGATTTCTTTCAACATAATCGTTAATCATTCTGGGGACAGCATTTACAACCCCTTAAGGGGCTTCACTTTCAGCTCACCCTAATCAAGGTGAGGCTTAAAGCAGTTGACTAGCCTCTTTCATAACTATCGGTCCAACGGGTTGCGGGGGTAATGAAGAGGGTTCTAGACTAACGGCTAAGGTTGATTTTGTATTACTACAAGCAGGGTCACGAGCACGGAGGGAGAATTCGTCTAAAACTGTCCCTTGCTGACTAGCGCTAAACTCTGCACAAGCGATTGGTTTATTATTAGCGATCGCCCAAAGTCGATAAATCTTATCAGTAGGCGGAATCTGAAGGTTTTGAAAGACTATAACAGCTTTTTGTTCATCGAGATTGACCAGGATACTTCCAGAGGCAGTCTCTGCCTGGTCTGTCCCTGTGAGAGAGACTACGCGGGTATGCGGCTGCTGTAGCACAGTAAGGACATTCTTCTGAGTCTGTGCAATCTTAAGCTCCTGCCGCAAACGGTAATTGTCTAACCCTAAAGCTAACGCTAACACGGCGGCTACACTGCCAAGAATTTTGCTCCACGGTAAACGGGGACGTTTTCGTACTGGCTCACGGTTGATGTCAGCAGCGGCAGCATCGAGGATAGCTGACCGCAGCTGGGGTGGAGGTTCTATTTCAGGGAGAGCATAGGGCAACAGATCCAGTACCTCCTGCAAACGATCCACCTCTTGAACCAGTTGAGGATTGTTTACCAATAGTTGTCTAAATTCCTCAGCTTCTTCCGGGCTGAGGTCGCCGAGGACGTAGCCTACCATTAATTCTTCTTGATGTTCAGGGGGCAAGGATCCGGTCATAAAGCAATTCAAAATTTAAAATTCAAAATTCAAAATGCTCTAACCCAATGGTGTTGAGACTTTAGCGATCGCCAAAATGTAAATTTTTAGGCACGACAGCTTAGTGCCACTATCTGATAAAGTCCTTTAGAGTTTGTTTGAGCTTCAATAAACCTAGGCGAGACCGGGTCTTGACTGTCCCCAGAGGTAGGTTTAGCTGTTGAGCAATTTCCGATTGACTGAGACCTTGGTAGTAGACCATCTCTAATACCTGACGTTGGTTTTCTGAAAGTTGCGCCAAGGCATCCCGAACCTGCTCGGAACGCTCAGCATAGGAAGCCTGTTCAAATGGGGTGGTAGACAAGGTTTCACTAGTCATGGTTCGACGCCAACGGTCAAGAAACTTAAGGTTTGTGCCACGAGAGCGAAGTTTGTCAATCGCCCGCGATCGCGTCATGGTGGTTAGAAAGCTACTAAGAGAACCGCGATCGGGATTGTAAGTATTGCTACGCCAGAGCGCTAAAAAAATTTCTTGGGTTAGGTCTTCTGCCTCTTGGGGATTCTTCAAAATATGAAGTGCTAATCCATACACAAGCCTGCCATAGCGGTCATAGAGAATACCTAAAGCAGAGGATTGACCAGCCTTCAAGGCTTGATATAGCTCTGTATCCATCGGGGACGATGGGGGGGTCGGATTGTTGCTCGATGAGTCAGAATACATGCCTTCTGAAGAGTAGACTTGAGCCCATAATTTCAGAGTTGATTCCAGCCCTTCATGGCGTCGCTTAGAAAAGGAGAGTAGTACATAATCTAAATACGACTGACAAAGTTGATTGGATGTCTCTGACAGGTCATTATTAAAATCTTTAACAGCTGAATTGAATCGAGCATGCTAAAAGGACGGTAATGAGTAATCTTCAGATTCCTAACCCAAAATCCTGCCCTGTTTTACAGCAAGGCAGCACAGGAGCTTGGGTAGTATGTCTACAAAATGCGTTAAACGGCATAGGCTACGGTCCAATAAACATAAACGGATATTTTGACCCACAAACAACTGCGATTATCAAAATATTTCAACAAAAACTCGGTTTAGATGCAGATGGTACAGTTGGGGTACACACTTGGTCGGCACTTGATCGACAACCTACTTTACCAGGCTGGGAACCGTATTGGCCGATACTGGAAACAGCGGCAGCTGATACATCATCGGGAGTGCCGTTAGTCCCACCATCAGGCTCAATGAATCAAACACTGCTGACGGCAGCGTTGAACTTGCGGGGAATGAGTACCGCTGAGGGACCTGACGGTGGTAACAATGCTTGTGCCTGGTCGATCAACCGCGTTTTGCATAAGGCGGGAATCTCACCTTTAGGTGAAAACCCCAACTACGTCCCTTCTCTAGTAGACGCTCTTAAGGGGGGTCGGGGTCAGTTAGTCTCTAGATCCGAGGCTCTGGCTGGAGACCTAGTTGTTGCCTATGAAGAAGCCCACGTTGGCGTGGGTCTGGATGAGGGTTGCGCCACAGTGCTATCCAACTCGTCTTCACGCGCCTGCTTTATCTGGGAATCAAGCACAGATTTTGATGATTACTATGGCGGACCAAGCACTATCTACAGACTGATCCAATAGACCTCTTACATCAGTCTGAATTACCCCCCTTAGCCCTCCCTTGCAAAGGGGGAAAAGCTCCCTCCCTTTAGTAAGAGGAGGGCTGGGGTGGGGGACTTTGGTATTTTTGCAAGAGGTCTAATAGGTAATGGCAAAAAAAACTCACAGCGCCAAGATTTTATCAATTACAAATCACCAATTACATTTTGACCAATCAAGCCAAAAATGTGCAACTTAAGCGCCATAGCTTAAAAAGTATTTACTGGGATTGTCGTTTCTTAAATGCCTTATAAGCTACGATAACTAGGCCAGTGATGACTAAGGCTAGCCCTGATGGAACAAGGGGTACCACTCCACCTTTCATCAACATAAAAATAAAGCTAATTCCAATTGAAGTAATGATGGTTATGCCGCTAGTTAGTGCCAAGCGTAAGGGTGATGACAGAAACTGCCAAGCTACTATACCTCCTACCACAGACCAACCCCAAACCCAGAAAATCTCAGCTCCTAAAGGCAAGAACCAAAGGAAAGAACGCTGCTCTTTAACAGCGCTAATAATCTGACTAACCATCTGAGCATGAAGCAGTAATCCTCGAATTTCCTGATTGTAAGGTGTGTTGAAATCATCGGCAATAGATGGGTCTGTAACACCAATAAGGATAATCTTATTTTTTATAAAATTTGGTTTGACTTTATTATTTAAAACATCGGTTAGGGTAACTTGCTCAGCAATTTCTTTAGGAGATTGATGCGAACGATAGTTGAGTAATACTTGGAAGCCTTGCAATCCCACCTGTCGGTGATAAAAACCTGTATTATTTTCCAATTTTTTAAATACAATTCGACCAATTTGCCAGTGATTTTCTGAGAGGAATTGGGACGAAATACCGTCTGTTTTTAGATAACGGCGGGCTAGTTGAAAGCTAAGAGCATAGTACGTAGAGCAAGGGGAAGCAGCAGGCGGTTCCATAGCCCAGAGATGACGACGGACGACGCCATCTGGATCGCGAACAACATCACCAAAGCCCAGTTGTTCTTGTGAAACTCCAGGTGGAGGGGCAATCCCTTCAGGAATTTTAGGAGAAGGAACGACACATACAGGAATCACATTTGAAGCGTAGCTAGCGCCTTGCACCTCGCCTTGTTGCAAGTACTTGACTAAATCAGCATGACCCTCACCTTCTTGCCGATCGCGATAAATATCCAACCCAATGACTCGTGGTTGATACTCTTCAAGTTTTTTCAACAGCCGCAGTAAAGTGCGATCGTGTAGCGGATACTCTCCACCCAATTTTTTGATATCTCCTGTCGTTACGTTGACAATCAACAGCCGAGGATCGGGTTTTTCCGCTGGACGCAGTTGCATCATTTGGTCGAATACTTTCAGTTCTGATGACTGCAATAAACCAAGCGATCGCATCCCCATTACCAAACCAGTAACGACTAGACTCGCCACCAGGACGGTTTGCACTCCCACCAACCATCGTCTGAATTTGATTGGACGCGGTTCGGGCCAACTCAGCAGTTCTCCTGCTAAATTCTGGTAAATTACCGGTAACCAACTGGCACAGGGAAAATTACTCTCCAACCCCTGCAATCGTTCCCGTGCTTCCCGCACCGCCAGATAGAAACACTTGCCACCCGCAAACGCTGTGAGAAAATACTTCAAAAATTCTTGAGCAACTTGGTCTGGCACCAACTCCCGCATCACAATCATTTGGGGAATCTGCACATTATCAAGTTGCCGTGCCAATCCCAACCCATCACACGAATTAAAAATTGCTAGTTTTAAACCCCGTTCCACGGCTTTTTTAAGGGCATACCACAATTCACTAATCGTTAGGCTATCCGTTTTATTGATATAAATCCGACCTGTTTCTCCCTCTGTTTCGCTATGTCCCGCAAAAAAGATGACATCCCAAGGTTGCTCCCACAAATAGTCATTGATTTCCCTACGCGTCCTCTCTACTAAAAAAGTTACTTCTGCACTGGGTAAATTCTTTAGCAGCTGCCGATCTGCCTCAGTGTTAATGCCCTCGCTATGGCCCAGAATTGCCAAGATTCTGAGTTTGGATTTGAGGGGTGGAGTCGTTGAGGTTTTATGTCGTTCAAACTCTGTAGAACTCAGCGCTACTTCCGCCTTTGGGTAACGCTCAAAAAAATCCCACTCCTGCCAAGGCAGCTTTTGCAACTGCGGATCTTCAGTACGAATCAGTACCCTAATCGCTTCGTCTCGATGTAATTCTTCGCGTAATCGCTTGTCGATGGGACGAAATGATTCACACTCGAGCCATGTTTTCAGTCGTGATCGCAATTCACTCGCTGATTCCTGACATTCCTTGAGTCGCTTGTTGACGGAACCATCGTAAACGATTTCTGTGGGCTTGATTCGATAAGGTGCTCCGACGCTGCGATATTTCTCCTGCCAATGGTGTTGTAAGTATGTGGCTAAATCTGGAGCTGGGGGCAAGTGCCCTGTCATTTCTATAGAAGGGCGCTCACCTTCTTCGCCAATCGACAAAGTTACCCAAAACCCTTGCTGAAAAGAATCACCATCCAGCCTCAGGACAACTAACTTTCCTCTAGTAGGCATTTGCACGTTTGGCTATTTTCCTCTTTATTTTGGAAAATCTCTTGAATCTCTTCCAGTACCCTTATGGGTACCCTTAAATTTGAGCCTTTTCAACCCAGCTTTGTTCTATTAATTTCAGATTAGAAACGCTTCGGTAATACTGACATCACCCAAGGCTATCTTGACACCAAAACTTTCTCCAAGCTCGCCACTAAATTTTAATTGAATAGTCTTAGTACTTCTGGCTTGAGCTTGCATCACTGCCTTTCCTTCGTCATCCAGCACCATCAGCTGTAAATCCTGTGGCAGATAGATTTGACCGCCTGTAGGATACACCTCAATCGAGATGTCCATTTCTGACTGAGTTGCTGGCTTCAGTCCAACGAATAAAGCGACTTTCTCACCCACTCGTTCTAAGTCAAGCAACTTACCTCTTTGTACTCCAGTTGGATTTCTGAAACTGAAGCCTAGCTCAGCTTGTGGTGGCTCCAAAAGTGCCTCCATTGTCTCCCAACCTTTACTAAATAAGTTTTGCAGCCACTGTCTCAATTGAATCGGCTCTTTAACAGATTGCGGATGCGGCTGGCTCAAGTGTTCTAGCAAATCTTCTAGCGATTTTAACTGATTCAAGGGGAGTTCTTCGGTCGTTACCGTTGGCACAAATCCCAGCAGCGTAGCTTCTGTTAATGATTGATCGAGCCTCACCACCACATAACCAATCCGCTCTTCTAAAACCTCTGGCGGCACATCACAGACTTTTGAGTGTGGCAACAGTGGACGACACTCTAGCTTACCCAAATCTTTGACCGCTAAATCCGCTGTATTGGCAAGAGTTTGCATTACTGGATTCCAACTATCGCTTGCTTCTATTTCAGTTTCAATTCCCAAGCAATTCAGGTAATAATTCACAGCATATACGGCTAATGTATTGAGATAAACCTGTTTTGCCTTCTGAGGGTTAGACTGCCGTTCATGAAATTGTTGTGCTATCTGATGCGCTATTAGCGTTAGTGAAACTGTGAACGTTAAGACATCTTTTGTAGGGTTCATCATTCTTTTATCTCTTGCTCAGGTTGTCTCGACTAAGACATATATTCTTTAAACTTAGGCGCAAACTTGGTTAAGCAGCGCTGGTAAAAGCTACTCAGGGTAGGTACCTTAATTCCTAGCTCAGCTGAAATTTCTTTCCAAGCGTAGCCCGACACAATTTTTATGGATATAAATTGAAAGTTAGCCGCTGGATTATTAGCCACGTAGGCAGTTTTAAAAATGTCCTCAGGGTCATCCTCTAGACATTGAATCACTTCTTGAGAAAGTGAAGGAGTCAACTGAGGATTGACTTCAGCCGGGTTATTTCTATCCAAGTCGTCAATACTAAACTTTCTTATTTGTTTCTGGTTTACACCTTCATAAACTGTTGGCATGACAGAACGACTTGCTTCAATAAAAAATCGTCGTTTCAGAAGAAAATTTGCCCATTGTAACACTTCTTTTTGCGGATCATAGTCATCAAGTCTCTCGCAAATATGACAAAAAAGTTTTTGCTGAGCTTCGGCATAAATTTCTTCATAAAATCCTCGAAAGTAACCCTTGTAGGGACGTGTCAGTTTACCTGATTGCTGAATTGCACTCACTAGCTTGGCTAAAGCCTGTTGTCGCTGTTTGCTCTTTGGAGGGTGCCGTTGCGCTTCTATGGCTAGTTGTTTTAAGCGTTGATCTACTTCATTCATTGTTTTGGGGCTAGTACACCAGTAACCTTAACCTTCTCCAGGCGCATTGTTAACCTCTATCTACAGGGTTCTCAAGGGGAACGGATAGATTTTATGCAAGGTTTGGTGATTTTGATAAAAATTCCTAAAACAGTCATTAGCTTGTAGGGCGGGCAGTGCCTACCTCAATCCTCAAGTCGTCTTCCAGAGAGAATCATAGACACTGCCCACCTGACGCTTAATTTTGTCCACCGACTTATTAGTCATTAATTTCCTCTTATGACTGACGGCGGTAGTTGTTTGCCAACATAAGACACGGGATTTCCAACCCTCGCTAGTTCGCAGTTGTAAAGTTTTGTAACGAAGACAAATCTTGTGCATAAATGTTCGGTGCGCTGTCTGAGGAAGCAATTGAAAGTCAACAAACTTCACTCTCGCTTTTATGAACATGGCAGAGGGGTTGAGTATGAGCCAGATTCGAGATCTTGTCCAACAAGCGATCGCCAAGAACTATCTAACTGTTGAATCGGAAGAGCAACTGCGGCGGCTTCTCCAAACTAAGTATGAAAAAGAAGACTTGAAAGCTTTCATGAAATTGCAGCAAGCAATGATGGAAGGTTTTGTTAGGCAAGAATCCCGCTGTGGAGCTGTACAAGTTCATGATTGTGCTTGTTCTTGTCAAGCATGTTCCTTTGCTTGAACTCAGTGGGAATTCTATAAATAGCTCATCTGAGATTTGTCAGTCAGCCCTACCCGGATGACGGCACCGAACATTTTAGCGCTAGCTAAACAAGGTAATCCTCAGGCAATAGCTGCTTTAATGACTCACTATTTTTTGGCTCAAGACATTACTACCAAAGCCAGTCCAAAAGTGGATTGATAAGTCAGTAGTGCAGGAAACTGCTGGAAAAATTCTTTACAACATAAGGATATTTATCATGTGGAAACCTTTTTTCAGTAATCGCACTTTAATTGTTTTATTCAGCACATTTGCACTGATAAATGTTACGGCTTGTAGTAATAATCAGACGGCTAACTTTCTTAATCAAAAAGAAAATTCAGTTGAGACTGCACCTGTAGCCTCTGCGGCTGAGCCACCAGCAAAACCCAAACAATCAGCAGCATCACCGCAGGTGCAGCAACCTGAACCTTCTAAGGCAGCTGATACCTACCAACAAGCGATTGACAGTGCCATGGGTGCAATTACTATTAGTAAATCAGCTGTGAGCCGAGATGATTGGAGCTTGGCTGCTAACCATTGGCAAAAAGCGACTCAGTTATTAAAGGCTGTTCCTACTTCAAGTCGCCAGTACAAAACGGCTCAGAAAAACCTGACGGAATACCAGGGTTATCTAGCAGATGCAAAACTTAGAGCCACGCCGCGATCACAAAAATCCTGTGCTGATACCAAACCAGAGTTTTTCTCAGTTCCTGTCAAGGGGCGATTAGACGGCACCCCGATAGTTGAAGTCACTATTAACGATCACAAATTTGACATGTTTTTTGATACAGGGGCTTCCAAAACCCTAATTACTCTACCGATGGCATATGCTTTGAAATTACCAGCAGTAGGGATAGGGAAGATGAGGATAGCCAATGGGTCTGTTGTGATATTACCCATCGCCCTTGTTAAGTCTCAGGAAATTGATGGTCGTTTCCGGATAGATGTGCCCGTGGCAGTCGCACCAGCAGCAGGCTTTGGACTACTGGGGCAAGACTTCTATAAAGGCTATGATGTCGCCATAAAAGAAAATGTGATCGAATTCCGTCGCCAGGGTTCCGATCGCTCGGTGAATCAAGGAAAGGCTACCTGCCTAGTTGATGCTCATCCAAAGTTTTTCTCTGTCCCCATCACACGGCGAAAAAATAACATTCCTATCGTTGAAGTTAGCTTCAATGATCGATATACATTTCCCATGCTTTTTGACACGGGTGCTTCTACCACGTTGATTACCCGATCAATGGCAGTGAAAATGGGATTGAAACCTGTAGGGATAGGACAGGCTGAACTTGCCGATGGTTCAGTGGCTAGCTTTGCTATTGCCCTGATCAAGTCAAAGCAAATGGCTGGTCGCGTCCAGAGAAACGTGCCAGTGTCGGTTGCACCACCAGCAATGGACATTGGACTGCTGGGGCAAGATTTCTTTGAAGGTTATAACTACACAATCAAAGAAAACGTCATTGAATTTAGCCGTCAAGAGCTATGATGACTCACAAACCAAACGGCTGAGGCAAACGGCAGGGATGGCATGAGTGGCTACATCCCAATCAGAGCAGAAATAGTGTTCTTGTAGGGTAGGCATCCTGCCCGCCCTATAGTTGTGGCAGGCGAGACGCCTGTTCAACAGCCAATCACTGATGAACTAAGGCAAAACATAAGCCTCGCCCTATTGAGCTACTAAATAGTTGAGGGTAGAACCATCAGCAGTCAGCCAAATACCTTATACCATTTGGGTAAATATCCGTCACAACTCAACGGTGGGTTTTTTGCTAATCGCTCATGGCTCCAACGGACAATAAGCAATCAACTATTAGCAATTAGCGTTTACCTGTATGTGACATTCATAAACTCAAATGGTATTAGAGCTAGCCAGACAAGGTAATCCCAAGGCGATCGCTGCCCTAATAAATCGCGCTCTTAAAGCACAAGGCATCACGGCAAAAGCCAGTCTTAAAGGTGATTGCCTGCGCGTCATGCTGGAATCTATTGAAGTGCCTTCGCAGCCAGCAATGGTTCATTTGATTCACCAGGGTATGACGAAGTTAGGGGTTGAATCAATCAAAAGCGTGAAAGTTTATGGCAGAAAGACAGGTATCGACTTTCCGGCTTGGAGCCAAGAGTTGGATGTGAGTTCTCAGCTTCCATCGGCTTCCCAAAATCCCCCTCAAGCTCAACTTACACAAACAGACTTATCAGCAGCCAAGCCTTCAGATTTATCAGATCCTCCGTTGGTTGCTCCTGACCTATCTCAAGTTACTGAAGACTCTGTTAAACAATTTCAGAGTGATTCAAAAGCTAAAGTAGCAGGTTTCCCCAAGCGAATCAGTCAAATCTTAATAGGCTCTCTTGGGTTGCGGATTATGTTCGATAGCCTGTTTGTCCTCTACACCTTAGTTTGGGCAACTTCATACTACCTCTACAGCCTCCTGGATGGAGTTGATCTAACAGGCTCTCTTGTCTACCTAATCCGCTATCTGGTTGTAGCGATCGATTTCCTATGGTATCCCCTTGAATTGATTAGTATCTGGACTTACCGCCTCACTGTTGTAATTACGTTAGTCTGGCTCTATCGCTTACACGTCCGTTTGAGAACTATCTTTAACGGATATCCAATCAAACCCTGGGGAGCCGTTGCCCGCTTTATCATCCCTTTTTACAGCCTTTGGGGAATTTGGAATATATTTGCAACACTTGCCAACCGACTCAAATCGCAGGGAGGAGAGCTAGTAAGCTTCGGCACATCCCTGAGACGTTGGTTACCGTGGTTTTATTTATTATTAATTAGCTCTACTCTGCTAAAGCAAATTTATAGATTTCAAGTTAAAACAGAAGACTTATCTCTTGGTTATTTTGTCATCAAGAATGTTGTCGCTTTGTTTTTCTCAATTGTTTGGCTGCAAATCGTGTGCCTTACTAACAAAGCAATTGTTCAAACATTAAAAGAAAACTTCAATCAGCTACATCCTCCACTATCTCCTACCAATAACCTACCGAGCAATACTTCAAAAAAGAATAGTATTAGAGCAGTTAGTTATGGACTAATTTTTGATATTCTAGGCACCCTAGCCATCCAGATGATAATCAGTTTTGTAATTGGATTTGTTATACGCATAAATCGAACTTTAGCTGAGGCAATAGTAGGACTATTTTATAGTTATCCTTATGGTTTAGTTGTTAGACTTAGTATGGGGCTAATCTTTACAGGAATAGGAGGATTTATTACAGCTAAATTCGCCCCAAATGTAGCCATAAAGCATGCTTTTGCAATGGGAACTTTATCCGTTCTAGTTAGTTTAGTAATGATCGGGTTTCAAGCGGCTAATGGGTATCAGGCGATCGCTCTACTCTTAACCATCCCTGCGGCTTTACTAGGAGGCTACTTACGACAGATGACAAGCAACTCCTAAAAGAGACAACTGGGAGATTTATCTCACCGCCATACCACGTAGCAGTATAGCGGGAGTTTTTTTGTCGGTTCAAAGTAAAAGTTGAGAGCATTTACTTTTGTGAAGCTGATGACGGAGCTGAAGGCTCAGTTTCTCGTTTATTAGGACCTGGTGCCCAGTCCGGCGTATAAACTGGAGCACTAGTATTAGCATCAATGCGACCCATAATTGTCAAGCCTGTAGTAGCTAGAATGACAACTATTTCCGAAATACTTTGAGGCTTCATGTTCCCCTCTTTTTGATAATACTCAATGTCTCTATCGATCGCAGGAGCAATTGCGGCTACAGCCGTTAACACAGCTCCCCAAAAGGTCTTACTGTGAAAAATACTTTTAGATTGAGAAGCCGGTGAGGAAGTAGGCAGGCTGGCATTCGTCATGTGAATTTACCTTTTAAATTTATGTCTAAAGACATATACACAGCCTCAAAACTTTATTCCGAGCGTAAATCCTAAGAGTACCCTCAAGGGTACCTGGTCTTGAACAAAGACAGGCAGAAGGCAGAGGGCAAAGGGCTTTTATGGATGTATCCCGATGCTAGAGATGCCAAGCAATCTTAAGGGTCCAATTGTGCAAGGGTTAAGGGTTCCCTACTGAACTATGTTCAGTGGCTGGGAGTGACTGGGGGTTGAAACCCCCTGACACTCCCCCCTCTGCCTTCCTTCTTCTGCCCTCTGCCTTCTTGAAATGTCTTAAAATCGCAATACCTTGAGTCCACTGAAGAGGACTTGATCTATGAGCCCGGAGTTTTCAAAAGGCAGAAGGGGGAAGGCAGAGGGCTCTTATGTTTCTTTCTCTTATGGGATTGAACCCATCCTGAAAGAAAGCCACTTTAGAACTGGGGGATTTAGACCCTTGATCCAAATCCATCGCCAGAAGCCTTGGGAAGAAGGCAGAAAGTTTTTCCTTCTTCCTTGTGCCCTTTGCATAAGAGCCTTTGTTGTTAACTCTGGGTGGGTTAGGGGCGAATCCGTGTGCTGCCTGTATGCTGTCTTAAATGTGGAACAGCTTACTAAAAATCGGGTGCATCATGTTCCCCCCACTTGGCTGGTGACTCTGCGGCTTTAGGAGTCGAAGGATTGACTTCATAAATTGATGGAGACGGTAAAATCTCAAGCTGCTTGTGCTTTGGTTTCGGCTTTTCTAGTTCTTTGCGTTCTTTTGGTCTTGTGGCTGGTTCGTTTCTTACTCCTGAACTGTGCCGACGCTGGGATATCCCTTCTTCACTGGTATCTTCTGCCACCACTTCATAAAGTAGTGCCAGTTTATTGTCATCGGTGCCCTTGCGCAAAACTCTACCTAATCGCTGAATATACTCCCGGCTCGAACCTGTACCCGATAAAATAATCGCTACACGAGCATCTGGGACATCGACACCTTCATTGAGGACGTGGGAGGCAACTAAGGTTTTGTATTCTCCCTCACGAAAGCGGGTGAGGATATCATGACGTTCCTTTACTGGCGTCTGATGAGTAATGGCTGGAATGAGTAAATCTTGAGAGATACGGTAGACAGTGGCGTTGTCATTGGTGAAGATTAGGCTACGTTCCGGGTAATGCTGGGCAAGCAAGTCGGCAAGAATTCGCAGTTTGCCGTCTGTGCCGAGGGCAATGTCTTTAGCTTCCCGATGAGCTAACATGGCACGGCGTCCTTTTTGCGATCGCGCACTTGCCATGACAAACTGCTGCCAGCCTTGCATGCTACCCAGGTAAATATTTGATTCTCTCAAAAACTCGTTACGAAGCTTGATGCAGGTGTTGTAGCGATCGCGTTCTTTTTGTGAGAGCTTGACTTTAATCTGAACAAGCTTGTGCTCAGCCAGTGCCAAGCCAGCGAGTTCTGATGCTGTCTTGCGATAGACTTCTGGACCAATCAGGGCATTGAGATCCCAATGACGCCCATCGGAGCGATCGGGGGTAGCAGTAAGTCCTAATCGGTACGGAGCGATCGTATATTCAGCAATCACGCGGTAAAAATCTGTCGGCAAGTGGTGACACTCGTCAAAGATTAATAAAGCATACTGATTGCCCAGGGCTTCCGCGTGAATTGTTGCACTGTCGTAAGTTGCGATCAGAATTGGCGTTTTATCCCGTGAACCTCCCCCCAGTAACCCCACCTCTGCATCAGGAAAAGCTGCCGTCAGGTGAGCATACCACTGGTGCATCAAGTCCAAAGTCGGCACCACAATCAACGTACTCCGGGGCGTTGCTTGCATTGCCAGTTGTGCTAAATAAGTCTTACCTGCTGCTGTCGGAAGAACCACCACACCTCGACGTCCTGCTTGTTTCCAGCAAGCCAGTGCTTCACTCTGATGAGGGTAAGGTTCCATTTCAAAGCTAGGAACCAATTCCAGTGGTGCAAATTCTTTTGCCTGGTCATTGAAGTTAGTCCCTTCAGCTTGCAACGCTTCCACCAACTGACGGTAGTGAATCGCAGGGATGCGAAACTTCTCCACTCGGTCATCCCATGTAGCAAAATCTACCCAGGTTTTTCCTCTGGGAGGTGGATGCAAAAGGAGAGTGCCCCTGTCAAAAGATAATGTAGGGTTACGAGCCATCAGCTATGCGAATTCCCGGTACCCAGTTATTTTAAAGGTTTTGACAATACGCTTCGCGCTAGGGAACAGAGGGAGAGCTTTGAGAAACCCAAATTAACTCATCCCACGCCTCTCAGTCCGCAGGGTTTCGTGCTGTTGGTTGTTTGTGGGTGAACATCTCCAACAAGACGTATTGCTAGAGAAATGCAGTTTGCTGGCGATCGCGCTTTTCTTAGCGCCAGGGAGCATCCCACTTTGAAAGAAACAGTATTTTTCAGGAGCAACTGACTGGAAAACTAATCTTTTGTCAAGGATTAAATTCCTATTTCTTGACAAGATTTTTTTGCCATTAAAGCATAAATATACCGAAGACTCTTCAATAAATATATTCAGGTAGAAAATAAAATTCGTATAAATCTACCCTTTTTTAGATGACATTATTAATTCAGCATGTTAACAATGATTAGGGGGCGTAATACATTTTAAAATTTTGTATAACAGAGGTCTTACTCAAATGAAGCACCTCTTTATCTACTTCTACAGTCTAACTCGGAGGCTGACGGATTACGCTATTTATTTGGCATAGAGTAGCTACTAAAGTCTTACCTCAAAATCTTCCATAATTTAAGGCATAGAATTTATGAAAAGGATTTAAAGGAAAAACATAGCAAAAGAAAGCGTTTGCAAACTTATCAATTATCAGCTGACATCAACAAATAATAGTGTTAAAAATGATAAAGAACTTGTGTAATAAAATCGCTCATTTTTCTATGAATAAAGTCTCAAATAATTCTCGCGAACTCAGATTATATAAGCTAGTCAATGACTTGTAAAATACATACAGCCTTAGTCATTTTTTCTGAATTTCTCACTAATCTAATAGGATTGTTGTAGATTTAGTATCTAGAGGTATGTGCCATCTTATGTAATCAAGAAGCTAAAAATTAAAGTCTTCAAACAAAGTTTTGCTGTATGTAAATTCGGTGCTATCAGATTATTTAGCTAACGGACAAAAGTCTAAATTTCAGTATTTTGCCAGTTAATACTATCAGGAAAATTTTCATGAAGATGGTGTGATGATGACTGTTAAAGAAACTCCTCCTGTTTTCTTCCTTAACCTATTTACTGCTTCAAAGTCAATTCGGTTTCTCAGTACATTGAAGCGGCTTCAGTTTAGTGGCGAACTGGTGTTTACAGATCCAAAAGGACAGCAATGGTTTTTTTATCTCTATCTGGGTAACATCATGTATGCCACTGGAGTAACTCATTCTGTGAGACGGTGGCAAAGAAATTTAGCCATACACTGTCCTCAGATACCTGCTGAGAGTGTAGAGCTACAGCGTGATCTGGCTAAGATTGATGCTGCGAAGTTCAGTACCTGCTGGGAATATCAGCTGTTGTGCCTATGGGTAACACAGCAAAAAATCACTCGTGAACAAGCTACGAAAATAATTCGAGGTGTCATCGCTGAAGTGTTGTTTGATGTAGCACAAGCGATGCGTGTGGTTTATCAAATCAATCAAGAGAGCTCGTCATATACGCCACTTGTCTGGATTGATCTACAGGAAGCGATCGCACAAGTTCAGCAGCTTTGGCAAAGTTGGCAGGATGCTCACCTTGTAAACTATTCTCCCAACTTGGCACCGATAATCAGACAACCCGATGAACTCCGAAAGCGCACATCATCACAGGTTTACTATACCCTAATCCAACTTCTAAAAGGGCAATACACTCTGCGTGACCTAGCTGTGCAGATGAACCGGGATGTTGTGCAAGTAACGCTTTCACTCCTACCCTACATTAAGTTGGGGTTGGTGGAATTGATTAGCATCCCTGATCTATCAGCTGTGGTGTCACCGCTTGTTCCTAAGACACCTATCGCTCCGGCACAGCCTACGGGACCACTAATTGCTTGTGTGGATGACAGTCCTTTAGTTTGCCAAACCATGGAAGTGCTGCTCACTGCCTCAGGCTATCGCTTTGTCGGTATAGATGATGCCTTGCGAGCCTTCGCAGTCCTCATAGCCCATAAACCGGATGTAATCTTTTTAGATTTAGTGATGCCAAACGCCAATGGGTATGAAATTTGCACGAAGTTACGCAAGCTAGACTATTTCCGTAATACCCCGATTTTGATCTTGACCGGGAATGACGGCATCGTAGATCGGGTTCGAGCCAAGCTTGTCGGAGCATCAGATTTTCTCAGCAAACCAATAAATGCTGGGACAGTGCTCAACGTGATCCGTAAGCACTTAGAACAGGGTGCGATTAGTCGCTAGTCATCAGTCCTTGGTTATTAGTCAGTTCTTACAACCCTTCTACTTGCTACTGACCACTACTATTGACTACTGACCACTAACTACTAACCAATCATCATTTTCTGTTGTTAATCAACGAGTTAGCGAGGCAAATATCATGAGTACTGCTCTAGTTGTTGAAGATTCCATGACGGATATGCAAATTCTCTCCCGCTGTTTGCAACAAGGAGGTATCAATGTCTTGACGGCTAACAGTGGCGAAGAAGCCCTGACAAAAATTACGAGCCAGAAACCTGACATTGTCATCCTTGATGTCGTACTCCCGGGCTGTAGTGGATTTGAGGTCTGTCGTGAACTTAAAGATGCTGCGGCGACCAGCAAAATTCCCATCGTCATCTGCTCGACCAAAGGGGGCGAGATGGATAAATATTGGGGCATGAAACAGGGAGCCGATGCCTACCTCTCCAAGCCTATTGACCAGGAAGAATTCGTTCGCACCGTTAAACAGCTGATCAGAAGATAAGCCTGAAAAAAACGTAGCGCGATGTAGTCTGGCGTTAGCCTAGTGCAGTTTCAAAAGAGGTATTGTGCAATAACTGGTTAGAGATTTTTGGAGCAGGGGAGATTCTTATACCAAATTCATAAATTCTTGCTACAGACTGACTCTGTTTTTTTGCTAATTGCTAATTGCTAATGGCAAAAAGGCAATTAGCTGTGAATGCTGTGTAGCACTATTAAATGAAATTGGTATTAGAGAGGGAAACTTCTCTACATCTCCCTTCTCCCCCTTGTCTCCCTGAACTTGCTACTAGACCAGCTTGGCAAAAATAATCCATCAGTAAAAATTCTCCCCTGCTTCCCCTGCTCAAAGGAACTGGTGGGAAACTTTCACCGCGAAGGTCTAGTTGTTTTTGGACGCCCCTCTTAGCCTAAAAGAACCATCAATGTCCAACTCTTACTCTTTATCAGCCCCAGAACCTCTATTACCACCGACTGCAAAAGCCTCTTCAACGGCAAATGAACAGTTTTTGCGGTTTCATCTTGTACCGGATACGACTATCCTGTTGCCGATTGAACAACTCACTGAGGTGCTGACAATTGCCAGAGACCAGATTGTGCCCATTTTTCACATGCCGCCTTGGGTAATGGGCGTCTACAACTGGCGGGGTGAAATTCTCTGGATGGTCGATTTGGGTCACTTAGTCGGACTCACTCCTTGGCACCAACAGCCGCTCAGTGCTTCCGCCTATACGGCAGTTGTACTACAGGTGAGTGACAAACACTCAACATCCACTAACGCTCAGAGCCTAATGCTAGGGCTTGTTGTAAACCGAGTAGAAGATATTGAGTGGTGCGATCTAGATGTGATTCAATCGCCACCCTCATCGACTGTGACGCCTGAGCTAGTGCCATTTTTGCGCGGATACTGGTTGAAGGCTAATGGTGAAATGCTATTACTCATTGATGGTCAAGCCATTATGGCAGCGATGCCCAAGGCATAACAGAACTTATACCGTTTCTTGATTAGTCATACAACAAATCCCTCCAACCTCCGCCGCCCGAACCGAAGAGCGGTAGAGGCAATTGAGAGGTAACGCAGGGGCTGAAATACCTCCCATTCTCTCAAGAGTGCCCAAGCCCTATTTATGGTAAGTTTCAGCTGACTGTTAAAGGCTTCTACCCAATCCAATATCTCAATCAGGGCTTCCTCCACATAGCCTTCGCTTTCTTATGTTTTTCTTGCATTTTACGCAACCGACAACCAACTCCCTTTCTTTGATGAGGTTCAATCCATGACTCAGCTTTCTCCCAAACCCGGCTCCTCTAACTCTCAAAATGGTCACATTGCCTACTCGGGTAATGCTCCAGTTGACGGTCGAATTCCTGCGAATAGTTATTCCCCTTCCCCTCCTCATCAGATACAGTCCTACCAAGGACAAAAACTAACCCAATGGTCTCAGTCAAATGAGATGGAGCACATACCCTTACCTCAAGGCTATCGTCGCCAACGAAAGTTTGGAGTGAAGTGGCTCACCGCGAGTCTGCGTGCCAAAACTCTAGTAGCAGCGATCGCCATTGGTACTATCCCAGTGTTGGGGATTGGAACATTCGCCTATTTCTCCACCGCCCAAGGGATTGAGAAGCAGAATTTTAGTTACCTAAAAACTAGTAATCAAGACTTGTTAGACAAGTTAGTGCTCTTCATGGATGAACGCTACAGAGACATCCAAATTTATTCTTCGCTCGCCATCCTCACCGATGCCAAGGTGTCGAAAGCAACCTCTACCGCGCGAAAAAATGAACTGTTAAATTCATATGTCAAGAGTTCCGGTATCTACGACAGTATTGCCGTTACTGACCTCAAGGGCGAGTACGTGTACAAATCGGATGCGGAGACTCTAGATAATGCAACTGGTCTTGACTGGTTTGAGGGGGCGCTGAAAACGGATCGCCCATTCATCAGTGAGCCACGAGCATCTAAGTCCACTGGAATTTTCAGTATATTTGTCTCTGCTCCAATCAAAGAGGAGAACACTGGAAAAACAATCGCCATCATCCGTGCTCGCCTCCCTGTGGCTGCTCTGCAACAAGTGTTTCAAGTCACAGGTGAACGGAAGCAAGACTTTTTTGCGTTCGATTCTTCTAACAAAATTTTCTCAACTACTGCAGAAAAAGCTGCTGGTCAATCGCTCGAGCAAGTATTTCCCCTGATGGCAGCCGAGATCAAGAAATTAGGTCGTAAAGAAACCTCTATTTTCGGGCAGAACGAGGTGACTCGTATTCGATCAATTGAAGTTTTTAATCCCTCTCAACGACTCAAGCAGCAGTATGGACTCGACTGGAGTCTGCTCGTCGCCACTAATAGAGATGCTGCTGAAGCCACCCTTCAGCAGTTGCTCTTAACTGTGTCCTTAGGTACAGGACTTGCCCTCTTATCGGTGGCTGCGATCGCGGCTTTCCTCGCTAACCGAGCCACACGCCCGATTCTGGAGGCGGCGATCGCGGTGAACCAAATTGGTCAGGGAAAACTGGATACTCGCGTGGAAGCCCAAGGGGAAGACGAACTGGGACAGTTAGGATTTAACATCAACAACATGGCCAGTCAGCTACAGACTTTCACGCAGGAACAAATTCTCTTAGCAAAAGTTGCAGGTTCTCGGACGTTTAACTTGCAGGAGCTGGAGTCAGTGTTCAACAACACACTAGAGGACGCCCGACACATCCTCAATGTGGATCGGCTGATCATTTACCGCTTCAACCCTGACTTCAGTGGCTATATTTCCGCAGAAGCAGTAGCCAGAGGTTTGTTCCACAGCCTGGACAACAAATTTGAAGACGCCTTGATTTCAGAGCAACTGCTCGAAAGCTACAAAAATGGTCTTGTTACTCCCATCAATAACGTCTTTGAAGAGAATCTTTACCCTCACCAGATGAGGTTAACCGAACGCCTGCAAATCGTGTCTCTTCTGGAAGCCCCAATTCTACTGCAAGGTCAGCCCTATGGCTTGCTGATGGCTCACTACTCCGCTCCGCGCCAATGGCAATCTTCTGACATCAACTTCCTCAAGCAGCTGGCAGCTCAGTTTGGACTGTCCCTAGACCGGGTGACACTCCTAGAAGAGACGGAACAATTAGCTCAAGAGCAGCGGCAGCTGAAAGAAGGATTGCAACAGCGTGCTTTGCAACTCCTCAAGGAAGTAGATCCGATCAGTAAAGGAGACCTCACCATCCGCGCACGAGTAACCGCCGATGAAATCGGGACAATCGCTGACGCCTACAATTCCACAGTGGCTAACTTGCGGAAAATTGTACTCCAAGTGCAAGACGCTGCCGGTCAGGTAGCCCAAACAACCAGCTCCAATGAAGCTTCTGTTCAATCGCTATCTACAGAAGCCTTGCGCCAAGCTGAGGAAATTGCAGCCGCTCTAGAGCGGGCGCAAGAAATGGCTGAATCAGTGCGAGTGGTGGCGCTCAACGCTGAGCAAGCGGAAGTCGCTGTACGAGAAGCCGCGATGACAGTGCAAGAAGGTGATGCTGCCATGAACCGTACAGTAGACGGTATTCTGGCGATTCGGGAAACAGTAGCAGAAACCTCTAAAAAAGTCAAACACCTTGGGGAATCGTCACAAAAGATTTCTACGGTAGTCAACCTAATTAGTACTTTTGCCGCTCAAACCAACTTGCTAGCCCTTAACGCCTCAATTGAGGCAGCTCGTGCTGGGGAAGAAGGTCGAGGTTTCGCGGTGGTTGCGGATGAAGTGCGCTCTCTGGCGCGGCAGTCGGCAGAAGCTACAAGTGAAATTGAAAAGCTAGTTGCAGCGATTCAGGCGGAAACCAATGAGGTGGTAGCAGCAATGGAAGCTGGTACCGAGCAGGTAGTCACCGGAACCAAACTCGTGGATGAAACTCGCCAAAGTCTCAACAAAATTACGGCAGCAAGTGTCCAGATTAATGACTTGGTTGAGGCGATTACTCAGGCAACAGTTGTGCAATCCCACGCTTCTGAAGCTGTGACCCGAACCATGGCGAATGTAGCGCAGATCGCCGACAAAACGTCCCAGGAAGCCAACTTCGTTTCGTCTTCGTTTGAGCAACTCCGGCAAGTTGCTCAAACACTGCAAGAGGATGTCGGTCAGTTCAAGGTTAGCTAATGGCTAATGGTTAATGGCTAATTGTTCAAAGACGTTATTAGCCCATTAGCAACTAGTGCCGCTTTCTTGGAAGTCAAGGGCGCTACTTAAGCTGGGAGGTCTTCCCGATGACTAAAAGACCATTGGTCTCCTCCCAGCCGGACTACGTCCCTCGAGAGCCAACACGCCTCAAAAGTTCCTTGAGCGTAAGGTGTTTAAGCTCTTATAAACTGATCAGTTATTTCTGCCAGAGAGCAATAGAAACTAGTAATCAGCAATTAGTAATTAGCAATTAGCAATTAGCAATTAACAATTAGTAACTAGCAACTAGCAATTAGCAATGACCAACTATGGCAATTAATTCTGATATCCGCGACCAAGCTTATCAGTTTTTCATCGAAGAGGCTCCTGATCTGTTGCAGGTGATCGAAGCGGGTTTACTGACTTTGAGAGCTGAGCGCAGCACTGCTAAAGTCCACGATTTAATGCGAGCTGCTCACTCCATTAAAGGAGGATCTGCCAGCGTCGAACTCGAAGCGATCGCTACTTTAGCTCACCGCCTAGAAAATATCTTCAAGGCTCTCTACGACGAAAAGTTAGAAATTGATACTGATTTAGAAAGCCAACTGCTGCAAGCTTATGACTGTCTTCGTCTGCCTCTCATGGAGCAGCTCATGGCAGGTTACTTTGATGCAGAGCAAGCTTTAGCCCTAGCTGACCCCCTCTTCAGCCAGATTGAGGAACGATTAGGAGATGCCCTCACCAAGGCTGATAGTTACATCGCTAGTTCGTCTGACTTGGGAATTGATATGACCAAGTCGATTTTTGAAGTAGATGTAGGTCAGGGACTAGAGCACCTCGCCGCTGTTTTAGCCAATCCTCAAGACTATGAGGTGGTGGGAGAATTACGGGCACAAGTCGAGGTGTTTGCTGGGTTTGCTGAGTTACTTAACTTGCCAGAGTTTGGCGCGATCGCTCAAACTACCCGAGCCGCAGTAGACGCTCAGCCTGATCGGGTACTAGAAATTATGCAGCTGGCACTGGCTGATTTTCAAGCAGTCCGACAAGCGGTGCTTGCAGGTAATACTCCTGATGCTAGCTATAGTAGTTCTCTTGAAGCAGCTGAGCTAACGCATACCTCTGAGATAAGCCCTTCTGGGGCTTTAGCCTCATTAGCTAATCCGACAGCAAACAATACACCCCACTCAACTACTATCCCTACAGCAGAATCAATTGCTGATCTAGGGATAATCGTCGAAGAACAAGTAGCAAACAAAGAAAACTTCATACCCTCACTTGAGGATATCTTTGGTAGTGCTATTGCAACTTTCGATTTGAATATAGATGAGCGCACTGTCTCAGTAGAAGCGTCGGAGGATACACAGACTACTGATGAACATGAGGCGTTAGAGGAGACTTTCAGGATTTCTCCAGAAAACGTTGTTGACAGCACAGTTATTAGCTCTGAATCAGATGCCGATACTGATACGCCAGACTCTGAAATTCTAGAGGTAGAATGGGTGTCCGGCGGTAAAGCTGTGACGGATGCAGCGATAGAAGAATTCTTCTCCAATGAGGAGGCTGTTACCAGCGCTGTTACCACTCCTGAGACAGAGCCTGACACCGATCAGGCTAGGGAAGAGGACACGGAGGCACAGGAACACGCAAATACGGGGAATCTAAGAGCAGCACTTTCTGCGTCCTCTTTTTCTCCAGCCTCAATCCCTAATTCCCAAGTTCCAATCACAGATACACCACAGAGCCTAGAAGAAGCAGTTCTGTCCATTGAGCAGATTTTTGACAGCCTGCCTCAGGTTCAAGACATCCCTGCATCGGTGTCTCAATCGAACCCTACAGACTCTACTGCTGCCAATTCGCCTAAGGTTTCCAAAGCAGACAGTTTAGTCCCAACACCGCCAGTTGTTGATGAACGACTCCAGATTAGCCAAGCGGCTTCGTCTAGCAATCCACGTCCCAATGAGCTCAACCAATCCGCCGCCAATATCTCTCAAACTGAAACCTCTCCTACATCTAATCTTTCGGTACGGGTTGACTCAGAACGACTGGGACGGATTAATAATCTGGTGGGTGAGCTTGCCATCAACCGGAATGGTCTTTCTCTCCAGAATGAGCAACTACAGGACTCTGTTCGAGAACTACTGAATCGATTTGGTCGAGTTCACAACGTTGTAGGTCAATTACAAGAGCTATTAGACCAGATGCTAGTAGCTCCAGAGCGATTCCACGATGGGAAACTTCCACGCTTAGTCGCTCAGTTAGGAGAGCTAGCAATTACCCGTGCTGATTTTGACTCGTTGGAATTGGACAGCTACGGAACCTTGCACTCGCGACTACAAGGGCTTCTCGAAGAGATGATGCAGCTTGAAGAAGCGGTGGATGATATTGGTTTATTTGCTAAAGCTACCGATCAATCGCTGGAACAACAGCGACAAATGCTGACTCAGCTGCGGGATCAGCTGATGTGGGCTAGCATGTTGCCGCTTGGTGAAGTGCTAAACCGCTTTCCTCGGATGTTGCGGGATCTATCCACGACTTACCATAAACCTGTCAGCCTAAAACTGAGTGGGACAAGTGTGTTAGTTGACAAAGCTGTCCTGGAAAAACTCTACGATCCATTGCTGCACTTGATTCGGAATGCATTTGATCATGGTATTGAATCCCCAGAAATCAGGCGTCAACGGGGAAAACCACAGCAAGGTCAAATTGAAATTCGGGCTTACCACCAAGGAAGTCAAACTGTTATTGAAGTGAGGGATGATGGACAAGGTTTGAATCTGGAACGTATTCGTAATGTGGCGATTGGACGGGGGTTGTTGCCAGCTGAACAAGTGGCTACAGTGTCTAACACTCGTCTATTTGAATTAATTTTTGAGCCGGGATTTTCAACCGCCAGTCGGGTTAGCGAATTGTCTGGAAGGGGAGTGGGATTGGATGTGGTGCGCTCCCAAATGCGATCGCTAAAAGGAACGCTCTCCGTAACCTCAGAGGCTGGAGTTGGCACTACTTTTACCTTACGTTTACCGTTAACGCTGACGATTGCTAAATTACTCGTCTGCTTTATTGGCTCTCTGGCTTTAGCTGTGCCGTCCGATAGTATTGAAGAAATTGTCGTTCCCAAAGGCGAGCAAATTAAACAATCGGGGACAAAGCGATTTTTGCACTGGCGGGGACAAATTGTTCCAGCTTATCGACTGGCT
The DNA here is from genome assembly GCA_036703315.1 of Coleofasciculaceae cyanobacterium. Classification (GTDB taxonomy): domain Bacteria; phylum Cyanobacteriota; class Cyanobacteriia; order Cyanobacteriales; family Coleofasciculaceae; genus DATNPH01. Next base: position 28,038 of record DATNPH010000002.1, read on the forward strand.
GACTTCTTGGACTATGCCTGTCCGTTGCCGCAAACTTCGCCAAGTAAAGCCTTGATTTCAGTCCCCTCTCCCAAGAATTGGGCTTTACCCATGTTGATTCTTCGCCAGGATCAAAACTTTTTTGCCCTGGAAATTGATCGTCTAGTTACAGAGCAAGAACTGGTTATCAAATCATTCGGAGGCGCGATCGCACCCCCAAGTTGTACCTATGGCTGTACCATCTTGGGGGATGGTAGTTTGATTCCTGTGCTTGATGTTGTTGTTCTGTTGGATCAGCTTCTAGGACAAAGTACATCAGCAACAGCAGTAAAAACTCGATTTAAGCCCCAAGATGCGATGGCAAAGTCGCTCTCTCAAGGAAACATCGCAACCGAACATATGTCAGGCAGCCAGACCAAGGCTACTCCCAAAATGCGTCAAGTGCCTACAGTTCTAGTTGTCGATGATGCTGTTGCTCTGCGGCGAACTCTGGCTCTTACCTTGGAAAGGGCAGGTTGTCGAGTCTTACAGGCACGGGATGGACGGGAAGCGATCGAACAGTTGCAGCAAAGTTCGTCGGTAGATCTGGTGATTTGTGACATTGAAATGCCCAACATGAACGGCTTTGAGTTTCTAAGCTATCGTCGCCAAGAGCCTGATATCTCGAAAATTCCTGTAGCGATGCTCACTTCCCGCAGTAATGATAAGCATCGATGGCTGGCGATGCACTTAGGTGCTACCGCTTACTTCACCAAGCCTTATTTGGAACAAGAGTTTGTAGCGGCAATCAAAGAAATCATTGGTAAAAGTACAGCAGAATCCCAGCCTGCTCTCCAGCCGACTCACTAAAGTCAAAAGTTAAAAGTCAAAAGTCAAAAGAAATTTTTAAATT
>DATNPH010000048.1:0-8656 GCA_036703315.1 Coleofasciculaceae cyanobacterium
GGTTGACTATCTAAATTCTGTTGAATACTCAAGTAATGTTTCTTCAAGTTGATGCACAATGGCTGTAAGTCATCAGCCAGATTCGCAAATAACTGAGGGCGCTTTTCCTCAGTGAGATAGCGTGTAATTGAGGTACGAAATTCTTCAACACCACTATCTTGAATCAGTTGCTCAATCAGTGGATTTCCTTGCTCTGCTAAAATTCGTACATAGTTTTCATTCGGTGTCTCGAAGCTATTGACGGAAATTCGGAATCGGCTGGGAGACAGCTTGCCAGAGTTAGCACAGTAGCGAAGAAATTCATTAATAAATTGGGGAGTATCCTCTCCTCCAGCCATGCCTTTGACACTGGCGGTAAAGATGGAATCTAAACCAAAGCGATCGCGTCCACTTGTTCCTTTAATCTGACTTCCATAAAATCCTAGTAACCCACTGGTTTTATAAACCTTGGGTGTATCCCGAAACTGGGAACTAATCAAATCATCCAAACGTTGCCGCAGTTGTGTGTTGTACCAAGTTTCATCAATGCGATTGAAAATATAAAATACCCTGTCCCGAATTCCCGGATTACTCCGCATCTTCTCCAGCAGTTCCGTTTCTTCGGTCGTCATATCGCCAGCAGAGGCGGGTTTAAGGACACATACCACCGCTGAAGTCTCCGAATCTTCAATCTTGCGATACGTTAATTGGGCATCTCTCTTAACTGGCGCATCAATCCCCGGCATATCAATCAGCATATTGCCATCTTGTAATAAGGGATGATGACAGTAATATTCAAGGCGCTTGAGCACTGCACTATTACTACCACGACGCGCATAACCAGCCGCTTCCTTAAGATTGGAGAAGTTGAATTGCTCCATCGAGTAGGTGGCATTAGTGATAGTGTGGATGCGATCGCGATTACTGACAAACCCCTCCAACAACAAATCCAAAGCCTTTGCTTGCTTTGCTCTTTCTGACTTACTCTCCCCCCCCTCCTGCTGAAGAATCGTCATACATGCCTGGCGTAGTAAGCTAATCGCTTCCGGTTGATTAATATTAGCTGCCGATAATCCCAACCGCTGACACAAAGCCACTGCCTGTTCCCGAATCTCCACTTCACTCAAAAACGTCAGCACTACTCGTTCTTGAGCCGGTTCTGCATAGGCGATGTAACATTCAGTACCTGTAGCGTGTCCTTCTGCACTGTAGAGCAATTCGCGTTCCAGCAATGCGTTAATCAACATCGACTTACCCGCACTAAACGCACCCGCAAACACAATCTCAAACGTGGGAGAAATTGCCTTCCGCAAAGAAGCTTGAACCGCTGTCACATCATCCTGCAATGTCCGTAAGGAAGGTTCCTGATGTAGCAGCTGTAACAAACTTTCTACCTGTTCTTGCAGATCCTGGCACTGAGGTAGCATTTGCGTCATGGTAATAGATAGCCCAATTGAGGTGTTTAAGCAGATCTTAGTCCTGTCATTGTCTGAAAAACACCGTGAAATCAACTAAAAAAGTCATGAAGACGTTTGCAATTCGGCTAAAACCCGACGAAGATTTAAAAGCAAGCCTCAAAAGTTTTGTAGAACAAAATAATATTCGGGCGGGTTTTATCCTTACGACAGTTGGCAGCTTAAAGCAGGCAAATCTTCGCTTTGCAAATCAGGATAAGTCTCAAGTATTCAATGAAAAATTCGAGATTGTATCCCTAGTTGGAACCCTTTCTACCCAAGGAATCCATTTACATATTTCTCTATCTGATCAACACGGTCAAACCATCGGTGGACATCTTGTAGAGGGTTGTATTATTTATACAACAGCTGAGATAATTATCGGCAGTAGTGAAGAGTTTATATTTCTCAGGACAGTGGATCAAACGACCAGTTATAAAGAATTAGAAATCCAACCGAAAATTAATTAGCTTCACAGCGAAGCGGCGGGAAGCTCACATCCATGCGAGGGGTGGGAGGAACGCCGTCCGCCTTGGAGAGTAGTTAATAGTTAGTGGAAGCGTAGAAATTCCTACTCGCCTACTAACCACTAACCACTAACTGGAAATCCCACGTACTTCAGTCGTGGGATGGGTTAACTTAGGTTTAATTTTGCCCACCTACTTAGAAAGAGCGATCGCTAGCCGCCTCGACAGCAACTCACTTAGTCTCTGAAGCTGCATAATCAGCCATTTTGCGTAGAGAACTTACGAATTATTGCTGAGGCAAGGTTGACAACGAGGCAAGATAATCGAACGAGAACAAGGACGAAGCACCGTCCTATACTGCAAGGGCTTACGCATGGCTAGTAAGACAGCTCTTATCGAGTTTCGCGTAAGCCCTTTCTCTTTTATAGTTCATCACTTTAAATCAAAAACCTACCCTTGGTCAGATCAATAACTGTCCATTCCTTAATGATTCCCTCGCGGGTCTAAAGCATCGCGTAAACCATCACCCAACAGGTTAAATGCTAAGACACTCAACGTGATAAATAAACCAGGGAACAAGATAGTCCAAGGTGAGGATAGAGAATAGCCGCCTTTAAAAGCATCAGATAGCATTGTGCCTAATTCAGGAGTAGGAGGCTGTGCGCCCAAGCCTAAAAAGCCCAAACCAGCGGCTTCTAAGGTTGCTGTACCGATCGAGAGCGTAGCCTGTACTACTATCGGTGCGAGACTGGCTGGTAAGATATGACGGAAAATGATACGTCCTGACGTTGCCCCGAATGCTCTTACCGTTTGGACAAACTCCTGCTCTCTGAGTGATAGCACCATGCTACGGGTTAGTCGGATAAAAATTGGGACTTGCACGACTCCTACCGCAACCATAACACTGGGTATGCTTGGACCCGTTACTGTGACAACTGCGATCGCTAAAAGAATAGAAGGAAACGACAACAGGATATCAGTCAGCCAGCCAATTAGCGTCTCCAGCCATCCCCGAAAGTATCCCGCCACTAACCCCAGCAACACACCCACAACTAGCCCTAACAGTACCGAAACCAGACCAATAAATAGCGAAGTCCGCAACCCGTACCAAACAAGTGTAAGTATGTCTCGCCCCAAGCCATCTGTGCCGAACCAATATTCCAAGCTTGGGGGTTTCAACCGTGCCAAATAGTTGCGAGCTGTAGCAGGGTCAAAAGGACTTAGGATCGGGGCAAGCATCGCCATTAGCACAAGCACGACTGTCAAGACGAAGCCAACCTTTCCTGAAGTGGATTTGAACAAGCGCTCAAGCACATTCCAAGCATTGGCACCCCAAGCGTTTCCAGCTATAGTCATGTCGCTTCGCTGAGCTTTTCCTTTTGAGTTTTGAGTTCAAACACGGTCATTGATATTGAATTCTAGGGTCTAAGAAAGCATACGAGATATCAACTAACAGGTTAATTAACACAAAGGCAATTGCCACAAACACCACTCCACCCTGCACAACTGGGTAATCTCGTGCCAGGATACCCTCGTAAATCCACGAGCCAATTCCAGGCCAGGAGAAGATAGTTTCTGTGAGGATTGCTCCACCTAAAAGCGTCCCGAACTGTAAACCAATTATTGTCACTACTGGCAAGAGAGCATTCTTCAGGGCGTGCTTGAAAATCACCCAACGCTCAAGCAGTCCCTTCGCCCTTGCCGTGCGGATATAGTCTTGCGATAGCACTTCCAGCATGGCACTGCGGGTAATCCGTGCCAAGATTGCCAGAGGAATAGTGCCTAACGTCAGCGCGGGTAAAACCAAGTGAGCTAGCACATCTTGTAGTGCCTTTAAGTTTCCTTGGAGTAAGGCATCCAGCACATAAAAGCCCGTGATAGGTTTGAAGTTAAATCCTGCATCAATACTGAGTCGCCCACTCGGAGGTAGCCAGTGCAGGTTAACAGCGAACAGATAAACCAACAGCAGCCCTAACCAGTACACAGGCAATGAGACACCAAGCAAAGAGCCGCTCATCGTCAAATTATCCACCGCACTATTCTTGCGCACGGCTGCCAAGACTCCAGCAGGAATCCCCAGAATTACCGCTACAAGCATTGCAGCAACGGATAACTCAAAAGTAGCAGGCCAACGAATTCGGATTTCCTGAGCAATGGAAACGCCGCTAATAATGCTCGTGCCGAAGTTGAAGCGTAGCAGATTCCCCAGAAAGATAAGGTACTGCAAGGGTAAAGGTTGGTTCAAACCTAACTGTTCTCTAAGCGCAGCAACTTGCTCAGGCGTAGCTCGTTCTCCTGCCATTACTACGGCAGGGTCACCAGGAATTAGGTGCAGGAAGGTGAAAACTAATAAGGTAATCCCTAACAGGACAGGTATCAAGTTCAGAAAGCGTCTGGCAATGTAGCGACCCATGTCTTTGTTAGTAGTTAGTAGTTAGTAGTTAGTAGTTAGTAGGTGGCTGTTTTCTGCTAACCACTAACCACTAACTATTACGATTTGGTGACTTCATCTAAAGGTTCAGAACTCAAGGGACTAGGAGTCCATCCACTGACATTTTTACGCTTGGCTAAAAGAGGTTGGGTGTGGACAATTGGGAGACGCACCGCCTCTGTAAAAAGCAGTTCATCGATTTGTTGATAGATTTTGCTTCGCTGCGGCTTATCACCTGTAGCACGACCCTGGTTTAAGAGCTTGAAGACTTGGTCATTTTTCCAGTTTCCAATGTCTTGAGTAGAACCGGGACCAAAATGGGGGTAGTAAAAGGTATCGGGGTCGCCATAGTCACCTGTCCAGCCCAACATGAAGGCTTGGTAACCAGGCGCTTTGTTACGGTCAGCAAGATATGCTGCCCAGTCCTTGGTTTGCAGATTGACCTTAATGCCGATCGCATTCAAATCTGCGGCAAACGCTTCAGCAATGGGTTTCGGGTTGGGAAAATAAGGTCGGCTAACGGGCATATACCAAAGTTGCAAAGGAAAGCCGTTGGGATAACCCCCTTTAGCCAGAAGTTGCTTGGCTACCTCTGGGTTAAAAGGATAATCCTGCACAGCTTTTGACTGGAACTCTTGTAGGGAAGGGGGAGTGAAATGAGGGGTGTTTTCACCCAACTCGCCCCAAAATGCCTTGACAATTTCCTTCTTGTTAATCGCTAGCGCGATCGCTTGACGCACTTCAGGTTTTGCCAGCGGTGGGTAGCTGGGATTCAACCCTAGGTAGCCAACATTCAAAGAAGGACGCTTAACCGCTTCTAAGTTGGTATCGCTCTGAACTTCTTTGAACTGATCTGGGGCAAGATCGACAGTGAGGTCAATTGTACCTGCTCGCAACTGCGCTAGCCTTGCTGCTGGGTCAGTGATGAAGCGCATCACCAGTTGATTTGACTTGGGTAAGCCTTGTTTCCAGTAGTTGGGGTTTTTTTCCAACACAATGCGATCGCCACTACGCCATTCTTTGAAAACAAAAGGGCCAGTTCCCACCGCTAACGAGGATGGAGTCCCATATTGTGCTCCAGCTTTCTTGATGGCAGTAGGGCTAGCGATACCAAAGTAGCCGGAAGAAACAGCGGAGGGAAAAGCTGCAAACGGCTGCTTGAGAACAAACTTAATCGTGTCCTTGCCCTGTACCACAATATCTTGCACCAAAGACGCTGGCTGACCTTTGTAACCACCAAAAAGGTCTCTCCAAATCTCGTAAGTTTTACCCGCGTTGCGGTAGCCAAACTCATTCTTTTCATCCCACCAACGCTGGAAATTGAATTTCACCGTTTCCGCATCAAAATCTGTGCCATCGTGAAACTTGATGCCTGAGCGTAGCTTAAACGTCCAAGTTTTGCCATCTTGAGAAGCCTTCCACTCAGTAGCCAAACCGGGTTGTAAATCAGTTGAACCCGGTTTGGTTTCAATCAGGCGATTGTAAATTTGGTCTTGAACCATGACTGAGTTACCATCGGTGATATTTCCAGGCTCCAAATTCACGGGTTGTCCACCTGCTCCGTAAACTAACGCTCCTGGCGGTGCGGCGGCTGGACTGTTAGCAGGCGAAGACGGACTGCTACTCGTTTGGTTCGTCGAGGGACTATTACAGTTTGAGAGAACTACGGTCAAGGCTAAAGCCACAATAGCCAAAATTGCCGACCGCAATTGCTTCCATTGCCTCATGACACTCACTCCTGCTTTGAGCAGCTCTTTAGGGGGTGTATAACCCAAGAACACCCATAATAAATAAATAGTACAAATCCTGATCAAATCGATATTTAATCCGAGCCAAAGGCGATATGCCACTTTCTGTGTGGTTCCCCCCTTTTTAAAAGGGTTACAGGAGATCTAGTTTCTATGTAGTTCCCTTTTTAAGGGGAGTTAGAGGGGATCTACTTTCCATGTAGTTCCCCCCTTTTTAAGGGGAGCTAGGGGGGATCTACTGTTGTTAACTTAGAGTTTTGATTCCTATAGAAAAATAGATATAGCTAGCTGTGATTGGTAGTTATTGTTAATAATTACTGTAAGAATTTGAGCCTTATGAGTACTCCTATCCTTGAAGTCCGCAATCTCTGTGTCAAGTTTGAGAGTGAAAAGGAGGTGGTACGAACACTCAAAGATGTCTCATTTACTCTCGCTCTAGGGGAAACACTTGGAATTGTCGGTGAATCGGGTTCTGGTAAGTCTGTAACATCGTTGGCAGTAATGGGACTGCTACCCCACACGGCTCAAGTGACAGGGGAAATTTGGTTTCGCAATTCCGATGCTCTTAATACCGATCCTATCAATCTACTGACGCTTTCTGCTCAACAAAGGCGGACTTACCGGGGTGGGCAAATATCCATGGTGTTTCAAGAACCACTAACTTCCCTAAACCCGGTTTACACCTGTGGAGAACAGGTTGTGGAAGCGATTCTGCTCCATCAACAAGTGTCTCATAAGGAAGCGTATAGAAAAGCGATCGCCCTTTTTGATGAAGTCAAACTGCCCGATCCTAGAGGAATGATGAACCGCTATCCTCATCAACTCTCAGGCGGTCAGCAACAACGGGTGATGATTGCAATGGCATTAAGCGGTAACCCTGCCATCCTGATAGCTGATGAACCAACTACAGCTCTGGATGTAACAATTCAGGCGACAATTTTACAACTGCTACGGGAATTACGCGACGCCAGAGGGATGTCCATCCTCTTCATCAGTCATGACATGGGAGTGATTGCAGAAATTGCTGACCGTGTGGTTGTGATGTACCAAGGTCAGGCAGTAGAGACAGCTAAGGTCTATGATTTGTTCGCTAATCCCAAACATCCTTACACACAAGGGCTACTCAACTGCCGCCCTCGTCCAGACCAACGACTCAAACGCCTGCCAACAGTAGCTGATTTTATGCGGGTTACGACTAATGCGGCAGGAGAACTGGAAATTTTGCCCCAAATCCATAGCCAAGCCCAAAGAGATGCATTACTCGCCAAGGTGAGCACTCGTGAAGTAGAAGAACGCTACCAACACCTGCAACAGCAGCAACCTTTATTATCTGTGCGTCACCTAACCAAAGAATTCCCTGTGCGACAAGGGCTATTTGGCAAGAAAACAGGCTTCAAAGCCGTTGATGATGTCAGTTTTGAGGTCTATCCTGGTGAAACATTGGGCTTAGTGGGAGAATCTGGCTGTGGCAAATCTACTTTGAGTCGTTGTCTTCTACGTTTAATTGAACCGAGTTCTGGACAGATTATTTTTGATGGCGATTCGGTTCTGGAACTGGAGGCTAGGAGGTTGCGTCGCTTACGCCGCTATATGCAAATTGTCTTTCAAAATCCTTATGGTTCCCTCAATGCTAGGCAGAGTATTGGAGCAGCGATAATTGAACCAATGGAAATTCATAAGCTAGGTAGCTCTCACTCTCAACGCAAACAGCGAGCGATAAACTTACTGGAACGAGTGGGACTCGATGCCAGCGCTATGAATCGAATGCCTCATGAGTTTTCCGGGGGTCAACGTCAGCGGATTTGCATTGCTCGGACGCTTGCTTGTGAGCCGCGATTTATTATTTGTGATGAGTCAGTCTCAGCGCTGGATGTCTCGGTACAAGCTCAGGTGCTCAATCTCCTCAAGGACTTGCAAAAAGATTTTGGCTTAACTTATATTTTCATCTCTCATGACTTGAGTGTGGTGAAGTTTGTCAGCGATCGCATTATGGTCATGAATCAAGGACACATTGAAGAAATTGGCACGGCTGACTCAATCTACAACAATCCCCAACAAGACTACACTCGCAAATTAATTCAAGCCATTCCTGACACCAAGCTAGAGGATATCCAAGCCAGACAATTGCAACGTGCGGCGGTGCTAGCCAAAGGAGCAGACGCAATCTAGATATTCGCTAATTACCATAAGACTTACGCATAACCTCTATTCGTAGGGTGGGCATAGCCCACCATCATGCTATACGTAGTGCCTGAAGGCTCGATTTGCGTAAGTCATGTACCACTTAGCAGTACTTTTGGCATCGTCTTTGGCTCTGGAACTGTACCTTTTGCTGATTTATCGATCGCCATAGGACAATACGCCACACACAGAAATTCTGTAGGAGCCAAGTATTCGTGCCTGAATTTATGAATCAATTCCAAATTTATCTACACGAATGCTTCGCCCTCCACGATGTCAGGCATTTTGCATAACCCCTCAAAGGTGAGAGATATAAGAAAGCAATTCTCTAACTAACTCTTGAGAACTCTCCCCATGCATCCTCGTCTTCACCGCCTCAGCCTTGTCAGTGCAACC
>DATNPH010000060.1:0-75047 GCA_036703315.1 Coleofasciculaceae cyanobacterium
GCTGAGGGCATTTGTGTTGATGCTGGCGCGGGTTTTGTAGTGGTGGTCGAGTTGCCAAGCGGAGTTTAGCCCTAAGATTAGCAGGTTTTGCTCTGGTAGGTGGTCTAGGGTGGCTTGCTGGTCGTAGTCGAGGGGATAGGGGTTTTGTTTGAGGGTTTCGTAGAATTGGCTGAAGTGGGCAAAGCGCTGTTTGTATTCGGCTTCGTCTCGGACTCGGATGACACTTGCACTTTCTTCGATGTAGTGACCGTCTTTGAGTTCTCCGTCATAGTCGTCGCGGTCAATGAGTTTGTAAGCTTTTTTTGCCAGTTTCCAGTTGAGGTCATGGTTGCCGGGAACGAGGATTATTTGGTCTGGGTTTAGGGGGAAGTCTTGGCGGAGGTTGTGGAGAAATTGTTCGGCGGCTTTGTATTCTTCTTGTGTGGAGTAGTTGGCGATATCGCCGGAGAGGATGAGGGCGTCTAGGTGAGGGATGTTGATGTCGTTGCGTAGGTCTTCTGCAAGTTGGTTAGACCAAAGGTTGGCTTGGTCGAGGGTGCCGAAGTGGAGGTCGCTGAGGTGGAGAATGTGCATTAGGGAAGTGGAGATGGGCTGGATTGGTAGGATATTGGGCTGGGTTTCTGGAGTAGGATTTGGTTGGGTAAGGGTGTAGTTATAAAATTTCCAGCGCTCTTGAATTGATTGAAGTGCTTCTATAATTTTATCAACTATGTATCTATGATTAATTGCATAAGATCTTTCATCTTTTAGGGCTTTAGTTAATGGAGTAATTACTGTGTCTGAACCAATTTTAATCAAAGCATTTAACGCTTTTTCGTAAATATCATAATCCTTATTCTCTAAGGCTTCAGATAATGGAGGAATTACTGCACTTGAACCAATTTCCTCTAGAGCTTTTACCGCCATATTGACAAGAATAACATCTTTATCTTTTAAGGCTTTAGCTAACAATAAAATCGCGTAATCTGAACCTACTTTCCTTAGCGAATTCGTTGTCATTCGGCGGACAATGACATCTCGATCTTCTAAAGCTTTATCCAACAATGGAATTGCCGCATTTGAGCGAGTTTTACCTAGTGTCTCTGCCGCTATGCGGCGGACAATAACATCTTGATCTTCTAAAGCTTTACCTAATAATGGAATTGCCGCATTTAAGCCAACATTCACTAGAGCGAATGTTACGCTTTTACGAATACCAGAATTTTTATGTGCTAGGAATTTGGCTAATAATAAAATTGCCGAATATGAGCCAATTTTACCTAGTGCATATGCTGCTGTTGTACAAACAATAGAGTTTTTATCTTCTACAGCTCTAGCTAGCGGAGTAACTGCTTCGTCTGTACCAATTTTACCTAGTGCTTCTGCTGCAAGCCAACGCACAACCTCATTTTCATCTTCCAGTGCTTTTATTAGCACGGGAATTGCTGTATCTGATCTAATTCTACCTAGTGCATGGCTAGCTTTCATACGAACAACAGAACTCTCATCTTCTAAAGCTTTAGCCAGTAGAGTAACTGCTTCATCTGAGTATATTTCGCCTAGTGACTCAGCTGCTATCTTCCGAACAACAAAATCCGTATCTTTCAAGGCTTTTGCTAGTAGAGGCATTGCTGTATCTGAACCAAGTTTATCTAACTCTTGGGCTGCTCTCCTACGAATAACAGATCTTTCATCATCTAGCGCTTGAGCTAATTGAGTGGTTTCTGTACTGGGGATAATTTTCTCTAATATAGGTGTTGAACTTATACGCTGAGCAAATTCTTCATCTTTCAAAGTTTCATCTTCCAAAGTTTTAGCTAAGATTGGCTCTACAGTAACAGAATAGTCTTTATGTTCTAGGAGCCTGTCTATAGCTGGAATTACTCGTTCAGACTTAGCTAATTCTAAAAGCTGGGTTTTGAGGAATTGAGGAATTTCTAACCAAGCTACCAAACCTACAGTTTGCGCTTGAAAGCTAGCTTTTACCGCCCCTGCTAATCTTGCTCCCAGCCACCAATCCACCTCTAAGGCTAACTTCACCACTCGCACCGCCTGCGCCTCATCCTCCACCAACTCCAGCATCAGTGCCAGAGGCTCTGTCCATTTCAGATAATTCAGATACTCCCGTTTCAACTCATCATCGCCCAGACTCGGTAACAGCTTCAGCAAACTTTCTGCTGTGTAATATTCCTGAATCAGTTGGTGCCGAAATTCAATCTGCTCCCCTGCCCCTACTTGAATCAGGTGATGGTTGAGTAAATCCTCCAGCCAACAGAGGGCGCAATCCTCTGGATGAGGCACTTTACCTCGCAAATACTCCGTTAGCACCGCTTCGGCTTGCTGCCTGGGAATAGCAACTTGCAACTGAGTCTTCTCTTCCCCAGAAGTCATCACCCAGGCTAAACGTTCCAATAGCCGATGCCACCAACGGCGAGACTCCTTAGAAATTGGGATATCCTGCTTAAGTTTGCGGTCATAACTAGTAGCAAACTGGCGAAACACCAAACCTAGATTCGGCGGCACCTTCCCCATCGCCCTAAACAGGGAACACAGCATCCACAACAGCAGAGGTGTTTGCCCAAACTCCCGTAATCGACTGCCCAACTGCCTCAACATCTGCTCCCCTTGTTTTGACAGATAGGCGCGGACGAACTGCTGCATCTGCGCTTCACTCAGGGGTTGCATTTCCAGCTTCTTGGTAATACCCAAGTCGCCCCCTACCCCCAAATCCCGCGTGGTGAAAATCATCGGCGTCGTCTTCTGGTAGTCCTGCCGAAATTTCTGCAAATCCCGCCGCGCTTCTTCCGAGGGCAATTCATTAAGTCCATCCACCAGCAGCAGCAATTGCCCCTGCCGTAGCCAGCTTTTAAGCGTTTCGGCATCTACCGTTAAATTGGGGTCATGCCGTTGTAGGAAGTCTTGGATTAAGTCGAGGATGGAGGTGCGGTAGTAGCGGAGTTCTACGAGGACGGGGATTTTCACCCCCCCAGCCCCCCTTATTAAGGGGGGAGCAAGAGAACTTGAATTTTCTTCCCCCCTTACCAAGGGGGGATTGAGGGGGGTTCTTTCCGATGTTTCGCCTGCTTCCCTTGCTCCCCTACACCTCTCCGCCTCTTCCAACAACAACCTTACCAACGCCGTTGATTTCCCAGAACCCGGACGCCCTATCAACAATACATGCTCCGAGGCATACTTCCGTAACCCCTCCAGAACACTCAATCGCTCAACCTTCTCCTCCTCTTTCCCCCTCTCCTCCCTATCCCGTTCAACCGTCTGCACCATCAGCCCAAAATCAAACAACAACGGCGACGGTTGCGCTTCCACCCGCTTTTGTCCCACCACATCCGTAATGGTGTAAACCTGCCACCATTGAGCGTAAGTGTTGCAGAGAGATTTTAAATATCGGCTCCAATTCACCATGCCGAGAGAATTAAGTTGAGGTTGTTCTGATTCGGTATTCCCATAGGGACGCAAAGCTTTGCACCCCTACAAAACCAAAAACGTCCTTGTCATCTACCTGTCGTGCAGTGCTCTGATTTATCTTAGTCTCAGTAACCCCTGCACTGCCCCATGTCTAGCCCATCCCCTGCCGACCCTCAACCCAAGTCAAAACCTGAAATAGAAATAGAGCTACTCAAGCAAGAATACTTCTTTCTACAAACCACAATCGAAGACTACAACAAACAAATCTGGGTAGTTAAAGCCCTAGGAATTACTGGGACTGGCGCTGTAATTAGTCTAGCGCTACAACAAAAACAACAGGATGCTTTAATTGCCTTCATGGGTTGTGCCATTCCCATATTCTTCTGGGTTCTAGAGAGTCAATGGAAACACTTTCAGCGCGGTTTCTATCCCCGTGTAGCTGAGATTGAAAATATTTTAAAGGAGCGTGATTTTTGTAGTCCTGCTATTTTTGGCGAGTGGAGCCGTGCCTTTAAGCGGAATCCTACTCTTAAACGTCAAGGCTATCTCTGGGATGGTTTATTAAATCGCAGTGTGTACATCAGTTATGTGTTGGAAATTGGTTTCCTTTTGATTTTGGCAGTGGTGCTGTCTTTAAAATAATCTACGATCGCCTACCGATAAAAGTCCCTTTTCTCCTCCTCACCCTTAAGACAAAAATTTTACGGATTTTTACTGAATAAAGTGTTGCTTTTTTTCCGCTAACCGTCTATTGTTGAAATTGTACACAACCATAAGCACAAAAGCCGCGCTGGTAATGGTTGGTACGCCTTGACAGCGCGGCTCACTCCCACATTAGATAGGAGCTTATTCCATCATGACAAAAAAACAACGAAGCGATCGCTTAGGCTGGAGGTTCAGGAATTCTATCAATACCTCCAACTTACGTCGAACTCAGGTACGTCCCTTACACTCGGTGCCAATGCAACTAACTCTTCGATATTGCGTAGCATTGTGGCGCAGTTTGCATCCAACGGTAAGTCATTGGAATCGTGACCAAAGGGGTTTTCCATTTCACCCCCAATTTCATCAATACCCAACACAGTAAAACTAACCAAAGCCACAATGAATCCAGTAGACCACTGAAAAGAACTGACCAGTTGTGAGGGCAACAATAAGCAATAGATCAACAATAACGGTTTTAGAGGAATCCCATAAACGATAGGGATGGGGGTTTTGATAATCCGCTCACAGGCACCTAAACTATTCACCATGATATCTAGCAATTTTTGAAGAGAAGCTAGCTGATAGCTACTCAGACATTTGCGTTCATATTGCTTTTGTAGGTAATCTCCAATCCATAGCGCAACTTGTAGGGGTGGATTATCCGTACTTTGCAGCTTCAAATAGCGGTCTGGGGAAAGCAATAGCTCTAATTCGTTATTCACAGGTTCTTCCCTAAGATGCAATTTAGTAGAAACAGCAAAAGCTACTAATAAGCGCAGGGTTTCAACTTTCTTTACTCGGTCAATTGGTTCATTTTCTTTAACGGATACCAAAATCTGACGAGCTAAGTTTCGTACAGTATTGACTAAATGACCCCAGCTTTTTCGACCTTCCTGAAAGCGTTCGCAAGCCGTATTAGTTCTGAAAATCAATAATAAACCTAGGATGATATTCAGAATAAGACCACTCCATAGTGGCATAGCTACAGATATTCCAAGATTCTGAAGATTCTGAATACTTGAAACGACAAAGCCAAAGGCACCACACAGAATTACCCGGCTTAAAACGGCTGGAACGACGGAACCCTTAAGCTGTAAACCAGCTCGAAACCAACGCCGTCTCTCCTTATTCATGCGACCTCTCTATGGTTCTCTTCACCGCATATGGTAGCCCAATAAATTAGAGTTAACCTCTGCCAACTCTAATTGATTTATTCGGTGCTAATTGACCAGCGAACTGTATCAATGAACACTATTTCTAGTTCTCCAAAATCAATAATCTATTGCTCCATCCACTACAAAGCTAGAGGTAGGAAGAAAGTACATAGCTCGGCTGGAGTTATTTGTTCATGACTGTCCACCGAGTAAACATCAAAGCCTCTTTTTCAAGAAACTATGATAGTTTTTTATGATTTTATTGTTTGTGTATTTTAGAGAATTTCTTGCAAAATTTCAAAGAGATGAAACTCCTTATCGCATATCGTAACCGAATAAGTTCGGATTAACTTCCCCTAACTGTAAATCTGCTAAGCCGTATTCAGCCCATCGTCGTTCAACCATTGCCGCTACATCTGGATCAGACTCTAGGGGCGAACCCCACTCATGTTCGGTTTCCGGGGGAATTTTTGTGGTCGCATCAATCCCCATACGCCCGCCCAATCCTATCTTCTCGCTGGCAAAATCCAAACTATCAAAAGGAGTATTTGGCAAAATAAACACATCCCTCACAGGGTCAACCTTGGAACTAATCGCCCACACTACCTGACGCGGATCGCGAACGTTGATGTTTTTATCGACGACAATCACAAACTTGGTGTAGGTGAATTGAGGCAAGGCACTCCAGAACGCTAAGGCGGCACGTCGCGCTTGACCGGGATAGGCTTTGTCTATGGAGATAATCGCTGCTTTGTAGCTGAGGGCTTCCATGGGTAGGAAGAAGTCAACGATTTCTGTAACTTGTTGCCGCAAAATGGGGGTGTAGATGCGGTTAAGCGCGATCGCCATCATCGCCTCTTCTTTGGGCGGACGTCCACTGAAGGTTGTCATATAAACGGGATCTTTACGATGCGTCATGCAGTGAAAGCGAACCAACGGTGAATCTTCCACCCCACCGTAATAGCCCATGTGGTCACCAAACGGACCATCTGGCAGCACTTCTCCTGGAGTAATTGTCCCTTCTAGAACAAATTCCGAATCGGCTGGCACTTCTAAATCTACTGTTTTGCACTTCGCCAGCTGAACACCTGAACCGCCGTAAAGTCCAGCAAATAGCCATTCAGAGAGTTCTACAGGAATCGGTGTGGCAGCTGCCATAATGATCAGGGGATCAACACCGAGAGCGATCGCTATTTCTAACTTCTGTCCCCGTTCCGCCGCCTTACGCAAGTGACGCGCCCCACCCCGCACCGACAGCCAATGCACAGTCATCGTATCAGGCGATTGCAGTTGCAGTCGGTAGACACCAACATTTGGTGTACCTGTCTCACAATCTTTAGTAATAACCAGTCCTAGAGTAATAATCTTGCCAGCATCGTCCCGATAAGGTCGAATTAGCGGTAGTTTGTTCAAATCCAGCGCATCGCCTTCGACTACGACTTGCTGACAAGCGGGGAAAAAGTCGCGCCCTGGTTTTGCCTTGACAACATCAAACAAAATCTTGCCAAACTCCACTGCCTGGGAAATCTTCTTCGGTGGTTTCGGCTGTTGCAGCATTCCTAGCTTCTTACCCAAAGTCTCCAACTCCTGAGGATGCTCCATTTTCATCGCCCAGCAAACCCGTTCTTCTGTCCCCAACAAATTTATGGCTACTGGAAAAGATGACCCTTTGACGTTCTCAAATAGTAGTGCCGGTCCACCCGCTTGTAGCATCCGGTTGGATATCTCGGCAATCTCTAAATCTGGGTCAACTAGGGCTGGAATTCTCCGTAACTGTCCTCGCTCTTCTAATAGTGTGATGAATGCCCGCAAATCTCTTGCCATATTAGGGATTAAGAAATATGAATTATCTTTTCCTATTATGAGGGGAGTAGGGAAAAGAGACTTCCAGCCAATTCATATACGATTAAACTGTGCAAGGTTTTTTGAATTTAAACAAGCCAACTGGGTTAACGTCTCACGACTGTGTCGCTAGAGTGCGCCGTCTTGTGCGTCTCAAGCGAGTGGGACATGGAGGAACTTTAGATCCGGCTGCTACGGGTGTCTTGCCGATCGCGTTAGGTAAGGCAACCAGACTATTGCAGTATATGCCGCCGGATAAAGCCTACCGAGCAACAATCCGACTGGGAGTAAGGACAACAACGGATGATCTCGAAGGGGAAGTGATCGCCACTCAATCAGCCGCAGAGTTGACGCTGGAGAATGTCAAGCCGTTACTCAAGCAGTTTGAGGGAAAAATTCAGCAAGTGCCACCGATTTACAGTGCGATTCAGGTAAAGGGGAAACGCCTATATGATTTAGCTAGAGCTGGTGAAGTTACTGAAGTGCCAGAACGCACGGTAGAAATTTATCAAATCGAAGTTTTAGATTGGCGTTCAGGGGAGTTTCCGGAAATCGATGTAGCGATCGCCTGTGGTTCGGGAACGTATATTCGTGCGATCGCTCGTGATTTGGGGGTATGCCTAAATATCGGCGGTGTGTTAGCGTCCCTGACTCGCACCCATAGTTGTGGCTTCTATCTAGCAGATAGCCTGACACTAGAGGAATTAGAAGCCCAACTGCACGACAACACCTTTGAGCCAGTTCCACCAGCCGTTGCTTTAAAGCATCTCGCCACTGTTACCTTACTAGCAGAAGATGCCTACCGTTGGTGTCTAGGGCAACGTCTACCCTGGAAGAATACCTTAACTGATGCTTGTGGAAATGCGCTGCGGGTTCACCATGAAGATGGTGAGTTTTTAGGCATTGGTCAGGTAATTGAAGCAGAGCAAGGGCTATTGCTTGCTCCCCAAATGGTTTTTGCCTCAGCTGTCTGAGCTTTGAGAGGAAGTGCTACGACAATGCTGAAAGCTCATTTACGACCTTAAGCCGCCCCCGGCGAAAGGAATGCAGCAATCTATCAACGGATGCTCTCTCTTCTTCAGTGAGTGCATCCTCTAACATTGCGGCCATAAGCCCGTATCGGTCAGCTATTGTAATTTTTCTAGTGCTGCTGACTTGTGCAAATAAATCCGAGATGGCACCAGGTAAAAGACGAACTTGAGAGGGAATCAGCATCAGACAGAAGAAAATCTTACTATTTGACATTTTTAGTATTCATTGTTTAGCAGAGTTAGGGGATATGGGTCAGACCCCACATCAGCCTGTTGATTGACCTAAATGGGGCCGGGGGCTATCGGATTAGGGGTTAGGCAGAAGAAAAAATCCAATCCCCCAAGTTTCCAGCCCCTGTTACGAGGCCTGATCTGTGTTCAACAAGCCTTTCGATACTAACTTTCCCTTAGCCAGAGATAACAGCAATGCTAAGGTCAGATAGCAGACTCACCAAGAAAGTACTTTTAAAGCTCAATGAGCGTAGAGATTCAAAAACGATCACCCCTCAGATTAGTACTGAGCATCTGTATAGTCTTAGTTTTAGTTGCTACTTGTTGGATAGGAGCAACGTTAGCCTTTTCAGGAGGAATGATGTTTGCCGGGAACAGACCTACTACTATTGGTGTCCAGGCAGGGAAACTCGCGCCCTGTCCTGGTACGCCAAACTGTGTCAGCAGCCAAAGCCAAGAGGCTACGCATAAAATTGAGCCGTTGACTTACAAGTCCACACCACAAGAGGCGATCGCTGACCTCAAAAAAGTAATTCAGAGCTTGCCGAAAACAAAAATCATCACTGAAACCGAGAATTACCTCTACGCAGAATTTACAAGTAAGCTGATGGGGTTTGTCGATGATGTGGAATTTTTGATTGATGACAATGCAAAAGTAATTCACGTTCGCTCCGCCTCACGCTTAGGAAAGTCTGACTTAGGAGTGAACCGTCAACGAATCGAAACCCTTAGAGCGAAACTCAACGAACTCAACAGCAAAGCTTAAAAGCCACCATAAAGCGACTAGCTCTTTTTCAAAAGCGTCTCTAATTACGGAGACGCTTTTACTTTTTATGCATCATTACTACTGCTCTCGCGCATTTATACAAATTGAGAATTTGTCTCTACTACAACTCAATACACATTCTTGCTCCAAGACCATGGCTCAACGGTTAGATTTCATCTAATCCTGATTTCCCCTGAATTGAGCAACCCGCTATCGTAGCAATATCTATAATCTTTATCAACATAGTTGTGCTTCTTATTGACTTTGGGTTAAAGTCAAAGAGAAAATCCCGAATCAAACCTCTGAAATTTGTCAAGAGAGTTGAATAGGGAAATGGGTGACTACTATAATTGGAGAAAAAGTATGTCAGATCGAGTCCAAGCATCGGATTTGAAGCAATCCCGTGCCAGTAAGATTCAGATTGAAGTCAAAGAAATTGCCCCGCAGACGACAAGTAAAAATACTAAGTCTCTGCTAAATGCTGACGCTGACGGAGATGATATTCGCAACGAATAGTTGCTGCTCTTTTCGTTAGGCAATATATCAGGAAGGATTGGGTAATGCATTCGTACCTTTTCCTCCTGATCCTGAGTCTATTATTTTTTTAGCTTTTTTATTGAAAAACTTTCTCAACTATGTGGTCGCTTGTAAATATATTGAAACCCTACAGTGTAGAAGAATTCTTAAAAAATAATTGGACAAGCAAAGCGGTCTTTATATCTAGTGAAGGACACAAGAAATTTAATAACCTGTTTTCTTGGGAAAAATTAACGTATCTGCTAAACTTTCATGAATTCGACTATCCCGATCTTCGGTTGGCATTAAATGGAAAAGTCTTAGATGAGAGTGAAAATGCAAATCTCATCAAGTGGTGCCAGGAAGGTGCAACTTTAATAATCAACAAGGTACATAAGCTCATCCCAGAAATTACGGCTTTCACTTCAGAAGTTAAATACGATTTAGGCTATAGTGCGCAAGTAAATGCATACTGCTCATGGCCTGGAAAACAAGGTTTTTCATCTCACTACGATACCCATGAGGCTTTCATATTACAGGTAGACGGTAGCAAGCAATGGCATGTATTTCCAGACACAATAAAGTATCCTTTATCGGATCAAAAATCAGCCTCTTTTCCACCACCAGAAGGGGAGCCTTACTTAAGCTGCACTCTCAACCCAGGTGATGTTCTTTACATCCCGCGTGGACATTGGCATTATGCCGTTGCGCTTGAAAATCCATCTTTGCATCTAACTTTAGGAGTGCATTGTAAAACAGGGATTGACTTTATTGAATGGTTAGTTAGTGAGCTGAGCAAAAAAGAAGAATGGCGTAAAAGCCTACCATTGCGTACAGAGACAGCTCCTATAAATAGTCATATAGATACGTTAATCCAAAATTTAAGTCAGTCTATTAAAACTAATAATATTGGTGATGAATATATTAGATATCTTGATGGCTTAGACAAGCCCTTATCTAAATATTCTTTGCCTCAGCAAGTAGGGTTCAATATATTTACAAAAGGTACTGAAACAAAGTTTAAAAATGCGAAGTTTCAGCGAATTGGCGTTTCTGAGCTGTCCGATGGGAGTGGATACAGAATTATCATTTCAGGTAAAGAAGTATCTCTTAAAGGGGTACCTAGCTCTCTGATTGAAAACTTATTTACTGGGGAGATTTTCACGGGTAACGATGTGATAAGTTGGCTACCAGATTTTGATTGGGAAATTGATATTGTTCCCCTTTTGACTCGTTTAGTAGTCGAAGGAATTATTTTTGTTGACACTACCGCTTCTAGTGCAGACTGACAGAAATAAGTGACCAGCTTAGAAGCCGTTGAACACCTTACAATCAAAATATTTTTGACTTTTGCTTTTTGACTTCCGCGTAGCGGCACTAGCATCTATCAAGAAAAATCTATAAATGAGTAGAAACAATGACTAAATTTTTTTGCGCTGACTCTTCTCGGCAGGCAGAAGAAGACATTATTGGAAGTGGTACAAACTACCAAACTTATGTTTTAGTGGAGTGTCGTCCTCCATGGGCAGAAGAAGCCTTTGATACAAAATATGTGCCTCAGAATCTAAAGAATTTGGTAGCCGAAATGAAGGAAACCAAACTTCCAGTAAGATTTTTATTAATTAACTCAGGTAAGTTAAAAAGCACAAACTATACAAAAGTTTTGATTTATGAGAAGCAAAAAGAGTGGCTTTCCAATGGCTACAAAAGAAAGGAGTTTGATGTAGAAGATATTGAGCAAGTAGCCCCTATTGTCAAGCAATATTTAAATGGCGAAGCTCCAGATTACGAAAGTGAGGAAAGTGACACAAGTCAACTAAGAGATATTTTGGTCTGTACTCACGGAAAGCATGATAAGTGTTGTGCCAAGTATGGCAATCCCTTTTATTTCCAAGCTGTAGCTACTATTACTCACTTAAATTTGAGTAATGTTCGGATTTGGCAGGCAAGTCACTTTGGAGGCCATCGGTTTGCCCCAACCGCGATCGACTTTCCAGATGGAAGATACTATGGAGTTCTCGATCAAGAGTCATTTAGGTCGATTTTGACGCGATCGGGTGATATCAATTGCTTGAATAAAGTTTATCGAGGCTGGGGAATTTTACCAACCTCAATTCAGGTTTTGGAAAGAGAACTAATTTTTCGCTATGGATGGGATTGGTTTAAATACAAAGTAGCAGGCAGAATTATTGAGCAAAATTTGGACAAGAGTGTAATTAAAGCGGAGCTAACTTTTAACACACTAGATAATTCCCTACATACTTATCGTGCTGATCTAGTAAAAGATGAGAGTAAGACACTTCGACTAAAAGGCTCATGCGGTACTACAAAAGAATCAGAGTTTGTTAAATACTCTGTAGTAAATATTCATCTTGACTCAGACAATAGGTCAGAGGTTGCAGCACATGAATACGTGCGGAATGTCAATATAAACAAAGGGTTTACCCGTCTCCGAAAATCCAAGTTTTTTGTAAAATTCCAAGGCACTAATCCGAGTCATTAACCTTAAATATTTAAGATTTTTTTGCTTAGCTGTTTCTATTAATTCCTTGATGAGTTGTGTACCTATACCTTGGTTGCGAAAATCAGGTAGCACTGAGACATAGGCAATGCTTCCCATTTCTGCGGATAGCTCCCGTAGTCTTGCTGAACCAATGACCTTATCATTGCAAACAGCAACTAGATGAAATGAACTATCATCGTACTTATCCTTTTCGGTTCCTCTATCCATTCCTAAAGGCGCTCTGAGGACAAGCCATCGTTGGTAGTACATATCATCTAGCTCTTGTTTATTCTTGATTGGATGTACCTCAATGTTGAGCATTGGCTTGTCTGACTGGAATTTTTACAATAAACTCTGTTCCTTGCCCTGGAGCAGAAACGCAACTAATGTGACCCTTATGTTTTTCTACTACAATCTGATAGCTAATGGATAACCCCAAACCTGTACCAGTTCCTACAGGCTTCGTAGTGAAAAATGGGTCAAATATCTGATGGAGCACTTCCTGACTCATGCCAAAACCATTATCGGCAATACGAATGAAAACCCATTGGAAATTGGGAATTGAGGTAGTTCCCTTTTGACTTTTGAGTTTTGATCGTGCTGGTGCCGAGAATTCACTTCCCGGCAAAGAATCGCTGTCACTAGGCAATTTTTGACTTAACGAAGTGCAGATGGTAATCAGGCGTGGAGCTGGGCGAGTTTCTAAAGCATCAATGGCATTATTGAGCAGATTCATAAACACCTGATTTAACTGACTGGCATAACAGATGACTGGTGGTAGTTGACCATAGTCTTTAATCACCTGAATCTCAGGGTGATTGCCATCTGCTCTCAGGCGGTGCTTCAAAATGAGGAGGGTGTTATCGATACCCTCATGGATATCGACAGGTTTTAGCTCTTTTTCATCCAGTCTCGAGAAGTTTCGCAAGCTACGCACAATTTCGCTGATGCGTTCAGCTCCCACCTGCATGGAATCGATCAGTTTTTGCCAATCTTCCAGCAGAAAATCTAAGTCAAGCTCAGAAGATAGCTGCTGAATTTCTGGTGTGGGATAAGGATAAGTTTGCTGATAGAGTTCAATCAGGCTCAGTAAGTCTTGGAAGTAGTGACGCGCAGGAGTAAGATTCCCGTAAATAAAGCTAACAGGATTGTTGATTTCGTGGGCAATACCCGCGATCATTTGACCCAAACTTGACATTTTCTCAGCTTGAATTAGTTGGGCTTGGGTGCGTTTCAATTCGCTCAGGGTCAGTTCTAGCGTTTGTGACTTTTCTTGTTCTCGCTTCGTTAATTGTCGCAGAGCCTCCTCTGCCTGCTTGCGAGCGGTGATATCACGCACAATTACTAAGACTTCGTCCTCCCCACAAACTACAATCCGAGCCTCTTGCTCGTAGACGCTACCGTCCACCATAAGCTGAAACTCATAACTTTGTGGATTGCCCGTAGAAAGTGCCTGCTTTACATATTGCATGCGCTGCTGACTCACCTCGGACGGCATGATCTCGTATATACTTTTGCCGATAAAGTCACTGCCAGACACGACCGTTTTAAAGTTTTTTGCTGGTCTAAAGTCTAGGTAAGTACCATCTTTGGTCATTCTAATCATCAAATCTGGTATCGCGTTTAGCAAAGCTCGATTTTGTGCCTCACTTGTGCGTAGTGCGTCTTCTGCCTGCTTGCGTGTTGTAATATCCGTAACGCGAACTAGATGCATCTTCTGACCAGCTACATAAATCTCCCTCGCTGCTAAACTGCCCCAAAACAGCTTTCCTTTTTTAGTGACATATTCCAGCTCCCAACTCCAAAAGCCGTACAAAGCAATTTCGTCAACGATAGTATTCAAGTCCTCTGGTGTAAACGATTTTTTTTGAAGGGTACGTCCCTCAATATTGAGTAATTCTTCCTTACTTTGAGCTTCAAACAGTTCCACGGCACGTCGATTACAATTTGTGATCAAAAGCGTTTCAGCATTGACTAGAAAAATTGCATCAGTCGATTCATTGAAGATAGATTCAAGCAACTCCTTAGAGCGAATGATTTCTGCTTCAGCTTGCTTGCGCTCCGTGATATCTTCTGCCAATCCCACAAAGCGCAGTAATTGTCCTGCCTGATCGCGAACCACCGAAATATCAGCAACAATCCAGCGAATTGAACCGTTAGGTTGAATAATTCGATACTCTCGCTTGACGGAATTTCCTTGAAACTGTTCTCGAAGGGAATTTAAAACCAATTCGCGATCGTCTGGATGCAATGCCTCGATCCAGGATTGGGGATTTTCGTATAGGCTTTCACAGCTACGTCCCCAAATCCTTTCATAGGATGGACTAACGTAAATAAACTGACCAGAACTCGCTGAACGAATAAAGAAGAACTGACTGATAGTTCCTGCAATTTCGCGGAAGCGTTCTTCGCTTTCTCTTAGGGCTTGTGCAACTTGCTGGCGTTCGGCAATTTCATGCTTTAACTGGTCATTGATATTGATTAATTCTGCTGTTCGTTGCACAACTTGGGCTTCTAAAGTGCGATTGTAGTCGGCTAAACTCCTCTGTACTTGTTTGCTTTCGATGATGTCTCGACCTTCTGAAATGACAAATTCAATGTTGCCGTTCTCATCAAAAATAGGCTTCAACGAAAAATCAATGGTGACAACACTACTATCAGCAGCTAACACATCGACTTCATAGCGGATAAATTCACCTCGACACGATCGCTTGATCGCGGCTTGCAGCTGGGTTTGTGTTTCTTCGGAAATCGTCCACCAATAGCACTCCCAAAATGGCTTCCCGATAACATCTTCTCGCTGCAAGCCGCCAAAATCTAGGGCGGTTTGGTTGGCTTCTAAGAGAACGCCATCAATGCTCAGCAGTCCTGTAAACTCAAAGGTCTGATTGAAGATTCCCCGAAACTTGCGATCGCTATTATGTAAAGCTGCATTCAAAGAAGTAAGCTCGGCAAAGGAAGCTTGCAGTTGCGCTGCCATGCTATTAAAAGACTTTGCCAATTGCCCCACTTCATCAGAGCGTTTGATGTCTACTGTTTTATCCCATTGTCCCTGAGCAATTTCCTTGGCCGCGGTATTCAAGCCCAGAATTGGCTTTGCAATCCAACGAGCGGTAAGAATGCCAATTCCTGTAGCCACGACTAAGGTGACTGCACACAGCCCAATAGTAGTGTAGGTGTTGGCGTTGATTTGCTCCATAAAGTCGGATTCTGGCACGACTACCGCAAGTAGCCAATCCAAACCAAACTCATCCCGAAACGGCACGACTTGAACGAATTGGCGTTCGCCATCTTTGATAAATTCAAGTTGTTGATTAGAATTGACTTTCGTGAAGTTGCCAAATTGTTCGAGCAAATACCCGCCCGTTGCACTGATCAAAGCATTTCTGCTTTCTGTTACTTTTAACCGCTTAAACTCTTTTTTACTGTTTCTAATATATAGCTTTTCTTCTACCGAATCGGCTACCAAAAACCCGTTACGCTCGATGATAAAAATTTTTCCAGACTTGCTAATTGGCAAACTGTGGAGAAATTCGCTGATTTCAGTGAGATTGAGGTTAACCGAAAATACGCCAAGCAGTTCATTGTTAGCCTGATCATAAATGGGTCGATTTGCATTAATCGTAAGATCGGCTTTATTCCCTAGCTGGAAAATCTGAGTCCAGGTTGGTTTCACTGCACCCACAGCAGCTTTATACCAAAGACTTTTCCGCGCATCGGGTTGTCGAAAAGTTGCCTGTAGTTTGCCTCTATTGCCAAGGGAGTCTGAAGCATACATAGATATCTTACTGGTATCAGACAGGTCGGATACCATGATCAGCTCTTTCCCGGTAAGGCGATCGCTCGCTATAAAGTTTCCTCGATTACTACCAAAAATAATAGTTGTCACAGAGTTAAATTGCTGAAGTTGCCAGAAAAGGTAGCGTTCCCATTTGGGCAAATCTTGCAAATCTAGCTGACTTGAGCGAACAGCATCAACATTGATTCGGTTGATCAAATGAGGCGTTGCCAAGTAAGTATCGAGGTAAAGCTTGACGCGATCGCTAACTTCACTACGCAGTTGGGAGGCAACAACATTTACTGCTTGTTGCCCATTTCTAAAGGAGAGATACCCTACTAAGCCCACTGCCCCAACGATTTGTAGAACGAAGGGGACAATCAGGACGATTCGCAGGGGAACCTTACCAGCAACTTCGGCAATGGTACGGTTTATAGACCTAATTGACATGGCACGTCGTTTGTTATCCGTTTCTGTGGCTCTGTCTAGGAATGCTGTTAGATGTCTCTAATCTATTTGTTCTATTTAAGCTAATCGGTTGAGTTCCCAAGAGAAATTGCGGAATGCGGGAGGTTCATTGAGTTGAGAAAAACCACATAATTAATAGGAATTAGCCTTTAGGCATGGGATTGTCGAAAGAGGAAGAAGAATGACCCAAGTGCAAATTGCACCGTATGGTTCCTGGAAATCGCCCATTACAGCTGACTTGATTGTGGCTGGTACAATTGGGCTGGGACAGATTGCCCTTGATGGTGAAGATGTCTACTGGATTGAAGGGCGACCTGCCGAAGCGGGACGGAATGCGATCGTGCGACGGACAGCAGATGGCAAGATTACTGACGTGACGCCATCCCCCTTCAATGCTCGTACCCGCGTTCATGAGTATGGTGGCGGTGCTTTCACCGTTAAAGATGGCACAGTTTACTTTTCCAACTTTGCTGACCAACGCCTCTACAAGCAGACTCC
Organism: Coleofasciculaceae cyanobacterium; assembly: GCA_036703315.1. Lineage (GTDB taxonomy): Bacteria > Cyanobacteriota > Cyanobacteriia > Cyanobacteriales > Coleofasciculaceae > DATNPH01. The sequence continues at coordinate 16,895 of DATNPH010000060.1, forward strand.
AGACTCCGAACCCCAACCGCTGACACCAGAAGCCAACCGACGCTACGCGGATGCTGTAGTTGACCCGCAACGGAAGCGCCTGATTTGTGTATTGGAAGACCATACTAACGGCGGTCATGAGCCTGTCAATACGTTGGTCAGCATCAACTTGAACAATGGTGAAGATGTCCAAGTGCTAGCCTCTGGCAGTGACTTCTATTCTTCCCCACGCCTGAGTCCAGATGGCTCTCAGCTAGCATGGCTCAGCTGGAACCATCCAAATATGCCTTGGGATGGCACTCAACTCTGGGTTGCCCAATTCAAAGTAGATGGCTCTCTCGATGAAGCGAAATGCATTGCTGGTGGAGTTGATGAATCGATTTTTCAGCCAGAGTGGTCACCGGATGGCATACTCTACTTTGTTTCTGACCGCACTAACTGGTGGAACCTCTACCGTTGGTACCCCCCCCAACCCCCCCTTGCTAAGGGGGGGCTAGAGGGGGTTGAGCCGTTGTGTGAAATGGCAGCTGAGTTTGGGCTTCCTCAGTGGGTTTTTGGAATGTCCACTTATGGCTTTGAGTCAGCCGATCAGATCATCTGTACTTTCACCCAACAAGGCAACTGGCAGTTGGCAAGTCTTGACCTCCGGACGAAACAAATAGAGGTGATTGAAGCACCTTACACAGATGTTTCATCGCTTCACGTAGCGAATGGTCGAGCGGTGTTCATGGCAGGTTCAGCAACAGAACCGACGGCGATTGTCCAGATGGACTTGGCAACGCGACAGATAGAGGTGCTGCGTCAGTCGAGTCAGCTAGAAGTTGATACAGGATATCTATCGACACCACAAGCGCTCGCCTTTCCAACCGAGAATAATCTCACCGCCTACGCCATCTTCTACCCGCCGAACAACAAAGACTACACGGCACCGCCTGAAGAAAAACCACCGCTTATTGTTAAAAGCCACGGTGGTCCAACCGCCGCAACCTCTAGTGCATTTAACTTGAAAATCCAATACTGGACTAGTCGCGGCTTTGCGTTTGTTGATGTCAACTATGGTGGCAGCACCGGCTACGGACGGGAATATCGTCAGCGACTCAAAGATAATTGGGGCATTGTTGATGTGGACGACTGTGCCAACGCGGCTAAGTACCTTGCCCACCAAGGATTAGTCGATAGTGAGCGATTAGCGATCGCAGGTGGTAGTGCAGGTGGCTACACAACCTTAGCTGCCCTCACCTTCCGAGATGTGTTTAAAGCGGGTGCCAGTTACTACGGCGTTAGCGATTTGGAGGTATTGGCAAAGGAAACCCACAAATTTGAAGCCCGCTACCTTGACGGGTTGATTGGCCCTTACCCGGAGCGCAAAGATCTGTATGAAAAGCGATCGCCCATTCACTTCACAGACAAACTCTCTTGCCCAGTGATTTTCTTCCAAGGGCTGGAAGACAAGGTTGTACCACCCAACCAGGCTGAGATGATGGTTGAAGCCTTGAAGGCAAAGGGGTTGCCAGTGGCATATGTTGCGTATGAAGGAGAGCAGCACGGTTTCCGCCGTGCCGAAAATATTAAGCGCACCTTGGATGGTGAGTTTTACTTCTACTCCCGTGTCTTCGGCTTTGAGCCAGCTGATGCAGTGGAATCGGTGGCGATCAACAATCTATAGCGATTCTCAGTTGCATAAACTATAACTGTGAAACCGAACCCCCTGACCTCCTTCCCTTGTAGGCTATGCTTTACTCATAAGTCCAAAACCCTATAGGGGCGAAGCATTTGGGCGATAACTTGAGGGCAAAAACGAGGAACTCGCTATCCAAATGCTTCGCCCTTCCCCGCGATCACATGACAGGGCGAAGGCTTCGCGTTTTAATCTTGTTGGTCATACCCAAGTATTTCTGCGCGAAGGCTTCGCCCCTACAGGATTTCAACAGATGTGGGTAAAGCATAGCCCTTGTAGGGAAGGGGAAGAGAAAGTACTATGTATGAACGCAACTGGGTATGAATAAATCGCCCTACTTTGACTTGCTAAGCTGGAAACATAACCCATATCAGAAAAGGGCTATCCCAAAGGCAAAGCTATGAGCAGGGAACAAACAAGAGCACTCGCCCCCCAGGAAACAAAAGCACTCACCCGTGAATTGAAAACCCAGGGCACAATTTTAGGTGGCTTCGTTGCCTCAATGTGGGCTATACAATTTGTGAACTTGTTAGTTTTCAGACAAGCACTGAACCTCTACGGTATTATTCCACGCAACATTATCGGGCTTCGTGGCATCCTATTTGCCCCTTTCCTTCACGCTGGTTTGGGTCATCTAATCGCCAACACCATACCCTTCGCTATCTTGGGCTGGTTTGTCATGTTGCAAGAAACTAGCGACTTTTTTGTAGTTACGGCGATAACAATGCTGGTGAGTGGGCTTGGTGTATGGCTGTTTGGCGCATCAGGTGTTCACGTTGGCGCGAGTGCCCTGATTTTTGGCTACCTCGGTTTTCTGCTTCTACGGGGCTACTTTGAACGCAACTTTGCCTCAATTTTACTTTCACTTATCGTCGGCTTCCTTTACGGTGGTGCAATATGGGGCGTCCTGCCAAGCCAACCAGGAATATCTTGGGAAGGGCACTTATTTGGCTTTATCGGTGGTGTACTAGCTGCACGCCTCCTAGCACGACGAAAGAAAGTAAACTAGTAAGCTCAAACAATAAAGAATGCAGAAGAAGCAAAAATTTCCTTACCTTGTAGGTTCTAAATGGACAGCTCAGCAGAAAACTTGGGGTTGGCGACACTTCCAAGTCGTCAACCGCAAGAACGAGGGTAAGTGGGTTTTTGCAGAGATGGTTGCCTCTTGTGACCCCAATGTCCGTTTTTGGCTCAATGCTAAGCAGCTTAAAGACCGTTCCCTTTGGCAAGCGGGTTGGCAATCTTTGGCAGAAATGGAGGAGATGGAGGGGGAGGTTCTTCAGTCAGGATTTTTGGAGTGAATAGTATCAGATTTTACTCTTTGCTAAGCGATCGCTTCCCTGTTCTTTCGCTAAATCTTGATCAGAACTTTTGTTGTATTTGATACCAAGTTGCAATCCCTAACAAAAAGCTTATTCTATTCCCAATTTCCTACCCTCAACGCCAATAGGGTAGAGTTGTTCATAATCCGATGTTATAAGCATTTCTTCTGAGAAAACCCAACCAAATATTTATAAATACTTCAGATATATCTAACCCCAGGATGATAGTTTAACTCCAAACCTGCGTTACATTAGTTAACATAGGTTTAGGAGATGTAATAAACTCGTTACGAAACGGACTGACAATCATGTAAGACGCATCTACCCTTCATATCACGGAACCTTCACAGCGTGGGGCTTGAACGTCTAGTTTTACGCCTCAAGCAGAGATCTGGTATGGTCGCCTCGCAATGATTGGTTTTGTTGCTGCTTTACTAACTGAGTTATTCATCAGCCAAAGCAGGCTTCATTCCTGAGGTCTGATGTAGATCGTAAAGCAGCCACTCTAGATGCATAACTCGACACATCAATCAACAAAAGGAACCTAAAAATGACCAACACACCAAACGCACCAATCACCAATCCTGAAGACCGTAACGCTGTCAAGTTCGGGTTCACCCCTCAATCTGAGATTTGGAATGGAAGACTGGCGATGCTTGGCTTTGTCATCGCTCTAGCTATTGAGCTATTTTCAAATCAAGGTGTTCTACATTTTTGGGGCTTACTGTAAGTCGTAAAAACAGACCTAATTCTGCAGACCATACAGCAATTAACAACAGGAGCAAAAAAATGGCTAATACACCAAACGCACCAATCACTAACCCTGAAGACCGCAACGCTGTCAAGTTTGGTTTCACCCCACAAGCTGAGATTTGGAATGGACGATTGGCAATGCTTGGCTTTGTTATTGCTCTAGGTATTGAGCTGTATTCAAATCAAGGCGTGCTGCACTTTTGGGGCTTAATTTAGGTCGAATACAACTGGCTCTGAATTATTGACTGACCAATTAATCGACAAAAGGAAAAGAGGAAATGGTTAACGCTAACAACTCACCAAACCAACCCATTACAGACCCGAAAGAGCGCAATGCGCTAGTAGGTGGCTTTACCCCACAAGCTGAAATTTTGAACGGACGTTTGGCAATGCTTGGGTTCGTTATTGCTCTAGCCATTGAGTTATTCTCTGGTCAGGGTGTTCTCCACTTTTGGGGATTAATCTAAGTAAGATACATCTCAAATAATCCTAATAGTACAAACCTAGGAGGTTAACTAAACCTCCTAGGTTTTTTTTGACCAGAAAAGAATTTAGAACTTACAAAATTTAATTAGAGAATCAAGAATAAAAATTTCCAATATCCGAAATCTACCGATTTGTATAGGTGTCCTGTTTGATAAAGTTGACAGCCGTGTAGGTTAAGAGAAAGGTACAATAGAATTAAACTGTTGCAACAAGACAACAAACAAGACACTCATGACCACGGCTGCACCGGTTAAAACTCAGTACGAAGCAATTATTGGTCTAGAAACCCATTGTCAGCTGAGTACCCAAACCAAGATTTTCTCTGATTCCTCTACAGAATTTGGGGCGACCCCGAATACAAACATTGACCCCATTTGTATGGGATTGCCGGGGGTATTGCCCGTACTGAATCAAAAGGTACTGGAATACGCTGTAAAAGCAGGTTTGTCGCTGAATTGCCAGATTGCACCTTATAGCAAATTTGACCGTAAACAGTATTTTTATCCCGATCTCCCCAAAAACTATCAAATTTCTCAGTACGACCTGCCAATTGCTGAGCATGGCTGGCTGGAAATTGAACTAACGGATGATACTGGTAACCCAATCCGCAAGAAGATTGGCATCACGCGCTTGCACATGGAGGAAGATGCGGGAAAACTAGTCCACGCGGGGAGCGATCGCCTTTCCGGTTCCACATACTCCTTGGTTGATTACAACCGTGCTGGGGTGCCACTAATCGAAATTGTCTCAGAACCGGATATGCGATCGGGTCAAGAGGCAGCGGAGTATGCCCAGGAACTACGCCGGATTATGCGGTATATCGGTGTTAGTGACGGCAATATGCAGGAAGGCTCTCTACGCTGCGATGTCAATATTTCTGTGCGACCTTTTGGTCATAAGGAGTTTGGCACCAAGGTCGAAATCAAAAACATGAACTCCTTCAACGCTATACAGAAAGCGATTGAATACGAAATCGAGCGCCAAATCGCAGCTGTTGAAGCTGGGGAACGTATCGTCCAAGAAACTCGACTTTGGGAAGAAGGCAGTCAACGTACTATTAGTATGCGAGTGAAGGAAGGCTCTAGCGACTACCGCTATTTCCCGGAACCTGACCTCCCTCCCATTGAAGTATCAAAAGAGCAGTTAGAGCAATGGCGTAGCCAACTCCCGGAACTGCCTGCGCAGAAACGGCATCGCTATGAAAGTGAATTAGGGCTTTCTGCGTATGATGCCCGTGTGTTGACGGATGATCGGCAAGTAGCGGAGTATTTTGAAGCTACAGTCGCCGCTAACGCCAATCCTAAACAAGTGGCTAACTGGGTAATGGGAGACATTGCGGCTTATCTCAACAAGGAGAAACTACTGATTGGGGATGTTGCACTCAAACCCGTCACGCTAGCCGAAATGGTTAACCAGATTGAAAAAGGCACGATTAACGGTAAGACTGCCAAAGAAAATCTCCCTAAACTCCTGTCAGGAGAAATTTCTTTAGAAAAAATCTTGGAGGGGAATACCCAAATCTCTGACCCAGATGCACTCGCAGGCATCATTGATGAGATACTCGTCGCTAATCCCGATAAACTCGAACAATATCGCAAGGGTAAAACCAAGCTCCAAGGCTTCTTTGTTGGAGAGGTGATGAAGCAAACCAAAGGACGGGCTAACCCTAAGCTGACCAACCAAATTCTGAACCAGAAGCTCAACGGTTAGTACGTTGTGGTGATAAAAAACGGCAAAGCAGAAGGTTCTACCTGTATGCTACGCAGAAGCCTTTAGGCAGGACGAACTACGAGAAGAAGAGGGGGCGTTGAACCCCCTCTTTTTCTATGTAGTACTGCTTGATAGCCTTTGTATCAAGAATCGACGTATGATGTGTAAGTTTGTCTGGGGACGCGATCGCTATCTGAAATGAAGCAAACAACTGAGGCACTGAAGAAAGCCTACTATTGTGTAAAATGTCCGTCTCTCTATTAGCAGTAGTATATTTTTTATCCTTAATTGTCAAGATCAGTTTCCACTCAGTGAAATAACCCTTAACTGATCTAGTCAATCCCCATATTTAGCAAGGATGCTAGAGAAGAGGTAAAGAAAAGTCCTAATCCCAAGTTGCAAGCAAAGAGATTACTCACCTGCTTCCCTACATGCAAAAGACAGGTCTGAATGCAACTTTCTATGAGGAGCGTTTACTGCCCGAAGGCGCTAAGTGAAAGCTTCACTTAGAATTTCATGGAAACAACAAAATAGGGGGTATTACCCCTCAAGTTATTGGTGATATATTGTGATAAGTAGATGCACCCTGATGATTGGGAGAGCCGCTTAGGCGTCTCTCCTTTTTTTTGGCATTTTCCAGCTGGGCAAAGAAAATATCGTAAATAGGGGGTGACACCCCCCACCCCAAACAACTATACTTATGAGAAGTAGATGCACCCTGATGATCGGGAGAGTCGCTTAGGCGTCTCTCTTTTTTTTTGGCATTTTTCAGCTGGGCAAAGAAAATATCGTAAATAGGGGGCGACACCCCCCACCCCGAACAACTATACTTATGAGAAGTAGATGCACCCTGATGATCGGGAGAGTCGCTTAGGCGTCTCTCTTTTTTTTTGGCATTTTCCGGCTGGGCAAAGAAAACTCAGAATAGGGGGTGACACCCCCCACCCCAAACAACTATACTTATGAGAAGTAGATGCACCCTGATGATCGGGAGAGTCGCTTAGGCGTCTCTCTTTTTTTGTTTTTCTACCATTGTAAAACTCACGTTGAACAGTACCACGACTGTCGCTGTTTCCAACAAGGCGATCACGCTTTATCAACTTTGGAGATAACGATCTGCCTCGTACCAGGCTCGAGAATTTACTTTCGCAGAGTTGGGTTTTATCCCTTAATTCTTTCTCCTTATTGCTAATTTGGGCTGTAAATTCGTATTAATGCTAGTTTCAATTATTGGTTAGCAGGAGAAATGATCTATCATAAATTTAGGCTGTTTTTAATAAAATTAATTACAATATTGTTTCTTCTTCATGAAGTTATGCTAAAGATAGCCATCTCTATATAAATTTATTGTGAAGCTACCTTAGTAGATAACTTGATAGGAAACATAATCTAGAGTCCTTGCATAGTCTTTGTTTATAGCGTTACTCATACTGTCTATTCTCTGAAAACCTAAGTAGAAATTGAATTGGCTGATAGTTTTAAAATTAGAAGTGACTACTTGCATCGACGGGTGTAATGATTGGGAACTCAACTGAGCTAGAAGTTGTCAAATTAGCAAGGGTGACGGACAATAAATGCTCACAACATCTAGCCAATCATGCGTTGAGTAGACCTCTTGCAAAAGTCAGTCTGACGACATTTTGACTTTACAACTGAAAAAGGGATAGCTCATCACTTTGGTATTTATGCAAGAGGTTTAGTTCAGTTTAGTTCTCTTGTTCTTACCAAGTTAAGCAACAAATATGTCTAGATTTTTTCAGCAGCTCTCGCACGTTACCCGCGTCACATCAGTATTCATGCTGACGGGTCTTGATCGCTTGAGACAATTTCAACTGCGTAAGACTTTGTCCAATATCATGCGATCGCTAGGGTTATCGCATTCGCATCAGCATAGTTCCTTTGCCAATTGGGGTACGGCAGTAGCAAAGGAACGAAATGTGCACGTAGTGCGATCGCGACACACAAAACACAGTAGGGGCGTATTGCAACACGTTCCTAAGGAGAAACGAACTGGTTTTAGAGCCGACTCAACAATGATCTGGGTTGGGTTCGCCTTAGCGCTGTTAGCGCACATTGGGTTTGCTTGGTTTTCTCCCAGTCCTGTGCAGGCAATTAGTTCGCCAATAAGAATTGAGCTACCGCTTTCAGCTCAAGGCTCAAAAATCGTCGATGCCACGGGTAAGGCAGTATCACTTAGAGGAGTGAACTGGTTTGGTATAGAGACAGGATTGCATGCTCCCGATGGCTTGTGGAAGCGGGATTACAAGGACATGTTGGGGCAAATCAAAAGCTTAGGATACAACGTGATCCGGCTTCCCTACTCGGTGCAATCTCTGAGAGCCTCCAATGTAATGGGCATTGACTACAGCATCGGCAGTAATAAAGACCTGCAAGGTAAATCACCCTTAGAGGTGATGGATGCCGTTGTTCAGGAGGCTGATCGACAGGGATTGTTAATTCTACTGGATTCTCATCGGCTTAATGACCAACGTATTCCGGAGTTGTGGTACGGTGACGGGTTTACCGAAGCTGACTGGATTGACACCTGGAAACTGTTGGCAACCCGTTACAAAAATCAAGCTAACGTGATTGGAGCTGACCTGAAAAACGAGCCTCATGGTCAAGCTAGCTGGGGTACAAATGACCAAGCAACTGATTGGCGACTGGCAGCAGAGCGGGCTGGCAATGCTATTCTCAACGTCAACCCTAATTGGCTGATTGTCGTTGAAGGTGTTGAGAGGAATGTTCCTGGTCAGAAGCTACAGTACCACTGGATGGGTGCCAATCTGGAGGGGGTTGATCGCTTCCCAGTACGATTGTCACGTTCCAACAAGCTAGTCTATTCTCCCCATGAGTACGGCCCAGGAGTCTTCAATCAGCCATGGTTTTCCGAACCAACTTTTCCCAACAATCTCGAAAGCCGTTGGGAAACTGGATGGAACTATATTGCTACCAAAGGAATTGCTCCTATCTTGATTGGAGAGTTTGGCGGGCGGCAGATAGACCCTAGCTCCAAGGAAGGTGTTTGGCAACGGAAGCTTGTGGACTTCATCCGTCAAAAAGATTTGAGCTTCGCCTACTGGAGTTGGAATCCTAACAGCGTTGATACGGGCGGCATCCTGCAAGATGACTGGGTTAGTGTTGATGCTTCGAAGCAAGAACTGCTTCAAGGCGTGCTAGTTGCACTCAACTTTCCTTCAACCTCTCCACCGATTCCTACCCCCTCTCCAGCTCCAAGTCCACAACCGATTCCTACTCCCTCCCCAACTCCAAGCCTACAACCTACTCCTACTCCCTCCCCAACTCAAGGTTCCCTGAAGATCGCCTCTAACATGCAATCAGATTGGCAATCGGGATTTTGTGTGAATCTGCAGGTTACCAATTCGGGAAACACTAGCATTCGGGATTGGCAAGTGACATTCCAGATGAATCAGGCTGCCATCAATAATAGTTGGAACGGTAGTTTCAACTCCCAAGGTTCACAGTATGTGGCTACTCCCTTGGATTGGGGACGAGTCATCGAGCCAGGACAAAGCCGAGAGTTAGGATTCTGTGCTAACAAGCTTGGAGCTGATTACCAGCCTCGACAAGTCTCTGTCGCTGCCATCAGTTCAACTTCAAGTTCCAAATCCAATTTTAGTGTCCCTACAACAGCTAAAAGTCTTTCTAAAACGGCTTCGTCTCAGCTGAAAGTGGCGTCTAACATGCATTCAGATTGGCAAGACGGTTTTTGCATGAGCTTACAGGTTGCCAATCAGGGCAATACTACCGTTCGCGACTGGCAAGTGAAATTCAACATGAATCAAGCTGCCATTAATAATAGTTGGAATGGTAGTTTCAAAGCGCAAGGCTCACAGTATGTGGTCACTCCCTTGGATTGGGCACAGGTAATCGAACCGGGGCAAAGCCAAGAGTTAGGATTCTGTGCTAACAAGCTTGGGTCTGATTATCGACCTCAGCAAGTATCTGTCTCAACGTAATAAATTCTTGCACTGAATCAAAAATGCAGTGATGAGGAGGTGAGGAAATTAACCCTTTCCTCATCAAGATCAGCAATATAGCGGTTCTTAGTTGCATAGTCGATTGTTCCTAACATCAGTTAAATCGGTAAGTTATTTTAGCGCGACTCCTAAGCTGATGTGCCTTTAAATAGCATCTTCGTTTCCCCCTGCTTCTCCTGCCTCCCCTGTCTCGCCTGGCTCTCATCATGCAAACCGATTACTGATTTTGAATGGCTTACTACAGTATTTTCAAAAGTTGTTTAATTTTGTCTGCCTGTCGTTCATTGAATCTCTCTGGGAAATTTAACTCAATTGCAACTTTCCTACGAGTAGAGCCAGTGTTTTCTTGAACGGACAACAGTTCTATTGCTACGACTTGAGCCAAAAACCGCTTCGGTAACAGATTGATTGTCTCTTTACTCACTAACAAACCCACAACTGGTTTGTCTTGCTGCATCTTCTGTAAGTCTTGTTCTTGAAGCGTGTTCGTAGACGATATAACGTTGCCATCTAATTCGATCCGTAAACTCCTAGCCCCAAATTCGGTAACTTCCCCAGGAAAAAAGTGCTCCTCCCAGTACAGTTGAGCATCCGCTTGCACATGCTTTCGCACCCTCCTGCCAGTCTCAGCTTGGAACTCGCGCAAAGCGCGAGTCAGACTCATGGCAAGAAACTTAAAGGAAGCCAGTGGTCGGTCTACATATTCGCGCTTCTGGGAGTACCACTCCTTGACATCGGAATATAGCACCACGGCTAAAGCATCTAGCTGAGTTTGAGCCAGATTAACAAAATCAATTGCCAATAAAGTTTCAGTTTCGCTTATAGGCGTTCCCCGAATAATTCGCCCATTTAGAAATGTCCGTGCTCCAAAATCGCCGATTAGCTCCACTTCCACTTCATCCGGTAAGTTCGGCCAGCTATCTAAGGCAATTAGAGCACCACTTTCAGACACATTGATGGTTTTACCAATCCAATTCTTGTCAGGCGTGTAAATCACAGCAGGAAGGCGTCGCTGTAAACGGTGCGTCTGGCGTAGTTGGGGTTGCTCGAAGGCAACCAGTAAAGAAGCGAGCAGCAAAATCAAGTTAAAGATGCACCACATGGCGTTGACCAGAACTGCTTCGCTATCCTCTGGACGTAGTATGAGCCAAAAGGGGACGGCGAGTAAGGAGGCAATGACGAGTGCCGTCACCACCAAAAGGCCACGCATCGACTCCCAGTCAAAGTAGCGCTTGGTTACTGTCAGTCCCTTGTCAGTAACGTTAAATGAACCCAATTTGGGGTTGATGAGCGCCATTAAGGTGACATACCCTGCCTGGAACGCCATTACAAATTCATAAACCTCGTTCCAGAAGGAAAACCGGACGTACTTGTAGGTGATGTAGTTGGCATTCAAGGCGAGAAGAATATGGGGAAGAGCATAGGCTAAGGTTTCTGAACCCAAACCTTGAATCGGGTTGATGCCAAATAATAGAAACAGGGTAGGAGCGATCGCATACATCAACCGAGGAAACCCATAGAAAAAGTGCGACGTTGCACTGAAATAGCAAAGGCGCTGAGGCAATGTCAGATTCAGCTTAGGATTGAGCAGTGGGTTTTCCAGCCGCAGAATTTGAGCCATGCCCCGTGCCCAGCGAACTTGCTGACCGACATACGAGGAAAACTTCTCTGGTGCTAAGCCAGCCACCATTATTTTGTCGTAGTAAACTGACTTGTATCCCAGAGAATGTAACCGAAACGCCGTGTGACAATCTTCTGTAACCGTTTCAGTGGCAATTCCCCCAACCTGGAGCGCGTATTCTTTGCGAATCACAGCCGCTGAGCCACAGAAAAAGGCGGCATTCCAAAAGTCGTTGCCTTTTTGCAGTACTTTATAAAACAGTTCATTACCCACTGGGATTTTACCCCCAGTAAGTAGGTTACGCTCAAACGGGTCAGGGTTATAGAACCAGTGGGGAGTCTGCACAAACGCTACTTTTGGGTCAAAGAAAAAGCCCACTGTATGCTGAAGAAACTGTCGCGATGGGATGTGGTCGCAGTCGAGAATTAGGACTAAATCACCGTCGGTGCGGCGAAATGCCGTGTTGATATTACCTGCCTTAGCGTGATCGTTGTTGTCGCGAGTCAACATTGTTACGCCGAGTTCTTCGCACATTTGGCGTAACTCTTCCCGACGTGCTCTATATTTCTCGGCTCGACCATCATCCAAGACATAAACTCGTTTTTTGTCTGCTGGATAGTCGAGGGCTAAAGCTCCTAGCACTGTCTTACGGACAATTCCAACATCTTCGTTGTAGGTCGGGATGTAGACATCGACTTTAAACCATTGGTCTTGAGGAAAAATTGAAAGATCAACGGGTTCGCGGTCTTTAATTTTCAGGGTTTGAAAGTAAGCGAGTATGAGGGTCACGATCGCATATAGCTCTGCCCCATACAACAACAGACAAAATAGTCCGTTAATCCAGTTATTAAAGTTCAGGGTGTAGCTCGTGCGGTAGTAAAGGTAGCGTAGCGTTGTTACGAGACTCAGCCATACCAAAAACAAGTGGAGATATTCACTGGTTTCCTGATCAGACTGCCGCGATTCTATTTGCACAACCTTCTGACCAAGTACTACTAACACCAACGCCACAACGCCCTGCTGCCAAATCTCCAGTGGCGTAATAATCAAGGGAACGGATAAAAACAGCAGTAGCAAAATAATCCACTTCAACTGGCGCAACCCTACCTCAGCAAACGCTTCGTTAAAAAACCGAGGAAGGCGTTCAATGAGCCAATGGGTTACCGAGAGACGCTGATGCCTATGCCGCATCAACCGAGATCTGAAGGAGGAAAAAGACATTGGGCTAATGGCTAATGGCTAATGGTGAGCCAGCGCGGTCTTGGGGGAACCCCCAGGAGCGACTGGCGTACTTCGTAGCGGTAGCGACGCAGGAGCGTCACCCGAGGGAATAATGGATAATGGCTTTTGAACAATTAGCAATGTACTAATGATTCTTCTTGTCAGTTAGGCGCTTGAGATACAGCTGAGCAGTACCGTAAAGCAGAAGCGCGATTGCGACAATGCCTACAGGGAGTAAAAACCAGTGCTCCTGAAGAAAGCGAGATACATTATCCAGCAAAGTGGTGTTTTCTATGCGCTTTTTCCAGGGAGCACGTTGCAAAAACTCAAGCTTATACGCATCAGGTTCATAAGCAGAGGGGTTTGGCTGGTCGCTGCTGATCAGCACGGTATCTTCCCGAAGCTGGAAGAACCAGGGGTCTTTACTGAGAATCTGGCGTACCCGGTCTAAACCCTTCTCAGTTTGAGCGCTGAGAGCCAAAAGTACGCGATTACCGTTATCTGGAGAGATAATTTCCTTAATCACACCGTCCGTATCCGGTAGAGTTTGGATAATTCCTTGACTCGACTGGCGCGAAAACGCTTTACTCAAGCGGAAATCACCGGACTCAAGCGCTTTGGGAAAAGGAAATTTCTCGCGAGTACCAATTCCTACAAGATGGTGAGTCTTGGAGAGATTGGCAGGCAAGCTATCAGCCGTGTAGACCTTTAGCTTGACTGAATCTGATCGGCTCAAGCGTCCCAAGCGTTCGCTAAAGGCGAGCAGTGTGAGCAAATCTGTATTAGAGGGAGAATTCGGCAGCACAATTGCCGTACTCGACAAATCTTGAGGAGCTGCAAATGGAAACCCTGACCGTAGTAGTTCCAGATCTGGCAGTTGCACAGAAATTTCTCGATTGAGGTTAAAGCTGCTATCGGCATGAAGTGTACCCGTAAGTTGCTGGTCTGTTGACTTACCGCAACGTCCTACTTCTCTAGGGTTAAGACGAAAGGCAACTTTTATTTTGGAGGTAGGCTTGAGCAACTTGGCAGGTAGATCCACCTTGAGGCTTTGTCGCGTAGCTCCCTCCTCAGAGGTTAACCGTGCTCCACCGATGAACGTGTCATCCAGCAATACTTCTACAGTAGAGAGTCTAGGGTTGGCTTGCGGACCATAGCTGTACACCAGATTCATGGAACTCCCTCGTTTAAACCGATCATCCGGTAAGGCTCGAAAATCAATCTCGATCGGCGGTGCTCCAGAACCGCGAACCGTGATATCTTCAAATGGCTTGTTGTTAATTTGGGTTTTGATTTCGCTGAGCGTAAAAGAATTTTTTTCGGGTAGATAACGAGACCACTGACGAGGCGACGGTGTTGGTACGTCTTTGAGGTTGTTGACTAAGATTGCCTGACCGGTACCAAGTTTACTAGCGTCCGGTTGCACCAAAAACTGTGCTGCCTTGGCAACGCCTTCTGGCCCATTTCCCGTAGCGACTAAAACAGGGACACCACCTTCTTGAGTTGTGGTCAGCATTAGCACCCCAACATCCTCAGGTAGGGGAATCTTATTCCTATCCAGAATCTCGTTAGCCGCGATTTTAAAGGGCACAGCCAAAGACTTCAACGCCGGCTGAGCAGCTGGGGTACCAATGATGACTAATCGCTCGTTTGACTGCACTTCATCGAGGGTTTTAACTAAGCGAGTCTCCATGGGATGGAAATCAGCTAGTCTACCGAGAGCCGCCTGAAACCGAGGTGCTGCTGTTAACCAAGCGTCATTGACCTTCGGCAGTAGGTAAGCGATACGATTGGGTTCTAAGCTGAGTTCATCAAAGAAGGGATAGGGATAGCGCTTAAAGCTCAGGGGAATGGGTTGAGACTGGTATTTAAACAGTAATTTTGAATCAGGTAGAACCTCAGTCCATAGTGTAGGATCACCAGGGTCACTGCATTGGGGGTCGTTATTCTGCTGTGCGACAATGGCGAGTTCATTGTAGTCCTGAATGAGAGTGGGTGGAATATTGAACGCCACGCTTCCCACTTCGGACTCCTTACGGTTGAGGGGTACGCTACCTATACTCCTATCGTTGAGCCGTACTGTGAAATTAGAGCGATTGGCCAATAAAGCGGGTGAATGCTGAAACCGGATTAAGGCTTTGGTCGATTGCAGCTTCCAACCACGAGGACGGGTAAAGCCAACTCGTGCTTCTGAATAAGTACCTTGCAAGCGGAAGCGATTGCCCACCACAGGAGCGCGATTGAATTCCATAGCGTACTGGCCCTCTGGGAGAGGTTCGGAATCCTTCGCGGTGTCTGATGGCTCTGCTAGCTCTTCCGAAGTCTCTTCGCTAATGCGATCGCGGCTACTACGTTTCGGCTTTTCCTTTGGCGGACGCGAAGGTTGACTCGGCTCAATGTCGCGATCGCGAGGAGTTTCTGCTGGTTCTTGTACAGGTTCGGAGCGACGCATCGGGGGCGGCTCTTCTACCGCTGAGGGTGGGGGAGCCGGCTGAGGGGCAACCTCCTCTCGCGGTGGTGGCGGTGGGGCACTGCGTCGTCGTGGTGGGGGAGGGCTTTCTTCTCTAGGTAGAGGACGGCTCTCCTGTTTAGGGGCAGGAAGACTTTCTTTAGGCGGGGGAGCGGGTCGAGGCTTGTAGACTGGAGGCTCAGCTGGCGCGGTAGGTAAGTCGTACTGGCGGATAAACTGGTCTTCCTGCTCTTTGAGGCTACGGTCACCTTGAGCCGTTCCCAAGGAGGCTGTCATCCCCAATGTTAAGACTAATACACTGCATAGGACGAACAGCCACAAGAGCGGACGCGATCGCCGTTTTTTCGTAGCTTGGTAGGTTAGCTGCCTAGTTATCCTATTCCCCGTTCGCTGTAGTCTTTCTCGGAGAGCAGAGTAGAGACTTGTGTGTCGTGGAGTTCGACGTTGCCCACGATAACGCGCAGCCGTTGTGGGTCGAGAGCACCGAAACAAGCGTTTCATAGGGTAATGCACGAAGAAAGTTGGAAGGTCGGAATGTTAAAGGTTGGAAGTTATAACCTTCTAACCTTTAACCTACAACCGTTCATTTCTACTGGGTTCGTAGGAGTTGGGGGTCAATGACAGTGGGGGGTAACAGCCCTATCCACGCCAAGTTCTGAGTGTAGTATGCTGATTCATCATCCCAAATCCCTTGCTTATATCGAGGTAATAGTTTTTTATCCAGAAGCTGCTGGGCAGTAGCTGGATTGATCGAGCTGAGAGCAGTATAAAGCATGGCGTATTGGGAAGTCGCCTCATAATTTACAGTTGGCTTTCCCTGGAGGTTGATGGCAGCAGGAAGGCGTGATGAAGTGCCTAATAAAGTTTGGAGATGTTTTGTGGCTGTGCGCAAATAGCGTTCTGCTTCGGATGACTGGAACCAGGCGGCATCCCAAGCGACCCGCCACCAAACACGGTAGGCATCAAAACTATACACACTTTGAAGTTTACTGGACGGCGGTAGTGGTTGGAATTTGCCAGTTTTAGTGTCGAGCGCGATCCAATCACTGGGTAAGCCTACAGTAGAAACCTGAGAAGACTTTTCGAGCACCTGATAGCTACTGTCTACTAAACTCAGCCAGTCATGAGCAGAGTCTACTTGAGCAAACAGGCGAAACGCATAAGGGGCAAGATAAGAGGGGTTGAGGTAAAGAGTAGTTGGTGAAGGTACAAACGCTTCTGTTGGCCCAGGTAGGAGATAGCGCTTGCCTCCTGGTACCGCTATAGTGGAAAACTTCCACAAATCCTGTAGCTTAGTACGTGCTATGTCCAAGTATTCCGGGCGATTCCAACGGCGGGAGGCCAGAATAAGAGCCGTAATGGCATCAATATCGGCATCGCTGGCAAAATTTTTGTCGATCGCTCCCCACTTCCCGTCTTTGTTTTTTCCCCACTTCCAAGCCCATAGCTGGTCGGTGAAAGCACCCGTAGGAGAACGTCGGCGCAGATTGTTTTCTGCCCATTTCAAGGTAAGGTTAAATGTGGTCGGATCATTGATTAATACAGCGCGTAACATGGCATACGCTTGCCCTTCCGAGACAGAGCGATCGCTATCTTGGTAGTCAATCACTCGCCCGTCCTCTTGAATAAATTGCTGTCGGTAGATGACCCAGCTTTGTTCGAGTAGCTCTCGATTTGCCGTCGATTCCGGCAAGGAGGGGGAACTTGTCGATGACGATACAGTTGCCTTCCGTGACGGTGATGCCGACGCTTCGGGCTGTCCCGCTGACGAGGATTCAGGTGTTTTGGGCTGGTCTGTAGAGGATTTAGAAATACAGCCAGCCAGGCTGATCAAAACCGCAATAGCGGTAACAGCTCTCAGACACCACTGAGACCCTTTGAAAAAATTCGCCAATCGTAACACTAATACTAAAACCAGCATTTTCAAACTACTTAGGGCTTGTGGGTTAAGCTGTCGCGCCTACAAGTTTTATCTAGAAATTGATAAAAGGCTTGACACTATTGGGCTAGAGCATTTTGAATTTTGAATCGCTCAATAACGTTCCCAGGGAGGCTGGAACCCCCGCCGTTGCAGGAATCCTTCTTGGATTTGCTGGATTTGGCGAGACAAGTCACTCGATGGAGCACCCCTTTGAATTTGTTCCACTTGCAGCGCCTCTAGCGCGGTAAGTGCCTCTAGCTGCTGGTCTTGAACTGCCTTTAGGCTAGCGAGTGACTGGCGTATTGCCAAGTCATCCGGCTTGAGGGCAAGTGCTTGCGAATACAACTCGCTGGCAGACTCAAAGCGTCGTTGTTGAAACCGAATTCCACCTAAGGCAGACAATGCCTCTAGGTTATAGGGCATAGCTGACAAAACAGTCTGGTAAGCTTTGCTGGCAATGTCTAACTCATCTATACCCTGAGCGAGTTGTCCTTGCAACAAGTAGTTACCCAAGTTGTTTGGATCGCGAGCCACCAATTGAGTTACCCGTGCCTTTGCCTGAGCTGGGTCTCGCTTGGCTATAACCTGAAGTAATCGAAGTTGCACTGGTATGTTGTTCGGATCAAGTTGAACCAGCGCATTATACAAAGGTTCCCGTCTGGGTTCAGGAGGCAGTAGACCAGTCAAGGTAAATAGTTCTGATGGTGCATTCGTAGCGGGTTGCGTTTGTAGCCAGTAGTTGAGAGCCGCCTCGGCTTGTGCCTCAGGTATTAGCTTAGCTTGGTAGGCAATGGTGGCTCGTGCTAGCTGAAACGTCAAATCTTGAGGATTACGCGCTATCAGCTGGTCATAAAGTGCTACAGCTTCTCTGGGGCGACTTTGGGCAACGCGTATTCCTGCTAACCCCCGCAGAGCAGCATTGAGAACATCCATGTCGGCTCGGTTACTAGTAATCAACCCTTGGTAACGCTGGGCGCTGGCTTCTAAGTTTCCTTCACGACGCTCAATCTCTGCCGCTAGCAACTGCGGCGCTAAATCCCTAGAGCCCTCAGGTGTTGTTACATAAGCCGCCAAGGCAGTTCTGGCTCCTACCAAATTATTGCCTTCGATCAACAACTGAGCAATTCTGAAATTCAAGAAGGGTAGATTGACGCCTGCTGCCACTAGGCTTTGGTAGACGGGTAGGAATTCTGGTCCAGGTGGGTCGATTCTTACTAAGGCTTGCGCCAACTGTCTCTGCTTGATCGCGTCTGTGGGTAGCTGTTGCAGTGCCATAGCTAGACGTGCCCTTAACTCAGGTTTAGAAATCATACCCAACTGAGTTGCCAGTACCAGCTGTTTCACCAATAGACTCCGGTCATTGGGTTGGCTGGCAGCTAGTTGTTGATACAGTTGTAGGGCTGTTTGGCGTTGTTGTGGTATTGAACTGAAGACATCAGCCACCTCGCGCACCAGCTTTGGATCAGGCTTGGGAGTCGTCGTTAAGGATTGATTGTAGAGATTAGCAACTTGTTCAGATAGGGTGGGGTCATTGGTCTGAGTACGGATTTCATTAAGCGATCGCGCCAAGGGTAAAATAGCCTCTGGTCTACCTTGCAATGCCACTAATATTGCTCTGGCTTCATTAAGCTGTTGATTGGCAAGGTACGCCTGAGACAGTGCTGCACGAGTCTGGATACCGAGGTCGTCCAGTTTGTTGGATGCTCGAAGCGTCGTCTCTAGGACTTGTACTGCCTGAGCCGGATTACCAGTTTCTCGTAGGGCGCGGGCGTAGGCGATCGCGGAATACCCAATAATCGCTTTCCCAGTCGCTTGATAGCGGTTAAATAATTCAAGTCCCTGTTGAGGGTTGCCACTATTGGTGTAAGTTTCGGCGGCACCCAGCACTATGTCCGGTGTGGGGTTACTTTGCAGCACAATTTGATAATCTGCTAACGCCTCAGCAAATTGTTGTTGATAACCATACAGCAACGCCCGAAGACCACGAGCTTCAGTGTCATTGGGCGTTAAGTTCAGCAAGGTGGTGAGTGCCTCAATTCCCCGTACCTGCCACTCAGAGCGATAAGTCCCCAGTACACCAATGCTCTTTAAGGCTAATTTGTTGTTTGGATCTTGCTCTAGTACATCTTGATAAGCTTGCCACGCTTGTGGAATCAGCCCCTGCCGCCTGTAGGCAATGGCTAGACCTAATTTGGCTGTTAAGGACTGAGGATAACGACGCAGAGCTTGCTCAAATGCATTAATTGCATCCATGACTCGCCCCTGTCTCAGAAGCGTAAAGGCTTCTTGTATAGCTACAGGTATCATCTGAGCTAAGGCAGGAGGAATGCTTTCAAAAACTGATGCACTTACCACTATTCCAGCTATCCCTAACCAAACTAGGCACAATCCTCCACTTATCCAGCCGTGGAATTGTTTGCCAGTGCGATCGCTCACTTGACTCATTGAGCCAATCTCCCACGAGGAGTCACGTCGAACTCTGTTTTTACGCGAAAGCCGCCATAGGTCTCAGAAAATCCATTTCGTTCCTGAATCGTGAAACCAATCCGAAGATTGGGTAAAAATCGAAAATCATAGAATAGCTCTAACACGTCTGGAACCTTATCCCCAGCCTCTCGACGCAGCTGATCATTGGATAAGCTTCGACCATAAGCTAATCCTAGTCGGTCATTCTGGGTAAACAAATCCAAGAAATTAAGCCCGATACTGTAGGTATCTGCCCCTAGAGCCACTGCACGATTTTCGTAGCGACCATAGCGACCAAACAGTCCCATGTTCAGTTGAGGAACAAAGACTTCTGCATTGATACCGTAGGACTGTTCACGATCCGATGGCAATAGTCCAAATTGATCTGTGCCCCTACGAATTCGGAAAATTTCTCGGAACCCATCCCGTAAACCAGCATCTTGATCGGAGGCATAAGTACCACGAATAATTGCATTGCCATAGCGGATACCGATTTCTCCAGCAAATCCATCTAGGGAGAAGTCACCAATATTCTGAGCCGATGAGAAGACGGCTGCTTTGGCCTCAATATTATCCGTCAAAGTCCAATTAACCAGAACGCCTGGGCGAGACGAAATTCCAGTCGTACTCAAGGCGGAATTAGTCTGAAAAATTGGGTTAAAGAAGTCTCTTGCCCCATCTTTAGCAAAGCTGTTGCGATCAAAGTAGGATGTTAAATCTAACTGACCCACTACAAAGCGAAGGTTAGGCACGTCGGCAAAAGGAGCAGCCGCAAAATAAAGCTGATTAATATTCAACCCCTCTCCACGGGAGTCAGCAAAGATGTCTTCCCCAGTAATCAGATCGAGAGTGGCACCAAACTGCAATTGAGGATTAAGGGGATAAAGCCCAGACAGGCGTGCTCGTGCTGAGGATTGGTCGCCTTGGTTTATGTAAATTCCCTGTAGTTGTAACGAAGGTTCAGTCAAAGCTGTTCTACGACTCAGGGAGGGTTGTTGAGTGGATGGCACCTCTCCTAACTTGCTTGTAGGAGTGGCAGGTGGTGGGGTGAAGTTTGGGTTAGGAGGATTAGGGGGTAGTGGCTGAGTTTGTTGGAAGTTAGGGGGCTGTCCTCCAGCTGGATTGTAGTTATTAAAACCTGCTGGGTTGGGCGGGATGGGAGCAGGCTGGGGCGGCGCAGTTTGTGGTAAGTATGGGGATTGCCCTACGGTTGGATTGTAATTATTAAAACCTACTGGGTTGGTTGGGAGGGGTGGTGCAATTTGTGGTGAGTATGGGGACTGCCCTACGGTTGGATTGTAATTATTAAAACCTACTGGGTTGGTTGGGAGGGGAGCAGGCAGGGGTGGCGCAGTTTGTGGCGAGTAGGGAAACTGCCCCGCAGCTGGATTATAGCTATTGGCACCCATGGGCAGCGCTGTTGCTGGTACTGGCATCAAGAGCACAGTTTGGGGTAAGTAACTAGGCTGCCCCCCAGCTGGATTGTAGCTATTGCCACCCGTGGGCAGCGCCGTTGCTGGCACTGGCATTAAGAGCACAGTTTGGGGTAAGTAACCAGACTGCCCCGCAGCTGGATTATAGCTATTGCCACCCGTGGGTAGCCCCGTTGCTGGCACTGGCATTAAGAGCACAGTTTGGGGTAAGTAACCAGGCTGCCCCGCAGCTGGATTATAGGTATTGCCACCCGTGGGCAGCGCCGTTGCTGGTACTGGCATTAAGAGCACAGTTTGGGGTAAGTAACCAGGCTGCCCCCCAGTTGGATTGTAGTTATTAAAACCTGCTTGGTTAGGCGGGAGGGGAGCAGGCAGGGGCAGCGCAGTTTGTGGTGAATAGGGAAACTGCTCTACGGTTGAATTGTAGCTACTGGTACCCATCGGCAGCGCCATTGCTGGCACGGGTACCAAGAGTATAGTTTGTGGGAAGTAAGGAGACTGTCCCCCGGTTGGGTTGTAGGTATTGGCACCCATCGGCAGCACCGTTGCTGGCACTGATGGAGTTTGTGGAAAGGAAGGAAGCTGCCCCAACGTTGGATTAGAGGGATTAGAATCCACAGAACTCGGAGTTGGTTGCACTAACGGAGAAAGTGGGGTTTGTAAGAAGTAAGGGAGTTGCGCCAATGCTGAATTAGAGCTATCGGAAGGCACCATCGGCATTGGAGAGGGGACTGCCTGGCTACAGATCGTTTCGCTAGTACAGCCAATCTGACTCACTGCTGACATTCGCTGTGAACCCAGATTAGAATTATCCGCACTTTTTGGAGTAACTGATGATTCCTTGCTGACTGAAGTGGAACTGGGCTGGACAACTGGTGGCGCGGCCAGTTGGGGCGATGAGGTTGCCGGAACCTCTCCTGACAAAGGCTCAACTACTGTATCCCCTTGGACTAAAGCCAACAATTCCCTACCCTTCGGATTCTCCTCTAGAGTACGAGATAGTTCCGTGATGCTCGACGAATCCGCTAACTCCTCCGAAGTCGCTGCGCTACCGCTAACATTCTTTTGAGCCAGGGATTCCTTGAAATGATTAGGTTGAGATGCCTGACTCTGCTCTAAACGCGTTGCCTGTTGTTCAGGAAGATTGGCTTGAGCGGGTTGAATGGTGCTTCCTCCCAACTCAAAAAAAATGGCGACTGACCCAACACCAAGTAAATTAATCGATATCAGCGAACTCAATGCAGAGAATCGAGGGCAATTAGGGAGGATTGATGTTATTGCCAGGGTTGTTTGGCTGATAAATCTTTGCCCTACACCCTGTGGCCACTTCAGCGAAGAGAGTGGTATTCGGCGACTCATATTACTTGTGTTTAATTCCTGCTGAACTACCCTCCTTTGCAAGCCTAGGTATAGGGGTTCATCAGTTTACACTTATTTAACAACAGCTGATACTAAGTTGCAATCATGTTAGGTTGGAAAGCTTATTGAGTAAAGATATGGGTAGAAGGTAATTTCATCTCCTTCCTACCCCATCTCCCCACATTAGGTAGCTAGCCACAAGCAAAATGGTGATTTCATCTCCGTCCTCCCCCATCTCCCCGCATTATGTAGCTAGCCACAAGCAAAATAGTGTAGTGGCAAACATAAAGGTATGCAGTACTAAAGCATGTGTTGAGTAGATACTGCCTCCTCAGACTCTACGGCTAGTGGCGTTGCAGCAAGAGCCATTTGTAAAGACGCCATCTGAGCCATAATTTGTTGGAGTTGAGTGTGGAGTTGTTCCACATCTTTAGGTGTAACTGATTGAGCCTGATTAGATAGCTCGATCGCATTCTTCGTCCGAGCGAAGCCTAGGAACGTTTGACTACTGACAAATCGCTGCGCTGCTGCTTGCACGGAGACTGGGCGTGCTTCCACAGGTAGAGCTTCAACGGGTTGAGTTGTAATCACGAGGGGTTCAACTTGATTAGAAGTAGCAAGGCTTGCTGCGGGTGCCTTTTCTGCTAGCTGTGGTGTCACTTCCTCATCCAAAAACACCCTCAGTCCAGAAGCTTCTAGCCGGGATTCCGACAATTTGAGTTCCTCTAACAATTCTTCTTTTTCCTTAAGGTTTTGCTCCAGAGTCGATAGTTTTGCCTCCACTTGAGATGATTGGCGGGAAGAGACCTGCCAGCCTAGAACAGCGACATTAGCGATGCCTACTCCTAAACTGATTAGACCTGCCAAACCCAGGTAAGGAGCCGCAATATCTTTGAGTTGACCTTGATACACTTGCTCTTGTTGCACTTGGATCATTACAGGTTTTGAGCCGAAGATAGCTAGTGGTAAAGTCAGTGCGCCAAAAACTGCTGCCGAAAGCACTACTGGTGTGAGCACAAATTTCTTGAGTGGAGACCTAGACATAGAGATAGTTTCCCACTGACGAGTTTCAAGTATTAGTTGTGATGCTTCAAGCTAGGGGTTAGGAGAATTCAACTGTTTAAGCTAACTACCGCACCTCGCTGAAAAGTTCGTAGAAGAGATGGCAGTCGCATGAACTTCCTACTGGCTTCAACTTTTAAAGTTAGTGGCTATAGCAGCACTTTTGCGTAAAGCGTTGATAAATTATCAGGAATTTTTGCAAAGTTTTGATAAAGAAATACTTGCTCGCTTGATCTATGCCCATTGATGTATTAACATCTGTCTTTAAATCTATCTTTAGATAGTCGTAATCTAGAAAAAGCTTAGTCTAATTACAAAGACTCTACATCAATACGGTAACAGCTAAACACAACACTTAGAGCTGTTGTGTTCCAATTAGGATTAGCATGCCGAGCCTTGCTAGCCCTAGCAGAAAAGGCTGCATAAGGTATCAGCTCAGGACTTACGCAAATTTACTGTTGAACCACCATGTGAGGGGCGAGGCATGTCTCGTCCCTACACTATGGAGCATCTTTGCGTAAGTCCTAAAGATAATCGTCATTCAAAATACATCTGTGCTTCTGTGCGTTCCACCCCGTTCTGGCGATCAGCATGATGCAACTAAAATGCTGAATAGCTTATTAATGGATTTGAAGTACACAATGCTTGTAGAGGCACACGGCTGTGTGCCCTTAGCCGTATTGCACTGAATTGAAAACTGCTGGAAATTGCCCAATCTACATTGTTTTGTCAGTACTCGGAGGTCAGTCGCCACTAACCACAGCCTCTGACAAAAAGGACTTGAGTAGATGCGCAGGAGAAATGCCAGGGCACTTGTTGGGTGCCCTTGTCAGGCAATAAATAAAGTAGGAGGAATAGCATTTTGGATGGATTGCACGACAGTACAGTTTCGATCATCTCTGACTTCAAACGAGGTCTCATTACGAGATCGCCAAACTTCTCCAATCCAAAATCTGCACGATCACCAAATCGAACATCCAAAATCACTCTTCCCAATCCCTAGTTATCGACCGATGCCCAGGAAGCGGAAACCCGCCGTTTCTAGCACTTCGCGATCAAGAAAATTGCGCCCATCAATCATCACAGGATTGTTCATCAGCTTCGCCATCTTGTCATAGTCCAGCCTGCGGAATTGCTCCCAATCTGTGACGACGACTAAAGCATCACAGCCATCTGCCAACCGTTCTGGGTCAGTCTCTACAATCACTCCCGATAATCCATGACGCATTCCGGTTTGGGAAATAATCGGGTCATAGGCTTTGACTTTTGCTCCCAGCCGATTCAACTGCTCAATGAGATTCAGTGCTGGGGCATCCCGTAGGTCATCAGTGTCAGGCTTGAACGTTAAGCCCAAAAGCCCAACCGTTTTTCCTTTGAGGATTTTCAGTTCCTGCTGGAGTTTTTCCACAGCAATCAAACGCTGACGCTGGTTGACACTTACCGTGGATTTGAGCAATTGGGCTTCGTAACCGTAATCATCAGCGGTATGAATTAAGGCTAAGACATCTTTGGGGAAGCAGGAACCGCCCCAGCCAATTCCCGCTTGCAAAAACTTGTTACCAATACGGGAGTCTAAACCAATACCTTTAGCGACTTGGGTAACATCAGCACCGACGCGATCGCAAATGTTAGCGACTTCATTGATAAAGCTAATTTTCGTAGCCAAAAACGCATTTGCCGCGTACTTAATCATCTCTGCCGAGTTGACATCCGTAACTACCACGGGTACAGAAGGTAGTGATTTATCCTCTGCCACCTGGCGCTCTACGATTGGATCATAGAGTTCCTGCATCATGGTGATCGCACGTTTACTTGTGCTTCCCAGCACAATGCGATCAGGATTAAATGTGTCGTAAACCGCTGAGCCTTCACGCAGAAACTCAGGATTACTAACTACATCAAAATCAGCCGCAATGGCTTCTAATGGCTTATCCTCAGGCACGCCACCCGCCGGCACCAGAGTTTTTTGGCGTTCAACAACGCCATCAAGCACAATCATGCGTACCCAGTCACCCGAACCAATCGGTACTGTTGACTTATTCACAATCACCTTATAGCCACCGTTTAGATTGGCACCAATACCACGGGCAACCGCTTCGACGTACCGTGTATCGCTTTCACCCGTTGGTAAGGCAGGTGTTCCTACCGCAATAAATAAAATTTCGCCGTGAGCTACTCCAGCCGCTAAGTCTGTGGTAAACTCCAGATTTCCTGTCTGAGACGCCGCTTGCATGATTTCTGACAGTCCTGGCTCATAGATGGGCGATTGCCCAGCTTTCATGAGTTTGACTTTTTCTTCGTTGTTATCTACACAAATGACGTGATGACCGATATGAGCTAGGCAAGCACCAGTTACTAAGCCTACATATCCAGTACCAATGACACAAACGCGCATGGGGCTAGTCCTCGCTAATACAAGATAGGAGTCAGGGAAGCCTCATTGTCCAAATATTATGGCTTAGGCACCCTGTTGGAATATTTTGAATTTCAGCACCCTGAGTTAAGCCAGATTAATTAAATCGAAGCTAGGTGTTGTTTCTCAACTGAGGCGACGCGATTCCGAAAATCTTCTACCGTGAGTTTCAACCCCTCTTGTAAGGGTACAGTAGGTTGCCAACCCAGCAAAGACTGTGCTTTGGTGATGTCCGGTCGGCGGCGTTGCGGATCATCCTGAGGTAGTGGTTTAAAGATAATTTCCGCATCAGGATTCACCAACTTCTGAACAGCTTGAGCCAGTTCCAAAATTGTGTATTCTTCGGGATTTCCTAAATTAACGGGTCCAGTATAGTCCCCATTCATTAACCGCATTAGTCCTTCTACTAAGTCAGAAACATAGCAGAAGCTGCGGGTTTGGGAACCACTGCCATACACCGTTAATGGAATACCTTTGAGACTTTGTACTATAAAGTTACTGACTACTCGACCGTCATTTTCGAGCATGCGAGTGCCGTAAGTGTTAAAAATTCTCACAACACGAATTTCTACATCGTTTTGCCGATGGTAGTCAAACGCTAACGTTTCCGCAACTCGCTTGCCTTCGTCATAACAGCTACGAGGACCAATTGGATTAACATTGCCTCTGTACTCTTCTGACTGAGGATGTACCTCTGGATCACCGTAAACTTCTGAGGTGGAGGCTAAAAAGAATCTTGCTTTTACCCGTTTGGCTAACCCCAGCATGTTCAGGGTGCCCATGACATTGGTTTTGATTGTCTTAACTGGATTGTATTGGTAATGAACGGGTGAAGCCGGACAAGCAAGATGGTAAATTTGGTCAACTTCTAACCGAATTGGTTCAGTGATGTCGTGGCGGATCAGTTCAAAGTTCGGATGATTTAGCCATTGAAGGATGTTGCGCTTGTGGCCAGTATAGAAATTATCTAAACAAATAACTTCGTGCCCTTGTGCCATTAACCGATCAATCAGATGGGAGCCAATGAAACCAGCACCACCCGTAACCAAGATTCTCATAAGTTTTAAACAAGTACACCAATGTAGCAGCGCTTTTTTTTTAAGCGCCCTGAGCTATAAGATGCCACAATTTTAGGGACTAGAACCAAGATAAATTTAAAGACTGTGTAAAGATAAACTCAATGAATATTAATCTATTTCAACATTTTAATAACTATAGCTATCCTCTGCTAGTTGGACTGACCACAGAGCCTTTTCCAATCAGTTAGTAAAATGGCATCCATGAAAGAAGGTTGAAGTCAACAAATACTCTCAATTGAGAATTCAACTTGGTGCTGAGACCTTGAGTGTTTAAAACTTGCAATCAACAGGGAAGGCGAGGTACACCTCGCCTTCCCTGTTGACCTTTTCTGCGCTAACCTGTACTGGTTTCCGGCGCGAAACTCAGGAAACTCTGACTCCTAACGTCTTAAATGATTAGCAGCTTACTAGGAAGCAGATAAAGCCCCTGATCCGCTCCGGTGAAAATGCTCGTTGATCAACTTCAGTACGGCTTCTGATATGGATTTGTTGGCACTCTCGGTGAAGTGTCCATCAGCAACAAAGTTGCTGACATCAGTAGCTGGAGCAATATTATGGCTACTTACGTAGGGAATTGAATCCTTTTCTAAGGTCGGCTTTAGCGCCTGGAACAAATGGTCGTCATATCCCCGATCATTCAGAATCAGCACAATTGGAAGTTTGCCATCACGTTTGACCATTGCGGCGAAATCGCTAACCATTGCCCTTAAAACCGGACTATCTGTTTGGGCATTGAAGCCAGCTGAAGTATGAGTTTGACTTGTAATTGTTGTTTGATGGCGCTGTGCCCAAGCTCTGCGAATCAGACGTACTAGTACAGAATTATCTAGCCAATTGTGCTTGAACAGAAATGAGTTGTAGAATTCATCGCCTTGTTGCATCTGAGTGACAAATGCATCCCACTGTTGCTTGTCATGGAGGGCAGCACGGAGTTGAGCAAGCGATAGAATCTTTGGCCATATTGCCTTCAGTTTCCCGTCTTCCACCAAGTATCGTGGGTAGGTGTAAGGAGCAGGACCTTCAAACTGCCAAGTCATGCCGTTCATGGTTCTGAGAGCTTTGACGCTGGAAGCGAGGACTCCTAGAATTGCCACATCAGCTTGGAGGTTAGCCCGATCTAAATTGTAGGCGGCAAATGAGTAGTTAGGGGGAGCTGCGGGACCAGCGATCGCTCTGATCGCAAGCTTAGAATCCATCGCCTCCATTGCCTCGCCTACGTGATTTGAGAATGACATGCCGTAGATGGCAACAAGCAAGTCTTTACCTGGAACACGGCTGACAGGTAGATTTAATTTTTTCCATAATTCTGGGTCCAACCAGCCAGCTACTGCCAGCGATGAACTCGATTCATCGGTGGAACCAACCATCCGTGCGAGTTTTCCCTCGACAGAGCGCCCATATTCAAAATAGGTGTTAAGTTGACCAGCAGAAGTTACGCGAGGGTCTGACGGATAGGGGAAGAGAAAGTTGATTGAAACGTCGAACACCACTAGGAACAACAGAATCCACAGTCCCGTCAAGACAGCCTTACTGATTCTTTTTTTGCTTGCAGGTGGCTTAGAACTGGGAATAGATAAACTGGGCAGGTGCATTGCTCTCTCCCATCAACACAATAATGATTAGTGCGGCGTAAACGGCTGCACGGGCAGGTACTGGATAGCGCAGCTTAAGATGCGAATTGGCCGTCAGGTATTCAACCACCTCATAGCCAATCAGGAGTGGAAGACCCAACAATACAGGCAACGGTGGCTTTGGTACGCTGAGGGCGAAGTTTCCGAAATCGACAAACAGAATTTTTGTGAAGGTGATAATTTGTGCTAAGGAAGTGGCTCGGAACAATAGCCACCCGTAGCAAGTAAGGACAAAGAAGAAGAGAATTGTAACTAACCCTCTTAAGAATCCCCAACCCTTTTTGCTAGTCTGTTGTTTCTTACCTTTGGGACCAAAGGCTCGATACACACACAGGAGTGCCCCCTGATAGAATCCCCACAGGACAAAGTTCCAGGCGGCTCCGTGCCACAGTCCACCCAGCACCATCGTCGTCATCAGATTTTGATAGGTTCTGCTCTCGCCTTTACGGTTTCCACCGAGGGGGATATACAGGTAGTCTCGTAACCAAGTGGAAAGACTGATGTGCCAACGACGCCAGAATTCACTGGGATCTTTTGAGAAATACGGCAGGTTGAAGTTGAGCATTAGTTCAATGCCGAACAATTTCGATACACCCCTAGCCATGTCAGAGTAGCCAGAGAAATCGCAGTAGATTTGAACAGCGTAGAGAAATGTTGCTACAACGACGTCAAGCCAGGAAACTGTTCCAGTAGTCCCGTAGATGGCATTGACTGAACCCGCCACCCCGTCAGAAATCGCGACCTTCTTAAACAAGCCGAATAAGATCAGGAACACACCTTCGGCAGATTGCTTAAAACTTAGCTGGCGCGGATTCGAGAACTGAGGCAGTAACTCTGACGCCCGATCAATGGGGCCAGCAAGTAATGGCGGAAAATAAGCCAAGAAGAGAGCAAAGTCCGTAAATCGTTGCGCTGCCGACATCTTGCCCCGATAGATGTCAACTGTATAACTAATGGTTTTAAAGGTGTAGAACGAGATTCCTACAGGCAGAACAATGTTTAAGTGCAAGAGTTCAGCATTAATGCCAAACGCACGAATTGCTCCTTCAGCGCTGCTAATGAAGAAATTGAAGTACTTAAAGAAGCCGAGGAGTGCTAGGTTGGTGCATATACTAACCCACAGGAAAAACTTGCGTCGCCGTTTTTCCGGGAACGAAGTAAATCGTGGATAAAACAGGTTAGCAGCAGCTACCAGTGCTAGCGTCCCAAGTAGTACTAACCAGCCTGACAAAGAAGTAGGCAGAAGTTTTGCCCACTGCACAGATAGGTTTAGCGATGCTGCATTAAGCTGAACCGCACTCCATTGCAATGTAACGAATAAGAAGGCGGCGACTACGAGGAACCAAGAAGCAGTGCGGCGTTTTGCTCGCGTTAATCGACCTGTATCCATCATCGAGCCGCAGTAGAAGTCAACTGCCGTCGATAAGACGATCAGAAAAACGAACCGCACGTCCCAAGAGGCGTAAAAAACATAGCTGGCAATCAACAATGTCAAGTTTTGCCCACGCAAAGGCAGGAGGCGGTAGAGAAGATAGGTAATCCCAAAAAGGACTACAAATTCAATGCTGTTAAACGTCATTGATGCCTACCCTAGATGACTGAAGGAAAGTGTTGAAAATTCTGACTCTTCAGAATTTGAGGAGTCTAAACCCTTGAATCCCTAGAATTTTACTAAAGAGGTATTGGCTATCCCTAAGATTTTCTAAAATAAGATAGCGAGTTTTTCCTCCTAAACGACACTTTCAGGGAAAGGATTAGCCGCCAACATAACAAAGGCTACATATCGAAAAGAGGGCAGATCAAGTTTCGATATGTCCGGTTTGAAGTTAGATTCAGATATAGAAGGAGTTATGGTCTAATTTACGAGGAAGGTTAGCATGCCTGTGCAAGCAGTTGGTTTGTTAGCTGCTCGGACTTCCACTCCCAATACGGAATTTACGAGGAAGGTTAGCATGCCTGTGCAAGCAGTACCTAATATTTTTCATAGCCTTCATCGAAACTTTATCGAAAACAGATTTATATTAACAAAGCTTTAATGTGCTCCTGGCAACCTACATTCCTTTTCCAAATAGTTACGTTTTGTAAGAAATAAACGCTGGTTAGGACGGAGTGGAAGTCCTAACCAGCGTTTATTGGCTAATTTGGTCGAATATAGCAATTGGGGAAAGAGATTAAGAACTCTCATCTCTTTCCTCTTCACCGTTCAGGAATTGAAATCCTACTGAGGATCGAGACGTAACACTGCCATAAATGCCTCTTGCGGAACATCTACGGTGCCAACCGATTTCATCCGCTTTTTACCCTTCGCCTGCTTCTGAAGCAGTTTTTTCTTGCGGCTGATGTCGCCGCCGTAACACTTAGCTAGCACATCTTTGCGTAACGCTGGAATGTGTTCACTGGCAATAACTCGACTACCGATCGCCGCTTGGATAGGTATTTTAAATTGGTGACGGGGGATCAGTTCCTTGAGTTTTTCGACTAAGGCACGACCGACATGGTACGCTTTGTCTCGGTGAACAATCATCGCCAGAGAATCAACTGGATCGGCGTTAATGAGAATATCTAGCTTCACAAGGGGGTTTTCTCTGTAGCCGATGAGATGATACTCCATACTGGCATAACCACGAGAACGAGACTTTAACTGATCAAAAAAGTCTGTTACGACTTCTGCCAAGGGCAATTCATAAATCAATGTAGTCCGCCCTTGAGTTAAATACTTCATGTCTTTAAAAACGCCACGTCGATTTTGGCACAATTCCATCAGGGTACCGACGTAGACTTCGGGCGTAATCATCTCCACCTGAACATAGGGTTCTGCAATACTTTCCCGTTCGTTGGGTGCTGGTAGATTGCTGGGATTATCAATCTCGAAGACTTCACCCTTAACCGTGGTGACTTGATACACCACAGAAGGCGCAGTTGTGATTAAATCCAGATCATATTCTCGTTCCAGCCGCTCCTGCACGATTTCCATATGCAGCAAGCCCAAAAAGCCACAGCGAAACCCAAAGCCCATAGCGGTGGAGGTTTCCGGTTCGTAGTTTAGCGCTGCGTCATTTAGCTTGAGCTTCTCTAGGGCTTCCCGCAAATCTTCATATTGGTCAGCATCAATGGGGAATAAGCCGCAAAATACCATCGGCTTAGCTTCAGCGTAACCAGGTAAAGGCTCGTGTGCGGGTTTTGCTGCCAGGGTAATTGTGTCCCCAACACGAGCATCTTCTACAGCTTTAATCGCGGCAGCTAGGTAACCCACCTCACCCGCGTGCAGTTCCTCAATTTGGATTTGGGTGGGGGAAAGAACGCCCAGTTCATCAATTTCGTACTCTTTTCTGGACGCCATCAAACGGATCTTGTCGCCTTTCCTGACAGTGCCATCCACGACCCGGAAATACACAATAACACCCCGATAAGGGTCGTAGTAGCTGTCAAAAATCAATGCCCGTAGCGGCTGGTTTACGGTATCCGCTGGAGGAGGCACAAGATGCACAATGGATTCGAGAATTTCGTCAATTCCGATACCTTCCTTTGCAGATGCCTTGATCGCTCCGCTACAATCGAGACCGATGATCTCCTCGATTTCGCTGATCACCCGTTCAGGTTCTGCTCCCGGCAAATCGATTTTATTTAAAACAGGGATAATTTCTAAATCGTGCTCAAGTGCTAAGTAAACGTTTGCAAGAGTCTGAGCCTCAACCCCCTGAGATGCATCTACGACCAACAAAGCTCCTTCACAGGCAACCAGCGATCGCGAAACTTCATAAGAAAAATCCACATGACCCGGAGTATCAATTAGATTAAGAACGTACTGCTGACCATCACTAGCGGTGTAATTCATCCGAGCGGCTTGCAGCTTAATTGTAATGCCCCGCTCCCGTTCCAACTCCATGTTGTCGAGGAACTGTTCCTTCATCTCCCGGATATTTACCGTGCCAGTCGTCTGCAAAAGACGATCAGCTAAGGTAGATTTCCCGTGGTCAATGTGGGCGATGATTGAAAAATTACGAATGTGAGAGACAGGAACGTCAGTCATAGCTATCAGGAGTGACAAAAAACGACGGGAAAGCGAGAGTTTAGTAGCACTTAATGTATTTTAATGTTTCTGCTAGACAAAGCGGATGGCACTCTCAAGATAGAGGTAACGTCTAGCGTTACAAAAGATGACAGTCTTTTGCCTGTTAGCTAATCAAGAGCTGCTCATTGCTAATTATGTAAAATGAAGAGTGGGGAAACCAACACTGCTTATGAATGATAATGCCGTACATAGAGAGCGTTCCGCTGACAAAGAAGAAATTTCTATCCATTTGGATTCGGAGTTGCTAGATCAAATCAAGCACCTGACCAACGATCCGAGTAAGGTAATTGAAACAGCAATTCGTCAATGGCTCAGGGGCGAACGCGATCGGGATGATGAACTGACCCGTACCTTAGAGCGAAATCCGCCCGTACCGATGCGAGGCGAATGGAACGATTGAGCTAAAACAGGAAAAGAAGTCTTGCCATAGAAATTGTGGTGGGCGCTCTGAGTAGGGTTGCATTTACGCCTGATCATTTCATTGAATTCTGTCTTATCCTTTCGTAAATTGCAGCTTCCAGGTTTCTGCTGATGACTGCTCCCGCTGATTTACAACGTCCTCGATCTGGGTATACCACTATGGAATCCACAACTGCACTAGGCAAGTCTAGCTTTTTGCAGGAGGTGGGGTCTGAGCTTGCGTTTACTCAGGATGCATCTGGTCAGTACCTCGGTTTTTATTGGCAAGACGCTGAGCGCTATGGTCTGACAATTGAGCAAGTAGTAGGACTTCCCCTAACTGATACATTCTGTCCAGTCGCTCTTGAAGCATATCGAGAGCAAATCCAGCGGATTTTGGAGCAACGGACTCCCGAACGTTGTATCCATTCGTTTTGTTACCAAGGGCAATGCTTCCCGTTTGAGTTGGTTCTCAGTCCAGTTTTGGAAACTGATGGCAAGGTAACAAAAGTTATGGGGATGGGTTACCTGTTGCCAGAAGCATCAGTGCAAACGGTGATCGATTCTTTTGTGCCTATCAGTTTAGACCCCAATCAAAAACTGCTAACTCAGATTGCTCGGAAAATTCGTCGTAGTCTCGATCTTGATACCATTCGGCAAGAGACTGTAAAAAGTCTGGGGAAGGCACTCCAAGTCAGTCGTTGCCTTGTCTGTTCCTATAAACCAGATGATTTGGAGGTAAAGGTAGAGGCGGAGTATTGTCAGGAAGCATTTGACTCAATGCTAGATAAAAAGTTGGCGCTGGAGTCGGAGCCTTACCTAAAACAAGCGATCTTGAGTCATGAACCTGTAGTGGTCGAACACATCCAGACCAGTAAGTTTGGGCAGCAATCGGTGCTGGTAGTGAGTACCTCTTATCAAGATGAGCCTAACGGATTGATCAGCTTACAACAGTGCGATCGCCGTCGGCAATGGA
The DNA here is from genome assembly GCA_036703315.1 of Coleofasciculaceae cyanobacterium. Lineage (GTDB taxonomy): Bacteria > Cyanobacteriota > Cyanobacteriia > Cyanobacteriales > Coleofasciculaceae > DATNPH01. The sequence goes on from DATNPH010000060.1 coordinate 50,947, forward strand.
GTGATGCAGAAATTGAGTTGGTGCGAGAATTGGCTGAACAAGTCGGCACCGCGATCGCTCACGGAACGCTGTACAAACAGCTAGAGCTAGCCAGCGAACGTGCCGAAGAAGCCTCTCGCCTCAAAAGCGAGTTTCTTGCCAATACATCCCATGAGCTGCGGACCCCTCTCAATGGCATGATTGGGTTTCTTAAACTCATCTTGGAAGGAATGGCAGACGACCCAGAGGAGCAACGGGAATTTATTCAAGAATCCCATCGCTCAGCTCTCCATCTGCTTGATATCATCAACGACATTCTAGATATTGCCAAAATTGAAGCTGGCAAAATGGAGCTGGAGATGAGTCCAGTTCGGCTCAGTGAACTGACGAATGATGTCAAGGACTTTACTCAGAATCTAGCAGAACAAAAGAATCTGAGCCTGAGTATCGAGCTACCTGCCACCCATGACGACGTAATTATGTATGGGAACTACCAACGACTATTACAGGTGATGTTAAACCTGGTGGGTAACGCCATCAAATTTACTCATGAAGGTGGCGTGACAATTAGTGCGGAAGTACTCAAGAAAAAAGTAACATTTAAAGATCAGGAACTACCTGGCATGGTAAAAGTCCGAGTGGCGGATACCGGCATCGGTGTTTCTCTGGATAAGCAAGACAAGCTCTTTCAATCGTTTAATCAAGTAGATGGTTCCCGGACTCGCCAATATGGTGGCACCGGTTTGGGATTGACAATCTCCCAAAAGCTTGTGGAAACGATGGGTGGCGTGGTCAATTTTTACAGTATGGGCGAAGGTCTAGGGTCAACCGTTACCTTTACAGTGCCGCTTTATCAAGAACCCGTGATGATTGCCAGTCAACCAACTGATTCGATTGAGCGATTAATGAATGCCTCCTCTGGGTCTGATGGATTTTAGTTGGGGGTTTAAGACAAGCTAAGCCATGAACCTGCCTGTAATAGTCAGGGAATATTTTTAAACTAGAGAGGTTGATTGAACAAAGAGTTTATGACAGAGCAAAAAAGCGCTCGCGAGTTGTTTAAGGCAGCCTACGAAAACCGCTACACCTGGGATGAAAACTTTCCTGGCTATAGTGCTGACATCGAAATTAAGCAAGGTGATGAAGTCTACACAGGGAAAGTCCGTATTAAGGGTGACCTCAGTGTCGAAGTGACTGGCTTGGAAGACGAAAAAGTGCAAGAAAGTGTCTATAACCAGATGCGGGACATCGTGACGCACCGCAAACGGACACCCTTTGAGAAGGCTCATGGGAAAAGCGAGTTTAACCTAGGTGAAGAAGATTCTACAGGAGCTGTGGAAATTCTCGTTAAAGGCGATGCAATGGGGTCTAACTACAAAGTCAGAGGCACCGAAATCTCCCAGGTGAGTCGGGTGATGGGACCGATGGGGTTCACGATTAATACCAACAAAAGCCTGGATACGGGGGAAGGCTATATTTCAGAGGGCTACAACGCTATTTTCCGTAATCCTAAAACGGGTGAGCTGACGGCTAAACGGGAGTTTGAGGATATATTCGAAAAAGTCGGCGACTACTATGTCATGACTCGTCAAGTCGTTCATGCGATCGACAAAGATAAACAGACGACCACCGAATTCAACTTTTCGAATATCAAGCTACTAGAACCGGCAGCCGTTTAACCTTTCGGGATGACGCATAATTTTGGCTTTACCTGAGAACGCTAGGATAAACACATTGCGATCAAATACAAAAATCACAAAAGGAGAATTATGTCTCAAACGTTGGCACTAACTCCTGAGAACGTCGAAACAGTTTTGGATGAAATGCGTCCTTACCTGATGGCTGATGGTGGGAATGTCGAGCTAGTTGAGTTAGACGGGCCTGTTGTCAAACTCCGACTTCAAGGCGCTTGCGGATCTTGCCCCAGCTCAACCATGACTCTAAGAATGGGTATTGAACGACGCTTACGCGAATATATACCTGAAATCGCAGAAGTTGAGCAAGTGATATAACACTCCAGAGTTAAGATTAAGCTCATCCCACGATTTTCAAGACGAGGGATGAAAGAGTCATTAGTTATTAGTCATTAGCGACTAAAGATTTAGGAATAATTAATAACTAATGATAGTGGCGGGGCGGCGGTTCCTCTCACTCCCAGAAGGAGTGGGCTTTCCGCCGCTTTCATTATGAGAAGATTACTGTGATCCACTTTAATTCTCTAACTCTTCACGCTCAACTTCTCACACTTAAAGTATGTCCCATCCTTTATACGTCGCCTTTATCTGGCATCAGCATCAACCCCTGTATAAAAGCCGTAAAAGCATCTCCGGCGCATCTGGAAAATACCGTCTACCTTGGGTGCGGCTCCACGGTACCAAAGATTACCTAGATTTGGTGCTACTACTAGAGCGTTATCCAAAGTTGCATCAAACAGTGAACCTAGTTCCATCACTGATTTTGCAACTCGAAGATTATATTGCAGGCACTGCCTTTGACCCTTATCTGACACTGGCACTGACACCTACAGAACAGCTGAGCACTGAACATAAGCAATTCATCATTGAGCATTTTTTTGATGGCAATCACCACACTCTAATTGATCCCCACCCTCGTTATGCCCAACTGTACTGGACACGGCAGAATAACGGAAGAGCGTGGTGTCTGGAAAATTGGACGGAGCAAGATTATAGCGACTTGCTAGCATGGCACAACTTGGCTTGGATTGACCCCCTGTTTTGGGATGATCCAGATATTGACAGATGGTTGAAGCAGGGACAAAACTTTACATTAGGCGATCGCCAACGGATTTTCTCGAAGCAGAAAGAAATCATCAGTCGTATTATCCCCCAGCACCGGAAAATGCAGGATGCTGGTCAGTTGGAAGTAATAACATCGCCTTACACCCACCCAATTTTGCCCTTACTAGCAGATACAGATGCCGGTCGTCGAGCAGTACCCAACATGACTCTGCCGCAGTACCGCTTCCAGTGGGAAGAGGATATTCCCCGACACCTGAACAAATCTTGGGGAATGTATAAAGACCGATTTGGTCGGACACCTCGCGGGTTATGGCCTTCAGAGCAGTCAGTTAGTCCTGAGATTTTGCCTTACATTACTCAACAAGGGTTCGAGTGGATTTGCTCTGATGAGGCAGTATTAGGATGTACCTTGAAGTACTTCTTCCACAGAGATGAGGCAGGGAATATCTCGGAACCCGAGTTACTCTACCGTCCCTATCGTCTAGAAACGCCCCATGGTCCTTTAGCCATTGTGTTTCGTGACCACCGATTATCTGACTTGATCGGCTTCACTTATAGCGCGATGGATCCCAAGCACGCCTCTGGAGATTTAGTGGGACATCTAGAAGCGATCGCTCGTTCCCTCAAACATCGACAACCCGGCGGTGGAACCTCATTAGAACAACCCTCACTTGTCACAATTGCGCTTGATGGTGAGAATTGCTGGGAGTATTACTACAGAGATGGTATCCCCTTCCTGGAATCTCTCTATCAGACCCTAAGCGACCATCCAGAAATCAAACTGGTGACGGTTAGTGAATTTATTGAACAGTTCCCACCCACCGAAATTATTCCAGCAGAGCATCTGCATAGCGGTTCCTGGGTTGATGGTAGTTTTACGACCTGGATTGGTGACCCAGCCAAGAATCGAGCTTGGGATTTACTAGCAGAAGCACGGCAAGTCTTAGCGAACCATCCAGAAGCTACGGAAGAAAATAATCCAGAAGTTTGGGAAGCTTTGTATGCGGCTGAAGGATCTGACTGGTTCTGGTGGTTTGGTGAAGGTCATAGCTCAAATCAGGATGCCATGTTCGACCAGCTGTTCCGGGAACACCTGAGTGCTATTTACACCAGCTTGAATGAGCCAATTCCTCCCAATCTTCAGGGACCCGTGGAAGCCCACGATGTCCCTGGAGACCATCTACCACAAAGCTTTATCCATCCCGTCATCAACGGATTGGGAGATGAGCAAGACTGGGATCGGGCTGGTCGCATAGAAATCGGAGGCGCACGGGGCACAATGCACCAGAGCAGCACTATCCAGCGACTCTGGTATGGTGTTGATCACCTCAACTTCTACTTACGGCTAGATTTCAAGAGTGGTGTGCAAGTAGGTCGGGACATCCCCCCGGAATTGCACCTGTTGTGGTTCTATCCTGATCGGATAATGCACAACAGCCCTGCACCTTTAGCAGAACTACCGGATGAAGCCCCGTTGAACTATTTGTTCCACCATCATCTGGGAATTTATTTGCAGACTGGAGCAAGTTGGTTTGAGGAGGCTGTGGAGCATTATCAGTGGCACATAAGAACTAGTCAAGCTCAGGTTGCATTCAACCAGTGTCTAGAGGTGGCAGTGCCGTGGGCAGATTTACAAGTTGAACCGGATTATCCACTGCGGCTAGTTCTGATTTCGGCTGATCACGGGATTTTCCGCAGCTATATACCAGAAAATGCGATGGTTGCACTTCAGGCTCCTTAGAGGGCAATTCCAAGTTTCCCTTTAAAATTTTTATTAAGCCGGTCTTGTTAGCTTACAAGACCGCTCTTTCTTTACCACAAGCTGCATAAACTTATGACACCTATCAAAAGTTTGACTCAAGATCAGCTTACTATTGATTTCCCTCAAGAAGTATACGATAAGTTTCAAATAAACTACAAAGATTTAAATGAGTTTATACAACCTTTGAAAGACTTATCAGCAGATTTATCTAAAAATAGAAATTCATACAATATTAATCCTTACCATAGCTCCTTTAATAAAGGTATCTATATTTTGGGTAAAGATGATTCTATGTTAGGCATATTTCCCAATCAAAAGTTAGCCTTAAAATGCTCTCAGGGACAATTCGGGGCAGAAAACTTAAGAAAACAATTTTACAGAACTATTCAGTTAGTGGAAGATTTTGAAACTAAACTCCAGGTCGAAGAAAAAAAGCTTCTCCAGATTTGCCCAGTCTATCTCCATTTACAAAACGACCAAGCCAATTCCTTTTTTAAACAAATACTCTTTATGCAGAGAATAGATGGAGGCGTGACTTTGGGACAAACAAAAACTGGCTTTAATACAGAATTTTGCCAAGTTTTCAGCATTCCCAGCCTGGAGGAAATTCGTCGCAAACGCCAATATTCTCTCCATCGGTATCTAGATAAAAATAAACACCGTCAACTTTTAAAAATTCAAACAGTCTATTTATTTAAAAGGCTACTGCGGAAAGGTATAAAAATTTGCAGTCTCAACCAGAAAAATGTCATGGTTAACCATGTCATTGAAACAGGTCAGACAAAATATATAATTATCGATCCGATCGAAGACCTTTTTCCGCCGCTATCACCGCTCTACAATGGCTTAACTATGAAACTGTGTACATGAGGCTCACGTCTATCTTTGCGGCGCGATCGCCACTATTTTCTCAATTTCATCTATCGTTATCTTTGCTAACCCGAACTTCTCAATTACCCAAGCATTCGTCGTCAAGTGGAGACTAATCTCAGCCACTCGGTACTGACTCGCATCTGTTGCCAAAGCCGTTGGCAACAGCAATTGATCTGCCAGGTGAACATCCACTGGTGCACCTGTTTCGTGAAAATCCAGCAGTTCCTCACAAGCCATCTGGGCGACTTTTTCAGCTGCTAATCCTATACGCCCTATAGCGCTAAAGCCAGCATGGCTGTGTTCATACTCTGCCGTGAGGAAAACACCTGCTCCCGGTCCTATACCCCGCTCCCGTAGTGGCTGCACTTGAGCTTTGAGGTCAGCTTGATGCAACACATTCTCGGCACGCATCGCCATGCGTTGGGGGATGTGGGAGGGAAGTTGTGTTACCGCCGCTAAGCCACGCACCTGTTGCAAGCTTCCACGTTCCAGCAAGGACAGTCCACTCAAAGTGGTGCCACCACTTACACGCAGTCCGACTTCTCCCCCACCTCGCGGATACCATCCCCAGGCATTTAGCTTTACCTCAGCCTTTAACCCCATTTGGCTCAACAAGGGTAGGTAAACTTGTTCGATGTAAGCGAATGGGGGGCTATGAGCGATGTGGGTTCCGCCTCGTAGGGTCACTTGAGAATCCCCAGTTGCTAGTGCCAGAGGCAGGAGGATGGTTTGCAAGACTAGGTTAACGGTGCCAGCTGAACCGCCTTGCTGTGCTTCTGTGACATCAAACGTATACTGTCCCGCCTCGGCAGTACCACTGGGAATAAACTCCAGGCTCATTGACCCTAGTGCATCCCCCCGCAGTTCTGCCTGACAAATCGTTGCGGCTGCTCGTACAGCCGTTAAATGTTGAGCCGCGAGCCCTGGTTTTTGACGTTTGGCGCGAATATGCTCAATTCGTATCGGCTGACCCGTGATTGCAGCTAGGCTGAGGGAAGTGCGTAGTACCTGTCCGCCGCCTTCTCCGTAGGAACCATCAATCTCAAGCATGGAATACAAGAATTCTTTATCTTTAGTAACATTTTGCACGTTTACCCCCTCAGTCCCCCCCTTACTAAGGGGGGAAGCTAGCACCCTGGAGGATTGAGGTGGGGTTAAGGTGCAGTAGTGCAAGCTAGCAGCTTATGAATACAAACAAGAATCCGCCTTAAACAAAATCCTTAATGACAGATTCGTTGTATATAGTTCCGCCGGAACGTCTGTATGTGGTTTAACGTGCAATTACTTCAGCTTCAGTGATTTCAATTGGGTCGAGGGTATCTGGGAATTCGTAAAACGAGTAATGCCACCCGACACTTTGGGGTCAGTTTATGCAGCGGCACTAAATGGGCTGATGTATTTCCGTCCGATAATTTCGCAGAATTTGTTATTGTAAACAATAACTTGACCGTAGTGGTATCGACGTGGTTGCCAGTTGGCAGGGTTTTCTGCAATTTCCACAGCGATCTTGATGCGCGTCATGATAGTAAATTAGCTCCTAGCTAAAGTGTGTTAGTTGGGAGTTAGAGGCGGTTTTGTGGATCAGCCGTTAGCCACTTCGCTCTTAATTGAAAACTAATGATATAGTTTTCAGAAGTTCAGTTATTTTTTTAATTAAAAAGAAGTTAGTAGGGGTGTTTGTATCAAGGATTAAGTAATAACAAAAATTGCTGAGGGTAAAGTTTTACAGAGGTAAAATTCTGATATTCCATAAAAAAATCTTTCCAACCATGATGTCTGAAGCTTTATTGGAAAATAGAGATTACACAGTAATATTGGCGAAATCTCCTTCCGAAAATATACAAAGCGAACCTCTTCCTGTTGACCGTTGGCAGACGGCATCAGCGTCAATAGTTGCGCTTGTTTCAAAATGTTCAGAATTTGACCCAGATGGCATTACTGTCTATATCACAGCGGACTCAATCAAAAACTATAGGCAGGTGAAAGAAGAGCAAGTTGCTCTTCTCGTTCAGGAATTTCAAGAAACGGCACCTCCTGAAATCTTCAATTTAGTAAAAGTATTGCAAACGGTTCTTGATGATTACTTTGCTCGAAAAGAGGCAGGACAAACTAAGGAAAATGGAGAAATTATAATTGTAGTGACGGATGAAGAGCCGCCAGAGCGGCAGGAGCTGGTGAAAGCCATTGTCAATCCACACACAAAATTAACAACAATGAAGAGCTAGGAATTGGTTTTGCTCAAATTGGGGAACATAGCATCACTAAAGGTTTTTTCTCAGCTTTGGATGATGATTTAAATGTAGCTGGTGCTCGTTTTGATATTGTAGACACAAAAGTTCTAGATACAACAGAGACTACTTCTCTCATTCAGTTTTTGTTCGACATAATCAATGACTAGAAGATGTTTGCAGCTTTCACATTGATAAAGAATGTCCTGACAGCCAACAACACCATTAACAACCCATCCTGTTTATTATTGTTCGGTTGAGGGGGTTTTATTTAGAGTTGTCGGTTTTGCTAAAAGGCTAATTTCATCAAATCACTCAACTGGGTAATCCTGTCGGAGGATGTAGTATCCTGCCTGAAAAGCGAAGCTATTGTTATCAGGCGATCGAGTTGTCTTTAATCCCCAATTTAAGGGTGATAACAGTATGGTTTGGTTTATCTTGATGTTTTTGTTTGTCTTGGTACTCTCGGCTAGCCCGCTTCTCGGTAGCTTGAATGTACGCTGGTCTTTGGAGATCATGATCGGACTATTTGCGGCTTTTTTCGTTGTGGGGTGGATAATTTTAATTTTCTATCCCCTAATTTGGTAAATAATGCTTGTCTATGCCGAGCGGATGCCTCGGGCAAAATTTTACAAAAATTTGCTGTTTGATATCCTTCTGAATAAAGATACTGGAGTCAGACAACAGAACTAAGTAGCATACTAGACCGTTGCAAATTCTCGTTTTGCGATCGCCTTCATGACCTCTGATACCATTTGGTTAAATGTTTGACACTTATCGGTGATTAGGTTTTAGGTGTTAAGTAGCAGGCGGTAAGAAGGAGGCTACAACCTACTACCTTGACTATTTGTGTCATTGTTTAAGGCCAAATGGTATTATTTCTTAGCTTCAACGCTATGGGCGCAAGCGCAATTGGACCCGATTGCACCTTGCTCAAAAATTCTGTCATACCCCCAAGAGCGGTACACTCAGGATTACTGGCGGCAGACAATAGGTACTAGCCTAGTTTCACCGTTTTGAGCAGTTTTCGGTGCTCACCGGACAGACACTCAACCCTAATAGGGCATTCGCTCAAAGGGAATCAGAGATAACCTTAACGAGATTCCTTAATTTATGTCTTTGGAGGGTTATCACAATTAGCTAGCTTCATTATGGTTGAGCCGAGTTAAATAATAACCAGCCTAAAGATTATCTGGAGCCTATGTTGCGGCAGTCTTCTCACTCAACCCTGAAATCCGAGCTGATTACCGACACAAAAGGGGTATTTGGTATACCTGCTGAATCGGAGCAAGACAGAAAATTTCGCAAAAGAGGGTTGAAAGAGCTGTTTGGTGGCTTAACTATCAGACAAAAAATTCGTTGTGGGTATGCTCTGGCGATTGGCATTGCCGTTCTGGGCATCATCCCAGCACGAATAATAGAAACTTATTACGAGCAACACACGAGGAATATACTTATCCAAACTCATAAAGCCACCATTACTGTCAGAAATTTAGAAGGTGCCCTACTACAGGCACAAAACCACCAGCAAATGCTGGCAACGCTACTAACAAACTATCCAAAATTTGAGCATGAATACTCTGAGACAATTGAGGCACTAGATAATGCTTATCGGCTGCTGGATGAGGCGAAATATGCCATAAATGATGCACATGCAAATCATCAAATTAGCTTTAACGAAATGCAGCTAATGCAATCGATACCAAATCATCAAGATACGGTAGCTGCCTACTCCCAACAGCTAAAGGCACTTGTGCAGCAAATAAAAGCATCTAATTTGAAGCCAGAAGAGGTGGCAGCAGCACAACAAGCAATTCTGCGCTTTACAAGCGGTGAATTATTTTTCAAGTTACATGATTTGTCAGAGGAGCTAACAAAGCTAGTCAGCCACCTTCAAGCTGAGGAAGCAGAGGTATTTCAAATTAGGGAACAGGCTTGTAAGCTGGGTTGGGTCATTCAGTTGATAAGTCTAGGGATCGCCGTGACGATCGCAACACTTCTAGCTGTTTATACCAGTCGGGCGCTTGCTCGTCCTCTGGAAACCACTACCAGTATCGCTCAGCAAGTGGCGAAGGAGTCTAATTTTGGTCTGCGGGTTCCGATCGCAACAAAAGATGAAATTGGGTCGTTAGCTACGTCTCTCAATCATCTCATTGACCGGGTATTTGATTGTACCCAACAACTGCAACAGGCTGAAGAATTAGCTGAAGTTGGTAGCAAGACTAAGAGCCAGTTTCTAGCAATTATGAGCCATGAATTACGCACACCGTTGAATGCGATCATTGGCTTGAGCGAGCTTCTCCAAGATGACGCCCAGGATCTAGGCGTAGGCGATGAGGATTTTATCAGTGACCTCCAGTCAATCAACTGTGCTGGCAAGCATCTGCTGACGTTGATCAACGATATCCTCGACTTGTCTAAGATTGAAGCGGGAAAAATGGCTCTCCACCCAGAGACGTTTGCGATCGCGACGCTAATTAATGACGTTGTCCTCACCGTGAAGCCGTTGATGGAGAACAATGGAAATATCTTAGAGGTTCATTGTGATAAGCCGCTTGGTACTATGCATGCTGACCCAACTAAACTAAAGCAGGTGCTGTTGAACCTGCTTTCTAACGGCGCTAAGTTTACAAAACAGGGTCAGGTGACGCTGACGGTTACCCTTAAGCGAGTCGGCAATTGTGAGTGGATTGGCTTTCGTGTGCAAGACACAGGCATCGGTATGTCTGATGAGCAACAGCAACGGTTGTTTCAAGCCTTCACCCAAGGAGATCCCTCGACCACACGTAAGTATGGTGGCGCTGGACTGGGGTTAGCAATTAGCAGCCACTTTTGCCAGATGATGGGCGGTAATATTGGTGTAGAAAGTCAAGTTGGACAGGGGTCTACTTTCACTGTTAACCTACCAGTCGAGCCTTGTTGATTGACTAGATGTTGCCTAATTGTGGAATGATTTAGGCAGGAACAACTATGAAGACAAAACAAGCCGCTTAAATACAAGTAGGACTTACGCACTGTACAAATAACCATAATTGTGCTAATCCAAGCTTCTGTCTCTTTTCTATATTGGCTAATTAATATTTTTTATGTACTAATTTTACTGATATTGATTAGTGAAGTTACTGTTGTTGCCTTCTGGTACTCCTTATCGCCAAACACAAAGCTGAAACGAGGGCTGCTACAGCGCTACTTGAGATGTATTCCTGCGACTTCTGTTCATGACAACGTTGAGCGACTCGAACTGAAACGGCAATTACCTCGATGCTCATTCATTGTGGTTGCTTATCTGCCAAATGAGCAGAACATCATTCTGGATACACTCAAGTACATTCTGACAACTGTTGAGAGACCAAAGAGTGGTTTAGAAGTGATTCTGGCTTACAATACTCCTATTCAATTGCCAGTCGAAGACGACTTGCAACACCTGGCAGCGTTGTATCCGGAGCTACGTCTACTTCCCGTTAAGACTAGCCGATCAAAAGCAGAAAACTTGAACGCCGCAATCCCCCTTGTTACAGGTGAAATTACTTGTATTCTTGATGCAGATCATCGACCAGCTAATGATTGTCTAAGCCGAGCTTGGTATTGGCTGGATAGCGACAGGTATGACGTTGTTCAGGGGCGCAACGTTATTCGCAACTACAACTGTAATCCACTTACAAAAATAATTTCTGTCGAGTTTGAATGTCTCTTTTGTGTTAGCCATCTGGCTCTATCGGTTCTGGTGGATACAGCAATTTTTGGAGGCACTAATGGTTACTGGCGGACTAGTGTGCTTCAGCATCTTCAATTTCGCCCTAACATGCTAACTGAAGACATTGATATAACTGTGCGGGCGCTACTTCGGGGATACCGTATTGTTAACGACCCCACTATCATTGCTACAGAACTCGCGCCTGTAGATATACAGTCTTTGTGGTTTCAAAGGAAGCGGTGGGCGCAGGGTTGGCTTGAAGTGCTTCTTAAATATCAGTGGTCTTTCTTTCGCTCAGACAAGCTCAACGTTTGGCAAAAACTGTATTGGACAAAGCTGCTGCTTGGCAGTGTAATCTTTCATGTTGTTGGACTGCCAATTTTTCTAATTACATTTAGTCAAGTCTTCAGCAATATGTCTTTCTCCTCACTCGCTCACGCTCATGTTTGGATTACACCAGCTTTGCTACTCCTGATTGAACTTTATCAGACATTAGTCGCTAGGAAAGCAAAAAATCCAGTTATTCGGCTTTCTTTCATCAACTTGGCTCTCTATTGCTTGGCTGTTCCCCTCTACTGTTTATTCAAGAACTTCACAGTTATTGCTGCAATTTACGATCATCTGCTTGGCAAGACTGAATGGATTGTCACTCGACGCGAGCCTAATTGAGTGTTTCCTCATAGAAACAGTATTAATTTACCCACGCTTAGGTGAGGTAGGTACCCACAAATAACTAACGATTAATAAATAATTCATCAACGCATAATTGGACTCCCGTGGTGATGAACCAAGTACCACTTTGAGGCCATACGCTCAAAAACATTCGTTGCGATTGACTGTGCCTGCACACGTCTGCCACCGCTGACTTGAAGCAATTTTTCTACCAAAATTACGTAGGCAATAGTATCGCGAACCTCCGTCGCAATAACATCTAGCTCAACCTCAAGGTATTGTGTATTCTTAAATATCAGCTCCCAGGATGAGCGAATATCCTTCCAGCCACGCAGGGCATTGCGTCCGGGGTGAACACAAAGACTACCAGTTCCTTGCGACCAAACGATACCCATCGCTTCAATATCTTTTTTCTCAAAAGCTCGATAAAAAGCTTCATTCGCTGCTAAAACTTGACTACGCTCATCGGTCATAGATACACCTCGTGTCGGATTCTCAACCCATGACTAAATAATTGCCACCCTGCTCAGGCAGAGGAAAATTTTTAAGGAAGCTGGAAGGAATTGTCATGCTCAGGTTCTGGGTCATGTCCCTAAGCACAAGTTAGGACAATCTTACCCAACTATTTGTAATTGATACCTTGCTCAAGTGATGTCTCCTTGACCCGTATGATGAAAGGAAGGGTCAGATCATGAATTTTTGGCATGGGTATCGTTTGGGAACTAGATTTTTACTCGCGTCCGATTTTGGACGAGAATCAGAAGAAGATATGGGAAGTCTTACTGTGCGAGAGTCCTTTAGATACGCGCCAGTCAACTGAGGAGCTGTTTAGATACGCCAGTTGGTGTCCCAATCAGCAGGTCAACTCTATTTGGTTGCGAACTGCCATAGAAGAGGCAATCACTAAAAGCAAACAAACTCCCCAAAAAATTCGCTTCTTTCGTCGCCAAATGAGCAACATGATTACCACAGCCTGCGAAGATCTGGGTATCCGCGCCCAGCCGTCGCGTCGCACCTATGCCCTAGAGCAATGGCTGCAACAACGGATACAGGACTACTATCCTAATCAACCTGGATATCAAGCCTCAGCGGCTGCCTCATCGTTTATCCGCTACCAACCCCAGATACCTCAGCCGTTACCAGAAGCCTTGCAGCCCGATAAGTGGGCGTTTGTGACATTGGAAGCTGCTGCGTTTGAGGAAATGAACGAGTGGGAAATTGACTTTAGTGAAGCGTTTCCCCTCTCAATAGCGGGGCTTACCCCCGATACTCGGATTCCCGGCATCATTATATTCTCATTTAGAGCAACACCCCTAGCCGGTTGGATGTCAGGCTTAGATCTGGCATTTGTGAGATTTGAGGGTGAACCGACAGCAAGATTGTTACTGGAAGCCGGAGCGAGTGAAAGCTGGATACTGACTAGCATCAAAGACCCTCAAACCCTGGCTGAAGCCAAAGGATTTGAGTCAGCCAAGCAAAACGCTGGGATGGTGCATTTTCTTGCCGTGCAATCCAACCCAACATCAGAGGCTTTTGCAGGATTCTGGCTCCTGCAAGAGTTAAAGTAGCGCTTAGTGTGTCAATGGTCGGTAGTTAGAAAAGTTAAAGGTTGGAAGGTTAGAAAGTTGGAAGGTTAATCCAGTTCATTAACTTGTAACCTGTAACCTGTAGCCTACAATGGGCAACCCCAACTAACCCGCAACCTGCTCTCCTTACTAGGGCAACTGACGACTGACACCTGATAACTGATAACAAGGTTTTAGATATGGGTTCTAACGATTTACCTTCATCGCTGCACACCGAGCAGCTGATTGAGCTTGCTGCTCAGTCAGGGGCGCAGCACGCAGAGGTCTATCAATCACGCTCGCTGTCTCGACCCGTGTTTTTTGAAGCCAACCGCCTCAAGCAGTTGGAAAGCAGTCAATCAGAAGGACTAGCGCTACGGGTGTGGCGAGACGGGTGTCCAGGATTGGCTGTTGCTTATGGGCCCGTGGAACCCCAAGATTTAGTAGACCGGGCGATCGCTATGACACACCTTAACGAACCGGAACCGGTGGAACTTGCCGATGCCCGAACCGATCACTATCCCGATCTGGGTGAGACAGTACCGGTGGAAGACTTAGTCGAAATGGGCAAGGAAGCGATCGCTCAAATTCGTGATGCCTACCCAGAAGTTCTCTGTACAGCTGAGTTGGAATGCGAGGAAGAAGCCATACGCTTAGTGAACTCTAAAGGCTTAGATTGCTATTATACCGACACTACCCTCAGCTGTTTTCTGGCGGCAGAATGGATTCGAGGCGATGACTTTTTGAGTATCGCTGATGGTCAGACTGAACGAGGGACGCTTAACCCTGAGCAGATTGTTCAAAGTATTTTACAGCGCCTGAACTGGGCAAAAGAAAATGTCTCCTCTCCTACGGGTCGTGTGCCCGTATTGTTGACGGCGAAGGCAGCTGATTTGCTGTGGGACACCGTTCAAGCGGCTCTGAATGGCAAACAAGTACTGGAAGGAGCATCACCTTGGAGCGATCACTTGATGCAGGTAGTCACGTCAGACGCCCTCACACTTTCTCAACAACCTGATACTGGTCCTTACAGTTGTCCTTTTGATGATGAAGGAAGTCCTACCCAGCCTCTTTTATTTATAAGAGAAGGACGATTGCAGCAGTTTTATTGTGATCGCACTACAGGCAGATTACTAGGTACAAGCACTACGGGCAGTGGATTTCGCCCTAGTATGGGTAGCTATCCGACTCCTGGCTTGGTCAACTTACTGATTCATCCTGAAAAAGGTTCCCTTGGTGACTTGATCGGGCAGATGGATCAAGGACTAGTGGTAGACCAGTTACTCGGAGGTGGCGCGGATATTAGTGGCGACTTTTCTGTCAACGTTGAGTTGGGGTACCGAGTTCGCAATGGACAGATTACGGGTCGGGTCAAAGACACCATGATTGCCGGTAATGTCTACACTGTGCTTAAACGAGTAGTGGCAGTGGGTGGCGACGCTGACTGGAATGGTCCTTGCTACACGCCGTCTTTGATTGTGGAAGGCATCTCCACAACAGGCAGAAATTAGTACATTAAGCAATAGAATTCGGTGCTCACCAATCAAGATTAAGAATCACCCCAATATTAAGAATGGTCAGTTTATAAATTGTCATGGGAAATTGCAGCCCTTACGTGTAATTGTGCTAGTAAGTAATCGGTAATACAGCTAGCATTCCCAAGTCCCGATTCAAGAGAAGACGATTTAGACAGACAATTGGTATTACTCTAAATTTTGTATTCTCCCTCCTAAATCCTTTTTTATCAACAACGGACAACAAACTAATGCTCAACTTTCAGCAATTTGAAGTCTTAAGTTTTGATTGCTATGGAACCCTGGTTGATTGGGAGAGTGGGATTCTTACAGCCTTAAAGACTATTCTCTCAAACCACAAGATTAATCTCAGTGACAATCAGATTTTAGAGCTTTTTGCCCAGCGTGAATCTATTCAAGAAGCGGGAGACTATTTAACGTACCGAGAAATTCTTAAAAAAGTAGTTCAGAACTTTGGCGAAAAACTTGGTTTTACACCAACTGAAGCTGAGTTAAACTCCCTAGCAGAATCAGTCCAATATTGGGAACCTTTTTCTGATACGATTGAGGCATTAAAAGCACTAAAGAAACAGTATAAGCTTACTATTATTTCCAATATAGATGATGACCTATTTGCTCACACAGCCAAGAAGCTGGAAGTAGAATTTGACTGGATAATAACAGCCCAACAGGTCAGATCCTATAAACCATCTTTGCAAAATTTTGAATTCGCTATTGAGCGCATGGGTATCTCTCCGGAGAGACTTTTACATGTTGCTCAGAGTGTTTATCATGACATCGTGCCGACGCGAACTATGGGTTTAGCAAGCGTATGGGTAAACCGTAGAAAAGGCAAGGAAGGCTTCGGAGCAACAGTTCCAGCGAGTGGAAATCCAGAAGTGGAAGTTCCAGATTTAAAATCATTGGTTTCTCTAATGGGTCTAGATTAATCCCAAACTATCAGCATCTATTCCAGATAAGGTTCAGGTGCTATACTTGCTTTTTCCTAACCATTGGGAAGACTTATAACTTGTTTTCGTTGTCCATGGTTTGTTAT
Organism: Coleofasciculaceae cyanobacterium; assembly: GCA_036703315.1. GTDB lineage: Bacteria > Cyanobacteriota > Cyanobacteriia > Cyanobacteriales > Coleofasciculaceae > DATNPH01. The sequence goes on from DATNPH010000060.1 coordinate 67,050, forward strand.
CTATTTCTTCTAACAAATGACAACGTTGCCTTTATCGCTTCCCAAACGCTTTCGCCAATGGCTATTACCGAGAAGACGCCTTGCGATCGCAGAAGCCTGTCTAATTGGTTTAGTATCTGGACTCTCAGCCGTCTTGCTCAAGCAAAGTGTCGGTTGGTTGGGTTCGTTACGCATTCAAGCATCTGATCGGCTACCAGCTGGTTTAGTCTTACCTGCTGTGGGACTCTCCTTAGGATTGCTGTGTGGGTTTATCGTTCAGTCTCTATCTTTGGAAGCAACAGGAAGCGGCATTCCTCAAATTAAAGGCGCACTGGCTCAGTTTCCCATCACCCTAAATCTACGAGTGGCGATCGTCAAGTTGGTGACCAGTGTTCTGTCCATGTCTGCTGGACTGACCTTGGGGCGACAAGGACCAACCGTACACATTGGTGCAGCATTGGCAGCTCAATTGAGTCACTGGGTACCGACCTCTCCTGATCATCGGCGTCAGATGATTGCAGCCGGTGCCGGTGCTGGGTTAGCTGCCGGGTTTAATGCTCCCCTTGCGGGTATTCTTTTTGTTGTCGAAGAATTACTTCGCGACCTGTCTAACCTGACACTAGGCACTGCAATCCTTGCCTCATTCATTGGTGCTGTAATCTCGCGGCTATTGGGTGGGCGTAGTCTGGATCTCAACCTGCAACTGAGTCATCTTTCTAGCAGCTTCACAGCACCAGAGATTCCTTTCTATTTGTTGTTGGGTGTTTTGGCTGGGTTATTTGGTGCTTTGTTTAATCAGGGACTGCTGGCTAGTCTTACCCTCTACGAGCGCCTGAATCTAAGCTTACCCGTAAAAATTGGCTTAGCTGGAATGGTTTGTGGGTGCGTGGTTGCCCTACTGCCGCCTGATTTCCGAAACAATAGTGGGTTACGGGAGTTGCTACTCACTGGCAATGCTAGCTGGCAATTTACGAGCGTTGCCTTTGTTGCCTACTTCATTCTCACCTTGGTTTCCTATGGTTCCGGGGCACCTGGTGGTCTGTTTCACCCCTCCCTCGTCTTGGGTTCTGCGCTTGGCTACTTAGTGGGAGTCGCGCAGTCTCATGTGCTGGGACTGGGTTTGCCCACTAGCTACGCCTTGGCGGGTATGGGAGCATTTTTTAGTGCTGTCTCTAAAGTGCCCGTCACAGCAATTGTCATCGTGTTTGAGATGACAACAAACTTCAATCTCGTGCTGCCTTTAATGATCAGTTGTGTGGTTTCCTACATGATTGCCGATAAGCTCTCCAAAGGGTCACTTTATCAGCGCCTCCTGGAGTGGAAAGGCTATACCTTACCAACACAAGCGGTTGAAAAGGAATCCTTGATTGGGTTGACCGCCGCTGATCTGATGCAACGCCAAGTTGAAACCTTAGCGAGTCAGATGACTCTGGATGAAGCTATTCAGGCGTTTTCCCGTTCCCACCATCGCGGCTTTCCAGTGGTAGATAATGGGGGACTGGTGGGTATCATTACTCAGACAGATCTGGCGAATGCGACACAGCGCCAGCTGCCAGGGGATACGCCCCTGTCACAAATCATGACTCCGCAACCGATAACTGTTATACCAACTGACTCTTTGAGCCAGGTTCTCTACCTGCTCAACCGTTATCAACTGAGTCGATTGCCAGTTACGGAGGGTCGCAAGCTAGTGGGAATTATCACTCGTGCTGATATTATTCGTGCCGAAGCCGACAAGCTGAGTGGCGAAACCGACCAACTAGGGCCTCGCCCTGAGCCATCCTATGTAGTTTATCAAACTCGCGCCCCAGCAGTAGGGAAAGGGCGTCTGTTAGTGCCGCTTTCTAATCCGCAAACAGCACCTGTGCTCTTGCAATTAGCCGCTGCTATTGCCCGCGATCGCGATTATGAAATCGAGTGTCTCCAAGTTATCCCGATTGGGCGCAGTAACACTCCCACTCAGACACCCGTAAAAACAACGAGAAGTCGTCGGTTGCTACGTCTAGCAGAAAAGTTGGGGCGAGACTGGGAGATTCCTGTCCACACCCAAATTCGGGTATCCCACGACGCCGCTCAAGCGATTCTGGAGACGATCAAGGAGCGCCATATTAATCTGATCTTTATGGGATGGAAAGCAGAGCCACCCACTAGTCCCGGTCGCGTTTTTGGCAGTATTGTTGATACCCTGATTCGACAAGCTCCTTGCGATCTGGTGTTGGTGAAACTAGGGTACAGGGATGAGGTGTATAGCGATGGGACAACGGCTGCCTCTTGTCCATTGCCTATAGCTTGGCATCGTTGGCTAGTACCAATCGCCGGTGGTCCCAATTCAAGTTATGCCCTGCAACTCCTACCAGCTTTGGCAACGCTCGCTGGTAAACCAAAACTCAAAGTCGTCCAAGTTTTTCCTCCCTCTCGATTCCTACCTGACACAACAGGACTAGAAAAAGCTGCCTACTTCCTTAGCCACAAACTCTCCTGCAACGTGGCAGCGATTCCTGTGCGTTCTTATTCTGTCTCTGAGGCTATGATTCATCTAGCTCACGCAGATCAGTGCGATGTCGTGGTTTTAGGAGCCAGTCGCGAAGGACTATTGCAGCAGGTGGTTCATGGAAATATTCCTGAAGCGATCGCACGGGGTGTAAACAGCACCGTTATTTTGGTGCGCAGTGCGCCTGAGCAGGTTAGAGAGACAATCCAAAATTCCTCTATAGTATCCTGACAAGCAGTTGCTTGGGTGTATAAGTAATAAAGTCTTTCAAATCATCCACTGCGATCACTATCACTCACTGTCTGGGTGCCGTCATACTTCAACGAGAAGCTTTATGCACCTATGCGGTAATGGTAATCAGTTTGAGCATAAGCCTTTCTAGCGAAAAACAGACAACTCTCGATATTTTAAAGGCTTCTGAAAATTCAAGTTCTCAAAATACTTTAGGTCAAAGTCCACTAAAAACTCTTGGTTGTGGGCTGAGACTTGCCAATAGTTCTTGCTAAGAGAATATTCAGCTCTCAAGAGCGTTTCCTAAACAATTTATTTACTTAGATAGATTGCCTATTCCATGATGCAAAGGTAACGCTATGTGAGGTTACGAAAATTTTGATAGGAGGAATTATGAAAAACTTTCCTGATTAACCTTGTAATGTGATTGCAGATCACATTCTGTACATACAGTTGAAACCAGTATAAAAGACTACAAAAGTATGCCTATTCATAAATTTTAGGTGTAGAAAAATCAATGTTTTGTAATTATTTAGTTTAGGCATACTAGCAGAAATATGTGACCGCTTACAAGCGGTTGAACACCTTAAGCTCTAGGAGATTTTGACGTTTGACGTTTGACGTTTGACTTCCCAGGGAGTGGCACTAAGATTGCCCGACAAGGCGTAAGCTATGCTGTAAAAAATAATGAAGACTGAAGGTGGATATTAAATGAAGCGTATTACTCTACTTGAAAAACTTGGTCTAAGTTCAAAGGCGAATAACTTTGATAAAAAACAAGATTTTACTAAAGCTAACTTTAGTAAAAGAATTCTCAGAGGACAAGATTTTAGGGGAGCAAATCTTAGTGAGGCAAACTTTGCGGGAACCTTCTTTGAAAACACAGAAATTAGCGGGGCTAACCTCAGCGGGGCTAACCTGGAGGGTGCACAAAATCTTCAAGGGGCAGACCTTAGTGGAACAAATTTTACTGAAGCTAACCTCAGCTTTGTAGACCTTACTGACGCCAACCTTGAGGGGGCTAATCTCACCGGAGCAAAACTTAATGGCGCAAAACTAAGTGGAGCAAAACTTAGTGGGGTAAACCTTATCGAAGCAGATCTCGCAGGAACCGACCTCAGTGGAGCTAATCTTAGATGGACGGACTTCAGTGGAGCTAACCTGAGAGAGACAGACCTTAGCAGAGCAGATCTCGAAAGGGCTTTGTTTTGTAAGGCAAACCTTAGTGAAGCTAATCTTACTAGCGCAAAGCTCAATGAGACGAACCTCAGTGGAGCAAAACTTAATAAAGCCAATCTTTATGAAGCCAACCTAATGAAAGCTGACTTCAATGGAGCCAATCTCAGTGAAGCTAATCTCAGTGAAGCCAATCTTAGTGAAGCCAATCTTAGTGCAGCTAACCTTACAGCAGCTAACCTTACAGCAGCTAACCTTACTGATGCTAATCTTCGTGGGGCATTCCTGATTGGGGCAACCCTTAGCGGCGCTAATCTTACTAGGGCTGACTTGACTAGGGCAAACCTAGAAAGAAATCAAGCATTAGATGCCAACTTCAACAAAGCTATCTTGACTGGAGCCTGCTTGACAGACTGGCATATCAACAGCGCCACAAACTTTGATGAGGTTATTTGTGACTACATCTATCTACTGTATCCTCAACAGGAGCGTCGTCCTCGCGGTAGAAACTTTGCGCTGGGAGAGTTTGCTCAACTCTGCAAGAAGTCTTTAGAAGTCGTTGATCTAATTTTTACGCACGGGATCAATTTCACTATCGAAGCTATAGCTGTAGCGGAGAGTCATTCTATTTTAGAAGCTTCTGAGCTCGATTAGCACACACTCAGTTTAGAACTCTACACTCCTATGTCCCCTATGTCCTGAAACCGAGATTCCTATATCTCTATTCAAGTGAAAATTCAAGTGAAAACCGCGATCGCGTTGTGTGGGATCAGACATCCTGCGTGTTGTCCTGTACCTAGGAACCTTTGCCTAGTAGAGATCGCCTTTCGCCTTGCCTTTGACTTGAATCTCCACAAGAGTTTCTAAGATTGGCACTATTTACCACTTCTATGTTATGATTTCCAGTGGAAATTAAATTCGGCTGTGTAGTTTGTTCTTTATTACTGGCAAGCCTCTCTCCGAATCTAGTTCTCTCTACACCCTCTGATTCGGGAAAGTTTTTTATGTCGATTTACGTTGGAAACCTATCTTACGAGGTCACAGAAGATGATCTCAGTAACATCTTTGCAGAGTACGGAACTGTTAAGCGGGTTCAATTACCTACAGATCGGGAAACCGGAAGAATGCGTGGTTTTGCCTTTGTAGAAATGGGAACAGAGGCAGAAGAATCTGCTGCCATCGATGCCCTTGACGGTGCTGAGTGGATGGGTCGTGACCTGAAAGTTAACAAAGCGAAGCCTCGTGAAGAAAGAAGACCTTCTGGTGGCGGCAACTGGGGTGGCGGTAATAGATCGTCTCGCCGTAGCTACAACTAAGCTTCAAGACTAAAAATTTAACTCTGAAGTCTTAAGGGCAGACAAAGAGTCTGCCTTTTTTATTCTTCGGTTTACTGGGTTAATTAGCACAATGAAAGCCACGAACTAAGTTAATAAGAGGAGGAGATAGGTGACCCAAGTAATTCTTGGCGAAAATGAAGGGATTGAGTCAGCTCTCCGTAGATTTAAGCGGCAAGTTTCCAAAGCGGGGATTTTCCCAGACATGAGAAAGCATCGCCACTTTGAAACGCCGCTGGAAAAACGCAAGCGCAAACTCATTGCGAGGCACAAACAGCGTAAGAGGCGTTCTCGCTATAGCTGACACTATTTTAGATGGGTTTTCCAAAGAGGTTCAGTAACCATGACTCCAGAAGCGATACGCACTGTTTCTCAGCTAAGACGTGAGTTCTACTCTCTATTTGCTGCGGCGATGGAAGTGCCAGTGAGCATTACCCACGGTAGTTCATCTACTGGTAATCCTCCGATGGTGTCTTGGATAGATGACAGACAACGACTCAATTATTTGCGTATTTATGTTCACACAGCTCCTGATGAATTAATCCCTGAGCGTCCCTTTATTCTTCGAGTATCTGTTAATAAGGGTGGCGGTATAGCTGTCGCTACCAAGTGGAGAAGAGACTCTCAAGGGCTTAATCAGGATTGGAACTTTGAGTTAACTCTGGTTCCAGAGGAGATTTTGGACTTTTTGCCTTGGCTAGTTAGCTTGGTTAAGTCTTATGACCAAGGTTGTACCTCATTTGCTCAGGAACCTCCCCATCCGTTTTTCTTCAACATTTCCAATCGGCTGTTATTCAACGAGGCATGGACTCAGAAAGCTCGGCAGGAAAGTACACTCTCTACGAATGTTCTAGCAGACGTGTAAACTACCGCTCTTGAAGAAGTAGGGGAGCAGGGGAGAAGGTAGATCCACTCCCGGCTCCCAGTCTCAAGCCTCTAAAGTTATTCGCAGAGAATAGGAGTTTTCCTATCTTGTGAGGATTGTTTTAATTTTGCCTCCTCTGCCAAAAATTCAGCCAACTGAGCTTCAATCTGATCTTTGACAATCTGGCGATAATCCAGGAAATGCTCGATTTGAGCACAAGTAGATAAATAGCTGCTCAAGCCGCCCCGATTGTACCGATACATATTAAATAGGTTGCGCCAGAATTGCCAGCGAGTCTTGCGGAGAACACCTTGTCGCCAGCAAACTGTTAGTAGCGCCCGGATTACCAGCCAATTCAGTTTCTTGTTTACGCGTTTTTCTTTCTTCGGATATGTTGCCTGTCCTAAGATGCGATAGTGACGGTAGGTACGGTCTAAGAAACGCTCCGGATCGTATAGTGTCCAAAATGCGTCGATAAATTCACGGGCAATTTCTTCCAAGGGACGAGTTGGCACAAAGTTCATCAAGGTAGTCTGATGAATATCAGCTGATTCACTCCGCAGTCGTCCTTCTTTGTTCAGTCGATGCCAGAGGGCAGTATCGGGTAGCGCTTGCAACATGCTGAACAGGGCAGTAGGAATTGCTGTTTTCTCAACAAATTGGACAATGCGATCGCCTGCCCTCGACTTTTCTCCATCAAAACCAATAATAAACCCCGCCATTACCCGCAGTCCGGACCGAGTAATGGCATGCACCGCCTCACTGAGAGAGTCTCGCGTATTTTGGTACTTGTGAGTTAAGGTTAAGCTCTCCTCATCTGGTGTCTCAATCCCCAGAAAGACAGCCCCGAAATTACACTGAACCATCAGATCCATCAGTTCTTGGTCGTTTGCTAAATCTACTGAGGCTTCCGTGGCAAACGAGAATGGATACCCGTGTTCAACCATCCAAGGCTTCAACTCTTTGAGAAATAACTTGACATTGCGCTTATTGCCAATGAAGTTGTCATCCACCATAAAGATGCTGCGCCGCCACCCCAGCTTATAAAGGTAATCCAACTCGGCTAATAGCTGGGCGGGTGTCTTGGTACGAGGCTTGCGACCATAGAGGACAATAATGTCGCAGAATTCACATTGAAAGGGACAACCCCGCGAAAACTGTACCGACATCGAGTCGTAAGCATCCAACTCCAACAAATCAAAGCGGGGAACCGGGGTTGTGGTCACATCGGGTTTTTCGCCACCGGCGCGGAAAATTCCCGCTGTTTCCCCCCGTTGAATCGCTTCTACAAACATTGGCAGGGTAATTTCCCCTTCATCCAATATCAGGTAATCAGCCCCAGCTTCAGTTGCTTCATAAGGCACGGAAGTCGGGTAAGGGCCACCACAGGCAACTCGCTTGCCTCGCCGCTTTGCTTCTCGAATTTGGTCAAGTAAATCTTTTTTCTGGACAATCATCGCCGACAGAATCACAACTTCTGCCCACTCCCATTCTTCCTCGGTGACGGTGCGAATGTTTCGGTCTACCAGCTTGAACTCCCACTCTTGGGGTAAAATTCCCGCTACTGTCACTAATCCCAAAGGGGGCAGTAAAACCTGGCGATTGACTAACTCTAAGACTTTCTCGAAAGACCAAAAACTTTTAGGAAACAGAGGATAAATCAGTAAAACTCGCATTGAATCTCAAATCTCACACAGAATTTAGATATTAGCTTTAACAGCTTGCACTCGCTCCGATGTTTTGCCTCTACAGTAAGTAGACTCGCCTAAGAACTTATCCTAAGAGTAGGTTTAAGAGATTTGAAACCACAGATGGACACAGATGAACACAGATATTTCTTCTTGTCACGTCCGTGCCTAGGATTTTTCGGATAGGCTCTAAAGATTGAGACACACTACAGCAGTCTAATAGTTCCCCCAAGT
>DATNPH010000098.1:0-4181 GCA_036703315.1 Coleofasciculaceae cyanobacterium
TAGCGATTTTGCAGAATAGTTCCAGACGCAATAGGTGGTTCCATGAGCGTGTAGATCGGGTTTTACAATAAAGAGAAAGAATGCCTAACGCCAAGTTTAACTTTACTCCCAAATGCAGTCCGTTGCATTCACTCCCTTAGGCGATCGCGATTGAAACTCCCCGCCCTAGCTCCGCTACCCTTGAGGGAGAGGTATTCTGCCGTCTTTGGATGATTGCAAATCGCAAAAAGTTTACTTTCGATAAAGATTCTAGGACTTCTATACTTAAAGCGTATTAAATTATCAGTATATTTAGTGGAACTTCTTTGTTTTTCTCCGGAGAAATATTTTTTTAAAATTGTAGTTTATTTTATCAAATATTCAAGAAAAAGAAAGAGGTTTTAGAGCTTTTTAACCTACAAAGAAAGAGCGCACACTCTCTGGCAAGGCATTTAGAAACGATAGGCGATCGCCTCACATGGCTAAGTGTTATAAAAATTAAATTTATTTTATACTTTTACTTTTTACGATAAATTCAGTAACATCTCACTGAGGGGTATTCGTAGTTTAAGTCTAATTTGGCATAGAGAACAACCGGAAAGCTATTGAACTAGAGCTGGGTTGCAGTTCGGCTTTGATGCCGACTTTATTTCAGTCATGGGGGGGTTGAGCTAGCCAAATTGTGAGTTCTCAGTATTTTTACCAATATAAGAGGAATAAATCGGGGTCTTTGGGCTGATTGATGAATTCAAGATCTCGGTGAATTCTCGGTTTTCCCATCCAAGTCGATTTCCAGGAAATTCTTAGAAACGTTTATAACCTGAAATGATAAGATTGCGGTGAAATGAGCTTCGAGGGTTTGCTGTGAGCCGTTCTGCAACTTTAATGCTTCAGCCCATGCTGTCGCCGATTGCAGATAACAATCGTCTGCGACTGTTTTCTGGTTCTGCTAATGTTCCCCTATCTCAGGAAGTAGCACGCTATCTGGGTATGGATTTGGGACCAATGGTTCGCAAAAAATTTGCGGATGGAGAATTATATATCCAGATTCAAGAATCAATTCGAGGTTGTGATGTTTACCTGATTCAGCCAACTTGCCAACCGGTAAACGCCCACCTGATGGAATTACTGATTATGATTGATGCTTGCCGTCGTGCTTCAGCACGGCAAGTTACTGCCGTAATTCCTTATTATGGTTATGCTAGAGCAGACCGTAAAACGGCTGGACGCGAGTCGATTACGGCGAAGCTGGTGGCTAACCTGATTACGCAAGCCGGTGCGAGTCGGATTTTGGCGATGGATTTGCATTCTGGTCAAATCCAAGGATATTTTGATATTCCCTTTGACCATGTCTACGGCTCACCCGTGCTGCTGGACTACCTGGCGCGTAAGCAATTATCCGACCTTGTTGTAGTTTCACCGGATGTTGGGGGGGTTGCTAGAGCGAGGGCATTTGCCAAAAAGCTAAACGATGCGCCTTTAGCAATTATCGATAAGCGGCGGCAAGCGCACAATGTGGCGGAAGTAATGAATGTCATTGGGGATGTCGAAGGCAAAACGGCAGTTCTGGTAGATGACATGATTGACACCGGTGGCACTATTTCTGAAGGAGCGAAAATACTGCGTAAAGAAGGTGCTCGTCAAGTTTATGCCTGCGCCACCCATGCGGTTTTTTCTCCACCGGCAGTAGAGCGCCTCTCTAGTGGGGTGTTTGAAGAAGTGATTGTGACGAATACAATTCCGGTTCCGGAAGAAAATCGCTTTGAACAGCTAACGGTGCTATCGGTAGCCAACTTGCTGGGTGAAACGATTTGGCGTATTCATGAAGACAGTTCTGTTAGCAGCATGTTTCGCTAGCATCTAAAGATTGTAGGGGCGTGTTGCTATACGCCCCTACTACATAAATATGGACAAAACCGAAAAGCAAAAGATGTTGGCAGGTGAGCTATATCGCGCTGCTGATGCCGAGCTAGTGGCAGCGCGCCAAAGAGCACGTCGTCTCACACGCCTATATAACGGTACAACGGAGCAACAGATCGAAACGCGATCGCAAATTATCGTTGAGTTATTCGGTGCAACAGGACCAACCGTTGAAATTGAGCCGCCCTTCTACTGTGACTACGGCAGCAATATTTACGTAGGTGACGGCTTCTACATGAACTTTGGCTGTGTGATTTTAGACTGCCATACTGTTCATATTGGTGAAAAGGTATTATGCGGTCCTTCCGTTCAGATTTACACCGCCACTCATCCAACAAATCCCGAAATTCGTCTGTCAGGTCTAGAACTCGCGGCTCCAGTTCAGATTGGCAATAATGTCTGGATTGGAGGGGGGGCAATCATTTGCCCAGGAGTTACTATTGGCGATCATGCTACTATCGCGGCTGGAAGTGTGGTGGTTAAAGATATACCCGCTAGAGTTGTGGCAGGGGGAAATCCCTGTCGTATCATCAAGCCTCTAGATTGAGTCTGCCACGGCTCAACTCCTTAATCCAATCTAAGCTCCAGGACAGATGACCAAGGCTAACAGAGGGTTGGTGTGACCCGATCAAAGTAATAAGGTGATACATATGAACTCAGCTTTGTCAACTATTACTGATGAGCAGTTTGTCAAGATACGCTGTGGCACTGATACTAAAACTTATTTTTTTGCAGCTACAGGTTCAATGTATGCCCACCCTCTAGATGATGATCAACCAGCTCACTTATTTGATTTCCTCGGTGTTGATATTTCACGTTGTGTTCAGGGTAAATCAACACCTCAGTGGACTCTTGTAAGTCGTAAAATTACGCTCTATCTCGACCCAAAAACGGGTCAAGTATTGAGAAATTGGCAAAATCCTTGGACTGGTGAAACGCTAAATGTGATTCATCGGTCTTACGACTACCAGGAGTTTCAGATTCCACCAAAGGTAAACGCTTACATTGCGCCTGAAATCTCCTCTGTCTCCTTAGATTTGAATCTTAAAGTCCCTAACCCGCTCTCCACCAATCCGAAATTTGCCGACTATTCACCGGAAAAGTATCTTCAATCCTCAGATTCCTACAAATTCATCTTTCCGACAAGAATGCTCAATGATGTCGCTGTCAATCCGAGCGATCATCGATCTGTAGCGCTATCGTACTATCGTATGGGTCCCTGGGAACCCTGGATGAAAATGAAGGGTAAACCCGGATTTATAGTCTTGAACTACACAGGGACTAAAACCGATGACTTTGAAGAGCTACATCCAGCGCTCAAAGCGCAAATTGAACAGCGTATGCCTTTATTTCGTGAAGCTCCGACCTCTAGATTAAAGCGTTCAATTGCCATGAGTTGGAGCCGTTTTGACGAAGAGTTTGACGCCTATTTGCGCGGCGATGAATTCCCGTTGCCTGCACCTCTCAAGAACGAGCCGATAATTGAGTAGACCTAGACTGTTCTTATGCCATTATTGGCGGTTATAACAGTTGTTTATCGGTACATTGAAAGGTCTATCACTGCTGGATGACAGACGACCTTTAAGGCACAGTTTCTCGCCGGTAGAGTCATCAGCGCGCCGCCACGAAAGAGAACCTTGTAGGACGGGTATGGTTCTCCGAGAAATGGGATTAGTTCTACAGCTGCTTTGAACAGTAAGCGTGCCTGGTGTTGTTGTAATATCAAGGGTCGATGAATCTCTGGTGGAGACTCTACCGTCAAGGGAGCCTAACGCTGTCAGTGTGCAGTTGTTCAGGAATGGTGCTGTCGATGAGTTAGAGTACTCAAAGCTCCCACTAGCAGCGATCGCGATAGTTTCATCTATGGTAGCGGTGCCCTTCTGTACTGGTGCTGTCTGGGTTTTAGTCCAGGTACCGATAACTTGTGAAGTCACCGTTGGTTGTGTTTGTCCATAGGTAGCCGTTTCTGCTGTTGTACCCAGAGCCAGCCATGTTGCGCTAGCAGCAACTATAGATAATTTCAAAATTATGTTAGATGCCATCTTACCCACCGCCGAGGAATACTCGCTTCTTTATCTATATCAATATCAATAAACTGATAATTATTTTGTCTTCCCTAAGCGAGAAACCTGGGACTACATAGCAGGGCTGATTCGTTTTCCCGAAACCCGCCCGGAGTTTAAACTCCGGGCTAATAGCCAAAGTCGTCTAAAGACGACTCAAATAGTGATTTTCAGTCCTCTTGAGAGGACTTGATTCTATGAGACAGGGGTTTTAACCCC
>DATNPH010000099.1:0-10879 GCA_036703315.1 Coleofasciculaceae cyanobacterium
CTTTTACATCAAGGTTTGGTAGACGAGACTAGCGATGGCTACCGAATCCTGAAGCTCAACAAACTTAGCTGGGAAATACTGCGAAGTCAACGTCCTGTTCACATTGCCATAACCGAAACACCAGCAACTAAGGCTTTGGCAGATATTAATCCCAGAGGTGCTGAAGTAGAAATTCTGTTTGAACGACTGCGAAAGTTGCGTAAACAGCTAGCAGATGCCCAATCTGTTCCTCCTTATGTTGTCTTTGCAGATTCCAGTCTCAGGTTAATGGCGCAGCAGCAACCTCAAACTATTGAAACTTTTGCTGAAATTTCCGGCGTCGGCACTCATAAACTCACTCAATATGGTGACAAATTTGTTTCAGAAATCCGCGCCTTTTGCGAGGAACAAAAACTGCCAGTACCTCTGCCTTCAAGCACGCATATGGTGACACTGCAATTCTACCAGCAAGGCTTGAGCATTGAAGAAATTGCCCAGAAACGCGGTTTTACTCCTCGCACAATTGTGACCCATCTGAGTGAGTTGTTGGAGATGAAACAGCCAGTAGATATAGATCGGCTAGTCTCTCCGGAACAGCAAAAGCTGATACTTCAAGCGATTCAAACTGTGGGTGCTGAGTCGCTCAAAACTATTCGCGAACATCTGGGAGAAGAATACGGTTACGAAGAAATTCAACTAGTGCGATCGTGGTGGCGACGGGAAAAGACTTGATCCTGGCGGTTACGAGATTTACGCGCTCCCGATGTTTCGTTTTGCTAAAGTAATTGTTCAGTACGTCGCTTAAATTAAATCTTCGCACTTGAGGATAGAGCAATCCTTCTGTGGATAATAAAGTTTCGTTTCTGGATTATATTTCCATCCGAATCCGAGATCGTCCTTTTGTCTAGTCCACTCACAAAATTCATAGATCGATTTCGAGTACTTGTCCCGCCGTCTCTGAATAGTTGTAGAATTAGTTTTCAAGCGCTCCGCTAGTTCTTTCTGATTGAGTGGCTTACTAAGTCTTTCTGGTAGATTGTCTGGAGCAACACCTGTAGATGGTTTGCTTTTAGTGCCAGTAGTTATTTCAGCCAAGTCTAACCTGCTAGTACTCCAGACTTCTTCAGCAATCTGCTGATACAGCATTTGTCGTTCATCAATATCGTTTTTGCTTAACTGCGTATGAGGCTTAAAAGCTAAACCGCTACGCCTTACATAATCCAAAAAGGGTGGATCATTTTCGTAACATACAGGGTGTAGAGACTGAGCTAGTAAATTCTCTTTTAAGTAATTCACTAGTTTTTGTGTATATGGTTTATCTTTCAGACTTTTATTAACAGAATGAGGCAGTAATACTAGAGCACCAATTTTATTACGATACTCATCAAATTCCTCAGAAGAGCTAAAGCCTGATGGATTTTCACATTTATCATACCCATCCGGTAAATTATGCTCAATTTCATACATATATCTGCTACTCTTAAGCTTTGACAAATATTTTTGAACATTAGATGATTTTCCACTTTTTATTTCAACATGATGGGTAATACGCACTAAAAAGTGTCGGACAAAGGCTTTGCTGCCCTTGCCCATACCAAAACTAGTTAAACCTTCAAAATTTAATTGTATATTTATCAGTTTTTCTTTTAAATAAGCTCCAAGCTGGAAAATACTCAACTCACGTATATCTAAAACTGTATCAAATACTGAATTCTCTAGTTTATTTCTATGTGTGCTTTCGTTATTAATCTTATGTAGGAAAATATAAATATCTAAGTATCCTGAAACTAACTTAATTTTATTGTTTACCTCTGTCAAACTATCTCTTTCACTAAAAGGGGCTAGCAATAAAATATCTTGTAGAGTGAACCCATTAAGAGCATTGTAATAAACATAGTCATCATCATTAACTAAACTCTTAGAACGGTTTTTAATCTCAATATAATAGTTAGAAAATTTACTAAATTTATCGGTAATAAAATTATAAAAGTCAATTGATTTCTCCAGTTTTAAATAATCCTTTTCTTCTTGAACCCACAGATGATAAGCTTGGTTAATTCTTTCGTAATCTTTGACAGGCTCTCCCCCACTTTTTTTCTTTGCGCGGGCATACCTTGCTTTAAGCCAAGTTTTAAAGAAATCAGCGGCTTTACCCTCACCTATACCTTCTAGTTTACTTATTTGCTCTTTCCACGTATTTTCAGCATTTGATCGAAGCTCTGAATCTTCAATTTTTGATAGTAAAAATCCTTTAAGTATATCTGTATTAGTGGGCAGCTTACCTCGATTATTTATACTATCAAATATTGCATACCCATCCTCACGGGAAGGAGCTATTATTTCAACTACTTCTACATTAAAAATCAGCCATTCAATAAAGTAAGGAATAGCTTTTTCTTCTAATAAATTCGGAAAGTATTGCTCAATATCACTATAGCAACCTATGATGTTACGTGCTAGTTCTGAATCGGAAAGCTTTTCACATTGCTCTTCTTTATCATTGAAAAGTACATCTAAACAACTACTAACTTCCTGGATGTCAAGATTGAAAGAAAGTTTTCCAGCTCTAACTGAATGAATTAACTTCGTAATATCTTCAACTATATATTCGCTGTTGATAGCTTTATAACGTTTATGTAAATAAATTAGTAGTAAAGTCAAAGAAGTTAGACGTTGAAGTCCGTCAATTATATACATCCCTGTTGTACTGTAAGCTTCGCAAATTATGATGGAGCCAATAAAATAATAATCATGACTCTGAACCTGCTTTGGCTCACCTGTCTCTTCATGACTCAATAAAAACTTATTTTGGAGATCGTCTAGTAGTTCCCTAATCTCTTTTGTCTGCCACTCATATCCTCGCTGATAGTAGTCCGTAGTAAATTTTTTACTAAGTACATCTCTTAATTTTCGTGGATAAGCTTGTATTACCAGATTTTCACTCATGTTTGTACTCTTTTAAAGTTTTTATAAACTTTCGGAACTTGGTCTGTCTGTTATAGCCATCATCCAAATGACCAATGACTCTAGTAATCCGAGATTTGTCAACAACTTGAATCTGTTCGCAAAGAACTAATAAAACCACGTCTCCCCGTGCAACTGCTATCACTGAATCTCTCCACGAGCAAGACGTTCTTCATACTCTTCTAAATTCGGCAAGTAGTCAGAGAAGCCCGACTCAGCGAGTTCCATCGCTTCAGTAAACTGCGCCCATGATGCAGCACGAGTACTGTCACGTCTCATCAGCAGGAACTCTACAAAGTCCTTCACTTCCTGGACAAGCGGCTCCGGCAGTTGGCGAATCTTCGCTATGGTTTCCTCATGCACACTCATCTGTACTTCTCTTCTTGCTTAACTTGACGTAGTGCTGTGATGTACCAATAGCATATCCAAAAGTAGCTGAGTATGAGGGAGGGCGCTTTAGCAAAGTAACTTCAAAAGGCGCTCGCCTCTTCACCCTCACCCACATCTTTCACAAAATCAGCGATTCGCTCCCTGTCCAGATTAGAGGTTCAGTTTTCTTGTTTTTGTCCTTTTGCCAAGTCATCTAGTGTGAAATGCAGAAGGTCACACAACGCTTGGGTCTGTACAGGGTAGAGTTTGGGAATGTGCCTATCTGTTTCCCAATTGATCACCGTAGACTCTACAACATCACAAGCTTTGGCAACTTGCAAGCGAGTTAAACCTAAACTTTCACGTCGTTCCCGTAACATTTGACCTAGCGTCATTATTCATCCCGTCAGTATTTTCAGTTGTCTATATATACTTAGTTGACTATATGTAGGGGATATCCTACTGTAGGTGTACGTGCATTCTGCACGCAGTTGGAAGCCAGTCCCCGCCCTAGACAAGCTGGACTGGCTCCGGCTCCAAACTCAATGGAGACAAGTTCATTATGCCTTACAGAGAACGCCTTAACCCTTGGGTGCTGGTTCGCTTGCTTCCCAATATGCAACGGGTAACTGTTGGTCAGTACCGCAATCGTTCCGATGCAGACGGTCATCTACAGATTATTCGTCGCCTGATGCCTAACGCTGAATTTGTGGTGATGTTCAACCCCGACATGCTACAGCCGAAGCAAGCTGACACTCGCCCCAGAACAAGAACATCAGGTCGCTAATCCTGAAAGAACCCCTCCCCAGCCCTCCCCTTGCTAAGGGGAGGGAGCCAGATTCTTCTTACTTCCCCCCTGATTCATGGGGGGATTGAGCCGGAGATGAGAGTGAGGAGGTCTTCTATTGATTCTTGTAGAAGGTCTAATCAGGCAACCATGACCATGTTATTTCGCCGCATCAAACCCTCTCAAAAGTTCCGCATCACCAAGCGCCAAATTGCCAAATTCTTGCGAATTCCTGAATCACTAATTGTAAAAGTCGAATCCTGGAATTATGTCCTGTTTGTGCATCGCCAAGATAAAGGCGGACAATTCATCAGCTATCGTCAGCTAGAGCAGTGGAAAAATGCCGTTGCCTGTCAGCTGCAAAAATGCTCCACCCAGGAACAGCTACAACACTTATGGAATGCCATTACATTCGACCACACAAAATACAACAAGCAATACGACGATTCTATCCTCCCATTCCTAGAAAAAATCAGGTCGAAATGTCTTGAATCTATCCTCAAAGAGCCACCCAGTAGGGATGTTGTATCCTTGCCTATTTGTAGTTGAGAAAACCTTACGCTTTTCAGTATCAAGTACAAGAAGCGATCGCATTTCTTCTCAATAGCTATTATGCGATCGCTTCCCTATCCAACTTCAAAAAGCGTTAGCAAAGCATGCCGTTAGGCTTCCCACCTTACCCTCACCTATATTCTTCACAAAATAAGCAACCTACTCCTCAAACACTTAGCACTCAGGACTCAGGACTAACAAGCTTAAAGCCAGTGCTTAGGATAAGTGCGCTCTTCCGCCAGATTATTAAAGACTACAGCACACAAAACCAAAATAATTGAACCTTCAAGTGCCGGAGTGAACAAGAACTGCCAGGATGCCTTTGTCATCATCACCACCAAGGCAACAGCTCCCGAAGGCGGGTGCAAAGTTCCGGTAAGCTGCATCATCCCAATGGCAGTGGCGACAGCCATTCCCATCGCCCAAGGCGACGAACCGAAAAGATGCAGAATAATCAGGCTGACTAGAGCAGCTACGAGATTACCGCCAATCACATTACGGGGTTGAGCCAAAGGACTATCAGGTACGCCAAAGATTAATACGCTAGTGGCACCAAAGGGAGCCATGAGCAGAGGAGTATTGGTTTTCGTGCTTAGGTAAGCTGTTGCTGCTATTGCCAGGAAACTACCAAACCAACTCCAAAAAACATGCCTGTGATGAGGTCTATCTATAGGACATGTTAGGGGACATGAACGCCACCTTCCGCGTATCTTGAACCAGTACTTTTCCCATCTCAACTGAACCTTTTTGTAGTTCAACCTGGGTAAATATTGTTTGGATAGATAACTTTTCATGAGTTTTTAACAACAGACAGTAACCGGAAGAAAATTGCTAGACAAAAATAACCTGGACAACCATCAAATTTGTAAAAATTCGAGATTTAAACCCAGTTCAGACGCCAAATAATTTTATGAAGGTTTTACTCTGGTTAAATTGATATCATTACCTTCAATGCAGCTATTTCACTCTTAAGGAAGAAGAGGTTGGCTCTGCTCATGTGCCCTTCTAGTTGTAGAAAAGTGACCCATATCTCTTAGGAAAAATTAAGAGAATTAGCAAAGTTTTAACTAATGTCATGATTTCTTAACATTACAATTAACCTTATCTTTCAACGGCTGAAAATGGAACGTATAAACTATAAAAATAGATAATTAAAACAATAAGTTTTACTTATTAATTGAAGCCAACGTATGAAGAAAACTCAAACGACCAGCGTCAAATTGAGCAATTCGTGCCGTTGTTTGAGCTTTTCCCCCACACTAGGGCGTGTCTGCAAAGTCCTAAATAAACGGTAGGGGCGAAGCATTCGGACAGAAATACTAGAGTTTGAGCTAGAAATTGTTGCCCGAATGCTTCGCCCTTAAATGAGTTTGCGGACAGACCCTAGTCATTAGTGTCTTATTCCTGAATCAGGCGATTTCCTTCGGGATAGCTGACGCTCGTTCCTCGCTACCGCTTCACGCATCTTGACCCTGACTCGCATTTTGCAGAATTATCCATCCTGCCAGTCTGCCAGATCATCTACTGTGAACTTCAGAAGGTCACATAACGCTTTCATCTGTTTTGGGTAGAGCTTAGGGATATGTCTGTCAGCTTCCCAGTTTTGCACAGTGATTATAGTTACACCCACTTCCTCAGCAACTCTCCGCTGCGTTAAGTTGAGCGATTCTCGTCGTTGTTTGAGCTTTTCCCCCAAACTAGCCATTAGTGTCTTAATCCCAAGGTTTAATTTACTAAGTTGACTTAGTAAAGGGTTACGCCTAATATGAAGGCATGACTTCACAAGGTCAGAAAGCCAGTGCCTCCGGGCCACGAACCTATCAGCACTGGCTCTGACTCCAATTCACAATGGAGACAAGTTCATTATGCCTTACAGAGAACGCCTTAACTCTTGGGTGCTGGTTCGCCTGCTTCCCAATATGCAACAGGTAACTGTTGGTCAGTACCGCAATCGTTCCGATGCCGACGGTCATCTAGAGATTATTCGTCGCTTGATGCCTAACGCTGAATTTGTGGTGATGTTCAACCCTGACTTACCACAGCCGAAGCAAGGTGATATTTGCCCTAGAACAAGAACATCTGGTCGCTAATCCTGAAAGAACCCCTCCCCAGCCCTCCCCTTACTAAGGGGAGGGAGCCAGATTCTTCTTCCTCCCTGATTCATGGGGGATTGAGCCGGAGATGAGAGTGAGGAGGTCATCTATTGATTCTTGCAGAAGGTCTAATCGCGCCTCCCATTCCTGGAAAAAATATGGTTGAACTGTCAAGAAGCTATTCCTAAGGGTAGCGATATGTTTTCACTTCCACAAAGCGCTGTGCTGTATGCATCGTATAATGCATAGCTTACAAAACGGGAGTTGGGAGGCTCGAAACTTCAAGCTAATAACGGCAGATCCCCCTTATCTCCCCTTAAAGAGAGAACCACTCGGAAAGTTAGACATGGCATGATTAGGGGAAAGAAAGAGTATGCAGATTTTAGAAACAATTGGCTTCGATCTGGGGCACGGTGAAACAGCTGTGGCTAAAGCGAGGGTAGAGAGCATTGAACCTCCAGAGATGCTTGAAATTAATAACAAGAAGGTTCAAATCACAGCTCTTGGCTGGCATCCCGAGCTGGGCTATCTTGTGGGAGAACAAGCATTAATCCAATCTGGCGTTACTCAGCTCAAAATCTCGTTTAAGCAAAAACCAAACAACGATCCAAATTACAGGAAGACAATCTGCAATTTTCTGGAAACTTACTACCACCTTTTGAAAGACAGCAAGCAGATTGAAGCCGGAGAGACTAGCCAATTTTACGTTGGGTGTCCTTCTGGATGGTCAGTGAGCGATCGCGAGGAGTACCAAAAGCTACTGAAGGAAACTGGTATTCCACTACTGAGTGTTGTACCGGAATCACGAGCGGCTTTCATGCAAGCCAAGGAAGCCGGTAAGCTTGACTATGACAAACTCAAATCCTCGGTATTGATTGTCGATATTGGCTCTTCGACTACAGATTTTACCCTAGTCAAGAGCTTGCATGAGATACCGATCGATTTCGGGAGTAACGCTTTGGGAGCATCCCTCATCGACAAGGCGATTTTCGTCCGGACTTTGGCAAACCACGAAGATAAGGCGTTACTCGAACAAGTGTTTGAGGACTATCCGCATCACCAAGCGCGTTGTGAACTTGCCTGTCGTAAAGCGAAGGAAGATTACTTTTCTAACGAACAGCTATACAGCCATCCGCAATCCTTTGCACGCGGGTTCGAGTCGATCAACGAACAAATTTACTTTATACCTCAAGTTAATAGAGCGATCGCAAAGGAAATCTTAAACCAGCCCTTGCCCGAACTGGGCGACAAGACTTGGATTGAGTGTTTCCGAGAGGCAGTGAGTGAGGCGAAGGACAAGCTTGACCAACAAGGCCTGGTGCCGAAGGTTGTGCTGATGACTGGCGGTGCATCACGCATGAAGTTTACGCGTGAGATTTGCGAGGAGATTTTCCCGGAACCGGAAACTCAGGTTCGCCCTGACCCGGAACCGGAACGATGTATTGCACTAGGTCTAGCGAGGGTAGGACGCTGGGATCTGCGGGCGTCTGCATTTAAAGAAGAACTCAACAAACTGTTCGACTCCAGGAAACTCAACGATCTGATCGAGAGACATATCCCAGAGTTAATCGAACTGTTGACCAAGCCGCTATCAGAAAGTTTGATTGAAAATGCAGTCAAACCAAGCCTGAAAAATTGGCAAAGCAACAAAATACGCACTTTAGCTGACCTGGAAAGCTCGATGAAAGGGCAGGCAGAGCAATGGATTAAAAGCGATCGCGCTCAGCAGATTATCAAAAATAAATCTGTCAGTTGGTTTAATAGCAAAATCCAACCCGACTTGGCTCAAGAAACCGACCCGATTTGTCGAAAGTTCCAGATCCCCAGAAGCAGCTTGAGGTTTGAGGAGGGTATCGACCCGGGTGTAGTAAACGCCGACCTCTCGATTGGAGACGCTATCCTTGCCGATACAGTGGCGTTTATCATCAATGTCGTGATTGGTGGGGGCACGATCGGCAGCATCATCGCTCTGATCCTAACCGGGCACTTGACCTGGCCTATCGTGCTAATTTATGGTGTCTCGGTTCTTGCCGCAGGAGTGGAGCTAACTCGAAGCAAAGTTCAACAGGCAATTAAGGAAAAAGTAGATATCCCCAGTTGGACTCGTTCTAGTTTTTTGAACGACAGCAAGATCGACGATATCTGCCAGAGGATAAAACCAGAGTTAGAGGAAGTTCTCAACAAACAACTGACAGAGAATCGGCAGGCTTTTGACGAACTGATTGCAAAAGTTGGGCAAGAGTTGAAAAAAGCCCTAAATACCAAGGCGGAAGAGGCAGTAATTCTTATTCAATAGGGGTGATAACAACTGCCAAAAAGGTAATCCTTGGATGCCGATTAACTTTCTTTAATCGGAGCGGCGGGATTTGAACCCACGACCCCCACTACCCCAAAGTGGTGCGCTACCAAGCTGCGCTACGCCCCGGTAAACCTATACTAGAATACCATAACATCTGTAATTGAAACAATAACCTAAAATACTTTCAGCAACTGAGCAGCTTGAACCAAACCCGGAACAGCTTGAGCAAGCCAGCTCCCCTCACAACGGCGTCCAGTGTTTAATATAAAGCGCAGTGTGTAAGCTGATGGATAACCCTCCACTTCCATCCAGAGCAAGTCACTTTCCGCTTCACAGGTAATTTTCTCCTCATCCATCAACTCGTTTGCCATCTGGCTCATTGTCTGAGCTAGCTGCCCCAACAAACGACAGAAATCATCTAACTCTGCCTCAGTTAGCTCGATCGCCCAGTCATCTGCGCCAACTAAACCGTGATAGTCAGTTGCTTCAGGGTTCCAGCCTAGACGCCAGCCGGGTCCATTTTTGACAAGACGTTCCATATGAACTCAAGATGAACTCAAGTAACAGCTGCTTTAAGGCAACAGCAACTGAGCATCGCCAGGCTTAGGTAACGATGGTGTTGTGGTTCTGCGAGTAGGGGTTGTGGGTGGTGATTGGGATGCATCGGGTGTCGGTGCTGATGTCGGTTTTGGTGTTGATGTTGTGGCTCTATTGGCATTGAAAAGGCTCACCAAAACATTGACTAGAGCATCCCGTTGTGAACGATTCAGTTTTTGAATGACGGCGCGATCGCCCTCTATGGGATTTTTCTCTAAGGTGTTTCCACTCGGATACGTAGATTCTGACAGCAAGGCGTTGGCATCTATATACTCAGCCATTGTCAGCTTCCAATCAAAACGGTAGTTGGAAGGACGACTTTTCACATTTAGGTGATAACGAATTAATCGACTCACCAACGTATCATCCGAATTTACCTGACCCGTTTCCTTACTGACATACTGGTTCTCTCTGGGGAAATCCGGTAAGCGTTCATAGACTTGCCGCGAAACCTCCTGGGGTCTGAGAATTTGGGCACTAGCAGGCTGTGTGCCGATAAATTTGAAAACACCTATATCTCGAACCTCTGCTTTCCAAAGAAATAGGAAAGTACCAGTCACAGTCATGATCATTAAACGCTGGGTCAACCGCCCAGCGCTATCGTTTCGTATCACGTTGCTCATAAAGAACTATTTGTTAACTAACTCTAGTCTCCTATGATTTCTGGTTGTGTCAGTTCATCAGACATCTCAATAATTGCCCGCAGCACCGGCTTCATCATTGGGTCATCAATATTTTCAAAGTCTTCATAGCGGCGGCGTTTAGCACGATTTGCCACTTGCACTGTAATCCGATAGCGATTGGAAGCTGCACTCACTAGCTCCTCTGCGCGGAGCATAATCTGGCTGGAATCAAACTGGTAACGCTTATGGAGCATAAGTTTTTGTTAGGGTTAGAGCGTGAGTCGTTAAGCAATTAGCTAGTGGCTAAAGGCACATTGCACAATCTAGTTTAACAAGAGTCAAGACTCACCGGAGCGAGACCAGCTAAGCGAGGAGTGGCTTGGAATCTACCTAGTTCTATAGGGGTATCCAGTCTTACATCTTGCACCTGATGTTCTCTGTCCCTTGTTGACCCCCCTCAATCCCCCCTTGACAAGGCAGGGCTGATTCGTTTTCCCGAAACCCGCCCGGAGTTTAAACTCCGGGCTAATAGCCAAAGTCGTCTTTAGACGACTCAAATAGTGATTTTCAGTCCTCTTGAGAGGACTTGATTCTATGAGACAGGGGTTTTAACCCC
>DATNPH010000110.1:0-43519 GCA_036703315.1 Coleofasciculaceae cyanobacterium
TTGCAAGTGAGTTTGGTAGAATGCAGGTAACATTTTTGTTAAGTCGGTCTTGTTGACAAAGCTAGACCGATCTTTTTTTACCACAAATCGCCTCAATCTCCGTCTGGTATTGTTTTTGAGGGGATTGTCACCCCGTCAGCCCTTGCCCTCTATCCCTACGCTCTTGCCTCGTTAGGGTTAAAGCGCTTACCTTTGAAAAGATGGATTTCCGGAGATAGGCGATGAAAAATAATCAGCAAGAGCCACTCAAAGCCTTGGAAACACTGGAAACCAATCCCCTATTCCCCAGTGGAGAGTGGGAAGGTTTTTACACCTATGCATTCGGCTGCGACGCCCATCGGCACATAATGTCTTTTGCCCTGACTTTTAAAAACGGGAAAGTCACCGGTAGTGGCATTGACAATGTTAATCACTTTATCTGGCGCGGGAGCTACGACACCGAAAAACTGCGCTGCTGGATGCAAAAGCGATATGCTACCCATGTAGTCCTCTACGACGGCTATGTTGACCAGAACGGCATCTGGGGTACCTGGGAAATCCCCCCCCACGACCGAGGTGGTTTCCATATCTGGCCGAAAGGACTCTCGGAGAATCTCACTATAGAAGATAAGGAGACGCTTCCACAGTCTGTCAGCCTCACGGAACTTCTTACCCGGTGAAGTCCATCTTCCTGAAAATTCACGGCATCAAATGGCTCAAACTGACTGTGGGCATTGCTGTTATTGCTTGACAAGTGAAGCCAATATATGAAAAAGCTTATTAACAACCCTGACGATGTGGTGCGTGAAAGTTTGGAAGGAATGGCAGTAGCTCATCCTGACTTAATTAAAGTTCACCTTGACCCCCACTTCATCTATCGCATAGAGGCACCAATTCCAGGTAAAGTCGCCCTTATCTCCGGTGGCGGTAGCGGACACGAACCCATGCACGGCGGATTTGTCGGTTTGGGGATGCTGGATGCTGCCTGCCCCGGTGAAGTCTTCACCTCTCCTACCCCTGACCAGATGCTAGAAGCGGCCAAGGTAGTCAATGGTAGTGCAGGAGTCCTCAATATCGTCAAGAATTACAGTGGCGACGTGATGAACTTCGAGATGGCAGCTGAATTGGCTAGCTCAGAAGGTATTCAGGTACTCAATATTCTCATCGATGATGATGTTGCCGTTAAAGATAGTCTCTTCACTCAAGGGCGTCGAGGTGTTGGCACGACTGTACTAGCTGAGAAAATCTGTGGTGCTGCTGCCCAACAGGGTTATGACCTTCAGCAGTTAGCTAACCTCTGTCGTCAAGTGAACATCAACGGGCGCAGCATGGGTATGGCATTGACTTCCTGCACTGTACCTGCTAACGGTAGCCCCACTTTTAATCTCGGTGATGATGAAATAGAAGTTGGTATCGGTATTCATGGGGAACCTGGACGCCAACGAATAGCCCTCAAGTCAGCGGATCAAATTACCGAAATGCTGGCGATTTCCATCATAGAAGACTCAGCTTATACCCGCACGGTGCGTGAGTGGGATAATCACAAAGCAGAATGGAGCGAGGTAGAACTGATTGACCCCCCGTTCCAGCCAGGTGATTCAATTCTGGCCTTTGTCAATAGCATGGGTGGCACTCCTCTGTCTGAGTTGTATATCGTCTATCGCAAGTTAACAGAAATCTGCGAAAAGAAGGGACTTCAGATTGTACGCAACTTAGTTGGTCCTTACATTACTTCCCTGGAAATGCAGGGTTGCTCCATCACTCTGCTTAAGCTGGATGATCAGATGATTAGATTTTGGGATGCGCCAGTCCAGACACCTGCCTTACGTTGGGGTATCTAGTTATGGTGACCAAAGAGCAAATATTGCAGTGGTTGCAGGCTGTGGCAGTAGTTCTAGAGCAAAATAAGGCTTACCTAACGGAACTAGATGCTGCTATTGGAGACGCTGATCATGGCATTAATATGAATCGGGGTTTTCAAAAGGTCGTAAGTCAGCTTCCTAGTGTTGCAGATCAGGATATTGGTACGATCCTCAAAACTGTCAGCATGACCCTTATCTCCTCTGTCGGTGGTGCCAGTGGGCCGCTTTATGGCACCATGTTCCTGCGATCAAGCACAGCTGTTGCTGGTAAGTCGGAACTGACTGATGAGGATATGATAGCCCTACTTCAAGCGGCTGTGGATGGCGTAGTTCAACGGGGCAAGGCGAACCTAGGTGACAAGACAATGCTTGATGCTCTGTGTCCAGCATCAGATACCTTTAAAGAAGCGATCGCAAATGGCACAACTACCCAAGAAGCCTTAAACCAAGCTGTAGCAGCCGCTGAACAGGGTATGAAAGATACTATTCCACTGGTGGCGAAAAAAGGAAGAGCAAGTTATTTAGGCGATCGCAGTGCTAATCATCAAGATCCTGGTGCTACTTCTACTTATCTCATTCTCAAGACACTTCTGGAAACAGTTAGCACTTAGCATCGTCGAAGTCAAAAACAGCTCAATTCTCATCCGGCATGACTCAAAATCGCCGTAACTTTCTCACAACCCTGGGACTGGTTACAATCGCTACTCAATTGCCCCTTAGCGCCCAAGAGAACCCCTCTCCAAACTCCATCCTGAAGCCACCCCGCTTAAAAGTAGGCGATACAGTAGGATTAATCTCTCCGGCTGGTTATATTGACCGGAAAGACATTGAAGATATCAAGCAAGATTTGGCAAAACTGGGCTTAAAGGTGAAGTTAGGTGCCCATGCCTTAAAGCGTTACGGATATCTGGCGGGATCAGATGCTAACCGCGCCGCTGATCTAAACGCCATGTTCGCTGATTCATCCGTTCAGGCTATCCTTCCTATGAAAGGCGGTTGGGGCTGTAATCGAATTTTGCCATTACTCGATTACTCGCTGATTCGCTCTCATCCGAAAATCATTATCGGATTAAGCGATATTACATCCCTGCTAGTTGGAATTTACGCCAAAAGTGGTCTTGTCACGTTTCATGGACCGACAGGACAGTCTTCTTGGAATCCGTTTACAGTCGATTACGTCAAGCGCGTCCTGTTTAAAGGGGAAGTTTTTACCCTGCAAAATATTAAGACCAACGACTCCCCCCAATACCGTGTAGAAACTATTACTGCCGGAAAAGCTAGGGGGAAACTGGTAGGCGGTAATTTATCTGTACTTTCAGCGATGGTGGGGTCAGCTTATCTGCCTGCTTGGAAGGACACTATCCTATTTTTGGAAGACATTGGAGAAGAGGTTTACCGGATAGACCGAATGCTGACTCAGTTAAAACTGGCTGGAATTCTGGGACAAGTTGCTGGCTTTGTTTTTGGGCAATGTACCGATTGCGATCGCATTACTAAAGAGAGCAGCCAAAAGGATGGCGAAGAATCACTGACGTTGGCGCAAGTATTGAGCGACCACATCCGACCTTTAGGAATTCCAGCCTGGAATGGTTCGATGATTGGTCACATCAAAAATAAATTTACCATCCCCATCGGTGCAGATGTTGAAATTGATGCCAGTAAAGGTACTATTCAGCTATTAGAATCTGCTGTTACCTGAATCTTCGATAGAATCACCCTTTAACCTGAGTACGAGCAGGTGTTAAAGGGGTAGAATGACAAGCGTAAGTAACTGTATCTGGCTAAACGAATTCAATCAGGCAGATATTTGGGAAATTCTTAAAGCTGAGGGTGATCGCCTTTGGTGCTAGCTTCCGATTCTCAATATCGAGCACTGGTTCCATACTCGCGAGGCTCTAGGCTTCTGGGTGTGGTGGAAAGGACAGCGCTGCTACTGTTATGAGCGACGTGGTGGGCGGATTTTGATTGAAATCTAGATAAATGGGTTCGGCAAAGATCTGTGGGTTGATAGCCGTGAGATGACTCTTCTAACCTTAGAAGAGAATCAAGAATTCGCTAATCAGAAGATGGTGTGGTTGACGCACTTTGGCAGGGAAGAGGGATGAAGCAGAATGAGTGAGATACCAGAAATACCATTAGAAGAGATTAAAGACTCAGCGGTGAAGTTCGACTTAGCCAACCTGAGGCTAGAGATTGGGGGGATGCTGAAAAACCTAGAGAGAAACTCTGACGCATTGGATCAGCTTCACGAATTACTCTTAGATGCCGTAGAGAAATGCTCTCAAGCTATAGCTGAGTTGGAATCGTCTACTCCTAGGAGCAAGGACAGGAGAATACCTGATGACTGAACACGATGGCATCTACGACAGCAGCAAGCCAAAGAAGGCGGATAAGAACAGCGAAACATCAGGAACTCGCCACCCTGTCACCGATGAGTTGTATCCGGCTCATCACCCAGCTCATTCTTTTACGAGTGAGGAGGTAGCAGATATTCTGCGGTTTGCTGAGGAACATGGCATACAT
Organism: Coleofasciculaceae cyanobacterium; assembly: GCA_036703315.1. Lineage (GTDB taxonomy): Bacteria > Cyanobacteriota > Cyanobacteriia > Cyanobacteriales > Coleofasciculaceae > DATNPH01. Next base: position 4,365 of record DATNPH010000110.1, read on the forward strand.
GGTGTCAAGGAAGACAAACTCTTCGCCTTTATTCATGATGTTCGAGCTGCCCATGCCCGAAGAGCAGAGAATAAAAAGTAGGTAATATCTAGTTCGGTTGATTAGTTATTTGACAATAAGTTGCTAATGGCTAATGGCTGATTGCCTCTTTTCTATTAATGATTAATTGCTCTGAACTAGTTCCGATTTGACCAACGCTCAAACTTTGAAAAACCAGCGCCGCTGATACATGGCGTAGGCAACCCCCCACCAGAACAACACTGTTAGTAAGGCGAACAATAGAGAACCATTCATCGCACCCGCCCAAGGCACGAAAAGATGCTCATAAATCCAGGTGTAAGTGGTTGGAGCCTTTTCGCCTGTTCCAACATGAGTTTTGACCAGGATTTTTATCATCAAAACTGAAGCGACGAAGACGAAAATAGCATTCAACCCTATAATCTCAAACGGCTTTCCCCAATGCCGTCGCCCACGCACTTCAATCCATTCATAACAAACTGCTAATAATAGCAAAGCCCAACCTGCTGTAAAGACGACGTAAGAACTTGTCCACAGTTTCTTATTGATAGGAAACCAATACCCCCAAACTTGTCCAATAACTAGACAGCTCAGCCCAACCAGCACTAAATCTAGGCTTGTACGCGATTTTATTGGCTGCTTACGTAGCCATTCTCCAGTGAAGTAGCCGAGTAAGACAGTTACTACAGCAGGGAGAGTGCTGAATAACCCCTCTGGATCTCCCATCGAGTTGAACTTATCGCCTTTATACAGATGCGCTGTGCCAATGATCAGGCGATCAACATAAGCTCCTAAATTACCTTCCCGTGTCAAGTTACCTGCTCCATAATCTGGAACTGGCACAAACGACATCGCCACCCAGTAGCCAATGAGTAATAGTAATGCGATCGCCCACTGCCCCTTTCTCGGTAACTTGAGAACTACCAAGGCAGCTAGCAGGTAAGCCAAACCAATGCGCTGCAACACCCCCATAATGCGGATGCTACTTAAGTCGTAATTCCAAAAGCCATTGAGTAGTAATCCTAGGGCAAACAAAATTGCACTACGACGTACAATGCGCCAGTAGATACCCCCCCAACCCCCCTTAGCAAGGGGCGAGACAACCGCAGAGTCTGTATATTTTGATAGCGAGAAAGCCATGGCTACACCAACAATAAATAGAAAGAAGGGAAAAACCAAATCTGTCGGGGTGCAGCCGTTCCAGTCAGCATGGAGCAAGGGAGGATACACTTGGTCAGCAACTCCTGCCATATTGACAAGAATCATGAGTGCGATCGCAATACCTCGAAATACGTCGAGGGAAACCAGACGCTTGGATACTTTTTGTTGGTCGTAGGACATTGATTAGATCTGTTACTTAATAAAGAGACATACCGCCAGATCATCTCTACTGTGACCTTGTTTTTTTCGGAATTAGTAGAATAGCAGCCGTAGAGATTAGGGAGAAGCGATTTTGCCAGGGAATTAATGAAACTAGATATTCAGCGATTTTTTAAAGCCTCCAACCCTGCTAAAACTCTTGATATGGGCAAGGCAGAAGATCGAAAGTATTATGTAGATTTTTCTTCGGTGCGAGGCAGTCAAATCATTAAAGAATTGGGACGCACGATCACCCGTCTTTGTCCTGATGAGCCGACTTGCCAATTGTTCACTGGCCATATCGGCTGCGGTAAGACTACAGAGTTGTTGCGCCTCCGGGCTGAGTTAGAACAGCAAGGATTTCACGTTGTTTATTTTGAGTCGTCTCAAGACTTGGACATGGCAGACGTAGATATCAGCGAGATTTTGCTGGCGATCGCACGTCAGGTCAGTAAAAGTCTGGAGGAGATTAAAATCGATGTGCAACCCACAGGCTTCAAGAATCTACTACAAGGCGCAGCCAGAGTTTTGAACTCGGACATTAAGGGCATTAAAGCCAAAGTTCCTGTAGTCGGCGATATTGGTATCAGTTCAGACCAAGGAAAGTATTCTCTCTCGTTTGGGATTGGCGAAATTACCACTAAAGCTAAGGATAGTCAGGACGTTCGCTCTTTATTAAGGCAATACTTAGAGCCACGAGTTTCTAATCTTTTAGAAGCCATCAACAAAGAGCTGATCGAACCAGCAATCCGACAGTTAATCCAACACGATAAGAAAGGACTGGTAGTACTCGTTGATAATCTTGATCGAGTCGATAACAAAGAGAAGTTACCAGGACGCACCCAAGCCGAACATCTGTTTGTGGATAGAGGGGAACAGTTAAATAAACTGAACTGCCATGTTGTTTACACAATTCCCCTAGTTTTGGCGTTCTCCAATCACTGGGGAAGCCTAACCAATCGATTTGGAATTGACCCCAAGATATTACCGATGGTGCGGGTCAAACGACGCGATGCCGATAGATGTGAGGAGGGAATTGCCGCACTGCGACAGATGGTACTGGCAAGAGCATTCCCAGACCTTGATGACTTAGAGCGGCTCAGTTTAATCTCAGAAGTGTTTGATTCTCCTGAAACCTTAGATCGCCTATGTCTGGTGAGTGGTGGTCATGTCCGAGATTTGTTGGTATTATTGTTTCGTTGTCTCCAAAGAGATGACCCGCCTATTTCCCGTGACTGTTTAGAGAGTGTGATTAGTCAACGTCGCAATGAATTAAGTTTGGCAATTACACCCGATGAGTGGCAGTTGCTGCGGCAAGTGGCACAAGAGAAAACCGTGAGAGGAGAGACAGAATACCAAACGCTACTACGTAGTCTGTTTGTATTTGAGTATCGCGATCGCGAGGGGTGTTGGTTTGATATCAACCCCGTTCTATCAGAGGCGAAAGAGTTGAAGAGATGAGCGACCGACATCTACTGCAAGAAACTGCTCTTCACAACGAAGACTCGTTGAAAACTCTAGTTCGGGCAATTACCAGATCACAGGGTGATTTTTCACTAATCCTGGCACGTTGCAATTGTGGAATGCAGCGGCGGCGTATTGTCAAGCAGCTACGGAAGCAATGTCCTGTTGAAATTCGCGAACTTGTCTTAGAGCGATCGGTCAAAACCCTCTACAGTACTATTGCTGAAGAAGTAGGGTTAGAGGAACCAAGCGCCTTGATGGTGTCCAGTTTAGAGTCAGTAATTTCCCTGGACCAATTGCTGATTGCAACAAACCAAGTCCGAGAAGAATTTCGCAATCTTGCCTATCCAATGGTGCTATGGGTTACTGATGAAGTCTTGCGGCGGCTAATTCGTTTGGTGCCTGATTTCGAAAGTTGGGCAACGAGTGTTGAGTTTACGACAGTGACGGCGGAGTCTGAATTACTATCCGTAGCCTAACCTGCCATTGGTAGGCTCTCGTACCTAACAAAAGCTTCACCAATGAGAATCGTTCTTCCTCACTCCCCTTAAGCGTCATTTCAAGAGTTAAAGAATCTTTTAATCAATTCGTTTTCTTGAAAAAAATTCGGATTTGCCGAACAAACATCGTAAAAGTGAACAGGTAAGACTTCCGCATTACTCTGTTAGGACTTACGCACTTGCCCCCCGACCCCCAAATCTGGGGGAGTTAGATCTTGTTCCCCCATAATTGGGGGGGAACTCGGGATCCCCTTTGGGGATTAGGGGCAGGGGGGAGTAGGGGGGCGGTGCAGTTGATATTGTGTAAGTCCTGTCTGTAATACTTCTGGATTGTAAATCTAGAAGTACTTCAGCTGCTTGCAGTTTCTGAGTTTTCAGACTTTTGTCTGTTAAGTGGGAACCCAAGAGGGGGTGTATTAGACACAGTAAATAGTACCGCCCCTTAAATGCTGAGCGATGGAATAATCGACGGCATGGACGCTCAAGCATCAATGAAGGTCTTTTCCTGACTTAGCCTCTATCCCTTAATTCAGTTTCCCTGAAATTCTAGTCTTCAGGAAGGCTTGGCTATCGCGTTACTACCCTAAACTCACGATTTCTGCTCAGTGTTGCATCTCCATCGTAAGTAATTCTGATTGGAGAATAAAAATGAACAGATTGATGAGGGCATTGCCTGTATTGATAATAGCTGGTCTTGTTTGGGTTAACCTTATTGCTCAAGGTATTGCCAGCCCCAAACAGTTGGAAGTTTCAGGTGCTGATGCTTCCAGAGAAATGATCAAGAAGCTATCAACCCCAGCTAACACATCGAAATCATTGTCCTATATTGTAGCAGCTAGAGACGAACCGGACACTAACTGTCGCGATTTAGGAGCTTGTAAGAGTCGGTGACAACTTGCCAAAAGCCTGTCTTCTCGTTTTTATGGCAGCCTCTGTCGGTATGTAACTATACTATTAAACAGTGAATAAGGGGTGAGGGGCTATACCCCCTAAATGTGCTGTAAATGCAGATCTGCTTTTAGAAACAGGCTTAGCTACTGCCAGCTGAGTATAGACTTCTGATGGGATATCAATCTGGCTCTGGCAGAGGCGAACAAGTTGCAGCGATGACTCTATCTGAAGATATCGCCAGTTACAACCAAAACTCTTTAAAAACTCTGCTCCGGGCAATTACCCGATCTGAGGGAAGTTTTTCATTGATATTAGCACGTTGCAACTATACCACTTTGCGGCAGCAAATCGTGAGGCAGTTGCAGGAGCAATGTACCGTTCAAATTCGAGAGCTGGTTCTGGAGCAGTCGGTTAAGACACTATATACCACAATTGAAGCCAACCTTGATCAGGAGCAGCCAACAGCCTTAATGGTGTTTGGGTTGGAGGCAGTCAGCGACATTGATCAAGTATTAACTTCAACCAACCGAGTACGAGAGGAGTTTCGCAATTTTGCTTTTCCCCTCGTAGTGTGGGTTACGGATGAGGTATTGCAAAAGCTGATTCGGTTAGTACCAGACTTCCATGGTTGGGCAACAACGGTTGAATTTGCGATCGCAACCGACGAATTAATTAACTTCATCCAACAAACTACCGACAAAGTCTTTGCCACAGTGTTGGAGGCTGGCACCAGCCTGTTTCTGGACAATGCCGCTCTCAATCTGGGTATTGGTTCCCCACTTCGCGCTGAACTTGAGTCAGCTAGGAAAGAACTGCAAAGTCGGGGTGTAAGTCTAGATCCAGAGCTAGAAGCCAGTTTGGAATTTGTCCTCGGTCGAGATGCAGATGGTTCACTTAAGCAATCACGACACCATTATGAGCGAAGTTTAGCCCTTTGGCAGCAGAGCGATAACTTGGAGCGGTGCGGGTGCTTACTATACTATTTAGGTCTTTGGTGGCGCACATACGCCTTAGGCCATCGCAATGAGTATGATTTAGCTTGCTACCAAGCGAGGGATTATTTTCAGCAATCTGTTGAGGTTTTTGAGCAGGCTAATCGCCTAGACCTCGTTGCCAAGTTTATCAACACCTTGGGTGATTCACTGCAAAGGCTTAAGCATTGGCATGAGTTAGAGGCTGTTGCCAACAAAGCCTTAGTCCTGCATCAAGCCGATCTTGAGCTTTTCAAACTAGCAAGAGCTTATGGGTTTTTGGCTGAGGTAGCGCTAGCTAGATCTGACTGGAACCACGCACAGGAATTGGCTCAACTAGCAATCTTTCTTCTGGAAAATGCGGAAGCACAAGCCTCAACTCCTGTCTCATCAGAGCACAATGCCTATTTAGACTGGGAACGCTCATTTCATCGAGGTTGGTATTTATTCTCGTTAGCCAAAGCGTACTCAGCAATTGGGAAAGCCCAAGAGGCGCTCAAAACTCTAGAAGCCGCTAGAGCAACAACCAAATCCCAATATGATCCCGAGCTTTACATAGGAATTTTGGAAAAGTTGCGATCGCTCTACTTTCAGCAAGGGGACTATCTAAAAGCCTTCCAAACCAAACAAGAACGGCGATCGATTGAACATCAATATGGGTATCGTGCCTTCATCGGTGCTGGTCGCTTGCAGCCAAAGCAACAAGTCACTAACCCAGCCCTCCCTCATATTAAGCAGCAAGGGACAGTTGCCCAAGAAATTGCCACTTCTGGAAGGCAGCAAGATGTCAATCGCCTAGTTGAGCGCCTCAGCCGCGATGACTACAAATTGACAGTAATTCACGGACAATCAGGCGTTGGCAAAAGTTCACTGGTGCAGGCTGGGTTAATCCCGGCTTTGAAGCAGAAAGTTATTAACACCCGTGATGTTTTACCTGTCTTGCAGCAAGTCTATACCGATTGGACTAGGGAATTGGGCGAATGTTTAGCAGAAGTACTTGTCAGGACACAAAATTGCACTAGCTTCTACGGAACCACGTTGGGGCTGTCGCACCCGGCTTCCCCAATGCTGACGTGCGGCTTTACTAACATGCCTGAACCCGTAACCCTCGATTCAACCGCCACTATCCTGGAACAGTTGCAAAAAAATTCTGAAAATAATTTTTTGACTATTCTAATTTTTGACCAGTTTGAGGAATTTTTTTTCATTTATAAAGACCCCATACAGAGAAGATTTTTTTATGAATTCTTGCGAGAATGTCTAAATATACCCTATGTAAAAGTTATCCTTTCACTTCGCGAAGATTATATATCTTATCTGCTTGAGTGCAATAATCGCCTGACAAGTCTAGATGTTGTAAACAATAACATTCTCGATAAAAGCAATCTATTTTATCTAGGTAATTTCTCGCCAGAAGACGCCAATTTAGTTATTAATAATTTTACCGAGCAAGCACATTTTTACTTAGATTCAGACCTGATAGAGCAATTAGTCAATGATTTAGCGGTAGAACTCGGCGAGGTTCGCCCGATTGAATTACAAGTTGTCGGTGCGCAACTACAAGAAGAAAACATCACTAGTCTGATACAGTATCGTCAATCTGGTCCGAAGGCGGAGCTGGTTAAGCGATTTTTAGAGGAAGTGATCAAAGACTGTGGACCGGAAAATGAACAAGCAGCTCGGTTAGTCTTGTACTTGTTAACAGATGACAGTGGAACTCGTCCTTTTAAGAATCGTACTGAATTAGCTAGCTCTTTATCCGCCTTAGAAGAATCTGAAAAATTAGACTTAGTATTAGAAATTCTGGTCAAGTCAGGGTTGGTTTTTCTGTTACCAGGAGTTCCGGCTGAGCGCTACCAGTTGGTTCATGATTATCTAGTAACATTCATCCGCCAACAACATAGTTTATTGGCAAAGCTGGAGAAGCAAAGACAAGAACTGCTGCGCCGACAAGCCGAAGTTAAGCAACTGCGTAGGCTGATATGGTTCTTAGGGGTAGCTGTCGCTGTTGGCATTATCATGGGAGTTCTTGCCACCTGGGCAGAACGAGAGCGACGACGAGCCGTAACGAGTGAAATCAAAGCCCATACCGACTCCGCCGCCGCACTGTTTGCCTTACATAAACCGTTGGATGCACTGCGAGAAAGTTTAATAGCTGGAACACAACTGAAACGTGAAACCTGGGCAAAAGCGGATTCTTCAACTCTGGCTAAGGTAGTCACGGCGCTACAGCAGACTGTTCACGGGACTCGAGAGCGCAATCGACTACAAGACCATAGAGATACTGTCTTTAGCGTCAGTTTTAGCCCGGATGGCAACACTATAGCTTCAGCCAGTGCGGACAGAACGGTCAAGCTCTGGAGCCTGGATGGTAAAGTGCTAAAGACTTTAGAGGGTCATACCGATAGTGTCTCTAGCGTTAGTTTTAGCCCCGATGGTCAGACCATTGCCTCGACGAGTTTGGATCAGACTATAAAACTCTGGAGTCGTAATGGTTCCTTGCTCAAAACGTTAGCGGGACATACTAACAAGGTTCTTAGCGTCAGTTTCAGCCCTGATGGTCGAACCCTCGCCTCGGCTAGTGCTGATCAGACAATAAAGTTCTGGAATCGTGACGGCAGCTTGAGAGCAACGGTAAAAGCAGGCAAAGGCTCGATCCGGAATCTAAGTTTTAGCCCGGATGGTAAGACAATTGCTTCAGCGGGCTTGGATGGTACCGTAAAACTCTGGCGTACAGATGGCACCTTGCTGAAAACGTTAAAGGGACATAGAGATAATGTCCTTAGCGTTAGTTTCAGTCCCGACGGTCAGAGGATTGCTTCTGCTAGTTTGGATGGTACTGTGAAACTTTGGAATCTGAATGGCACCTTACTCAAAACTCTCAAAGGGCATGAAGATGGTGTCTTGAGCGTTAGTTTTAGCCCTGACGGTCAGACGATCGCTTCAGCGAGTCGAGATGGTACAGTCAAACTCTGGAGTCTTAAGGGGGATTTGCAATCAACCCTGAAAGGTCATCAATTTTGGGTCTTTAGCGTCAGTTTTAGCCCAGATGGCAAAACGCTTGCCTCGGCAGGTAGCGATCGCACCATCAGACTTTGGAATCTTAGTCGCATTAGTCCCACAACTCTCAGACAACACAGCAAAACAGTTAGTAACGTCAGTTTTAGCCCGGATGGTCAATTGATCGCCTCCGCCAGTGAAGACAACAGTATTAAGCTTTGGAAGCGTGACGGAACATTTATCCGCTCCCTGACTGGGCATAAGGCTGGGGTTTGGAGTGTCAGCTTCTCACCAGATAGCAAGATGATTGCCTCGGCAAGTGGAGATGAAACAGTAAAACTTTGGAAACTAGACGGTACCCTGCTGAAAACGTTAAAAGAGCACACTGATAGTGTATTGAGCGTGAATTTCAGCCCCAACGGCCAGACTATTGTCTCAGCCAGCAAGGATAACACCATTAAGCTTTGGAGTCGCGAGGGTAAGTTGCTGAGAACACTGGACAAGCATGAGAGTCCAGTCAATTGGGTAACGTTTAGTCCAGACGGTAAGTTGATTGCCTCAGCCAGTGATGACACAACCGTCAAACTCTGGAACTCACAGGGTACCTTACTCAAAACCCTAGAGGGACATCAAGATAGGGTTCAAAGCCTCAGCTTTAGCCCCGATGGACAAATCGCTTCTGCAAGTGTTGATGGCACCGTGAAACTTTGGAGCGTTGATGGCAAGGAACTCAAAACGCTCAAAGGTCATAACGATTGGGTTTCTAGCGTCAGTTTCAGTCCTGATGGACAAATCGCCTCTGCGAGTCGAGACGGAACTGTGAAACTCTGGAGAACCGATGGCACTTTGCTAGCTACGCTCACAGGACATGAGGGAGCAGTCAATTGGGTAAGCTTTAGCCCTACTCGTCATACCCTCGCCTCGGCAGGTGAGGATAGGACAGTAATTTTGTGGAATTTAGACGATATCAATCTGGATGATTTACTCCAGCGTGGTTGCAATCAGATTCAGGATTATCTCAAGACTAACCCGGCTTTTGAACAAAACGATGCCTTCGGCGCTGAAGAAAGCGCAGGACGCCATCTGTGTACTGACTACTGGACAAGACGCTAATAGGGAAATCTCGATCTATAAATTGGAAATACTTATAAAATGTAAATAAGCCGCTCTGTATGCTTTGCTGCTTACGCATCCGGCTTTAGGAATCGGCAGCAAACCGCAACTGGCAACAGCCTTGCCAGCCGACATCAAAATTAATGATGTTTTAAGTATTGTTACCGCCCATGGTATGATTACCTAGGGTTTGTGGCCCACGAGCCAGCCTACTGGACTAGCTTCTACTGCTACCTGTGAACTTGTCAGACAACTCTATCCAACCAACACCGACAACCGAGGAACTTTCCTTAGAAAGTTCTTCACCCCCCGAAACCAGTTCCTCAATGCAGGAGTACTACCAGCTTAAACAAACGTTATTGTTGGTGACGCTTGCGTTAACTGGAATCATATTTGTCTGTGTGTGGATTTTTTACTCCCTTAACATTGCCTTGAATTATTTGATCGGGGCGTGCACAGGTATGGTTTACTTGAGAATGTTGGCTAAAGACGTTGAGCGGCTAGGTCAACAAAAAAGGAGTGTGGGTTCTACTCGGCTCGCGCTTTTTATTGGGCTATTTGTCGTTGCCACTCAATGGCAAAAATTGCATATTTTGCCCATATTTTTAGGGTTTCTGACTTTTAAAGCCGCAATCATCGTCTATGTGTTGCAAAGCACACTGCTCCCTACTTCTAAGTAGGTTAAGTTAATAGTCAGAAAGTGTTTCACCCTTGACAGATTTCAGGGGAAATATCCGGAATGGAAATGATAGATGGTTTGAGCGTTCTGAATTCTTTCCCCCTTGCTGAATTAGAAGTTGGTCAGCATTTATACTGGCACATTGGCAATTTAAAAGTACACGGGCAGGTTTTCATAACGTCTTGGGTTGTGATTGCCATTCTCGTCACAGCTTCGATTGCTGCAACTCGGAATATTCAGCGAATTCCTAGCGGCATCCAGAATTTTATGGAGTACGCTTTGGAATTTCTTCGGGATTTGGCAAAAAACCAAATCGGGGAGAAAGAGTATCGTCCCTGGGTGCCTTTTGTTGGCACTCTCTTTTTGTTCATTTTTGTGTCAAATTGGTCTGGGGCGCTGGTTCCCTGGAAGCTAATTAAGCTGCCAGCCGGTGAGCTATCGGCTCCAACAAGCGATATCAATACAACGGTTGCCTTTGCCTTACTTACTTCTCTGGCGTACTTCTACGCTGGGTTGAGTAAGAAGGGTTTAATAAGGTACTTTGCAGGTTATGCCCAGCCGACTCCAATCATGCTGCCTTTCAGGGTTTTGGAAGATTTCACAAAGCCCCTCTCCCTCAGCTTCCGTCTGTTCGGGAACATCCTAGCAGATGAACTGGTGGTAGGAGTATTAGTTCTGCTGGTTCCCCTGTTTGTCCCTCTGCCAGTGATGGCTCTAGGTTTATTCACTAGCGCCATTCAAGCACTTATCTTTGCTACCTTGGCAGCCGCTTATATTGGAGAAGCTTTAGAAGAGCATGGGGAAGAACATCATTAGTGAAGGGAATAACCTTTGAGATGATGACTGGCTTTTCGCTCATCTAGTAGTACCACAAGTCCGAATTAAAAAACGGATTTTTCAAGGTAGAACTCTTCGTTTGTTGTTGTTTTTTTAATTAGAGGAAAATCACGATGGATCCATTAATTGCCGCTGCTTCCGTTGTTGCTGCTGCTCTGGCTGTTGGTCTTGCTGCTATCGGCCCTGGCATCGGTCAAGGAAATGCTGCTGGTCAAGCCGTGGAAGGAATTGCACGTCAGCCAGAAGCAGAAGGTAAAATTCGCGGCACCCTGCTGTTGAGCTTGGCGTTCATGGAAGCGCTAACGATTTACGGTCTTGTGGTTGCCCTCGTTTTGCTGTTTGCTAACCCCTTCGCAGCCTAGTAATTTTTTCCCAGCATTTAGGTATCCGAAACGCGATCGCCCCAATGCTGGGAAAATTTGTGACAAACCTAAAGATATCGCCATCCCAACTGAATAGCTGACTTGTTTTAAGCTGTGGGATCTGAAAATAATGATGACACATTGGACAATTTTACTGGCTGTTGAAGCCGCCGAGACCGCTGGAAAAAAAGGGGGCTTATTTGACTTTGACGCCACCCTGCCCTTAATGGCGTTGCAATTTATACTCTTGGTGGTGGTGTTGAATGCAGTATTCTACAAACCCCTAAGTAAATCCATTGACGATCGCGACGACTTTGTTCGGAAGAACCTTTTAGAAGCCCGTGAACGTCTATCGAAAGCCCAGAACCTGGCAAAGCAGTATGAGCTAGAGCTAGGTGAAACTCGTCGCAAATCTCAAGCAACAATTGCGACAGCACAAGCGGATGCTCAGAAGATAGCGACCCAGAAGATGCAAGAAGCTCAAGCCGAAGCTCAGGCAAAGCGGGAGCAGGCACAGCAGGAGATCGAACAGCAAAAAGCCGAGGCATTTGCGTCGCTTGAAGAACAAGTGGATTCCCTCAGCAGCCAGATTCTGGAAAAACTCTTGGGCTCTGAACTGGTAAATCGATAAAGTCAACAGTGAATGATGTTAGGCGTGCAAACACGTTAGATAGTGAACACGTATTCTGTTGCGGTGTGAGAGAGCAATTAACCGTTAACGAGGCTTGACTTCACAACAAAAGCAGGTAGGCTCTACTCCTGCATAAGAAACTAGCTCTCCAGAAGCATTGCCGACTGCGGTAGGGTAAAGAATTGATTTTGCTCAAAGGTCAATTTGTTAATCGCGATCGGGGTTGGCAGCCTACGGTTCTTTGCCGTGATACACCAGTCAAAGTATTAACAATTTTCAATCTTCCAGTTGTATATGGCTATTATGAGTACGTTCTCATTCCTGGCTACCGCAGCAGCGGAAGCAGCAGCAGAAGGCGGTTCGGAAGGTGGTTTGGGTCTAAACTTCGACATTCTAGAAACCAACCTGATTAACCTGGTGATTATCATTGGGGTACTATTTTTCTTTGGGCGTAAATTTTTAGGTAATACATTATCACAGAGACGCTCAAATATCGAAGAAGCGATTCGAGACGCCGAAAAACGTCAGAAGGACGCCGCAGCCGCTTTAGCAGATGCCCAGCAGAAATTGGCAAAAGCCCAGGCGGAAGCTGAAAAAATTAGAGCCGCCGCGGAAGAAAGTGCCCAGGCAGCAAGAACTGCGGTTCTAGAAGCATCGCGTCAAGAGATCGAACGCATGAAAGAGACAGCGGTTCGGGATTTGAATACAGATAGAGAAAGAGCGATCGCAGAACTTCGTCAGCGAGTGGCTGCTCTAGCTATGCAGCGAGTTGAGTCGCAACTCATAGACCGCTTAGATGAGTCGGCTCAACACCAGTTAATTGACCGCAGCATCGCTCTATTGGGAGGTGGATCATGAGAGGTAGTCAGTTAAGTGCCCAGGTAGCACAGCCTTACGCAGAAGCTTTAATGTCTTTGGCTCAGTCAGACAACCTCGTAGACCGTATCGGTGAGGATGTTGCAGCGTTACTCAATCTGTTGAAAGAATCGCCAGAATTGCAGCAGTTTTTAGGCAATCCTATAGTAAAAGCCGAAGACAAGAAAGCCGTACTACAACGGATAGGCGGTGAGCAGCTTCACGAGTACACAAAGAATTTTTTGAAGCTCTTGATAGATCGACGGCGCATCCTATTTATAGAAGGAATTTGCAGACACTACCAAGCTCTCTTACGAGGGCTGAATCAGACCGTTCTGGCTGAAGTAACCTCAGCCGTAGAATTGTCGGAACAGCAGCAGCAGGCGGTTCGTGAGAAAGCCATAGCCATGACGGGTGCCCGCCAAGTGGAGCTGGATGCCAAAATCGATCCAGATTTAATCGGTGGTGTCATCATCAAAGTAGGTTCTCAGGTAATCGATGCCAGTCTACGAGGACAACTGCGCCGCATTGGTCTACGCCTGAGCAGCTAAAGCCTTGCAGGGTGAGCAGATTGAAAGTTAGAAGACTGTTCTGCTAGCGTTAGCGACGCCAGACGCATCATCTTCAACTTTCAAGCCTTCAACCTGACCTATGTCCTCACTAAAGCTCCGGCGCTGCACTAAAAACTTCTTTCTAACCTTTAACCTTTTGAGCAAGAACAACTAATCATGATCAGCATCAGACCAGACGAAATTAGCAGCATTATTCGGCAGCAAATTGAACAATACGACCAAACAGACATAAAAGTTGACAACGTTGGCACCGTCTTGCAGGTCGGTGACGGGGTTGCCCGGATCTATGGCTTGGAAAAGTGCATGTCAGGGGAATTGGTCGAGTTTGAAGATGGCGAGGTTGGCATTGCCCTGAACTTAGAAGCGGACAATGTCGGTGCCGTGTTGATGGGTGATGGTCGTGGAATCCAGGAAGGTAGCTCAGCTAAATCTACTGGAAAGATTGCCCAGGTACCCGTGGGAGAAGCAATGATTGGTCGCGTGGTGGACGCCCTTGCTCGTCCACTTGACGGTAAGGGAGACATCCATACAACTGAATCCCGTCTAATCGAATCCATGGCTCCAGGAATCATTCAGCGGCGTTCTGTTTATGAGCCGATGCAAACCGGCATCACAGCCATTGACGCGATGATTCCGATTGGACGTGGTCAACGGGAGTTGATCATTGGCGATCGACAAACTGGCAAAACTTCGATCGCGATTGATACCATCCTCAACCAAAAATCAGAAGACGTAATTTGTGTCTACGTCGCCATTGGTCAAAAGGCTTCGACAGTTGCTCAGGTAGTGAATGTTCTCCAGGAACGGGGTGCATTAGACTACACGATTATCGTTGCCGCGAATGCCAATGACCCAGCAACCCTTCAATACCTGGCTCCTTACACCGGTGCAACCCTTGCTGAATACTTCATGTACAAGGGTAAGGCGACGCTGATCATTTATGATGACCTCTCCAAGCAAGCTCAAGCCTACCGCCAGATGTCTCTGCTGTTACGCCGTCCACCCGGTCGTGAAGCGTATCCAGGAGACGTTTTCTACATCCACTCACGTCTTTTGGAACGGGCGGCGAAGCTGAGTAATGAACTCGGTGAAGGTAGTATGACAGCGCTGCCAATTATCGAAACCCAAGCGGGTGACGTATCAGCGTACATTCCCACCAACGTAATTTCGATTACGGACGGTCAGATCTTCCTAACCTCAGACCTGTTCAACGCTGGTTTGCGACCAGCCGTCAACCCTGGTATTTCCGTATCACGAGTGGGTTCTGCGGCACAAACTAAGGCGATGAAAAAGGTAGCTGGTAAGTTGAAGCTAGAACTTGCACAGTTTGACGATTTGCAAGCCTTTGCTCAGTTCGCCTCGGATTTGGACAAAGCAACCCAGGACCAATTAGCACGGGGTCAGCGTTTGCGGGAAATTTTGAAGCAACCCCAATACTCACCACTGGCAGTTTACGAGCAAGTGGCACTGGTTTACGCCGGTCTGAATGGTTATCTGGATGACCTGGCTACGGAGAAAGTCACCGCGTTTACCAAGGGACTGCGGGAGTACTTGAAAAATAGTAAGCCGAAGTATGGTGAGATTGTGCAGAAAGAGAAGCAGCTCAATGATGAGGCAGAAAGCCTTCTGAAGGAAGCGCTCACCGAATACAAGCAGACCTTCCTGGTATCTGTGTAATTAGTTATTTGTTAGGGGTTGGTGGTTAGTGGCAAAGAACTACTAACTACTAACTACTAACTACTAATAAAGGACAAGATTATGCCCAATCTAAAATCAATTCGCGATCGCATTCAGTCGGTCAAAAACACCAGGAAAATCACCGAGGCGATGCGCCTCGTCGCTGCCGCAAAAGTGCGCCGTGCTCAGGAACAGGTGACCGCCACCCGCCCCTTCGCCGATCGCTTGGCACAAGTTCTCTACGGCTTACAGAACCGTCTGCGGTTTGAAGACGCTGATTTGCCGTTGCTCAGGCAACGAGACGTTAAAACAGTTGGCTTGCTCGTCATTTCAGGCGATCGTGGTCTATGTGGCGCTTACAACAGCAACGTCATTCGCCGCGCTGAAAGCCGTGCTAAGGAACTACGGAACGAAGGGCTTGACTACAAGTTCGTGATAGTCGGACGCAAATCTCTTCAGTACTTCCAGCGTCGTGACCAGCCAATTAGTGCCAACTATACAGGATTAGAACAAGTTCCCACAGCATCAGAAGCAGCAATGGTTGCCGATGAATTGCTCTCTCTATTTCTGTCAGAATCCGTAGACCGAGTTGAATTGGTCTACACCAAGTTTGTTTCCTTGATTAGTTCTCGTCCAGTAATTCAAACCCTGCTGCCACTGACGGCGCAAGGATTAGAAGTACAAGATGATGAAATCTTCAGGCTGACGACTCGTGGCGGCGACTTCGAGGTGACACGGGAGAAAGTTACAGCACCAACCCGTCTCCTCGCCCGTGACATGATTTTTGAACAAGATCCGGTACAAATCCTGGATGCCCTTCTGCCCCTGTATCTGAATAACCAACTACTGCGGGCACTGCAAGAGTCAGCAGCTAGTGAACTTGCCGCCCGGATGACGGCGATGAACAACGCCAGCGAAAACGCTGGAGAACTGGTAAATACACTTACCCGGTCTTATAACAAAGCACGGCAGGCGGCAATTACCCAGGAAATTCTGGAAGTTGTCGGTGGTGCCGAAGCCCTAGGCTAGAATTCCGTTTTCAATTTGTAATGATAGAAGGCGTCTGAGGCGACTCAGGCGCATTTTATTTAAATCGTTGCCGGGATGATAGTGCTGTTAGGTCTAGGAGAAGCTTGTGGATTTGAGATGGCTGGAATGGGGGAAGCAACTACAGGCGATCGCACAAAATGGTCTTACTTATACTGACGGACTTTTTGATAGAGAGCGTTATCAGTTGTTACAAGCGATCGCAGCAGAAATTCTGGCTACTTATTCCAATGTAGAACCTAGCTACGTCCTCGATCTTTTTGCTCACGAAATCGGCTATGCGACCCCCAAAGTCGTTGTGCGGGGAGCCGTATTTCGTGACGATAGCATTTTGTTAGTAAGGGAACGCGACGACGGTTGTTGGACATTACCAGGGGGGTGGGCTGATGTTGGCGAGTCTCCTAGTAAAGCTGTTGTACGAGAAGTGTATGAAGAGTCAGGCTATCAGACACGCGCCATCAAACTGCTAGCGGTTTACGATCGCAATAAGCACGGACATCCACCTTCACGACATCATACCTACAAACTTTTTATTCAATGCGAACTTTTAGGTGGCTCTCCTTTAGAAAATATAGAAACCGATGGAGTAGAATTCTTTCGTGAGAATGAGATTCCAGAACTCTCTGTCAATCGCATTGTACCGACTCAAATAACACGACTTTTTGAACATTATCGTCATCCTAATTGGTCAACAGACTTTGATTAGTCAGTAGTAGACTTCTTGCACAAATATCCTTGACCCCTCCCCAACCCTCCCCGCGAGTTCCGGGAGGAAGCAAGTTTTCTTTACTTCCCCCCTTACCAAGGGGAGATAGCGGGGGGTGGATTCATGCAATAGGTCTAGTCATTAGTCATGATGGGTTGTTGCCCCCATAGGACGCTAAAATAATCCAGTCAAAGTCCAGTTCTCATTAAGGGAATTGAGAGTGTTAAGCCTAGAACGTACACGATGCCTAAGACTTATACTGTCGAAATTCATCACCAAGGCACCACCCAAACGATAGAAGTGCCTGAAGATAAAAAAATTCTTCAAGCGGCCTATGCTGCTGGAGTAGACTTACCCAGTTCCTGCAATGCAGGAGTTTGTACAACTTGTGCCGCTCAACTTTTGGAAGGTACTGTAGAACAGAGCGATGGTATGGGCTTGAGTCCACAACTCCAAAAGGAAGGTTATGCACTGCTGTGTGTCGCCTATCCTCGCTCTAACCTGAAGATTGAGACAGAGAAAGAGGATGAGGTATATGAGCGGCAATTTGGTCAGCCATGATTAAAACAGCAATGTTGCAGCTTGGCTCACTTGATTACAGACTTTCTGCTTAAGTTAACGGGAAGACATCGGCGAGAACAGCTGCTCCATCCAGATGTGTATCAGGAGAAGGTGAGTCATAAACTACTAGAATTGAAGGCTGCTGGGCGATCGCGTTAAACAGCGTGACGCCCTCTGCATGATGACTGCCCTCTCCGTAAGATAAATCCTGAATCAATTTTGGTTCCCAGGTAAAAACATTGTCTGAATTGAATCCATTCGGAAGCCGAAAAAGTCTCACAGGACCATCTAGATCCATGGTTGGCCCTGCCAAAATCAACAAATCTTGACCATCAAAACACAGCTCACGAACTCCTAATCCACCCAACTTTACAAAATGCTTTTTGTAGAGTTTTCCTTGAGTTCCTAATTCTTTAAGTTTCAAGGTGTTTGAACTACTAACCTCTACCCCTACTTCCAAGACTATTGCCCAACCCCGAAGCACTGGCCCCCGCAAACCAATAAACATCCTGTTGTCTGAGATAGCCAAACCTTCAATATCAAATCCATTATCTTTACTCGGAATACCAGCAAAAATAAACGGATGAAGATGCTCATCTGAGTCTAAAGCATCCATCAATAAATTTCCCCTCTCCGTTAATTTAAGTTGGGCTGCTGTTAGGGGTTGATCTGGGTGTTCTGGATGTGGGCAGGACTGGTATAATTCGCCATTGACTAGGGGTATTCGTGCTAAAAGAAAGCGATTTTTTTCGACTACTACCTTAGCCAGTCGCTCAAGATTTTTTATATCAGTTTTATCTTTTTTAGGCTTTTTACGCTTCCAGCTATGTGAGCCAATGAACCAGAGGTAGTAATCGGCATAGGCAAGTCCTTCAATGTCAATTTCCTCGTCTTTACCCGCTGGTAAAGTAATGAAGTTTCCTAAATCAATGTGTTGATGATTGCTAAAGGTACGAGAACCGTCAAAAGACAATCGCTCAAGAGTTGTTGTCTCATCTGATCCTACCCATAAATGTAGGTCTGGGGTCAAGATAGCGGCTGACAAATCTTCATGAAAAGGCTTAAATTGCTCCTGAAATTGCAGCACAACCTGATTCAGTAACTTGCTGTTTTTCGTTTCCATGTAAAATCCTCAACTAGAAATACAACATGCAAAGCAGGCCTCAAAGCACTACAATTGGTAGACCAAGTCAGACTGAAGAAACTCCACTGAGCGCTGCCCAGAAACAAGAAGTTTAGTAAGACAAATCGTAGGGTCATCTATGGCTTTTCTAAATCACAATTCTGAAGATTTAAATTAAATATCCCTTGTTTATCAAAGCAGGATGCGATGCTGCTTACCCTTTGTGCATAATTTTCTTTAGGAAAAGTCGTAATACTTCCATCATTGAATACTTCGCAGGGACGATTTAGACTGCACTCTGGTTTGCTCAACGCTTCATCGTCTATACCAGTATTAGCGATCGCAACAACTCGATTACTGTTAAGAGAAACAATGGGTGAGCCTGACATTCCACCTACAACACTGCAACGCATGCGAATCGACTTGTCCCATTGATAGACATCTTCTCGGACAATAGCGGACTCTCCAAGTTGACAAACCGCTTTGTGAAGAAAACTCCGAGAATGCTCTACTCTAGACATCGGGATACCAATTATTTCAACAGGTTCTCCAACCCTGGGGGAAACTTCATCAATCTTCAAAGGAGTAAATCCCTCCTTCACCAACTGCCCAAACGTGGTATTGAGTTCCAAAATTGTGATGTCGATGCCTTTCATCGTTGCATACACGACCCGCTGCACACCGACTGCACGAACGCGAGGGTTCTGATTCACAAAGTAATTTAATTTAAAGACAATATTAGATGAGCGATTAATAATAATTTCCTTGGCATCTGGAAATTTATTAATATCAGAACAGTGACCATTCGTAAGAGCATAAGCAGGAGCATTTTCCTCTCCACCAGCATTCAAAAAAAATGCCGTGCAAAATCCATCAGATTCCTGCTCAAGCAAACCGACGCCATTATATTTTTTCCCTTGTTCAGCGGATAAAAGCTCCCAATTCACGGCTGAAGAATTGACCTCTTTATCCGGTAGCTTGTTCCCGTTTCGGTCATAAATCGCCGCTTGTGCCAAGTTTGACACCAAAGCCAATCCTAATCCAACGGATGCAAGCACAGTTGTTTGTGTCCAAGTTTTTCCCATACCCAGATAGTCTGTCGGTCTTGGTTGATAATAAAGATTAATCTCACAGATAGCCTTTAAATAGCTAAAATGACAACTCACTTCATTACCGCAGAAATCGACCTGCAAGAAACACCCGTACAGCTGCAACAAGAAATTGAGGCAGAGTTACAAAAACGTGGGGAACCTCTGCGCTGGGCAGTTACTCGTGTAGATACCGATCGCCAGAAAGTACAAGTAGAAGCGATCGTAACCGTAGAATCTGATTCAACTGTCTCAGTGTGATTCAACGTCCTTACACCGTTGCCTTAATAGTCCCTACTGGTATTGGCGCAGCAATTGGGGGTTATGCGGGGGATGCCTTGCCAGTAGCAAGAGCGATCGCACAAATCTGCGATCGCCTGATTACTCACCCCAACGTCCTTAACGGTGCTCAACTTTACTGGAACTTGCCCAACGCCCTCTATGTTGAAGGTTTCGGACTTGACAAATTTGCTGCTGGATGCTGGGGGTTGCGACCCATCCATCAGAACCGAGTGGGATTAATTCTCGATCAAGGCATTGAACCCGACTTGCAGTTAAGACACCTACAGGCAGCTGATGCTACTAGAGCAACACTAGGACTGAATCTGACAGACTACGTGGTGACAGACGCGCCCTTAAACGTGGAACTACGGACAGCTGCATCGGGGGCAAGTTGGGGCACAATTGGGAATCCTGATAGTTTGTTGCGAGCGGCTGAAGTCTTGATTGAGCAGGCAAGGGCAGACGCGATCGCTGTTGTTGCCCGTTTTCCGGATGACTCTGGTAGTGATGCACTACAATCTTACCGACATGGACAGGGAGTAGACCCCCTCGCTGGTGCCGAAGCCGTAATTAGTCACCTTATTGTCCGCACCTTTCAAGTGCCTTGTGCCCACGCCCCTGCACTAATGCCCCTACCCCTCGACCCCAACTTGTCTCCACGTTCAGCTGCTGAGGAGTTAGGCTATACTTTCTTACCCTGCGTTCTCGTCGGACTAAGTCGCGCCCCGCAATTCGTTGTCAACGGAGTAGAGACAGCAGAAAGTCAAAGCCCCAATCCCCAATTCCCACGCAAGACACAAAATTTTACGTCTCTACCTGGAGACATCTGGGCAACGGATGTAGACGCAGTTGTAGTACCAGCAACCGCTTGTGGCGGCAGTGCGCTACTGAGTTTAGGCCGATCCCAAGCGCAGATTATTGCCGTGGAGGAGAACAAAACCTCTATGCAAGTTGTCCCAGAATATTTAGGGATCAAAGCAATCAGAGTACACTCGTATTTAGAGGCACTTGGTGTTCTAGTCGCGCATCGTGCTGGTATTAGTACTGGTGCTCTCAGCCCGTTCCTATCCTCCTTGCATTGTTTATCTGTTAGTGGCAAAACAGCTTCCCGATAATCCCGAAATTGAACCCCTGACACGCACCCAAATTTTAATCGCAATGGGTGTCACTGCTGTCGTATTGCTACTCGTTGCTAAGCTATGGTTACACCTTGGTTCTGTTGCTCTTCTACCCCTACAAGGAACCCCTGAAGCCTTACTATTGGGGTTAGGCATAGGGCTGGGTATTACTGGTGCCAGTAGCATACTCTATCGTCTTTGGCCTGCTTATCGTCAAAGTGCAGACTTCTACCTAGAGTTGGTACTTAAACCCTTAATATTACCTGACCTAATTTGGCTAGGGTTACTGCCAGGTATGAGTGAAGAATTATTGTTTCGGGGCGTTATGTTACCAGCTGTTGGGTTGAACCCTACTGGCCTAATCGCCACAAGTCTATTATTTGGTGTTTTGCACCTAAGTGGACCACAACAATGGCCTTATGTTGTTTGGGCATCAATAGTAGGTTTGCTACTGGGGTTGAGCGCTTTAGCAACTGGCAATTTGCTAGTACCGATTGTGGCTCATATTGGCACAAACCTACTTTCCAGCTACCTGTGGAAGCTGGGGAACAGACAAGTGGAAGCATGAACTACCGACTCAGGGGGATTTCTCGCAGGTTTCTGTTAACGTTCTTGTCTGACATCAAACACAATGCTGACGGCTAAATGATTGCACGGCAAGAGCGATCGCCTGTGGTAAGATTCGATGTTCCTGGACTTGAATCCGAGCATGGAGTGTTTCTGGCGTATCGTCTGGCAGCACAGGTACAGCAGCCTGTAGTAAAATCGCACCACTATCCACTTCTGGACATACCAGGTGAACAGTACAACCCGTAATTTTTACGCCAGCCTCAAGCGCTTGTTCTATAGCCTTCACGCCTTTGAAGCTTGGTAACAAGCTGGGATGGATGTTGATAATTCGGTCGGGAAAGGCGTTGATGAGGACTGGTGTTACGATCCGCATCCAGCCTGCCATGATCAGCCACTCTACCTCGTAATGCTGTAACGTCTCGACGATAGCCGTGTCCAAATCTTCACGGCGCTTGTAGTCTCGATGATTAAGCAAGGCGGCGGGAACACCCCATTTTTCTGCTCTTGCGACTGCCTTGATACCCGGATTGTTGTAAATCAAGACTTGAATTTGGGCATTGAGTTGCCCGTCGTGTATCGCTTGGGCAACTGCCTCAAAATTACTGCCATTCCCAGACGCCATAATTCCAAGTTTGAGTGGGAAGTCAGTGGGTGAAGATGCCATCACGCTGGAAGGAATGGCAGGGGAAATTAAGCTGGGTGTGGAATCAGCAGATGGGAGATGGGAAGTCATAGAGGAGGCGATCGCTTTTTCTATAGCGCTACCTGGTTATTATCTGTTGGATGGTGCTCATGATTCATCAATGGTTTCCCATAAATCGCGCAGGCATTCAAATTCTGACAAGCCCTTCAGTAGTTACAGGACAATGAGGCGATCGCCCTCTACGGCACTACTGACTTAACGGGATGCGCTCCAAATTCTCACAATATTGTCATCACTACCACTGACAAGGGTTTGTCCATCCGGACTGATGGCAATAGACCAAATCCAACCTGAATGCCCAGTCAGTGTGTGCAGTAATTTTGCACTGTCTATATCCCACAGCTTGATATTTTAATCACCACCAGCACTAGCAATGGTTTCTCCATCGGGACTGAAGGCGATCGCAAAACTGGTATCGTAACTAATCTAGCTACAAGAGTAGTAAGTCCTGATTACTCTTCATACCAAATTATCGTCCTAGTCGATGAGAACCAGCAGGACATTGAATTTCTGATGGCACATTTTGGGAAGCTGTTGGCATGGCTGGAGGTGTAGATGAAGGTTGATCGGTTTCACAAACTACCGCAACGGTTAAAGCCTCATCCTTTGTTTTTACGACGAATACAGCACCCGTATAGCTTCTAAGTTCAGGACGTTTGGCTTGAGCCGTCATCATCACACTCTGAGTTAGGTTGCTCTGAGGCACAATTCGATAGCGATAATTCTCGGTTTCTGGCTTAATACCAAGACCCAACAGCTCAAGGGTTGGAGCAAATTTCTCATTTTCGAGATGATAAGCTAGTTGAGCGCGGTTCATAGAACCAATGTAAGTTCTCCCTTCAGATTGTCGCCCTCTACTTTGTTGCTCTCCTAAGTTAGTAATTCGAGTATTCCGAGGCAATGCAGTTAGGTTAGAAACTTTCTCAATCAGAATTGATCCGGTAGTAAAAGTAGTAGGTCTAGGTTCATCAGGACGTAAACCGAGCAATTCCAGGCGCATCTGACCATCATTGGTAAACTCAAAAATGGTTTTCAATGTTTGACCGCCTGGTTGTGTCAAATCAAGCTGCATGGGTTGGGTGTTCGGGTTAATCTGGTAGCTAAATTCGTAGGCAACAGAAGGCTGCAAAATAAATGATGGCTGAAGAATAAATAATTTGCCTTCTGGCGTAAAAATCACGCTCACCGGAACAGGAAATAAGTCTTTAGCTTTCCATTGCCCTACGAACCGCGTTTGCACAACATTGGTTGTGGAAGTGCTTTGAGATTGAGCCACTAACGGTGCAGGTGACGCTTTTACACTGGCGATTGTACTGAGTGTAGTCAGTAGCCCTATCAATAGGCTGTATGCCATCAATTGGCTTGATACAGGAAATTGCGCTAGGAGTTTAGAAAATTTGAAGACAGTGTTACTCATGGAAGTCAATCTCAGACATTAGCTGGATATTCGCGGAGGCTTCCAGTATCGCTAGGAACATTCGCCTTTCAGTTCCCTTTAGTTAATTGCTTGAGCTGGGTTTTCCAGACAAATGCTTGTTCTGGGGTGGGATAAGTGCCAATCAGTTCCACCAACTCGCGTTTTGGCTTAGTGGTTAACTCGGCTTTCACTCGACTACCAAGCAGAACGATCGCTCGTTGTAAACTTTCAGCCGTGCCGGGAATCAGAGGCGGCAAATTATTGGTCGGTTTAGGAGTAGTGGGGGGCGATTGAGTTTTTGGTTGGTTGGTAGCGTTTGAAGACATGATTACAGTTAGGGGGTAGGGTTGTAGTTAATCCTCGGCTCTAACTACCGCTAGTAGAATAACTCTATCGCGACCTTCTACCAGCAGACTATATGGCAGTCAAATTTCGACGTTCCCCTCAGCAGTTGCTGGATAATGATGCGATCGCCGCCTGGATTTTTTTAGCACCTGCACTTATCCTGCTGGGTATCTTCCTCCTCTGGCCGATCGCCTACTTGTTTTACCTTAGCTTCACCACAGGTCGTTTCACCGCCGAAGGTGTCCGATGGGTAGGCTTGAGGAACTACCTACGCCTCGTACTCAACCCAGATTTTTGGCAGGTTATCGGCAACACCCTCTACTTCACCATTGCCACACTCATTCCCAGTCTAGTGATTCCCTTAGGGTTGGCAGTCCTATTAAATCGGTCATTTGCCTCACGGGGACTACTGCGAACCGCCTACTTTATTCCCTCCATTACCTCTCTAGTCGCCGTCGGACTAGGGTTTCGCTGGCTTTTCCAAACGGAAGGACCAGTGAATGCACTTCTAGGTTCTCTTGGTTTTGAATCCATTCCCTGGTTAGGCAGTACCACTTGGGCAATGCCAGTGATTATTTTATTGAGCAGCTGGAAACAACTAGGTTTCAATATGGTCGTGTTTCTAGCAGGACTACAAGCGATTTCTCCCAGTCTTTATGAGGCAGCAGAGTTAGATGGTGCTAACTCGTGGCAACAGTTCTGGCACATCACCCTGCCGAGTTTGCGACCTACACTAATCTTTGTAACAGTTACCACAGCTATCTTCACCCTGCGAAGTTTTGAGCAGGTTTATATCATCACGGGTGGTGGTCCTTTAAACTCTACAAACTTGCTGGTTTATTACATTTACGAACAAGCTTTTGCTCTATTTGATTTTGGTTATGCCGCTGCTGCTGCCACTGTGCTACTAGGGTTCACACTTGTGCTTGTTTACTTACAACTGCAAACTGAAGGCGAGGAGACTTGACAAATGACACGGAAAACTCACAGCGGTAACGGGAGTAGGTAACGGTGGAAATATAACGCGGCAAAGCTCAAACTTACTATTGTCTAACGGGTGAGAAGTGGCTCAGATTGAATTTGTTGTCACTGGACGCGGTGGATTACCGAACAATCTCAGCGAGACTGGGATGATTGAGTTTGGAATAATCACAGCGACTGAGCGCCAAGAAAAATACTCTTAAAAGCAAATTAGGGTAATGATTAGAAGCTCCTTGTCCCCAAGGGACAAACTCCTTAACACTACCCTAATTTTGGGGGATCTGGGTAGGAATTGAGCCTACCCGCTAACTTACATTACAGCATTAAATTAATAGCACTTGCAATCTTTGACGGCTAACCTAGCAAAGAATTTGGAAAGGGCAACTTACTCGCTTGTGCAATTCCCCGAACGCTTAGTATTTCGGTTTTCCGTACTAGTTGAGGGATTTGCAATTTATAAAGTGTTCATTAAATTTAACTAATCAAGTTTCTAAAAAAGTTTCTGCAAATTCTGGCAGATCGTTTCGAACAAAACAGTCACCTCCGGAGTCATATTCGACTGTAGCCATAGGTGGAGCCAGACAGCATCCACCTTTATTTCTGGCTTGTGCGTGTTCTTCGCATGCATTTAGTGAATTTTACTGGTGTATTAGGTTAAGGTATGACACATCAAACTGGGCAACCGATCGCGGAGCAGGAACAAACTTCCTTGGCGCTGATTTCAAATCCGACATCTGATTCATCCCAAAGCTTCGCTCAAAGCGAGTCCCCAGAATCACCTTTTACCTCTTTCCGTCCAGATATCCCTGGTAGGCAGCCAATTGCTCTAATTTCGGTTCATAGTGACCCTGCTGCGGAAATCGGTTCAGAGGAAGTAGGAGGTCACAAGGTCTATGTGCGTCAAGTTGGTGAGGCTTTAGCCAAATTGGGGTGGCAGGTGGATATCTTCACCCGCAAAACTCAGCAAGACGATCCCGTCATTGTGCAGCATTCACCTCACTGTCGGACGATTCGTTTAGTAGCTGGACCTCAAGCATTTATTCCACGAGATGAGCTGTTTGAATATATGCCCCAATTTGTGGAGGCATTCCAGAAATTTCAAAGCAAAGAGGGTACTAATTATCCTTTAGTTCACACCAATTACTGGCTTTCCGCTTGGATTGGCTTGCAGCTGCAAGAATCGAGCAATATTGAGCTAGTTCATACTTATCATTCGCTTGGGGCACTAAAGTACAAGGCTGTCTCTCAGAGACCACCAATTGCAGAAACACGGCTCACGGTTGAGCGACAGATTCTTGAGAAAGCTAGCTGTATTGTAGCTACTAGCCCTCAAGAGCAGGATACTTTGCAATCGGCTTTGTCGGTGGGTGGAACGCGATCGCTCGTTTCTGAGCAAGGTTACATTGAAGTGATCCCTTGCGGAACAGATCTAGATAATTTCCATAGCATCCCGAAATTTGAAGCGAGAGAGCGGTTAGGTCTAGATCCGGCTGAGCAGATTGTCCTTTATGTAGGACGATTTGACCCACGCAAGGGCATTGAAACACTGGTGCGATCCCTAGCCATGTCTGAGGTGAGAAACAGAGGCAAAATTCGCTTGGTCATTGCTGGCGGCACTGACTCTGAATCGGCAGATGAGCAAGAACGAAAACGGATTGCGCAAATCATACAGGAGGTTGGGCTTACAGAACAGACGATATTTCCAGGGCATTTAGGTCACGATGTGCTACCGCTTTACTACGCTGCCGCTGATGTCTGTGTGATTCCTAGCCACTATGAACCGTTTGGATTGGTGGCGATCGAGGCGATGGCTTGTGGTACCCCTGTGGTTGCCTCAGATGTGGGTGGGTTGAAGTTCACAGTTGTACCGGAAGAAACGGGTCTACTCGTTGCTCCCCAAGATACTGCCGCCTTTGCTGCTGCTATTGATCGCATCCTGACAGACGAATTATGGGCTACAAAACTAAGAAAGCAGGCATCAGCACGAGTCCGTCAGAAGTTTAGCTGGACAAGGGTCGGCATTCAGCTAAGTGACCTCTACCGCCGATTGCTAGCGCGATCGATTATGGATGAACAGCATTCAGACATACCTGCAACAAGTCTGACTTTAGCCTCCTGACCATGATACAGGAGAAGCTCTTGCTCCTTAAAACTACTAACCCGATTTAACTTGACTTCCTTCCCTGAAGGCGATCGCATACGCTGAAGCTCTTCCCAGCGATTAAGATACTTGACAGACAAAAAACAACTGACGAGTGACCATTAACAACTGATAATCATGGATTTTAGTGCTGCTTTACCGACCTTTGTAATTACACTCCGGGAAGGTGTTGAAGCTGCCCTGGTTGTAGGAATTGTACTGGCTTGCCTGAAAAAAGCTAAAGCCGAACAGTTGAATTCCTGGGTATTCGCGGGTGTTGTTGCAGGGATTGTTGCCAGTGCCCTAGTGGGTGTCTTGTTCAGCTGGGGCATTCAAGCTTTGAGTACTACTTATCCAGAGTATGCACCAGTGATTAAGCCGCTCATGCAGGCAGTCTTTGGTGTAATTGCGATCGCCTTACTCAGTTGGATGCTGATTTGGATGACGCAGCAGGCGCGTTCTCTCAAGGGAGAAATTGAAGGAAATGTCTCCTCTGCAATTCAACAAGGCAGTAATGCCGGCTGGGGCGTCTTCGGCTTGATTTTCATTGCCGTCTTGCGAGAAGGCTTTGAAACGGTTGTGTTTATCATTGCCAACTTGCAACAAGGGCTTGTTCCTGCACTGGGAGCGATCGGTGGTTTAGTAGGGGCAGTGATAATTGGCGTTCTGTTGTTTCAGTGGGGTGTCAAGATTAATATCCGCCAGTTTTTCCAGGTAATGGGTGTCTTGTTGCTCCTGATTGTTGCAGGTTTAGTGACTGGAGCACTGAAGAATTTTGACCATGCTACTGCGGCTTTTGCCCAGATGAACGGTCAGTCAGAAGCGTTGTGCTTCTACTACGACCACTTTGCAAAAGACCCCTCTTGCCTCCTGGGACCAATGGTTTGGGATACGACAGGCGTCTTACCCGATAACAAGTTTCCTGGTGTTGTACTGAAAGCTTTATTTGGTTATCGGTCAAAGCTCTATTTGGTTCAAGCTGTGGCTTACCTGGTGTTTTTGTTCGCGATCGGCAGTATATATTTCAACAGCTTAACGCTGCCTACAGATAGGACTGTCAAAGGTGAGCGATCGGCGCAAAATAAATGATCAGCCAGGGTGTGATTGTTAAGCTACAAAGTCCGCCCAGAGTTTTAACTCTGGGCTAATAAATTAAGTCCACTAAAGTGGACTGTAAATCTTTGTAGATTCATCCTTTAGTCCTCTTCAGAGGACTTGAGCTATGAGCCGGGACTTGAGTCCCTGGCGGTTGAGTAGCTGTTGCAAGATGTAAATTCAAACTATTATCTATTACCTAGCTAAGTTATTTATAAACGTTTCTTCTATGCCCAACTTTGATAATGATAATAACAAGCTTATCGTCTTCTATTCGATAAATCACTCGATAGTCTCCCACACGTAAACACAGCCGACCATCACCATTTTTGAGAGCTTTTACACCTGGAAGATAGGGATTTGTTTTTAGTTCCTCAATCTTAGCTGCAATCCGTTGCTGTATATCTTCAGGAAGTTTAGACAGTTCCTTGAGCGCTGTGCGTAGAAATTCAATGCTGTAATTTTCTTCTGACACCCTACAGCCCTAACTCTTGTTTAACCTGCTCCCAAGGAATTCGCTCTTGATTTTCTGGATTTGCTTCGGCTTCGAGTGCATCCTGCAAGTCCAAATAATCCTCTTGTTCAGACTCAGTAATAAATTGTCTCACCCAAGTTCTGAAGGATTGCCGGAGCGCTCTTCTACCTGCTTTGATATTTTGCTCAATGAAACCAGGAATACCTCTAGCGGGAAATCCTTCAAAGGCAAGGCTATTATCAATTTCTTTGTATTCTCCGCCTTCAAGCTGACAAATGGTTAGCATATTCTCGTCATAGCGCCAAACTTCAGGAACACCCAGACGAGCATAAATCGGCATTCTATCGAGCGACTTACTGGTGTAGTCTATTTCTAGTACCAAGTCTGGTGGAGGGTCTTGGTCAAGGTCGATATCTACTCTGCCTCGAATTAGGCTTTCATTCTGGATGTAGAAGCTATTATCTGGTTCGGCACCCGCTTCTTTGGCTTTGCGTCTCCAAGTGGTTGAACCGTAAGGCTCACAATCAAGATCCAGTTCATCAGCTAGCTCTTGAATCAAAAAGCTGATAATTTCTTTGTAATACTCGTGTGGTTGCGATGGCATTATAATTTCGAGCGTTCCCCGGTCGTAAGCCACTCTTGAGGAGCGATTATCTCCCATTTCAGCTAGGATATTTTCAAACTCCTCCCAGCTGATGTTATGACGTAACTCTGATACGTCTTTTTCCTCGTCGCTTTCCTCCTGAAGCAAAGCCTGAAACCGCTCATCTTCTCGAATGCTGTCGAAATCCAAGTCACTTTTTGCCATCTCTCGGTATTCGTCAGGACTCAGATTGATAGCTTGTTGTAAGTTTTCGATAGCCTGCTCAACATCACCCTGCAAGGCATAAGAGCAGGCTTTGTTGTAAAAAGCTTTGGCGTTGTCAGGCTTCATCTGTCTCTACATCTTGCCAGTCTAGGTCATCTTCCAGTTCTTCAGGTTCATTCGAGTAATTGAACATGAAGACAAACTTGCTTTTAGGAAGAATTAACGTAGGCAGGTAAATTGGTTGATCATCCCACTTTTGGTTTGCATCACCTTTTTCATATATGACCAAAAGGGTTGGAACATTTGGGTAATCCGTTTTTGGTTTATTCAGCACCCTAGCATTGATGAAACCAAAGCCTCCCCATCCAGATGGTTCTTGTCGCGTCAATTCTAGCCCCTTACCCGTTCTCCCTCGAACAACATTAAGCCGTCCCTTTAAAATACCTTGCATCTTCATTTGACAAAGTAACTCTTTAACTCTGTCATCTTCCCAAGGATATCCCGGATGGTAGCGGCTTTTCATGTAAGAAAGAACCTTGATGAGAAAGTCGATTTCTACTTCGTGGTAGTTGCCTTTCTCACTTATACTCTCGTAATCAGCAAGTAGCTTATCTAACTCTTCTACATTTTTTCTAACTTCTGAAGCTTTCCACAAAGGATCGCGAGGAAAAATATGCGATCCAGGTGTAAAGACACCAATTGCTGCTGGATTTAGAACATTAGAACGAGTTGCTTTGAGTTGACGACCTACCCAGACCGGCTGAATCTTAATGTTGCTTGGATCATCTCCGATCGCCTGACGCATCCCTTCATCAGCTTCATGGATAGCGCGGAAGTCCTCTAAGATGTGCTTGGGCAAGAACAAACGGGTAACATCTTTGAGTTCTTGTCGATAACCAAACATTCTTGCGTGCTGATGCACAGTATCCATTACTTTTTGCTTTGGATCGCGCCCGTAGTAAGTGACCATCAACCCATCAATAGTTACACCACGCCCCAAGCGATTTCCTCCAATTAGAATGTTCATTCCTGGGTTGTACTTCGGTTCTTTATCTGGATTGCTAGCATCAATAACCTTTGGTATTGCATTTCGTAGCTCATGCTCTAGCTCCACAACCAGATTATCGAGTAGTGGTAAGTTCTTTGCTGTCTTGCCTAACTCCTCATAAGCTTCACTCAGCGACTTTAGAGCCTCTGTTCGCTTGGCAGATGATTCTCCTCGAAGAGCCTTGTCAAGCTTTACAACAAAGTCACGAATAATTTTTTCCAAATTCCTATGGCTAATCTTCTTGTGATCAATGTGAGCTAGAAAAGAGAACTTAGCATCTTCATTGGGTGCCGATTGCATTTTGTAGATTGAGCCTAGGAAGAAACAGCACAAAGCTAGTCGAAGTCCATGAGGAATATCCCAGTTATTACCTGGATTTATCTTTCCTCCCTGTTTTTTTAAGATATCTAGTTCTTCTGGTTCAACTTTGGTGCAGCAGTATTTACTGTCCTCTGTAAAAAATAAATCTCCTCCCATGTAACTCTTACCTGGTTCAGATAGAGCAGCACAGAAAACAGGACTGCATGGGTGTCCAAGACTTTGCAGTAGCAAACTTTGAGGAGTTGCGGTAATTTGTAAATAAATATGATTAGCAACTTCTTCCCGAATCTTGCCTATTTTTTCAAAAATTGCACTGTCTGGAACTATATCTTTTCCCTTTTTGGCTTGCTTGGCTTCGTTGGTATTTGGGCTGGCATTATCAGCCTCATCATCAAATATCAGAGTCGGTACGCTTCTGGCTTTAGTAGAGTTGAGAACCTTAAGCAAATTATCGAGGTGCTTTCCATTCTTTGTGGATACCAAGACAACACCCGTATCATTGATGTATTCGAGCAGTTGCTGTGCAAATTCTTCTGGATCGCTTCTCCATTGTTCCCAGTTAAAGACAACTGGTCCTCCTTTGAGCTGATTAGCGAAACGAGCAGCAGTTTGTTTACCGAGCCATGTATTGTCAGATGTCAACACAATGAAGCAACGAAATTGGTTAGCTTGAGCAAGTGCCAGCGTAGCAATAGTAGTATTAGTCTTGCCGCTTTGGACTTTTCCGTAAATTAATCCAGTAGTGCCATAGGGAATTTTATCATCCTTATTTTGACTCTTATAAAGCTTACTAACAATACCTGTACCTGTAGATCCAACATCACCAGAACCGAATGTTTTGGAGTAGACATCAACGCAGTTCTGGACAACCTCAACAGCAGTTTGCTTTAACTGCTCTGCTGCTGTCTCCCCAATTTTACTTCTAACTCGGTCAATAAACTTGTTGATGCAATATGCATCGGTTTTAATAGGAATTTCACTCATGAGTGTTTTCTTTATATGACAAAATTACGTGAGGCCAATCGCTCTGAGGCACAGTCTGCTCCATCTGCTGCCTGCCTGGACCACTTACATGATAGCTGCCGCGTGTTGACCTAGACACTGATATGTGCTGACCATTAACAGCAGCATCTCTGTCTAAAACACTCCGAAGGCGTTGCTCTGCTATACAGCAGATGCCGTCTTTGTGACAAATTAAAGCTATGAATACTGAGATATCAGGATACTTACTATGCAGAGTATCTAAGGCTAATTCTTCCTGCTTGCTCAAGGTAAAAGACCATGCAGATTTAGGCTTTTTGGAAATCTTGAAGAGAATAGCTGATTGGCTGTAGTCAGTTTCAACTAAATATAGTGAAGGATGTATCGATGAAGCCTGGATAATTGTAATTCTGGTTCCATAGTTAATTAACCGCAAAAACGCAGCCCCGTGAAGAAACTCTTGATCATTAATCATTGATTAGTCATGGAGGTAGGGCAGGGATCACACTATTCCATCGCTCCTAAGCTTGCTTTATACGAGACGCGATGGCTCCCTATTGGTCATTTAGGTGGCAATGTGATCGCTTCTTCACAACCTCCAATAGTTGCCTAGTGCCTGTGTCATGCTTGAACTTCCCGCATCTCTTGAGAAACTTGAATTTTCGGCAGTGGTTCTAGTGGAGTAGTCACAGGAGAGTATTGGCAATAGCAAATAACAACAGCTTCAAATTCCGTAGTAGGCAGTTCTGTCGTATATTTTTCAACCCTAACCACTTCCCAATCTCCAACTCGGCTGTGAGTACTGGCACCAGGAAACCTAGAGTCAACAAACTGTTCAATCCTGTGATATTCCCTTAGTCTGTAACCCGGTTCAGGTAAGGGAGAATTTGATGAGTCGAAGTGTTCGGCAAGAATGTCGGTGATTGCTTCAGTATGGGCTAGTATCCTGTCTTCAACTCCCTGCTCTTCACTCCAGTCCGCACGAAAGATGATGTATTTTCTGCCCATTAGTCAATCCT
Organism: Coleofasciculaceae cyanobacterium; assembly: GCA_036703315.1. Lineage (GTDB taxonomy): Bacteria > Cyanobacteriota > Cyanobacteriia > Cyanobacteriales > Coleofasciculaceae > DATNPH01. Next base: position 37,122 of record DATNPH010000110.1, read on the forward strand.
CCAGATAATTAGGGAATTCAGTTTTGCCCTCAAACACACAATCGTATTTGAGCGTTTTGTCTCTGGTTAGCTCTATTCGTAGCAATCTCCACTCGTATCTCTTTTCCATCTCGTAGCACCTTCGGCGTTCGGTTACAGAGTGCCGAGAGGCGGGTTGTTCATTGTTATCATCATTGTTCGTTGTCATTGCTCCCCACCCCCTCTAACCTTCACCTACCCTTACGATCCCCAATCAACGCTTGAAACCGCTTATTCTTCCGTAGACTATCTAAATCTGAATCAGTTCTTACTGCTGGCAAATATTTAGCTGGATTTAGTTTAATTGCCTGTTCTATGTAATTAACAGCTAATGTCACTTTCCCCTGTCGTGCATAACAGTAACCTTTGTTATAGATAGCGTTGATATGGTTCGGGTTAATCTCTAAAGCTTTCTCGAAATCTGCGATTGCTTCTTTATATCGCCCTAATAAGACCAAGGCATAACCCCGATTGTCCCAGGCTTCATAGTTCTCTGGCATATATTTCACCGCTTGGTCATAGCTGGCAACCGCTTCCTTCAGACGATCCAATCGCCGCAGCACCAACCCCCGATTATTCCAAGCATGAGACTCATTCGGCTGAAATTCTAGCGCTTTCTCATAGCAAGCAAGTGCCTCTTTCTGTTTGCCTTGCTTGGACAGCACTGTTCCCCGGTTTATCCAGCTACCCACATGGTCTTGCTTGATTTCTATGGCTTTGTCATAACTTGCAAGTGCCTCTTCCGCTTGCCCCGATGCCATTAACACACAGCCTCGGTTGTACCAAACTTCCGGGTCATCTGGCTGAATTTGCAATGCTCTCTCATAACTCTTAATCGCCTGTTTGGGCTTACCCAAATTAATCAGCGCATTGCCTCGGTTACTCCAAGCTTTGTAGTAATCTGGGTTAATCTTCAAAGCTTTGTCATAGTCTGCCAGTGCCTGTTGATTTCGACCCAACAACACCAGAGAACTACCTCGGCTAGTCATGGCTTCGCAGTGGTCAGGTTGAAGCGCTAAAACTTTGTCAAAACTGGCGATCGCTTCTTCATGTTTCCCCCAATCAGACAAGGCAATGCCTCGGTTTAACCAGATCCGAACCTCATCCGGATTTAACTCAACCGCTTTGTCAAAACTTTCAATCGACTCTGTGTAACGCTTCAAATGCCCCAGTGCAAGCGATCGACAAGCCCAAGCATCAGCATGGTCTGGGGTAAGCTTAACCACATCATCGAAAAGAGCTAGTGCAGCTTCAAAGTCTTGTGACTCTAAACAGCGCAAACCTTGTTGGAAAATGAATTTAGCAGCGTTTGGGTCAGTCATGGAATGCAAGGATTTTAGATTGGATATTAGGTATTAAGTATTAGTTAGTAGATAGTAGTTAGCCGTTTGCCCACTAACCACTAACCCCTCCTCATTCCCTCAAGCATACAAACTCGCCACATATTCCCCATAACCGTTATAGGGAAGCGTCGGGCGTTTTTCCCATTTCAATTCTGTTCCCTTGCCAATAAACTTTTCTGTCGCTTGTGACCATCGAGGGTGAGGCTTGGTGGGATTAACATTTGCCTCAAAATCGTACTCGTGTGAATCTATCGTGTTCCAAAATGTTGCTGGCTGAGTGTCAAGAAACTCAATTTTGGCGATCGACTTTGCTCCCTTAAAACCATACTTCCACGGCAACACTGCTCGAATTGGTGCACCGTGCTGATTCGGTAGTAGGTGATCGTAATTACCAATGGCAAAGAATGCCAACTCGTTTGCCATTTCCTCAAGGCGTAGACCTTCCGTATAAGGCCAAGGCAGGTTTCTGCCCAATGACCAAAACGGACCAATTGTGATTTTAGGATCGTAGTAGGACGTAAAGCGCACAAATTTGGCTTTATCCGTTGGCTCGACTGCTGCAATCAGCGACTTCATCGGAAACCCAATCCAGGGAATCACCATCGACCAAGCTTCGACACAACGGAAGCGATAAATACGTTCTTCCAGTGCAAAGGTTTTCTTTAAATCGTCTAAGTCGTAGGTACGGGGGTTTTTCACCAAACCAGTCACCTCAACTTTCCAACCTTGGGTTGGTAACGATTGAGCCGCTTGCCAGATAGATTTGCCACTGCCAAACTCGTAGTAGTTGTTATACTGCCCAGCCAGAATTCGGTCTGTAGTTGGTCGATCCACGGTAGAGAAAGCTGGATTGCGTTTGGGGGTGCCTAAACTGGCTGTATCCAGGGTAGATGCTAATTTACTGTTTTCGTTCTCACCTTTTTCACAGCCGAGAATCGGTAGAATACTTACTCCTATACCAGTACCTATCAAAGTTTTGAGGAAGCGACGCCGATTGAGAAACACATCTTCTGGGGTGACTTCTCGTTCTGGAATTTCCCAAGATTTTGGCACACGGATAATTGTCATTGGACACCAAAAAGCTTATTGCTGAGTGAAAACCGCTCTGTTACTTAGATCCTAAGCGGGATGAGCATCAGCTTGTGTGGTGGTTCCAATTTGTCGCTGCCTATTGCCGTTCTTTTCTGTTAGTGGTTATCCTTCTGGTGAAGGGAGATGAATGACGCGATCGCGTTAGCTACAGTAGTGCTAAGCGTAGATCGTAAACTTGGTGCATTACTCGTAATAACAATTGTGTTCACTCAGGTAGACCGATTCCCGTCTCTCTCAACGATTCCTTCGTCGCCAACTGCTTCAAGGTAGCGACAGAAAGGATAAGCGTTAACCACTCTACTCCGACACAATTTGAGTAGCACTCTCCTGCTTGGTGGACTGTGCCTACTCTACCTGATCATTCCTAACTCACAAAAGCATCCGGACAGCTGTAGCTTAGTCCGGTAGATCATATATGTTCCTCTTCCGGTCACAACACACGGAAACGGGCAATCAAGAATTAAGACTAAGTCATATGCTTAAAAAACTCAAGTTAGCTAAACTAACTCTTATTTTTTCTCTTACCCTCTTAATCGTTATATTCAACTCCTTGTCTCTTCAGGCAAAACCATCTATTGCCCAAACAAGATATAACTACGCTGAAGTTCTACAGAAATCAATTTATTTTTATGAAGCCCAAAGGTCAGGAAAGCTGCCCAAAGATAATCGAGTTAAGTGGCGTAGTGACTCTGCCTTAAAAGACGGAGCTGATAACGGTATTGACCTAACTGGTGGCTGGTATGATGCCGGGGATCATGTGAAATTTGGTCTTCCAATGGCTTCTACAACTACTCTCCTAGCCTGGGGAGTTATTGAATATCAAGATGCTTACAGCAAGAGTGGTCAATATGACTATATGCTCGATAACCTGCGATGGGTGAATGACTACTTTATTAAAGCCCATCCATCCCCAAATGTGTTATGGGGTCAGGTCGGAAAAGGTAGTTTAGATCATGCTTGGTGGGGACCAGCTGAAAGAATGTCAATGGAGCGTCCCTCCTACAAAATAGACGCCTCCTGTCCTGGTTCGGATTTAGCCGGAGAAACAGCGGCGGCTATGGCGGCTTCTTCTATAGTATTTCGGAACAGTGATTCCAATTATTCAAAGGAACTTGTACGACACGCCAAAGAACTCTATGAATTTGCCGATAAATATAGAGGTAAATATTCCGACTGTATTACTGATGCTGCCGAATTTTATAAATCTTGGAGTGGATATAATGATGAGCTAGTTTGGGGAGCTACATGGCTTTATGCGGCTACTGGCGAACAAAAATATCTTGATAAAGCAGAGCAGTATTATGATTCCTTAAATACCGAAAAGGATTCAAATTTAAGGTCTTATAAGTGGACTCATAGCTGGGATGACAAGTCCTACGGAAGTTATGTGCTTTTAGCCAAATTAACGGGTAAGGATAAATATATCCAGGATGCTGAGCGTTGGCTGAGTTATTGGACTAATGGGTACATGGGAGAAAGAATCGCCTACACTCCAGGGGGTTTAGCTGCACTTGATGAATGGGGTTCACTCAGGTATGCAGCAAATACAGCATTTTTAGCCTTTATTTACGGAGATTGGGTTAAAGATTCTGGAAAAAAGGAAAATTACTATTCTTTTGCAGAAAGGCAAATTAACTACATACTTGGCTCAAATCCTCAGCAAAGAAGTTATGTAGTTGGTTTTGGCAATAATCCTCCTACTCAGCCTCACCACAGAAGTGCTCATGGCTCTTTATTTAACGCCATGTCTATTCCGGATAAGTCAAGTTATGTTCTTTATGGAGCCTTAGTTGGTGGACCGGATAGAAATGAGAATTATACAGATGATCGAGCTAATTTTAAAACTAACGAAGTTGCCGTAGATTACAATGCTGGTTTTACAGGAGCACTAGCAAAAATGTATAGCAAATACGGCGGACAACCGTTGTCAAATTTTCCTGATTATAACTTTAGATAACAATGAAAATCAATAAAATATTTGTAATACTAGTAATTCTCAGTTTTTTGATAGCGGCAGTTCTTGGATTTTACACAAAAAATATGCTAGAACTTCCTAATAGGAAAATAGTAATCAATCAAGTTGGCTACTATCCAAGCCGTCCAAAATTTGCTTTATTAACCAACTCAAGTATTTTTTGGAAAAATACAGTTGAACTGGTTGATTCGAAAACTCAAAAGACTGTTTTTGTGGCTAATTTAGGAGATCGTTATAAAGATGAAGCTAGCAAGGACAGTATCCAAACTATTGACTTCACAAGTTTTAATCAAGAAGGGAATTATTACTTCAAATACGGAAAGCTTCAGTCCTATCCTTTTCAAATTAGTAAGAACGCCTATCAGGATGCCTTAACCAAACTGCTCCGTTCTTACTATCTGCAAAGATGTGGCGTTGCTGTGAATGATTCGGTTAGTGGGATTAATCATCCTCCTTGTCATATCAGCGATGGGCTCATTGCTCAGAAAGATTCTATCAATCAAGCTGGTAAGCCCATACGTGCTCAAGGAGGCTGGCATGATGCTGGAGATTTCGGCAAATATGTTAGTTCAACGGCTGTAACTGTTGGTCGATTGTTAAACTTGTACGAGCAATATCCAAAAATATTTACCGATCGCCAATTGAATATTCCTGAGAGTGGCAATGGCAACCCAGACATCCTTGATGAAGTCAAGGTTGGGCTGGATTGGATGTTAGCCATGCAAAGAGGAGATGGTGCCGTCTATCGCAAATTATCAGGAAAAAACTGGCCAGGAGAAATTCTGCCCCATGAAGATAAACAGCAACGCTTTGTTTATGGCATCTCTACACCGGAGACTGCTAAGTTTGCGGCTGCAATGGCAATGGCAAGCAGAGTTTATACATCTTATGATGCAAAACTGGCTCAAACCTACTTAAAAGCTGCCCAGAAGGCTTGGGGTTTTCTCCAAAAAGAACAATCTATGAAAGTAGATTGGGTTAAAGAGGATGACAATGGTTCAGGTAAATATCTGTACACCGAAGGAGACTATGATCCAGAGGGAGCTTTACGAACCGATAAGGACGATCGCTTATGGGCGGCGGCAGAACTGTTTATTAGTACAGGTGACTCCAACTTTGAGCAATACTTAACTCAAAACGTCCCTTTGTTTTCCTATACTCTGTATGAATGGGCAGATCCTTCCTCTTTAGGAATGATTGACTATTTAATGCAGACATCGAGGAAAGGCTCAGACAACCTGAAACAAATAATCAAGGAAAAACTGATTGCACGAGCAGATTTCTTGATGCAAAAGGTTTCCACCAGTGGCTACCGTTTAGCTAATGATATTTTCATCTGGGGATCTAATAAAAGGGCAGCAGAGGAAGGAATAACTCTGTTTTATGCCTACCGCGTTACAGGCAATCAAGCATACTTCAAAGCCGCCGTTGATCAGTTGGATTACCTATTAGGGCGAAATCATTTTAATAAATCCTTCATCACGAGTGTAGGAAGTGACTCCGTAAAGCATGTTCATCATCGGATTGCCCAAGCCAAAAAAATTGTCATTCCAGGACTTATGGTCAATGGTCCTAATAGTCAAGCTCAAGATAAGATAGCGCCAAAAGATCTAGGGCCTTTGAGCTATGTTGATGATCAGCGTTCCTATGCCACGAATGAATATGCGATCGATTACAATGCTTCGGCGATCGGACTGATGGGGATGTTGATGGGAGAGGCAACTAGTAAATGAAGAGTTTAGTCCTTAGTCAAAAGTAGGGTGGGCAATGCCCATCTAGCCCTGTCAAGGTACTCTACTAATTTGTAAGGTATCTCGCCCCCCAGAATGGGCAGGGCTGATTCGTTTTCCCGAAACCCGCCCGGAGTTTAAACTCCGGGCTAATAGCCAAAGTCGTCTTTAGACGACTCAAATAGTGATTTTCAGTCCTCTTGAGAGGACTTGATTCTATGAGACAGGGGTTTTAACCCC
>DATNPH010000112.1:0-5304 GCA_036703315.1 Coleofasciculaceae cyanobacterium
GTCACCATTATTCCGGGATAACCCTGCTGCCAGAACGACCACTGGTCTGACCAACTCACACCAGTAATTTCGTTGGGCAGAGCAGTCCCCTCAGACGGGAATTTGGTATGACGGCGGAAAGACGCGATCGCATCTTTTACCAGTGACCCGGAATCGACATTGCCAATGAAGCTGATGAAATTCCCCTGGAGCGGGTAAATAGAAGATAGCTGCGGTAAAGGATATCGCTGGCTACCAATCTTGTCAGAATAGTACCCGATCGTTTCCAGACTGAGCATGGCAACAACGTTTTCAGAGCGCTGTTTGCATCGAGACGCATAAACCAGACTCCCCATGCCTTCGGAGAAGAAAAAAGGCGGTTCCTCATTAACAAATTCAACAAAGCGCAACGTTCTAGAAGGCTTTTTCCCAGCAAATAGACGCGCTAACTCTAAGGTCGCAGCAGCGCCAGTACCGTTGTCGTTTGCACCGGGACTGCCAGATACTGAGTCGTAGTGTCCACCGATGATTACAATCTCGTCAGGTCGTTGAGTACCGGGGATTTCGACTTCAAGATTGTAGTAGGTCTGGTTGTTAATGGTGTATCCCTGCCGTTGGACTTTATACCCAGCTTGAGCGAATGAAGCGTCTAGGAAATCAGCCGTCGCCATTAGTTCCTTGTAGTGTAGGAAGTTCCGTTCCCCAATTTCACTCCCCAGCTTTTGTACATCCCGTTGCAGGGAATCCCGTAGCGCCACTTCTTTTTGGGTCAAAGGTGGCAACTCCCCTCGATAGCTTTCTCCAGGCATCTGAATCATAGTCAACCAACCCCAGCTAATGAGAATACCCAGGATGATGAGGAGTACCGTCAATAGGAGTAGGGCGGCTCGAAAAAGCCGTTGCACGCCCAAAGGACGATTTTTGTTGGTGTCCGGCTCATCCACAACTTCTCTTCTCATAAGGACTTACAAGAGAGGGTATTCAGGTATTCCAGTAGCTTAAAGGGTTTGCCTCACAGAAACCTGGCTCTGTGGTGGGATATGGTATGGCAAAAGGCAGAGGGCAGAAGGGCAAAGATTGGCTCATTAAGATTTCAGGATTTGGAGAGAGTCAAGAGTTGCCTTGGCGACTGCTATACAACATAGCGATCGCTCTTCGGCATCGGCAAAGGCGATCGCATGGTTATCTAGGTTAGTGACGATGCAAATCGCTTGTCGTTGTGGGTGAATCTCCGAAATACGGTTCGAGCTAGATGTAGAGGTAGAAGCTTTGCGTAAGTCCTGTAAATGCTTCACAATCCTTCATACTCTTGAGAGTATAAATTGATTTTGAGTAAACTTTCGTTATTTTTATAGCTTAATATAACGGAGTTTGACAAACACTTGGCAAGAATATGACTAAAATTCGATTGTTTTTACAAAAAATCTGAGTTGCTTTTTACGAAAAAGCAACTATTACAAGCACTGATATAGAGTTTTATCTATTTTCTAAATTTAGATCCTCAATGATTAACACAGAAAATACGTAAGATTGACACACTGATAACACACAGTTATATTCATAATTAATTAATCCGTAATACGACGTATTACTTATCCTTAAAGAGGATTAAGAACCATGTTATTTATTCAACAGCTAGAAGACTCAATTTCGTATATTGCTGAAGCTGCGCTAGAAGTTTTTAGCCCAAATCATGATTCCTATCCAACGACAGGACTACAACCTTTTACGGATGAACCTTACAAAGCTAAATCAAAACGGGATAGGGAATAGGAATCTATCATTGGCTATTAAATAAGTCTGAATTGGGCAGTGAAGTGTCATCAAATTTCATAGTTAATATATAACTGGCACTTCACTTTCCTGACAAGAGCATTGCCTCTATTCATTAATTAGCAAACAATTAGATGGCGCACAAGTATTGAGAGTCAGTCATTGTCCTAATTTGTAGCTGCTCAAATAATTTCCTTTTGGGTACTGAGATTTTTACAACGAAATACAACCGAGCAAAGACAATGACTTCTTCTCAAAAGCAGAGAAATTCTTGGAAGGAAAATTTATGCTGCTAATTTTGGCTTTTGGGACACGCTTGAGAGTGCTTCCCTAGGTTACTTGTTCCACTCCGGTATAAGCTAAATTGTTTAGGGAGCTTTTAAAGATGGTTTGGGGAAGTGATCAATTGAATAGTTTGACTGAATTGGTAATAACTCCTCAAGAAAAATTTCAATCAGAACAATACGGTCAATTGCCTCATATTTCAGGCGATTTACTCCTACAGCCATTACGCCAGTGGCTCGATAGAATCGAAATTGACGACCCTAAAGTTGCTCAGTTTCTCTGCAAAGCAATTCCAGGAGAGTGTCCCTTTGCAAGAGATATCGTGCTATTCGGTCGCAAGATAGGGCATATTCCCCCTCTGTGCAAACTGAATCCGTTCTACGAGCAATTCGTCGGTTTACGTTTTCGTGCCCTATGTTTCCTGGCTGATTCTTCTGAAGCTGCCCATCTTGATGGCATACAGATGTAGTTACTGTAATAGGACGATCGCATAATTATCTCGGTCAGTGACGATGCAAGTACGCTTCTCGTTGTGCGTGAATCTCCGAAAGTCGGTTAAAGGCTTCTTCTGTATATCTTGTAGCTTCTTGCTCAATGGCTGACCAGACTAGCTTGAGTGCTTTGGAGTCGCGGCAGGCGCGAATCAAAGTGCAGCAAGCGGCTACCCATTGTTCTAGTTGGCGGTAGCTAATGAAGTAACCGCCAATGCCTTGAATATGCACCCAAAGTACATGCTTCCACTTTTCCCAGCGCCAAACTCGGCTAGAGTCAATCTTTAGATATTTGGCGAGTTGTTTGCAGGTGATGACAAAGGTTTTGGGGTTGATGCGACGGCGCAGGAAGTTCATGGTTGTGGTGGAGTAGTTGCAGTCTGGTTTGAGTTGTCAATATCTCGAATGATCCCTCCCCAGCCCTCCCCGAACTCGCGGGGAGGGAGCAAGAGAATTCTGATGTTCTTGAGAATAAAAAAAGTTTTTCTTTCCTATTCCCCCCTTAATAAGGGGGGGTAGCCGGAGCTTTAGTGAGGAGGTCATTCCGGGGACTTTTGCATACAGGTTTCTACCTCATCTGGCATTATGTCAAAAACAATTTCAAAGGGAACGCTGGGCATCATTTGCTTGAGGATTCGCAGATGTCCTTCTGCGTCTACTCGGCGGCGAAAGCGTCCGACAATGATGGTACGCATATCGGGAAAGGGGCGAATGATGCACCAGGGATGCAGCCGTTGTAAGTAAGTCATGATGCTTTCCTATTCAGGTTTGCGGGTTGCTTTTTTAGGGCGCTTTGAATGATGGCTTCGATCGCTTGGCGTCGGGTGTCGTTGTTTTGCGGGTGGAGTACCCAGGCGCTAATCGGGGCAGGTTGATAGGTCAGTTTGTAGAAGAGATCGGGGGCGATGATCACTTTCCATACAGGCTGTTTGGGTTGGAAAGCGAAGTCGGTAGCCGCGTTGGTAGAGTGCTACTTTTATGGCAGCAATGTCTGTGGCGACTCGGAGTGCTTCCGTCGCTTTGGATTTTTTCATTGGTAATCTATTAGTAGATACGACAGCGATTGCCCAGCAAGCGCTAAACGCTCTAGGCAATTGCTTTTTTTGTTGTGGAAACAACTAGGTGAGATAGGTGACGGTGCAGAGGGTGGCTTTTCGAGCCACTTGCCTTGATTGCGCGTCGCTTTCTGGAGTGTATTCAGTCCACCGCAATACTAAATCAATTCAGTACAAATATCAAGAGATTCAGTTAGAGCAAGTTACAAGCAAATGGCGAAAAAGCCTTGGTCGCCCCTCAGAAGGCTCAGAACACTTCAACAGCTAACCCAGAAGGAGCTTGCAGATGCTTTAGGGGTTACACAAGATACTGTAGCTAATTGGGAAAGTGGTAGAGCTATACCAAAGCTTACGATTCCACAGTTCAAAACGTTGCTTAAGGTGTTGCAAGTGACTCCGGAAGAACTACCTGATGACTTGAGTCCACCACCATCGCCATCAGATGATAAACAGGAGAATTAAGCAAACTGCGATCGCTCTGAGCAATCTTAACCCACGTAGGTGGGTTTGGTTTGTATAGCCCCAGATTTCAATCTGAGGGCATCTTCTCCGGGTATAACCTCTCTGTGTGTTTCTCAATCCTATTTCTTGGGAATCATAAGCTTGGCGGTTGAAACCGCAGCTATACAAATTTAGCTTGGCGATTGAAATCGCAGCTATACAAACAAAACCCGCCGACGCGGGTTTCAAAATTCTTGATTTTTCCTCAGTCCGCGTAGGCGGACTTCGTTTGTGTAGACGCGAATTCCATTCGCCTGGTCTTGGATATAGCTAATTCCTAATATGATTGCTGAAAAATATTGCCGTCAACCCAAACCTGAAAAGCGAAATCATTGGGGGAGTTGGTTGTTAGCGGGATTGAAGATTAACAAGGGGAAATCGAAGCGTCCTCGCCCTAACTCGCCCTCAAGGGTGTATTTACCACCCTGCAACGTCTGTCCTGGGTTCCAAGCCATTGCTCACGACCGTAAAATACTTAAGTTAATTGTGGCAAAATCATACCTAGACTCGTAGACTGACAGTCATTGCTAAAAAGCGATCGCCAAACCGTATTTCGCACCCCTTGCCAACCACTTGAAATTACTATCAGTTCGAGAACCTCTAATTCCGACTCAGGCTCAATTCTCTACAGCTCCCAAAGCCTTTAAGGTTGCCTTCTGCGCCTCTGTTAAACTCTTGATCCCAGTGATGTTCAGCTTCTCGTAGGGTCTCGGTGCTCTCAACACTTTGATGCGATCGCCTGTCTGAACATCCCAAAGTGCGATCGCCTCATCTTGACCACAAGTGGCGAGAATTGCACAACCTGAATCCTTCATATTGTCCGTTCCAGGACTGTAGACAACTGACTCAATCCAGCTTGTGTGACCTTTTAATGTTTTGAGACATTGTCCGCTGCTAACCTCCCACAACCGCACTGTTCGATCATCACCAGTAGTAGCAAGGGTAGTTCCCTGAGGGCTAAAAGCCAATGAGCGAATCCAATTGGTGTGGCCCTGTAACGTTCTCAGGCATTGTCCAGTTTTAATGTCCCATACTTTCACGAGGTTGTCTTCACCACCACTTGCCAGGAGTGTTCCCTGAGTGTTGAACGCGATCGCCCAAACTCGATTCGTGTGTCCCTCCAAAGTTCTCAAGCACTCACCCGTTAGAGCATCCCACAATTTTACGGTCTGGTCGTAGCTGCCACTGGCGAGAAGTTGACCATTTGGACTAAACGCTAG
>DATNPH010000115.1:0-38204 GCA_036703315.1 Coleofasciculaceae cyanobacterium
TAGACAAAGCTGACCAGGAGAGACATTACCCTGACCTGTCTGGTGTACAGCTAGGTGACAAGGCGCACACAGAGGAATTAGGTTTTCTGGTCTATTGTCCTCTGGAATGCAATTAGCATGATGCACGGATAGCGTAGCCGCTGTCCACTCAGAACGGGTGAGGTATGAGGGCTTTTCACCAGGACGGAGGCATTGCCTATGACAGTGACGACAGCGCCAGCCAGCCGCCTCTTTCACAGATAAGGCGATGTCTGACCAGTTCTTCGGGTAACGCTGGCGGTCTATGGGCATCCTTCCAAAATTAGCGAACACTGCTATTTTATCGGCTGACGGTTGGTGCATCACAGAAATGGCATAGACACCCAGCAGAAGTAGATATTGGGTTTGCTTGCGATCGCATCTTCAGTGAATTCCCTCGCTTTGTCAGCAGCAGCCTTTCTCTCAGCTTGCCCTAAGTTCATCCCCTGCTCTCTGCGGACTGCCAGTGCAGATTTTGTCCGTTCACTGCCACTCCCTAATGTGACAGTTTGGGGGTCACTCGTCAACTTCTAACGGTCGTTGGAACTTGACGATGCCGGCCGCAACTGATCGCCTCGATCTGGGGAAACTTAATTTTGACGAAGTAACCGAAGTGAAGCAAAAGCAACCATCCCGACCCACATTTCCGGATTGAGACGGAGCACCTGTAGTGAAGCGAACTCGCAAGAAGACTCAATCCTAATCTCTAGCTACCAGAGGATTGATTAATGAACCGTCTGCTGAATTCGCCCTCATGTTATCCGAAAAGCCCAATACTATTTAGGGGTTTGAGTAATTGCTTAATTGAGTCGAAACTGAGTTATGCGTTCGTTCCAAATGGTTTTTGCGACACAACCCTCTAGAGTCTGTTTACATGAGAGTTACCTTGCAAGCATAAAGCACATCAAGTTCGTAAACCTTCTGAAAGTGGTTAATGGCATGAAAACCGTTCATCTGGGAAATCTCAACCCGCTCAACCTTGTATTTCTCCTGCGTTAGAAATGTTTCGATAAATGGTAAGCCGGGGGTATACAGAAAGCTGCCCCCCGGTTTTAGAGCAGATAGCACATCCATGTAACACTGGGCATAGTGTTCCAGAAGGTTACTGCCTCGAAGGTAGTGATGGAGAAAATGCAGTGAGAATGCCATGTGCGAGATAACAGTTCCCCAAGAGCTAGAAATCAACGGAAAATGGAACCAGTCTGAAGAGAGACAGCATGGATTGGCAGCGGGAGAACGATCGATTCCAATGGCTTGCAAAGAGCGATCGCGTAAAAATTGCACCAATTCACCCTGTCCACAGCCTAAATCCAAAATCGGTTCCAGCAATTGCTCAACAGACGTATGGAGAATTTGAAGCTGGAGCGTGGGTGAATAATAACCACAGGTCGGTGTACTGAAGATGAAATTATGACTAATATTTGCATCTGCCAGGTTATACACAAATTGCTCAAGCTGAGATTGATGTTCGGTCATGACTGTATTTAGGTTATGAGCCAAACGATTATGGCTATGGCATCCTTTCAGTACGTTCCGGAAATCTTGCAAAAATCGAATATACTCTGCTCCCAATCCGGCTTTTCTTGACTCAGGAATGACTAAAAACTGATTTTTGGCCCGCAGGAACCCGATCGTATTTTGTAAGAAAAATTCTGTCACCTCGGCTTGTACCTGTGGATGGCTGGAATAAATGCGATCGCCAATCCATTGCACAACCTCATCTTGATAGCGGCACAGAAACGCTAAAAATGGCTCTGGCAAGGTACAGAACAGCGGTGATGGTGCTTTGAGTTGACTGAGAGGCAGTGCATTGAATGTTTTATAACGCACCAGCGCATAAGCTTTGAGTTGATGATCTATCCAATTGGTGGTTGACATTCGTTGCCCCCTCAAGCTGAATTTTTCGTTTCGACTCAAGATGTTTGGGTTGTGGTCGCAGTTGTTTGAGTCACTTGATGGATGACCTGCTCCAGAGTCATTTGAGGATCGATCCGTTGGGTGAATATCAGTTGATAGCCATCTGGGTCGAGGACTGTCAATTCTCTTACATTCCAGGGGCGAGTGATAGGATTTCCCACAATATTCGCGCCCTTCATCTTGATTTGTTGAGCAAAGTCAGCAATATCTCCTTCAAACATTGCAAATGTGAGTGTTATCCCAATCCCTTTTGGTTTAGTTTCTGCCGTTCGATCGGGCACCAGAAGTAAGTCTGCATAGTTTGCCCATCGCAAGTGAACTAAACTTGTTTGTCTATTATTTTCTGGCATCGCAAAAATGAAATGAAAGCCCAGCACCTCCTGATACCATCGGGATGAAACCGTGAGATCCGCAACTGCAAGCGTTGGAAAGGAGGGCATGGGATAAAACTCTGGTGGCATAAAATCCCCTTCAATCGCTAATAGTTCAGGCTAAACTCCACTCAGGCTCACTGCCATCAAGTCGTTGTTGAACACGGCAGTTTTGAGTCTGGCATCACTATCGCAACTCAATCGCAGAAGATGAATTTTCTCTGAATTCATAGCAGTAACACTCTCCTCCAGAAGGGCATTTGCCTCGGCTTCAGCTTTGCGATGTACCCTTAACGTCAAATTCGAGTTTCTGAGCAACAATTCTATCTTGAACATTTTGCCTCTCCATAATTAGCTGTACAAGTCTTATTTTTCCAGGCGATCGATGCTATACCATCGGCAGCAAAAATAGCTTCAGTCCACAAACAAGCTTCAGTAGCCCATCTATCACTGCCACATCCTGGAATGGCAAGATTGTTGATAATCCGGCGATCGCATTCACCACTAAAAGCCCTCCCAGAAAAGCAATCCATCCACTGTGAGAAAGCTGCATCGGGATAAAATGCAATCCGACAATCAAAAAAATCCATAACCATCGAGTTTGTAGATCATCCGGAAAACATTGACACACAACAATGATGCTAATGGCTTCAAATACGATCGCTCCTCGAATTGCGTCACGCTGTCGAGTGGTTTGGATTCCCTGAGAAAAACGGTTTCGCACCCAGGGATTTAGTAGAATGCCAAAAACGGCAACCATCATTCCAGCAAGAAATAAACCTGGATGGAGCGGTGAAGCCCCACGGAGTAAGAGTGCCACCAACGTCGTAAAACCCGCAGCGAGAATAAATAATCCACCCACTCGAATCGTCGGAAAAGTAGGTTGAGGGGAAGCCTGAGTTTGTGGGGCTGTCATCGGGTTACCTCTGGATGAAATGAAAACGGAGTTAGACAGGCTACGTACAGGATGGCTGCTGCCATAGGAATAACTGTGTGTTGTACTTTTGCGGTTGATGAATTGATAACATCCAGCGATCGTAGGAAGCGTGAGCAAGGGATTGGGCATTGGGAATATTTGCGTTTGCGGCAGCCGTTGCCAATTCGTAGGCTCGCTTAAAGTGTTGAGCACAGGTTCCATGCTGAAGTAACATTGCCGCGTGATACTGAGCTTCTGGATTTGTGATTTGCTGCTGTCGATCAAGGGTCAAGAGCCGATCTAAGCGTGTTTGATCGCGAGTGGCATCCAGGATAAATCGTCCCGTGAAGCGATCGTGCTGATCCATCTCGTACAAAGAACGTAGTTCATCACTGACGCTCAGTGCCTGTGTTGAGCTAGTAATCGGTATAGGCTTGAGATTCACTATTCCCATCATCAAGGTGCCAATCAGCAGCGGCACAAAGCCTAAAAGTAACCAGCGTGGAGATGGTGCAACGCGAAACCAGAGCAGCAGGCCCATGAGCAACGTTATGAGCAACAACAGGGCGATCGCTAACACAATAAACAACACGCCTGCGAGTCCACCCCACGGCTGGCTACAACCAATGATCAACACAGCGGTGATTAAGCCTAATGCTAGCGAACGGAGTGACCGAGCAGTCTCTCTCAGCAGAAGTTGCACACTGCTGGCAGACCATAGCCCGAGCAGTATCAGCAAGAAACTGCCCCAGTAAGGAAAGAGCGCAGGCGTCAGCCAACGAGCTATGGTGTAAGACAAACTCCCTAAAGCGATCGAGCTGCCCGCCAAGATTAACAACTTTGGTGTCGTTTTTTGATGCATGAAACTCATTAATCCATTCCCGCACAAACTTTAGCGGCTGATATTTGAGAAATCTCTGTGCGTTTTTTGGGCACCCAGTTGTGGTCATACAACAGGTTTTCCATGCACGCCTTAAAAGCATCAGGGTCAAGTATGGGGGGAGAAAACATAGCCTCAGCAAGACCAGCATCAAGACCTGAAAGGCTCACAACCAAGGTACCCATAACGGCAACAGTTAAACCATGCTGAGAGCGCCAGCCATATTGTTTCACCATGTAATTACTCCTGACATATGTAATAGTCGAGTCCGAGCATTGTCGGTTTTCTCTCAATACTTTTCGGTTAGCGGACAATCCGTCGTGGCTCTCTGCATTAGTCGTCATCACGGTCGTAACCCCTATCATCTCTGCGGGAACGGTCTCTTGAGCAGATGCGGCGGGTTTGTTTTTCTGCCACCCATCCGGTCTGGTAGTTGGTACCAAGGCGATTGTCTGGTGCGTAGATTTCCAACCAATCGCCCCGTCGTCCAATCACATCTAGCCGTGTGCCATTAGGAACTGTGGCAATCAAGTTGAAAATATTTTGCTTGGGCTGAGATCGTACATCCACTAGCCCATCCCAATCTTGAGCGATCGTGCGGCAACGACCAGCCTGAGCCACTGGGGCGAAACTGAAAATAGAGGTTGCAATGGTCATTGTTGCTAATCCTGCAATTGATAATAAGCGCAGGATTTGATTTGAATGGTGTTGAGTCATGAGCAATTCTCCTAATGATCCTCGTTGGCTCTATAACCTCATCGGAAGAGCTGCGAGCGATGCAAGTTCAAAGCAGTCCAATGTGTTGCAGGGGGGTGGTAACGATACCGCTCTTCTAGCCACAGGAGAACTTCTTCCTCGGAAGCAAGATAGGCTCTTTGTTCAGTCTTTGGGTCATAGACATACCACCAGACATAGCCCTTTCTGTCCCTTGACTGTCGAACAATCGGTTCAGAGGTCGTCAATCGAGAGACAAAACGTTGGCTGAACTGTTGCAGTTGCTTCATCCATTGCTGGAGTCGAGGTAGATCAGAAGGAAGCTGTTTGAATTCGCTTTTCCAGTGTGTCTTTTCTGTCGTCATTTCTAATCTCCTGAGCCGTCATCAGGCTTGAACTGTGCCCCATGACCGAAGTTTAGGATTTTGAAATAGTTATCACCTCACCTGATTCGTCTCACTGGATCGACTCATCCAATCGGGCGAATCAATTGGGGAAGGGTTTCATCAGTGGAGTGAGACACCCGTAGGAGGCACGATCGCCAACAATCCGAGATGCTGAAGTCATAGATTCATGGAGTTGACTATGCTTCTACAACAACGACCTCAGCAACAGATGCTTAGGAGAGAAACAATCTGCTTAACATCGACGACTGCCATTGAAACTTATCTCACCACCTTTATTCGCTGGGCGCTGCGGGTAACTTCAAACGGAGAATGTGTTGGGGAGATGGCAGTCACTCTACTGGAGCAAGCCTGGGAAGCACAGAAGTTACTCTGGCAGTTGCGGGAGAAAAAGAATGAAACGCTTGAAAATGACCTGTGGAAGCAGTAAGCACATAATGAGACGCACTCCTTCCTCCCTGCTAATGACGTTCAATCAGTGGCTAGAAACTTTGAAAAATTGGTGGCAGTCGGTCAAGCGATCGCCCTCAGCCGAATTTTTGGCATGGCGCGATCAATTTCTCTTCCGACGGGTGCAACTGCTGGCATGGGTCATCCTGATTGTCCTGCTGCTGGCGGGAGGGATGGCCGTATTGGTAGTCATTCCCAGTTTGACCGCAGCGGGTGCAACGGTTAACGTGAAACGGATCTGGCAGGATGCGAGGGATATCGGTATCTATACAATCGGTATCCTGGTTGCTCTGATGCTGTGTTATCGCCCATTCTTTCGACGTTACCCTGATCGCTTATTTCTAGCGCTGTCCTGGCTGGTGTTATTGCCATCTCACCTCCATTCCATTCTGCGAGGAGAAGCGCAGTTTGATTCGGGTACCTGGCTGCTGGTATTTTCCATGCAAGCCCTTCTGGTTCCGGTCCTGGAGAAGATGCCCACATACCGCAGGAGCTGCTTAAAGAAATGATTGCCAGTGGCGATCGCCAAATACAACTCATCAACTCGCTGCTAGAGACACATGCAACCGAGTTGCGCGGCATTACACTACACCGACAGGTTATTAAGCTGGATGAATTAGTGAACGAGATTGAAAATAACTTCCAGCCTTTTTTGAAAGAAGCAAAAGCGATGTTTATCAATCAAATCTCACCAGATTTACCAGCTATTGACGGTGATCCACTGCACTTGCGCCGAGTATACGAGAATTTAATCTCTAATGCATTGAAATATAATCGCCCTGGATTGCGAATTACGCTTGATGCAGAGGTTGTTCATTCACCTCGACTACAGCAAAAAGTTTATAAGTCTAATGTCCCCTACTTGCTTCGCTGTACTGTGGCAGATAACGGCATTGGGATGACACAACAGCAGTGCGATCGCTTGTTTGATCTCTATAGCCGGGGGCGCGATCAACGGCGATCGCTCAGTCTGGGCTTAGGACTTTATATGTGTCGGCAAATTATCACAGCCCATAATGGTGAAATTGGGGTGATTAGTAGCCCAGGGCAAGGCGCAACCTTTTGGTTTACGCTTCCCATCCAGATTGAAGCTTGAAGTCAACCACAATGTCTATGCACACAACAAAAACACGTCACTTTCGAGTGGTACTATTTTGGGCGCTGTTGGGTAGTTTAGCAACACTGGGATTATTTCCCTATGCCTTGTCTCTCACTCCCAGTCTTGCCAAACTACCAGTA
The DNA here is from genome assembly GCA_036703315.1 of Coleofasciculaceae cyanobacterium. Lineage (GTDB taxonomy): Bacteria > Cyanobacteriota > Cyanobacteriia > Cyanobacteriales > Coleofasciculaceae > DATNPH01. The sequence goes on from DATNPH010000115.1 coordinate 6,910, forward strand.
CCGCTGCCTGTTTTGGCAATGGCCTCGGTGCTGCAAACTGGGCTGATATTAATCGTCCTTAGCTGGATTGGACTGCGCCTTGGTCACTCAATCGGACTCGATACACCCTTTGCCCGTGCCTGGGTCTATCGTCAGCCCGTTCCCAAGCCCTCCAAACCGGCCCTAAAGTCGGCACTTGGAGTAGGACTCATCGGTGGAATCGTCTTGATTGGATTAAGTTTAGCATTTCAACCCTGGATGCCACCGACTGCCACTCCAACAACGCTTAAGATTGACCTCTGGAAGCGACTGTTGGCTTCTTTTTATGGCGGCATTACTGAAGAACTCTTATTGCGATTGTTTGGGATGACGGTGATCGCTTGGTTACTGTGGAAACTGTGGCAGGGACGCAAACCACAACCTACCGCAGCAATTTTTAGGTTTGCGATCGTTGCCGCAGCCATCCTTTTTGGTGTGGGACATTTACCCGCTGCTGCCAGCATCTGGCCGCTAACCTCGATCGTGATCGTGCGAACAATTGTACTCAATGCGCTTTTGGGTATCCCCTTCGGCTGGTTGTATTGGCGCTGGGGTTTGGAATATGCGATGCTAGCGCACTTCTGTGCCGATTTGGTGCTGCATGGGATGGGCGGCAGTTAAGGCAAAGCTTGTATCAGTCAGTTCACGAAAGCAAGCCCGATCGCAAAGCCAGGACGGCAGCCTGCACACGGTCATTCACCAACAGCTTATTCATAATGCCGCGTACGTATGTTTTGACTGTGTGTTCGCTTAAATAAAGTGTCTTAGCAATTTCAGGATTACTGTATCCCTCCACAATCAGCTGTAAAACTTCTAATTCTCGCTCTGAAAGGGTTCCAGGCGCGATCGACTGAGTCGGCTTGCTGGTCGGGACAGGTTTAATTTGGTGAATCACACATTGAGCAATCTGAGCGTCAAGATAGGTTGCGCCTTGATGAACCACCTCGATCGCTTTTACCAGTTGTTCCACACTGGTTCCTTTGACACAGTAACCATCAGCACCACTGCCAAGGGCAGCCAGTACTTCGGTTTGATCGGTATGAGAGGTAAGGATAATGACTTTGATCGATCCCAGTGTTTGCTTGATCTGCTGCGTGGCGACGATGCCGTCTAAATGCGGCATACCCACATCCATCAGTACGACATCCGGTTGGAGCGTTGTGGTAGCCTCCACTCCGACATAGCCATCCTCTGCGATTCCAATAATTTCAAGCTGAGGATAGGCAGACAGCAGGTGCTTCAACCCCACCCGCATCATCGGGTCGTCTTCGACGATTAAAAGCTGAATTCGTTGCGGGTGGGGTGGCTCGGTCATCGCAACCCTTTCCTATCATGCTGCCGCTATCCATTGTACCAAACCAGTTGGAGATGCCGTCAGACGAGAGATTTTTGAGGGTATCCTTAACTCCGTGTTGTAGCAAAGAGTATTCAATCAGCGAGTTGATTTTGCACTTTGCCGAAAATGACTGAAGACGGCAATTTGGCTCCTTTAAGCTCCTATTGAATGGAATTTCTAGACGTACTACAAGCAGTAGCTCAATCACTGGTTTCGGTAATGTTGCTATTTGCATCAGAATGGAGCTTGGTCACACCATAACTCTGCTTTCCGGACAGTCGGGATTCTCTCCATGTATTACTTGGCTATGGTTCTACATTCTTTATTCTAGATTCTAGATTCAAGAGTGTCTGCCGCAGGCTCTCCTCCGAGTCTATCTCCTCCCAGTTCACGGGCATCGCTTTGAACAATTCCAGAGCCGCTTGCACCCATACTTCCTTTGGAATTTTAGAACCGTGCCGCCGTTTCCCAACTTTTAGCAGTTCGTTGAGCCAGTCGTTCAACTCTATGGGAAGACGCAAGTTCACTGCCTCCCTCTCGCCTTTTTCCAAGAATCTTGATTCTTGATTCTCTATTCTAGGTTCTTGATTCTCTATTCTAGGTTCTTGATTATTTGGCTCTGGGGGTTGAGTTGGAGTCTCTGTTTGCGTCTTGCTAAAAATCCCCTGTGACAAAGGGTTGTCACCCAGAACCGAGCGGGACTTACTTTTACTCACTGCCATTGGTACACCTCTTCAACTAATTCACGATAAGCCTTTGCCCCAGCTCCATCAGGGTCGTACTCAAAAATCGATTCCGAATGCGAGGGAGCCTCTCGTAACTTCACCGTCTCTGGAATCACGCTCTTGAACATCTGGTCACCAAAGTGACTTGTAAGCGAAGCGAAAACCTCTTTCGACAGGTTGTTCCTGCCATCAAAACGGGTAGCCAGCACCCCCGCAACGCGAATCGGGTGGTCTAAATGCTCTCGAACTAAGGTCAGCGCCCGTTCGATGCCCCGAATCCCCAATAGCCCCAGGTAACTCATGTCTACGGGGATAATCACCCCATCACTCGCCATCAGTGCGTTGACCGCAAACACCCCAACGTTAGGTGGACAATCAATCAGGATGAAGTCATACTGCTTGACCACAGGTGCTAGGGCTTTCTTTAGGAGTAACTCCCGACCGGGACGCCCTGAAATTGGGATTTCCTCCTCAGCGAGCAGAATATTTGACGGCGCGACATCAACACCGCTTGGAGTGGAGACAATCACAGAGCCTAAGGGGCGCAGTAGCTGTAAGACATCTTTGAGCTGTTCTTCTAGCTGCCAAATCGGCACCCCCAAGGCGGCTGAAGAGTTGCCCTGCGGGTCAATGTCGATGAGCAACACCCGCTGCTTTTTGAAGCTAACCAGACCCACTGCCAGATTGTAGGCTGTGGTCGATTTGCCTACCCCGCCCTTCATGTTGAACACCGCCACGATTCGGGTCACAAGCCATGCCTTCTCAAGCTATTTTTTGTTGACGCTAATAATCATTATAGAATCTAGAGTCTATAATCAATATTCTTGATTCTTTAAAATTGAGCCAGATACCACACCCCTACCACTGCGCTTCCATTGGATGTGCTACGGTACGGCGCTAGTCATCCGATTGCTCGTCATCGTCATCTAGCATGAGGACATAATCAGCCATCTGTTTAGCGTAATGAAGGACTCTAGGCACTTCCAAGAAGTCTTCATATTGCAAAACTCCATGACGGGATTCGTGAGCGCTCGCAGCTAAATCTAGTAAGTTATCCTTGTCATCCTCTTGATAGTAGCCTATGGCAATCTCTACAAGAGAAGGATGCACCCAAGGTTTTCCAGGTTGCTCTATCCTAGATAAATCTTTGGGAATGTCACTCATCGTCGAAGACTTATTACCAATACTGAAAAATACACGGTCATTGTCTGGATTTTTGAATAGACCAGTAATAAATCCAGATATTTTTTCCCCATCCATCCCAAACCACTCTGATGTTTCATCCCCAGAGCGCAGTCGGATAACACGCAGTCCAGCGAATTCCTCAAAAACGGGTTTGTCTCGCTCGGCAAACGATAATCCCTTGACAGAAATTTGTGTATCCTGTAGCCACGTCCATTGCTGACGGATATTCTGAGCTAAACAGTACAGTAATGTCGGCTTGCCCCTTAACTCTTTCTTGTTGAGAGTCTCCTGAATAAATGTTCTGATTTTAGCCTTACCTTTATCGTCATTGGTAAAGCCTTCTCCCTCCTTGTTTATGCGGGTCAAGGCTTCATCATAGGCTATCCATGATTCTAGACCGGGAAAAATAGCACTAATTTCAGCAGTCAAAGAAGACATTTTGACAATGACGGGAATTGTTTGGGGTTTCCCATCACCGCTAGTTTCGGAAGTTCGATTGACTAGCCATAGTCCTACTTCATTGATAGGGGTATCTTTGTTTACCTTGGGAAGTGTTATGTGAGATGGAGCCATTCGCACTCCTAAAGAGCGCAACAGGTCGATAAAGCTAGAGATAGCTTTTTGGCAATAATTTTTTTGTTCGGGAGTAATAAATTGGCTGACAAGTCCCTCATCAGCAAAACCAAGTCGAATAGAACTTTTGGGGTCTCTCCAAGGTGCTAGCAAAGGTTTTTTTTCATTTTCTTTACCCTCGTCATTTTTTTCTACAAATTTCCAATATTTTTTCTCGTAAAGTTCAAACCAAACTCCCACTTTTCCAGCTAGTTTAGATTTAACAGGCTGCACAAGAGCAGCTATCTCATCCCTTCGCTTCTTTATAGCTTTTTCTCGCTCTGTACTGTTCGGTTTGGATTCCGGAGATAAATCTAGGCGCTGTGCTAAGCCAGCAACTTCATGTACGCAGATAGCCACTGTTAAACCTTCCGGAAAGGAGTAACTTCCCGGTGCTGCCTCTGGCAACCCTAAGCAGTATTTTATAGCTTTGAGACGTTCTACCAGATTCTCTTCATTGATGTACCAAATCCAAATTGTTAAATGTTCGCCAACGGATGAACGAATTGCACGCCGCAACGTTGCTTGTTCGCTACTACGTTCTTCATAAAACTGCTCCAGTCTCAACTGAAAAGCTTTTTCCGTTTCTTCTAGATTTGGTTGCCAGCTAAGATGCTCTAACTCCTGTTTTTTCAAGAGTCCTTCGCGACGCAACTGGTAATCTGATTCTGACTCTCTTTTTTTCTTAACACATTTCTTCAGTTCGGTTTCCTGTTGGCGTAACAGTCTTTTTTTTCTGGCTGCAAATTGCTTATCGGTTTCGGCTTTTTTCCTAAGAATAGGCTCGTCAAAATTTTTTTCTGGCTTTTTCAAGTCAAAGAACTGACTTGACTGCTTGTTTGTCTTATAATCTTTACGTTGACAATCTATTGGTTGCCAATAATCCTTTAATACATCAGCTATTTGGCTTAAGAGTTGGTGAGTATTAACTGTAGGTAATCCTTTAGATACTTTATGCTTGGGTTTCATCCCTTCTTTATAAGTAATGCCAATGTTAGGATTACCTATTAAAGCTTCCGAAGAATTAGCCAATATTTGTTGCGGAGTCACCGAAAGAATGTCTAATTTTTTCAGCAATATAGCTAAGTTTTCATCCCAGTCGGCTACACCGTTCTTTAATACCATCCGGCAAGAGAGGAAATATTCTGTCAACTCATCAGGATTTAGTGCTTGTCCCCAATTCAGTTTGGCACGGATGTAAGCATTACTGCCGTGACTCTTTGACAATTTAGAATCCTTGATACTGAGCCAGCGCCTAATGCTTGGCTTAACATCTAGTCGGGGGTAATGTAAGTTAGGTTCCAGCACCATTCTCAATTTTAAAACGATTGAATAATAGTAAATTTGTCCGTCTTCTGTGTAATTTAATGGATGCCAAGAGATTAACTCTGCTCCTTTTCCACTTGATGGTATAGTTCGGTAAAATTGAAGTTTTTCGCCATCCACTTCAAACTCTAGTCCTGGTTTGGTTAGTTCTGTCGCTAAAATGTGAGGCAACCAAATAAAGTCATTGCCAGACAGGTTAGCCGTTCCATTTGGAAGAGTCAAAAAATGCTTTCTATAGGGTATCTCTTTCCTTTCCCAAACCAATTTGTCAGCAGACAGATAACTCATTGCCAATTGTCGTTCCTGAGCAGTGATACCAACTTTCCCTCTCTTGCATGGTTCGTCGGAATATTCTGTATCTATCCAATAAGACAAGATTGCCGACAACTTTTTTGTGTCTAATGGGTGAGAACTGTATAACCAAAAATGCTCTGATTTAGGTGACACATTGCCAAGGTGAATTAAACCAGGAACTAGTCTTAATCCTTTATAAAGGGACTTGACAGGAAGAGCTGTTTTATCAATTGATGTTTTATCCCTTTTGGCTGTAATCCGTCTGATGAATTCCTTTGCTTCTTCAGGGAAATTCATCACATAAAATTCTTGCGTTGCTAAGTCAGATTTTAATCTGAAAGCGCATAAACGGATTGTTGGGTATGCCATGAGGGATAACCTATAAGTAATTAGAGATTGACTTGGGGTAAACCAGAAAGGTTTTTAGTTTTTGCGATCGCATGATAAAAAGGACGGTAGAGAGATTGCACTACCAAGCGATCGGGTAGGGGAATTTGCGGGTCATTTTCAAAATAAGGACGCAGTAAATTTACAATCCCCACAATGACACTGCTGGCAGCAATATCTTCTTTACCATCTTGGTTTCTAGCGGTATTTATCCCAAACTTGGCGTCACACCAAAAAACTTGTGCATTGGCATTGCCACGAATCAGACGCCCTATTACCTGCCAAAGAGAAACAAGAATATCCCAATGCACAGCCTTTCGATCCTCTTCGGGTAGAGTCCTTAATTTCAGCGAGAGGTGCAGCAGGTGAAGCCATTGACGATACGCAGCGTCGCGAAACTCCTTACCTAGTTTCTTTAATGTTTCCCCTGTTGCCGTTTTATAATTGTCGATCGCCCAACGGTTGATGGAGTGAATCGCATAAGATAAATCGTCAGGAACAGGGTGAGGTAAAACTAGAAAGTAAGCCGCTCCAATTACCGCGATTCCATTCTCATCAACAATATTATGCCCTCGCTCAAATGCTTTGATTGGACTAATCAGAATTGGTTCAGGTCTTGTAGCAAAATCCGGCGAACGCCCCCGTTGCAACAACTTATAATTCTCTGGGTTGTCGTCCCAAATTTCCGAGTCTTCATCATCCGGAGAAAGAGCTACGATATTATCTTCCCATCCTAAATTTTTTAGGCAATCATAAACCCACCTAACTTGTTTATAGCTATTAACCATTAATGAGATTTTTCTACCCTTCAATTCTTTGATATTGTCATTTAGATAGTCTTCTTTTACTAAATTGGTAACAATTTGTTCTAGGTTACGACGCTTATTATCTCCAGCTCCCGACACAGAGATAGGGTTTTGATGCTTATCAGAAAATTTTAAAAACTTTGAGGTTATGACTATTTCCTCTGATGTATCTGGTACAAGCACTCCAAAAACAGGTATATCAACATGGTATGCAGGGGATTTTCCCGCCCAACTTGTTCCCGACATTAGCAATAGGTGCGGACTGGCAATATTATCTCCTTTGAATAATTCATCAAAATGCAGTAACAACCAACGTCCAACGCCCGTGCAGCGGAAAAACTGTAAGCTGCCTAATGACTCTCTGTAGGATTTGTGGTACTGAAACGCCAATTGATTCCCCATTGGCATTGCTGGAATAACCGCATTAAAGTCTGGTGGGGGAGCATCAAACCACATTGAATCTGATGTATCCAGATTGAGGATTCCTTGCACCTGTCGCCATTTGCTCATCATAAAGGAGAGCTTGCTTTGCAGAACACAAACTAGCAAGGCAAACTCTAGTTTGACGGCAATTTCCTTGATTTTTTCCGGGGACAAGGCAACAGTTGCAGTTTGCTGAACCCATTGCTGAATAGCTGCACGTTTTTTGTCTTTTTTAGCTAACGGAAATAAGGGATTATGCTCGTTGTCTAAATTTCTGATGTATGGCTCAAACGTACCCTTCATTAAGGCATCGCATTGTTGAGATTGTTCTGCATTATCCGGGTCTGTTATTGTTAGTAACGTAGCGACCTCTCGCAACAATAGCCAGTCCGTAAAATAATGCTTGGAGTCTCGCCATTTAGCTAAGTCATTTTCATTGCTCAATAGGTGGTATATTTTATCGGCTGTTCCGTTGGCTATACGGCAAGCGTCCCACCAATCTGAGACAATCTCATTCTCAAGAAGTATTGACTTTTCATGCTTCAATTTGGCTTCAACATAATCGTGAAGCTTGTTCAACCAAGCATCTCTAGCAGGTCTGCACAATGTCTTATCAGGGCTAAATGCTTTATCCAGATAGGCTTGGTGTTGGTCAACTTCATCCACGATGACCAAATCGCTGCGCCTACAAACCAATTCAAAATACAGGATGCTCTCTCGGTTTATTGCTCGTGGAACCCTGCTATAAACTAAGCTTCCTGGTGTGGCAATCCAGATAGAAGCGTTAACTGGATCGCAGTCTTTTTTATGAGAGGGACATACACCGTAAGCTGGACAAGCTTTGTTCTTGGATGATGGCTCTGATTCTTCTTCATTGTTTGTCTCTATAGGTTCCAAGTTAAAACATGGCTGCGTACCAATTTCAAATGGTGTTGTCATCTCAGGCTTTACTGAAGGTGTCAATAGGCAAGTATTACTCAGCCATTGGAACCCCGGATGGTCTTGGTTAAAAGCTTCATTTGGATGAGAGTTGTAAACGGCTTTGTGTAATCTATTTAAGTGGCTGGCTTTGTTGGAACTCCCCAAAATAGGAGCCACGTCAGTAATTCCAACTTCGGCAAACATCTTAGTCAACTCAAAGATTTGTAGCACATCCGCTACTACCAGCGTGACGTGCAATTTCTTACGCCACGCATAGACTGCCAAAACTTTCATTAAGTTGGACTTGCCGGATGACACCATCCCTACTAAATGCAGTATTCTATTGATGGTTAAAGTCTTAGCTTCAACTAATTCTTGGGTGTCATTAAATACCTGTAACTTGACTTTACTAAAACGGCTTACCCACTCCGGGTTTAGTCCCCTATTACGCCTTTGCTCATCCATCCATTCGGCTGTTTTCTTAAGTTCAGCCCAAGATACTGGTAGCGGATTCCTCAGTTGCACACCAGCTACATTGTGACTTGGTGGACGTTGAAAATTAGCAATCAGAGGCGATATTGCAACGGTTTCCTTTTTTCCTTTTACTTCGCACTTATAATTTCCTGCTTTTGCCCAGGCAAGCGCCTTTCTTTGTGATAACTCTACTGACTTATTTAAGGCATCGTTATAAATCTGGAATCGGTGATTGGCAACTGTAATATTGGTTCGCCTTAGATATTCCCAAGATTCCCCTTCTTCATAAACTTCATACCCACGAATATCTGACGGAAAGTATCGATAACGCTGTAGGGCTTCTTTCCAGATAAATGGACTATCGAAGTGTGGCAAGAGATGACGAGCGATCGCCAACATTCGATACTGATTTTCCGTCCAATTTTGGCATTCTGGATGCGAGGAAGGATAACCAGTCAGTAGAACCCACAGACTGTCAGCATTAGCGTCAGGAACCAAGACGCTCAACAAGTACAGCCCTAACTCGACCTCACATAAATCTTTATCTAAATCATCTTTAAGAGATGCATACCATTGAGCAGTATTTCTCATTTTTAAATTCCTAGTTTTTTGATAACTTTCTGTACAAATGAGCCTTCAAACATTACCTGAGATTTCTTGAGCGGCACGTTACAGTAACCCCTGAATTCTTGAATGTACTCCTGACCATAACTTTTCAGTTCATCAGGAAAGACAAAAAAGGATTCATCGTAGGGCTGATGCTTGAGTTTACGAACAGGCTGATTGACTTTTTTTGCTAAGTTATATGCAGATTCCCAAAACTTTACGTCAACTGCCCAGACTGTTCCATCTGGAAAAACTAAATGTAAGTCATATTGGTCGAGTTCTGGATATAACTTAACTTCTAGTAGGTTTAACTGTTTCAATCTCTCTTCTAGCCTGAGTTCTGCTTTACCAGGACGATGAATAAAATATCGCAAATCCTTCTTAAGCCAGAAGATTTCATCATACTGATTATCGGCTAAAGGGACAGGATTCTTTTTTTCCTTAGCGCAATGCTTATTTTCACACTTTAATTCATCATCTTTGGTCAAATACATTAGCCCACCACAATGACCGCAACAGTAAAATTTTTCACCTAACTTGTAAGACTCTGGAGCTTTTTCATAGCTATTGAGCAGAAGGTCTTGCACTGGCTTAAAATCTACTGCACTATCAACAAAAATTTGTCCCTTTGTTACCACAGGGGTTTCAATAAGATACTTCCTAAACCTCGTATATAGTTCAGGGTTTTGTGCAGCTTTAGTCATTACTTCATTAATCACTTTCTTTTGGAAATTCCCCCAGTCATCGAAGTATTCCCCTGCTGTTTCAATACAAAACCCACTCGGCTTTTGGTCTTCTATTAGTTGCTTATCAAGCCATTCTTCAGGGCAATCAATTTCTATATCCCAATCTTTTAAGGGGAGCTGTGCCCATCTGGAAACAAAATCAGGAACTCCTTGTATCGGTTGACGCACTCCCGCTATTAAACAAGCAAGTGCCAGCTTCTCTACCCCTAATTGCAAGACAGCCGGATATGCCCAGAGGCTTTTGGGGATTTGCTGTTCATACTCACATAAACCCTTGGCTATCTGTTGCAGCGTATCCTCTCCTAACAGACTCCCCTTTTCAAGCGTTTGGACTTCCTCGCTACCCGTAACTAATGAAGTCATGTCGTACCTTCTGTGTCCTGTTGGCGTCCTCATTGCCTTAATCTTTCCCGCCGCCTCCCAACGCCTGAGAGTATCCACGCTAACCCCAAGGCGCTCCGATGCTTCTTTCGGACTAACAAACTCTGAAATGGGCTTTTCCTCAATTCAGTTCCTCTAATATAGCTGCATTCCTAGATTTGCATAGATATTTTGGGAAATATTTATGAAGTAGAATCGCAACGCGCTGCTTGCATTAATGGCTCTTCAACAGTAAAGCGCTCGTTCCCCACGCCATAATCCACCGTTGCTATAGGGCAGCTCACGCGCCGAAGTCACCGAGAGCGATAGCTCTCGCTCTCTTCGACGCTCGAAAAGCGTCAGCGCAGATCGCAAGTGAGGGGCTTGGTTCTGCGGAGGACTCTCCTTACGAAAAAATTTAGGAGCGGGTGTCACCGGATCTTAAAATTATTTAGTGCAAGTGTACTAAACCGCAGCAACTCGCCATGTTTGATAACTGGTCAAACCATTCCGAGTCCCGCCTGAACACCGAGATTCAGCAGCAGTGGAAACAAATTGCGATCGCGTCCTGGCTTGAAATCACTTCAGGCTGGCGACGGGTAAGAGTTCTGGACGATGGGATTGAAGACGTAACCCCTGACCAGATTCAAGCGTTGGCTGAGCGCTGCGAGTGGGCGCAACTGGAAAACCGTAACACGGGCTGGTCGCGTTTAGAGCGAACCCCCTACGGATACCAGCACGCCATCGAACTGCGACTTGGGTGGGGCTGGTGCGTGGCTGCCTCGCAACGGCTTGACCCGAGTCGGCATGGGGAGTATCGATTTTATGCCTACCTGCAAGAGGTGGAGGTGGAAGGAGCGACGCCAGACGACTTAGAAACTCGCCTAGAGAACCTCAAAGATGAAGCGTTTAAGAGGAAGGCACGAGAGGTTTTGAGAAACATCAAGAGGTTACCGCCTCCTGGACGAAGCTCTTGGTTTCTCGGAGAATTACACCTTGGGGATGAGAGCGAACAATGACACAACCCAATAGTTGTAAACTAGGGCTTTTGGATATCTGCCTGTGTCAGAGCGACCATCTCCCATCCCAGAGAACTATGATGACTTCTTGCGTGACCTGAAAGAACGCATTAGGAGCGCCCAGGTGCGGGCAGCCCTTTCAGTCAACCGGGAATTAGTGTTGCTCTACTGGCAGCTTGGACAAGATATCCTTACTCGGCAGCGACAGCAGGGATGGGGAGCTAAGGTGATCGATAGGCTAGCGAGTGACTTACAGAAGGAATTCCCTGATATGAAGGGGTTCTCGCCACGTAACCTCAAGTACATGAGAGCTTTTGCTGAAGCCTACCCAAATGAGCAAATTGTGCAAGAGGTGCTTGCACAAATTACCTGGTACCACAACATCGCCCTGATTGAGAAGTTAAAATCACCAGAGGAGCGGCTGTGGTACGCGCACAAAACCGTCGAACACGGCTGGAGCCGTAATGTTCTCGTTCACCAAATTGAAACGGGTTTACACCGTCGCTTGGGCGCTGCACTCACCAACTTTGACCGAACACTCCCCAAGCCTCAATCCGATCTGGCACAGCAGCTATTGAAAGACCCTTACAATTTCGAGTTTCTCAGTCTTGGGGAGGAAGTACAGGAAAGGGATTTGGAACGTGCTTTGGTCAACCACATCCGCGACTTTTTGCTTGAGTTAGGAGTAGGATTTGCGTTTGTAGGAAGCCAGTATCACCTAGAAATCGAAGGAGACGATTACTACATTGACCTGCTGTTTTACCATCTGCGGTTGCGCTGCTATGTAGTAATCGATCTGAAAATGAAAGAGTTTCAGCCGGAGTATTCGGGCAAGATGAACTTCTACATCTCAGCAGTGGACGATTTGCTACGTCACCCAGATGACCAACCCACCATCGGCATCATCTTGTGCAGAGGGAAAAAGAAGACAATAGCAGAATATGCCCTGCGCGATCTCAACAAGCCCATTGGCATTTCGACTTATAAACTGAAGGATTCTCTACCTCAAACGCTCCAGGACAATCTACCAACCCTGGAGCAGCTAGAGATAGAGTTGAATACGGTGGCATCAGAAATGGAGGCTGAAATTACCAGACCTCAAGAGCAGGAGTAAAGCACAAACCTGACATCTCTCTGGCTTAATCGTCTCAAGAGTCTCTCTCAAGTTGGCTAAGATTGCTCCGACTCCCACTGGACAGACTCTACCGCTATTGAGTTAAATCAGGGACATCATGATGGGAGTCACAGGGTGAAACGAGACAGACATGGCAAGGGAAAAATCTTATCCCAACAAGAGATCCAGTTGTTGTTCAGTCAGGGTCTGACAAATCTTCGCGATCGCTGTTTGTTCGCCATCATGATGTTTACAGCCTGCCGTGTCAACGAAGCCTGCACCCTGCTGTCTGAAGACGTTTACGACTCCCAAGGGAGAGTGCGATCGCATTTAACCATTAGAAAGAAAAACACCAAACGGAAACTCGCCACCCGCACCCTCCCCATTATCCAAGAGTTGCGGACAATCCTAGCGGCTTACGAAAAACAAGCCGGACTCGTGTACTTGTTTCCCGGTCGCCGAGGAGGACACATCACGAATGATAGTGCCATGAGGATACTACGAAAAGCCTGTGAGCGAGTTGGCATCGAAGGGGCAAGCACGCATTCGTTCCGACGCACCGCTCTCACCCAGATGAGTGACAACAATACCCCCTTACGGGTCATTGCGGAAGTATCAGGACACCGGAATTTAAGCCAACTTCAGGCATATTTGGATGTAAGACCCTCTCAAGTGCTGGGAGCTGTGTCTTCCTTATCCATGCTATCGCCAGTGCTTTCTGACTTGACTGAAGGCGGCAAAGTGACGTTAGACGACTCTACACAAGCAGCATCACAGGAGCAGTTACAAAACAAAAGAAATTCCCAGCTGTGACGCTTTAATACGGAATATTGTCATCTTTTTAATCCGTAAAAAGACCCCCAGCGGTGAGTGCTAGGGGTTAAATTATGCTTGTCAACTCACCCAACCTTGGATTGGACGGGGCGACATTCACGCGGCGGGTCGCCCCTTCAACTGTGCTAGCTAGCTTTCAGAACGGACATTATCACCGGCGCGGTTTCCTGAGGTTTCTCGGTCAAGCGACCCTTAATCTGCGCTCTGAGCCAAGAGAGAGGAGCATCTTTGCCATTGACTTTTTGCTGAATGCCAAGCTTGCCGCAAATCTTCCTCGCGGGTCGCAGTTGCAAGGTATCCAGATCGATGTCTTGAAGCAGTTCCTCAATTGTTGGCTCGGAAAGCGATTCCGGCGCTTCTTCTACAACGGAGGTGGGTTCTTCCACTGTTGTTGAGACCAACTCTGGCTCCTGGTCTTCGATTAAAGCTTCCTCTATGGCGGCGGCTGGTTCTTTAATAGCGTCTTCTTCCAGTTCCTCGTCTAGGGTTGTGGCGGATTCTGTTTCAGGTGCAACCCGTTGCACGTTCCATGTGACAGTTAAATTTGCCGCTGCCACAACTGGCACAGGGTTAGAGGTAGTAGCCGAAGCTTTCGGGTTGTGCAATAAGCAGCAGACGAAGCCGAAGTATGCAGTAAACAACAGTGCGGCGAACATGAAATCTTGCATTGTCTGAATTCCTTTTCAATGTGTCGATTTTGTTTGGGGCTGGTTGTAGCGAGTGCCCTCTCTCACATTCACAAGACAAGAAAGCGTTAGCGATTTGAAGCAAGGATAATCACTTTCCTTCATGATTCCCACTGCCCTATCCCATGCCAAGCACATTCTAATTCCCTCTGATCGTGTAGAGGAATTTGTTTAGCTGCCCAAAGCATCAAGTTGTATCCACCAGAAGAGTTCAATCGCTCCCCAATTTCTTTAACACGAGGTCTATTAGCTCCCAGATAAACTTCACGATTTTCACTATGAATTGGTATTTGGCAATCCCGTGACATAGCTTGCAATTCTTGAAGTAATCCGGGAATAGCGTTTATTTCCTCAACGGGTGTACCAGCGTAAACAGAAATTACGTTGGGATTTAAAATCATGGTTTCACCTCTTAATCGTACAAAGGTTGATAAAACGTGTCTAATGTTCCCAGCTTGATGGTAGTCTTTCTTTTATTTTTGTTCTCTATCCTCACAACACCGTTTTCCATAAGGATGCATGGCACTTTCCAAAGAAATTACCGCCATCTTCCGAGCCAACAAAGTATCGACACCCCTTGCAACCAAAAACTTCGTAGCGCTCATCAAGTTGATTGGTTAAATCAAGCCACTCTTCCCAAGCCTCTAGCTGCTTGTCACGTTCTTTTAATTGTTGACGCACTTCTCTTAACAAATCACCCCGATGCCAAATCTCCTTATCTCTTGCATCTATAGCATCGATACGCCGCATTTCAGATTCTCGTAACTGTGACCATAGTTCTATAAGTTCGTCTTTTGTGATTACTAGTTCATTGGTAACAATTTCGGTTAACTTCTCATCGTCATTCTTCCCAATCGCACCAGTCATCCAAGCCCCTAAAATACATCCAGCAGCCGAAGCACCTATCAAAATAGCTGACATCTTCGCGACTCGGTGAGCTGGTGCTTCAATCCAAGGAAAGCCACCGACTACAGCAATGGAGCCAGATACGATTAGCGAACTGATTAAGCTGAACGAACTTAACGCCAAAACTCTTGCACAAGCAAATCCTATCTCTGTGCCTGTATCTCGTAAAGTAATTTTCATTTCTAAATTTCCTCCACTGAGACTAACTCTAAATCCATCAAAGTTACCTAAAAAAGCTAGCGTATTTTTGTGATAACGAGTTGGTGGTGGGGGTGAGGCGGGTGAGACGAGGTGAGAACTGGGAGAGAATCAGGTGATGCCTACTACAACAGGGGGTGAGGCGGGTGAGACGAGGGTGAGAGATACTGCGCTCGACGATGAAAGAGGCACGTATTTGGGGGTCGCCTCACCTACCTCACCTCCTCACCTAATCCTACGAATTCGCTTGACTCCATCCTTTGTATCGACTTCTACGAGTTCCCTGTTTATTAGGTCTTGAATTACCCGGTTTAAGACATCATCTCCCCAGTCCCTTGTCTTCCAGGCGACTCCCCCCAGCTTGCTAATCAACACCCAGTCTTTGCCGTCAATCTTGCTCACCAGATAGTCGCCGTATTCGTTTAATTTTTCTCGTGAAATAAAAGGTTGTTCATCTCCTTTCTCCGGTTGAACTTCTGGCAACATGGGAGCATCAATCTCAAACTCAAGTTGAAAAAGTCGCTCTAGCTGCTCTGGGGTATATCCTTCTAGCTTGACTCGTGGGATTTCTCCAGCTTTATAGGCTCTT
Source organism: Coleofasciculaceae cyanobacterium (assembly GCA_036703315.1). GTDB lineage: Bacteria > Cyanobacteriota > Cyanobacteriia > Cyanobacteriales > Coleofasciculaceae > DATNPH01. The sequence continues at coordinate 22,475 of DATNPH010000115.1, forward strand.
AAATCGGGAAGTAATACTACCCTAGCTGGTTCTAACGTGGTGAACATAATCGGGCGCTGATGTTCTTTTGAGAGCGGCTTGAGTTGACGAAAAACCTCGATTAATTTTGCCCTTTCGTTCTCGTCAGGAATGATGTTTCTGTCGAGAATCATATTCTCAACGACTCCATAGGATTCGTTGATACTTCCATCCGATTCGATGTAGTAATTTCCCAAGGCAATTAGGTTAAAGTTCTTCCGACTGTTCCTGTCGGCTTTCAATCCCAGAGCGGCTAAGTTGTAGCTTTGAAGGTCTGCAATCAGACACACATTCATGTCCCGACCGTTGTAAATTACGTCAGCACATTTTGAGCGGTGTTCTGATTCTTTGACTATTGCATCCTGTTTCATTTCGTCCAGGGTTTGATTAATACTCAGCCAATCGGCAAGGATTAATCTTACGGGAGGCAAACCCTTACGTTTATCCTCGGTCAAACGACGGCGCTTATCATAAATCCCGTAAACGTGGTTAAGAACGTCGAAGGAATCTTGAATGTTTTTTCTATCAAAAAGCACGACTCGTTTTTTGTTATTCAGTCCACAGAACGAGTCGTTTTTCTGACTGATTGCCCAGGTTTCGTGCTTAGGATTACGCCGAAATAGTTGAGTCAACAGATACGACTCGGTGACGGATTTACCTGCGCCAGTGCCGCCAATTAGCAGCAGAGAACGGTGGGAACCGGCGAGGGCATCCAGAATCCTAATGGCTTCGGCTTCCGACTCATGAAGAACGTTCGGCGGTTCGATTGAAGGGGCAGGAACGCTGAATTGGATGGTAGCCTGTGGAAGGACTTGACTTTCATCGTCCTTACTCTCTGGAAGAGCTCCTTTGTGCTCGTCGGATTCATTTAGAGCATCATTAGCGGGATTGGCCTGTGTTGGGGACTCCTCTGTGGGGGTGGCTTCCCCGACTGTTTCGGTTTCTTTGTCAGTTTGAGCAGGCCCCACAGCAAAGCGCTCGATGAGTTCTGGATGCTTCTCCAATAACAGAGCAGCATAGCCGTCGAGCAGTTCTCGCCGAAAATCCTGTACCCGCATGTCGGAGGCGATCGCTAGCTTAGTCACCTCCTCATCGCTCAGGACTTGCTTTTGGATTGCCTCTAGCAATTCTTTTAGAGCCTTCTGCTCGTCAATGCCCCGCTGGTTGGAGGCGGCTACCAAAGCAGCCACGACACAAACTCCAAAAGACAACGGACTAACGATGCCCCAGAAAACACGGCTAGCCTTGTTACCCGAAAAGAGCTGAACGAATTTAGCATCCGTCGGTGGGTTGCCAAACCAGTCGGGGATTGCCACCTGTGTACAAGGATTGGTGATGGGGTCACAGTACCTCACCTGGTTGTCAAAGAACCCCATCAACGAGGCACCGCCGCTAGCCACGCCTATGGCAAATGTCCCAACGGCAATGAACAGGGCATTAGATTTCAGCGTGGCGAACCAGTTCATGAATCTTTACCTCCCCTGATTTGACGCAGTAAGGGTCACAAAGGCACCAATCAAAAATGCGATCGCGCTCGTAACCACCAACCAAGCAGGAAAGACCCAGAACCCAATTGTTATCGGGAGGTTGGCGGTTACAATCAGCCCGTCCCACAGCGCTACAACTGATATAACTAGAGCCAAGCCACTAATGCGCCGCAGCGACAACATCTCTTCTGTGGCATCAGTCGGTTTAACTAACATCAGGTAGCCTGCCGCCGAACCAGAGAGGGCAAGGTAAACAATCCAGCCATTAGGGAAAAGACGGGTGATATTAGCAGCAGCTACTCCAATACCAAACCAGAATCCGTACAATCCAAATCTGTACAGCGATAGGATGAAACGTGATTTTTTTGATGGTTTTACAACGATTGCTGGCACCGACTTCTCGGGAGTGGAGGAACCTGGCAGTGGAGGTAAAACTGAAACCTCCGGCTTGGAATTGTTAGAAGGCAAAAACATTTTCGCTTGCTCCCAAAAACTACTTGCCTCTGAAGAAATTAACGGCTCGACTGAAGAAATTATTGTTGCCATTAGTACTGGCACCGGAGTAACTTACTTGGGGTGAACTAGAAGCAGGCAGACCGCGTTGAATGGTGTGGTTGTATCCGTAGTTGAGAAGATTCCTGACGTACTGCTTGCGCTCTTGCTCGGCTTGCTGTGCGTCGGCTCTAGCTTGCTCCTCGTCTGGTCTGACATCGATTTTCTCCTTTTCCTTCAAGAGCTTAGCCGCCATCATCTGAAGGGACATATTTAAGTCGTACTCAGATAGATCGATGTAGTCCGTAAGCTCCTGCTGCATTAGCTGGTCTGCTACTCTGGAATCTTGAGCCAATTTACTCTGATTATTCTTGTAATTCTTATGCTGTAGCAGTACATCCAGCGTGTTTTTATCAATCTTCTTCATCCCCGCAACGCCAGCTTTTACGCATCGCGTTACGAAATCGTTATAATCAACAACTCCCTGGATATAATCTCTGACGTGTTCGGCTATCTTTTCCCAATTTTCCGAAAAGAATTTAGCTTGTTTGGCTTGGTCTACAAACTGCCCCAGTTCTTCAGGAGACATATCAACGAAAGTTTCGGGATTTAAGCCATAATAGGCTTGCATTAATCCCCTTACTTCTGGGGCATCATCGTAGGCTTTGCAGCGTCCACTAAGACTGGATGCTATGCCTTGACTTCTTCCCGTCAAGGCTCCGGTATACCGAACAATTGCGCTTCCAATTCCCATTGATTTTTAAGTCCTTTTACTTGTCAACTAATTCAGTTTCAATTATTTGTTGAAGCTTCCATACTCTCGCTAGAGTGAGGCTTGTAGCAAAGGTGAGAAAAATAATCAGCGTCGTTAGCAACGCAAGAAGCTGAATGAGATTTTCGTGTTTGTCCGGGCTTCGCCCCGCTTCGCTATCATCCAGCTTCATTGTTTAATTCACCTCCTAAAAATGCTTACTCAGTCGTGACAGCAGGCGGGCTATAGGGCATTCCTCGTTCTACCCAGCTAGCGTGGGCATCCTGTAAAGCCAGAAGTTCCTCTCCTTCTAATGGGCAAGGCAGTTCGCCAGCATCCTGTCTTGCTAAAGCGTCAGCGGCTTTTGAGGCAAGATTTTCTGGAATTTGCATGGAGGCGAAGAGGTTGAGATAGTGCTGTTTGTCGGACATTACTCCATCTCCTTTTCCAACTCGGCTACCTGCTTGGTAGTGGTCATCGCCTTGGAACAGGTGTGGATGGTGTCAGTAAGCTGTCGGTTCTCTTCAACTGCGGCGTCTAGAAGTTGGTTTCCTTCCTGCATTAGCTCCGGGCTGTAGGGCGTGGTTGCTAGCTTGTCGAGGAAATTCAGAAGATTTTGTTCGGCTGGGGTGGGTTGAAATTCCTGGGTCATCCTTCCCTCCTCACCCGCTCTAAGATTTCACGTAGCTGTTGTGCTTCCGCGTGCCCGTTGGCGTCGGTCAGAGCGTCGGCGCAAATCTCAAGAATCTTCTCTTTATCCCAGTCGCACGAGACAGCAAGTGTTAGACCTGTGACGGGTAGGATGAGGTTAGGGTTGAAGTTAACCGTTCTCATGCTGCTCTCCTTCCAACTTGGCTAGTGCTTTAGCGGTTTCGGGGTAAATCTTGCGCTCCATGCGTCGGAGCGATGCCTGAATTGCTGGTGGCTCATGAGATATCAGTTCTTTCGCTTGGAGTGCGAGTTGGAGCCAAGGGTTAGATTTCGTGGGTTGATTGCTCATCACGCACCTCCTCAATGTCCAATGTGGCGGTACATAAAACCGTTGTTAGAGTTTGTCCCTTCCCGGCAAACAATCTCGCTGTCAGGCATGTCTGCAATGATTTCCCGCCAGCCTGAGTTGGGATTGAGGATGTTGGATTGTGCGATGGTCGCTTCGCGAACCGCCGCAGGCATCGCGCCCAACCCAGGTCTGGCAGCAGAGAAAGTATCCACTACGAGCTGCTCTTTCTCGGTAAGGGGGCGTTGAGGCGATGTATCTGGCATGATTGATGTTACTCCTGTCGATTGTTTACTTGGTCGGTTTGGGAGTGAAGGTCAGCACCGGAGCCGTGCAAACTATCGGTGCTGGCTTTACCCGTAATTCTGTCGAGTACCGAGCCATAAAGCTGGTGTTGGCGCTGGCGATACCGTTCTTGTCGCAGCTCTTGACGAGTTTCGCGATACCGAGAGCGGAGAGAACCTGGTTCTTTATCCTCTTCTTCCCACTGATTGAGCCACTCGCGGATGGCTTCATAGTCGCCAGCGGTGAGGAGGCTTTCCACTTGTGCTGCACGAGCTGAGGATTGTTTTTCGATTTCGGCTCGATATTGGTCAGCCCATTCTGATAGTTCGGTCATGCAATCTCTGCGGTCTTCTGAGCAACTTAGCGTTTTGGTTTGTCCGACTATCGGGGGTACATTAGGCGGGTTCAACTTCCTCTTCCTCCTCTGTTTCTTCTTCGTCTAAGCTGTCAAATATTTCGTCCCATCCTGCTGCGTTCCAGCTATCACCGATGTTGTTTGAATCGGTGTTTTGTTCACCTTCAGGTCGCTGATTGGCTAGCTCTAAATGTAGATAATCTAAACTTTCTATACTCGAAAAACATCCTACTCTTTTTCTTCATTCTTGGCTAATTTAATAAGCCGCCTTACTCGTTTTTGTTCTCGAATTTCTGACTTTTTTTTGGCTCTGGTTGTGAATCGAGCCATTGCTGTTGTTTACCAAGTGTGAGGGTATCAAGGCTTACTAGGATGCCGCTATATTCTGCTCTTTTATGCATGTTTTTTGCGCCTCGCTGATTGCCTTGATTAGCTCTTGCTTTCGCATTTTGGCAAAGCCTGGAATTCCCAGTCGCTCTGCCTGTTGTCGAAGTCCTGCAAACGTGATTCGTTCAGTCAATAATTTGGTGGTCATTGCAAAATCCTCAAAAAAATTAGAATCGTGGACTCAAGTAGGAATATGAGCAGTGCCCAGAAAACCAGGTGAGAAACTAGCTGCATTAATCTCTTGCCATTAATCCGGCACCCAAAACAAATAGCCCAAAAGCAATACCAGCAGGCGGGAAAGCCAAACTGATAGCTCCGGCTGTGGCGGTCAAAGTTCCAATAACTACAACGTGAGACATAGTTTTCTCCTGTGGTTTTTGTTGGTTATTGTTGACAAGGGTTTTTAAGGCTTCGATTTCGGCTTTAAAAGCAGAAATTTCGGCGGCTGACAAGGTAGAAAAATAGGCTTGAATATCCTCCTCAATCGAGAAGTCTTCAAACTCTATTTCTTGGAGAAAAAACCTTCTACACCCACATCCAGTGAATCTAGCTGCTGCTTAACTTGGTTAAATCGTTCGTTGGCTTGCGTCGCCCTAGCTCGTGGATTGACTCCATATTTCTGTCGCAGGAAGTCTAGCCCGTTGGCTTTAATGGATTGGATTTGATTGAGCTTTTGCTGCCGCTCTTGGTAGCGATTTTCATCGTAAGCTTCGTACACTAAAGTCTTACCAGCTTCTTTGGCGGCAATCAGCAGTTCGGCTTCCGCGATTCCCGATTTAAACTCGGTTTCAGCGTCTAACTGTAGCTGAATATCAGCGTTTTTTACGGCGTACACAAAATCAGTGGAAACCCCGTACTCTTGAGCAATTGTTAAGGCTTCGGCTTCCGGTAAATGTCCGCTGTCGTTACCGTTATTTGAGCCACTACCATTACCGTTATCGCTGGCTGCTGGTAAGGCAAAAGCCTGAGCCATCTCTTTGATTTCAGGCGTTTTATTTAACAGTTCCTGAACTTTTGACATTGCCCTATCCGGAATTTCATCCCACTCCTCTACATCGGGATATTCGTTCAAAAGCTCAATCTGCAAAGACTCTAAAGATAAATTGTGTTGGTTAGCCAAGTCGATTAATCGCATTATTCAATGTCTCCTCTGTAGCGAAAATGTGTGGGTTAAGTTTGGTAAATGTTTCCAGTTTTTTGAGGTTGCGAAATAACTTGTTTTGTTTGACCAAAAACTTCAAAACTAGAAACTCAAACCAAGTGAACAGGGGTTCGTCAATGTAACTGACTTGTACATAACCGCCCTTGAGCTTTTGCTCTAATTGCTTTTTGCGCTCAAGCGGGTAATCGGGATTTCGCTGCAATGCCGAGTCCCAATAAGGCTTTATCTTTCGCGCAATTAGCCGATACTTCATCAACTGGCGATCGCTAATCCCCAACTCCTTCAACGCATCACTCAAAGAAATGTGGGAAGGCGTATTTTGCCCTACTTCAATCCAGTCTGTTGGGGCAAGCCCTGTGATTCGGGTAACCTGCGGTGATACTTCGGCAAACGTGGCTCTCACCTCCTGAAATATTTGTTGTGTAAAGCTTTGGGTTACTTAGCTCGGTCAGAGTTCGGTGATTTACTGCTAGAGCGGTGAAACTTCGACCAAGACAAGTCTTGAGGCAAAAAGTTCGGCTTTGGCGTTGGTATGGCTTCTGTAAGCGCTTCGCCGCTTCACTACCGAACTGGCTTGCTATATTGAAAGAATAGCATAATGCTATAGCGTTATGTCAAGCGACTCGGTTTTGTATTTTTTTTTCAGAGGAGGTGGCAAATATATCGCAAAGGTGGTACGGCAATATATGCTGTTTTTATGCCTAGACCACCAAAAGAGGGCTCTCGAAGAAATAATCCAGACTATTCCCCAGTAACCGCTCAAATTCCAAAGGGGCTGGGGAAACGTTTGCGCTTGTTTGTTACTCAAAAGGAAACAACGATATCAGAGGTGGTAGAAAAGGCACTTGCCGAATACTTGGATAGAAACCAAGTCCAGGTTTCTGTGTTGCAACCTAACTCCATTGGAGAGGTTGTGCGGCAGAACTTCTGGACGCTACGCGAACACAACATCAAAAACATTGACGCGATCGCTAAGGGTGCCGCTCCAACCAAAGCGGACATCGTGGAAATCTCGTCAATACTCGATTTCGATCAGGGTGAGCTACTCCGGCTGGCGATGAGCGAGTTTGGGGAGTTGCCAAAAGCTAAACCAAAGGATAAAGAGCCAAGTTGAGTCCAGTAGTCAGGAGGTACTCGTTTGTTGCTATGACCACCCCACTTCTAGAAAAACCAGAAAGTCAGCCAACCGTGCCAAGTCGGGTAACGCTGCATAGCATCAGTTGGGAAAAGTTCAAAGTGATTACATCCTCAAGAAAAACAAAAAGATCCCGCTCACAGGAGCAGGATGCCAAATTAAAAACTGCCGCAAACTATTTCTTTTGCGGTTCAGGCTGTAAACTACGATTAGTGCAAATTCTAGGCAGCAAAGAAGGGCTGCCCAATTACTCATCCGGGTTAACCGGAAGTCTAACTAACTAACAAGAGCAAGCCCCAGAGCCAAATGGGAGCTTAGGAGAGAGCCCGTAGGTTGTCTGAAAGCGTGAAGCGGTATCTTGGCGGAGAAACTTCACTCTAACAGACAGTCTACCATCTGGTGCTGTCTTTTTATAGACTAGCAGCTTGCTGTGGCTTTGTCACAATTGTCAGATAAATTTGACACCACAGAATTTTTCGCAAGCCAGCACCGATAAGGCTTTGCTCCTTTCGACAAGACGATAGGAGACAAAAGTACATATGCAAAATGCCACAGGTTTTTCCAAACTTAATACTTCGATTGCAAAGTTTGAAGACCCTAAAGAAATACTTCAAGAACGGCAGCAAACTATAAGGTGGCTTCAAGTCCACAACTACCCAGTTCTACCCGTAGCACCAGTGCAAGATGCTATTAAACATCACAAGGAAGTTCAAGCGAATACAGAAAAAGGCGTATGGCAGCATTGTCCCCTCACGGCTGACCTGCAACCCATTCCGCTCTACACTGGCAAAAACCCATCATATTTAGATAAGGATGGTGTTCCTCATTTAGTCAATCATCGGCAGTATCAGAACCAGCTACCCAGAGAAAAAGAACTGAAAACCTGGTTTGCTAATCCTCTCAATGGCATCGGAACCCTTGGCGGGTGGCACGGTACGGTCTGGCTTGACTTCGACGTTAAAAAGTTCACCTCTCAGATTGAGTGCGATGAACAAGCGCTGGAAATTGCAGCCAAAGTCAGAGACCAGGCTGGCTCTGAACCTTTCCTGGAGCGCTCGCATTCGGGCGGCTGGCGAATCGGCATTAAAGTTAAACAAAAACCTGACTTTACCAACTTTGCTCTCTTACCTGGTGGTCGGCACGTTGGCGAAGCTCTCTTCGAGGGGCGCTTCACCGTCTTGGCTCCCACAATTGGAGCTTCCGGCAATCCCTATGAATCATTTAATCGGGTTGAGCCGCCAGAAGTCGAGTCTTTGGAATCCATCGGCATCCATAGCACTAAGGCTTCTTTGAACGTGCCTGAATCAATTTATGAGCCTGCACTTCCTCCTGTAAAATTTGCTAACTCCAGCGTTCAGGACATTCCCGGCACTATCCCCCTTCAAGAACTGGGAAACAATCAAAGTCAGGACATTCTCGCCGGAGCCTGTCCTACAGGTGATCGCTCCGAAGCCTTGGCTACTGCCATCCAAGAATGGTACGGCTGGGAAAATTGGTGCAAGGCTTCAGGGGTTTGCTATTCGGGCAGTACGGCAGAGCTAGCGCATATTGCAGGTGCGGCGCTGGGCATTGAGAGCGATCGCGTCGGCAGAATTCTCAACCCCCAAAAAGCTTTTGTCCCCTCGCACTGCCAACCTGCGGCTTTAAGCCGGGGTGGTGAAGAGAGCTGCTGGAAGAAAATTTATCGACTCGACAAGGCAAGTTTTTCAGCCAAATGTCCTGCCCACATCAAGGATGCCATTAAACAGGAGTGGCGGCATACCCAAGAGTCGGAAAGGGGAGGTAAGAGCGTTGGTGGTGGCAAGAGCCTGCGCTTTAGCGGCGGTCAACACAGCGGTGATGGAGGCGATGGCACAAATAACTCCCAACCACAACATGATGCGGTTTCGCTTCCCGATCGCGTCCGGGAAATTCTTCGCCGCTACGATTCAGAATCCCTCCAGACTGCTGCCTTGATGAATCTGGGGGACAGCTGTGCCAAGCCCTACTCAGATATCGAGAAACTCGCTCGTGTTGTTCGGCTTGAGGACGAGCTGACTAAAGAGGCATCTGACACGATTATCCCCTTGCGAGCGCTCTTGAAAACCTGTCGCAAGCGCCTGAATCTCCATCGCTATCTGGCACGTCCTCTGGCTGATGCCTTGATAGCCGCTGCCAACGCGATGCCCACCGCTCCTGAATATCTCCTCAATACCCTGATCCCCGTTTCCGCCTCCCGCATCGGCATCTCTTCGAGGATTGTAATTAAGGCAGAATCCCACTACATTCAGCCGTGCATTTTCTGGAGCGCTAACGTTGCCGACTCCGGTCAGGCGAAAACTCCACCTCAAGCCCTGATTATGGAAGCTTTGAAGGATATGGAGCAAGAAGCGCGAGAGGCTTACTCGAAGAAGTTAGCCGATTGGGAAGCCTGCTCCGACAAAAACAAAGGTGCCAAGCCCATTGAGACGAGGCGCATTCTCAACAATACAACAATGGCTCAGAAAATTCGCATCCACGCGGAGAACCCTCGCGGACTCGTCGAATATATCGATGAACTCACCGGTGATTTCGAGCGCCACAACCAGCACAACGGCGGCAAGGGTGATGACCTCCGCCATGAACTTGCGATTTGGAATGGCGAGTTGGGAGCTTACGATCGAGGGGACGTGCGCCTTTACCTGCGTCGTACTGGCATTTCTAAGACCGGAACCTATCAATGGGACCTCTTAGCTCGCCTCATGGCTGATGAAGTCAACTTTGTTTCCAGCGGCTACTTAGCCCGATTCCTCCTGTGCTCCATTCCAGATGCCCCCGATCGCAAATTGGATTTGCTCTCTCCCCATCAAGAAACCGGACTTCAAGAGCTACTGCGGAGCCTCTACCGCCGTCTGGAACTGCTACCCGAACGAGACTACCTACTCGATCACGAGGCTAAGGTACTTTTCCAAGGCTTCAACCATGTCATCGTCGAATTGGACAAAGAGGAACCTCATTTTGGCATGGGCTTAGTCTACGCCAAAATTGAGAGCTATGCCGCACGGTTAGCCCTGTGGCTGCACATTGTCAACGCCGTGGTGCGCGATGAAGTACCGGGACCTGTTATCAGCGGTGAGACAATGCAAGCCGCGCTTGAGCTAGCCTCCTTTTACCTGTGGCAGCACAAACTCATCCACGCCCATAACTCTCCTTCGCAGAAACTAGAGGGCATTTTACTCAAAGCCCAGACCTGTGCAGAAAAGCTGTGGACTAAAGGTAAAGCTCTCACCGCTTCTTTTGCCAAGTCAAGGATTAATCGCCTTAAGTCTTGGGCTGTGGACAAAATTCGCGATCGCGTTTTTCGGGTCTTAGCGGCGGCTGGATTTGGTCGCACAGAGGGGGAAGGAGAAAATATGGTTTACGTCCCTAATACCGTCACTCCCTTTACTCCCTGTGATAACACGTTTACGATTGGTGATTTTGGTGGAATTGGTGGTGAGTTGGTGACACCACCAACCGTGGGAATAACGCTAGAACAAGCCATTCAGACTTCAGTTGGTGAAATTGGTGAATCCGCCAATACTGTGGAATCAGTTTTTGAACCTTTGGCTCAAATCAGTAGTCTAGAAACCACCAATTTCACCAACTTAGCCGTTGAAACTGTTGAACTGACTTATCTTGAGCCAGTTGGTGAAACACCAACCCCCTCACCAACCGTTGGTGATGACGATGACCCTTCGCCACCAGGGGGAGTCCCGCCAGTACTGGAGCCAGAACCACCTACCCTTCAGGAGCTAATAGCGATGCTATTAGCCTGCGAATCTTTGACGAAATACAAAGCAATTGTGCGCCAGCATGGGGAACTAGCTGTTGATGCCTATCGAGCCATGTCGGTGGAGCAGCAGCTAGTGGTTGATGGTTTGACAGCGAATCAATACAACGAACCCATCTATAAATATCAGGGCGAGTGGAGGGTGAGGAACGGTCAAACTCTACGGTCTGGCGACTTAGTCCGACTCATGAGCGGCAAGAGGCATCTCTTGGTTGGTGTTCTTCCGCTTGATTGCCCTCTTGGGGAGGAACAACATCGGGTAATCGATGTCAACCCCAAACATTTAGTTGAGGTTATTCGGCGGGAAGCTCCCCCACAAGGACAGCAACTCAGTCTTACCTGACCCTGACTGATATTCTCATGAAAGGGCTATCTCCCACTGTCTCACGCTTATTGTTGGAGCGTGCCGGATGCTCCTGCCGTTGTTAAAATCCAGTCGCCCGGATTTTAGCAAGCCTCACAACGAAAAGCAAATTCATCTTCAGTGGTGCTGTGTGAGCCACAGATTCTGTGGGCTGCTTTACCAAGCGCTCCGCTGCTTTCGGGTAGTTCCTGGGCGTAAGTTTAATCGGAGAAGAGCGGGGAGCCATCCGCGATCGCCAAATAGCCTTGAAGTGAAGGTAGCGATTGAAGGAAAGATGGCATCACAGTGCGAACCTCCCGAATTTGCTCGGTTCTAGTCTTCTGGGGAAGAACGCGCTCGTGGGGGAAGATATGACTCGCTCTGGGTTATAGTTATTTCTTCTCTGAAGCCTTTCGCTTTTGAGGCAAGAGATTTACCAATAGGATTCAATCTAATTCGAGTTGGGGCTTTTGCTGGGATTGAGGCGGTTTTTGCGAAGAGGGAAGCAGCTTAGAGTAAGAACCAAACGCTTCAATATCAACAGGTTCAATAGTTCTAGCGTCCAGCAGTCCTCGCTGGTAATGAACAACTGCAAATCGATTGTCTCTTTCGTTGAGCGCAAAAAAGTAGTCCTTGTCTTCAAAGTAAGAGCCACCACCACCAGAGACTAGCGGCTTGATTTTACTCTCTAGCTTAGCCTGTTGAAATCTTTGCCACGCAATGTGATAGATATACTCTGCCTGTTGTTGCTGTTCTTCAGTAGGGCGAGAGTCCCAACGTGTTGGGGTTGGTTTCTTCTCCTGGGATTGCTCTTTCTCTACCAGTGGTTCCGGTTTGATTTCAGGTTGTTCTTTGAAAGCCGCTTGATTGATTGGATAATTTGGATCGTCAGATGCTATAGATACCCAGCGTCGTTGAGAATCCCATTCGACTTTTAAAATATCTAACTTTGTTGGAAGGTCCTCCGCTTGTTCAACTCGAGTGGGCTGGAAAACGACCGCGGGCTGAGTGTCCGCTTCAATTGGGGGCGGTTCCTTCTTCTGGTGTTGGATAGGCGGCTCAAAAGTGGAAGCCAGTGGTGAGGGTTCTTTTAGAGCCACTACTTCACCAGATTTAGTGGCAAGTAGTGCTGGATTATCCCGCTCTGGATCGTACTGTACACCGCGCTTTCTTAGAAGTCCTGGAAAGCTGTATGCAGAACCTAGCTTGTTTCCGGCGACCTTCACCCCATCTAACTCAAACGCGAGCGCCTCTTTAAATAGACCTTTGGTGCTGAACTGGGGGTGGACAATAACGCCCTGGTGCTGCAACCGACCAATCAACTGTGTAACGGTGGGGGAATCAGAGCAAGCTTCATCTATAAGAGAAGCGAGCCGCTGCTTGACTGTAGGCTTATCGCTGTCATAGTGTTTCTGGCGGCGGGTAGGGGCACTCCGGTCGCTGACGGTTGTCGAAATGCCTTTTTCCTCAACTTTTTGGGCAACCCGCCAGTTACTGCAAGGTGTCGGCTCCAGATTGAACTGTTTCTCTAGCTGGCGGACTATCACTTCGCTGCGTCGGTAATCCCAGGAATCGGAGACAACCGACCCATCCATCCTGATGCGGCTGGCAATAATATGGATGTGTTCGTGGTCGGTGTCGTGGTGGCGTGCAATTAAGTACTGGCTGCACGACAACCCCTCGCCCAGGAACTCCATTCCAATGAGCCAACGGTGAGCGATCGCAACATACTGTTTATCGTCTAAGTGTTCGTGATACTCCCCCTTCAGGTGGTCAGCATTCCGATAGGGAATAGATATGATGATATGTCCACAGGCTCTTTTCAGGTTAGGTCTGTGTCGTCGCGCTGCTGCAAACTCTGCCGCTAACTGTCGGGGCGTCTCTCCACCCATATTTGTGTCGATAAGGGTAGACTTTTCCTTCCCCAGGACGTACTCCAGCGTACTGCGGAAGCTGGCGTTCTTCTTCTGGTTGACAATCAAGCTGTCTCATCCTCCGATGTGTTGGAAGCACCTACCAGGCTGATTTGGGTAATGCTCAATAGCTCAATCAGGGTTCGCAGCGCGTCAGTTATTGTTGGAAGCGTTAAAGCTAACTGCCTCAGATTGACATTAATACAACCCAGCTCTCTATAAAGCTTCCAGTTGATTACTGGGGGCGGCGGGAGTTGTGTAACCTGAATACGCAGTGCTGCCCTCCTTATAAACTGTGGGATAGTTACTTTGGCTTTTCGTGCTTTTTGCTTTATCGTCTCGTACTCGTCTGGTGCCAGTCTGACTGAGAGCCTGCGCTCAGAATGATTCTTATCGACCTTTCTGGATTCTATGGGCAGGCTTTTTGAAGAGGCTGTTTCTAACCCTGTGTGGATTTGACTAATTAGTAAGGACAGCCTTGAATTGAGTTGTTTGACTTTATCTGTATAGATGCCTGGGTCAAGATCGACGTTGACCGCAGTATTGACTTTATGAGTTACCTGATTCAGGTCAATACCAAGTGAGTTTAATTCTTTATAGAGCTGCTCATTGAGTAATGGCGGTTCACGAGGTCGTTCGACTTTTCGGGTTAGCGCACGGAAGCGGATTAGTTCGCTAACGCTGACATTACTGTCATAAGCATTACGCTGGAGTTGCCCATACTCGGCGAACGAAAAGGCTACAGGTTGTCTTATGCTGCGTACTACACCATCTCGGCGCTGAGTGGGTCTGGGCATGAACTTGTCGTGAAATGTAATTACTGATAATACAACCGAAAAATGCTCATCCGCTCTTACCCTCCGTAGGAGCCAGCCGTCGCCGTCGCCCCAAAGGGGCGTTAGGCGCGTAGCGCATATAGGCGAACATGGCTGGCGTATAACCGGGTGGGGCGGATATCGGGGCTGACTGACTCTAATGTAGTGCGGGAATCGGGGATTCCGGCAGCCAGAGCTACCAATTCCTCCCAAAAACCCCCTTGAGACAGAAGTTGAAAAACTGTCCTCTAACTCAAGGACTATTTCTAGAGAGAAATCTCAAGTCTTGGGCGAGTTTGTTATCAAACGTTTATAGGGAATGAGCCTTATTTCAGCAGTTATGTTGCAACAAGCTTCCCTGATAAGTCTCCTAGTACTTGAGCTGGTCTGGAGACTATTTGGAGACTATTTGGAGATAGCTTGATGAGAAAACTTCTTCACTCGAATCACTTAAAAATAGATACTTGGCGATAAAACAATTTAATTAGCTTCACGCTTGTCTCTGGAATGTCTCCATTACGCTCTGGAATGTCTCCTTTTTCTCTCCGTTCCATTTAAGTCCACTCTGGAGTGTTTTAATATACCATGACCAATTCAGATAACAGTTTAAAAAAGCGCAGCATTGTGTTTCGGTTCCAACCGATGGACGAAACACCGGACAGTATTTTGCTTGACTATCTTAAATCGACTGATGCTCCCAACGAATTAGCACTTAGGGCAATGAGAATGTGCTGGCTCGCTTATGCCTATCAACACAGCGGCACATCTAAAGGTCAGCAACTTAAAAAAGTTGCACAAGAGATGATTTGGGTTTTGGAAGGTCACATCGAGGAACTACGGGCTGCATTTGGCGTTGAACGCCCTCTGCCAACTTATGCTCTCGCTACTTCTTCTAACAATGCGGTGACGTCTTCTGCCGTCCAAGAAGATTCAAATCCCTCTGTATCATCAGACGAATTTGACGAGGATGAGATAGAAGGTTTTAGCTTCTACGCTGCTTCTGCCGATATGCACTTTAACACGGCGGGTTTGTAGCGTACATTTTGTGTGCTATGCGAGGGAGCTTGGGTCTGGTGATGTAAGGCTCACTTTTCAAAAATTGTGGCACTCTCAAGACACTCTCAAGACATCTGTGTGGCACTCCTTTGACACTTTAAATCACTCAGGTATTGACACCTATTCTCAAGACTTTCATAACATAAAAAACTATTCTGTTATGGTATAATCTGATGTAACATATTTACTGCCAAACCAGTGTCACGCAGGTGTCACGTAGGTGTCAAACTTTAAAATGCTTTGTTTCACTTCAATATAAATATTTTTAGCATGAGGGCAAATTTTGTCGTTAAAAAACCCTCAAATGCTATCGCCCGAAGTTACGAATTAGGCTATCAAGGCAGGATAGGCTTACACGCCTTGCCAGGTGCACTCTTGATTCTACAGAAAGCTCAGAGTGGGATTGCTCGATTGCGGTCTCGATCCTGAAGAACCCGACAATCTCACCTATTTTGAAACCCTACGGCAAGAGCCATGACTCAGTCGCTCCCCACTCCTAATCCTGAAGCGGCGGCTTCACCGACACAGCAGCAAGTTACACAATCTCACACTATGACGGATAGTGAGACTCGTTACCAACGGTTGATGGAATTGGTCGAGGCAGAAGATGCCTCTAATGGGGAAGTTGGCTGCGGTCGGGATTGGGGAGAGCGGCTTCCCGTCTATCTGAGAACCTGCGGCATCAATATCTCGGATCAGACGCTGAGAAATCTACTGAGAGAACATCTAGGTCATGTGCTGATG
>DATNPH010000131.1:0-23668 GCA_036703315.1 Coleofasciculaceae cyanobacterium
CTGGCAAACCGCCAAAACCTACGAAGACATTCTTTATCACAAAACTGACGGTATTGCCAAAATCACCATCAATCGTCCCCACAAGCGCAATGCCTTTCGTCCCAAAACCGTATTTGAACTCTATGACGCCTTCTGTGATGCCCGTGAAGACACGAGCATTGGCGTTGTCTTGTTCACAGGTGCAGGACCTCACACGGATGGTAAATATGCCTTCTGTTCGGGAGGCGACCAAGGGGTGCGCGGTAAGGCTGGGTATGTCGGGGAGGACGGCGTTCCTCGTTTAAATGTGCTGGATTTACAGCGCCTAATTCGCTCGATGCCTAAGGTGGTGATTGCCTTGGTGGCTGGATATGCGATCGGTGGTGGGCACGTCCTGCACCTAATTTGTGACCTGAGCATTGCTGCTGACAATGCTATCTTCGGTCAAACGGGTCCGAAGGTTGGTAGCTTCGATGGGGGCTTTGGCGCTAGCTATCTCGCCAGAGTCGTCGGTCAAAAGAAAGCGAGAGAGATTTGGTTTCTCTGTCGCCAGTACACGGCGCAACAGGCGCTGGATATGGGTTTAGTTAATTGTGTTGTGCCCGTGGAACAGTTGGAAGCAGAAGGCGTCCAGTGGGCACAGGAAATTTTGGCTCATAGCCCGATCGCTATTCGTTGTTTGAAAGCTGCCTTTAACGCTGACTGCGACGGGCAAGCGGGTTTACAAGAACTGGCGGGGAATGCCACTTTGCTTTATTACATGACGGAGGAAGGAGCGGAAGGGAAGCAGGCTTTCTTGGAAAAGCGATCGCCCGATTTTCGTCAATATCCTTGGTTACCCTAAGAGCTGACCCCAGGAAGATTCAGCACTTTCTGTGTTAGTTGCTGTAGGGCAAAAAAATCGCACCTTATCTAAACCAAGGTGCGATAAATAATGATGACAATTTTTTGAGCTTCTGTTCAATAAATGGATTTAATCTTTTTATTCTCAGAGATTCAGTTTTTCTTAATTCAAGCCTTGAGTAATTGCTAAATTCTCCTCCAATTTTTATCCATAAATGTGTCTGAATCCTGTAGAATTATCCAGGCAGCAATTTATAATGAGCAACTGCCTACTGAGCTTGTAATTAAGGGAGGTTAGACAAGTGCAGCTTCAAGCACTAACATTTTAGTGGGTGTAGAGGTTTGTGCTTGAGCGAGATCAGGATTGGAGTTATTCAGGGAACCATTTCCACAAATTGCCTCTTTGAGTATCAGTTTCTCTTCCTGCAAAATCTGTTCAATACTCTCCCAAGAAGACGCGAACTGTGGTAATGCTAAAGAGCAGGCTTTCCAGCTACCTCTCACGGGACCGCCGAGTTGTTGACACATACCCCCACGTCGTCCCTCAACGCAGTAATGACGGCAATACCGACAAGCAGAAGTTGGAAAATTCAATGTCTTCATGGGAGTTCTCTGGGGGAATAAAATAAATTTCCTATTCACCTCCCAATTTTCCTACTTAGCAATTTAGCCTCTTAAAGCTAGCAAGTATTGAGCCTGTATAGGTTGGAGCGATCCCCAAGCTAAATAGTATTTTTATGTTTTCTTTAGTATTCTGTTATAGATAGATACATTCTGTGTAAAGAAAAGACACAACCTCAAAGCATATATTGATAAAGTCGGCTGATTTCTCTTTAAACCCTATGGGGATCAAGCAAAAAAGACAAGGTAGATGTGCTAATAAATACAAAAATGTAGTGCGATAATCAGCTTTTAATCCTCGATTTAGTTGACAACCATTGAAAAAATTAGTAAACATTCCGTTGTGAGATTCCCTAAAGACAAATGAGTACAGAGGTAGCAAATTAGGAGTCTTTAGAGAACTTAGGCTGTTTGATGAGAGGCACAAAGACGGAGAAGAGCTAACTTTTCCACTGCTTGGTGGCACACAAACTACAGACACTCCAGCGCTGGAGTTCTCCGGGGGGTGTGGGACACTGACATTGGGGACAAAGGGGTAATGAAAGCGATCGCGCCTGCATAACCTCAGCCCAATTTTGAAAAGTCGAGTAGGCGTCTTTGAGTTTCGCCGTTTGAGGGTGAGAGGAGGCAGAAGCTGTCTCAACAACATGGCTGGGATGCTCTTGCCATAAAGTAGACGGAGATTTCAATCCCCAGTTCCCTGTAGAAACGTCTTTCTGCCACTGTGTTGTAGAAAAGCGAATGTCAGTCAGTAGGTTGGGAAACTGCGCGTTTAACTTTTTCAAAATAAAATGGCGCTTAAACTTGAGTTCTTGAACCCAAACCGAGCTAGAAGTGGCAACATAAAGTACATCCCTAGAAATTGAATAGGGTCGTGTTTGCTGCGCCACTGTGGCTCCCACAACATCTGGCCAAACTTTAAGCAGACGTTGAAACTGTTGGGGTCCTTGCCACTCCGGCTGATTTTCAACCGTACCTAATATATGATTGAGAGATTTCAGCATCGGTATTCATCCCTACCAAAGACCTTTCTTTTCGGAGCAATCATAAAGATGACAACGCATCTATCATTGAATCCTAGTCCACTGACCACCTAGGTGTAGTATCTTCCCCTCGCTCTATATTCATTAAATCTATTGCCTCAAAAGCCAAAACCCTGTAATAAACTGACAGCGAGAGTCACCTCTACAAACCTTTTCCCAGAATTGAACTTCAAAACTCACTACTATAAGTACTCCTCATGAGCCAAAACATCTCAGTTGAGTCCTCAACTCACTCTTCTGCCTCAATTAACCCAGTTTTACAGGCGGCTCTAGGTAGCCTTGACGTGCAGCTAGAAGAGGAATTAGCCCGCTACCGACGGCAACGGGCAGGGCGTCCAGTAATGTCGCCCCGTGGTTTGGGTCGTCATCAGATCCGCAAACCGATTGAGTTAATTTCCGTTGAGCGGGTAGGAGGTCAAACTCATCGTCCCGCTTTGGGAATGAGTACTGCTCCAGTAGTCTCATTTCCCCTGTTCATGGTGAACCCGACATCCGTGGCTACACCCGCCCAGGACGCAAATCCTGAGCCAATGGGTCAAACGGCTCACCTGGAAACCCCCTTTGAACCGAATTCCGGGGGAGTTGTGCCTTCCCCGGCTAATGCTGCTAACAACTTAGCTCCTGAGTCAAGCCTTACTAAGCCACTGAACCCTGAATCAGTAGATGGGGGAGGCAATTTGGCAACTGTAGCCGCTGCCCAAGCGCAGCCAGATGATTATCTAGAATCATCGGAACAACTGCTGCGGAGTTTAGCCGAAGAAGAAACAATAGCTCCGCCCAAAAAGCGCTTCACGGATAGGCTACTGACTCCACTGAGCGTTGGTTTGATGTTACTCTTACTTGTTTCAAGCGCTACTATTGCCTTCATCGTGAATAATCCAGCCACCCTCAAGGCTTTTGGTCTTGACCGATTCTTTGGCTCGAAGTCCCCAACTGTAGCTCAAAGCCCCATAGCCGCCCCTGTGGCGAAGAACGATGCACCCGTAGTGAATGGACCCGATCTGGCGTCTGATGAATTTGTAGATTTGAATTTAAACACTCTCAGTCGCTTAGAAGCCACCCCAAAACCATCAGCGTCGCCAGCACAGCTTCCCCCATTAACAGCTATGCCTAATGGGGCAACAATGGCAGCCCCGTCAGTTGTGCCGAATTCGGCTCTTCCAAGACGTTCTGCTGATTTATCTTCGGCACTTTTACAATCTTCTCCACAGGCGGGAGCAGTTCCGTCCTCAGGATTACCCCAGGTTGCTCCTTTACCAGCGCCAGCCGCATCTGCACCACGAGCGAACACTTCTAGCCCAGCCTCAGCTAAGTCAAAGTCATCACCGACATCTGCTAAATCTAGTAAATCTAGTGCGAAGAAGAATTCACCAGCGTCTTCCTCTTCAGCGCCAGCTGCCAATAGCTCCGCCGCCCAACCCGATGGTTTGTACTATGTACTGGTTAACTACGGTAGTGAGAGTGCTTTGGAGCAAGCAAGAACAGTTGTTCCTGATGCCTATGTACGCGACTTCCCAAAAGGTTCCCGGATTCAGATGGGAGCCTTCAAGACGGAATCTGAAGCGAAAACATTGGTTGAGGAACTCCAACGGCAGGGAATTTCTGCCTCGATTGATCGCCCCTAAGGGGATAGGGGATAGAAAACTTCATGAGCGATCTGGAGGCGGCAAAAGCTAGAAATTAAAGCTGGGTCTTGACTTTGAGATACCATGATGTTAATGATTTCCCTGTCCTGCAATGTGAATGGAGAGCTGCTATGGGATTGATCGATCGCATCCTGCGAGTAATTCGCGCCAACCTAAACAGCTTGGTGGGGAACGCCGAAGATCCAGAGAAAATTCTGGAACAAGCTGTAGAGGATATGCAGCAGGATTTAATTCAACTGCGGCAAGCTGTGGCTCAAGCGATCGCTACCCAAAAACGTACCGAGCGACAAGCCTCTCAGGCTCAATCTACCGCCGATGAGTGGTACAACCGCGCTCAACTGGCACTGTCTAAAGGGGATGAAAACTTAGCGCGGGAAGCCCTAACACGCCGAAAATCCTATCAGGAAACGGCAAAAGCGATGCAAGGCCAACTGTCGCAGCAATCAAGTGTCGTCAGCAAGCTCAAAGAAAATATGCGGACGCTAGAGAGTAAAATCTCTGAAGCAAAAACGAAAAAAGACTTGTACATCGCCAGGGCACGCTCCGCTCAGGCATCCCAAAAAATTAACGAAATGCTGGGCAATGTCGGTACTGGCAGTGCCATGAGTGCCTTTGAGAAGATGGAAGAAAAAGTGATGCAGCTCGAAGCCCAGTCTGAGGCACTAGAACAGCTAGGAAGCAATGAACTGGAAAAAAGATTTGCCGCCCTTGAAGGTGGCGATGAAATTGATTCCGAGTTGGCAGCCCTAAAAGCCAATCTGATGACAGGCACCGAATCAGCAAAATTACCGTCTGGTCAGGCATCCTCTGTCAAAAATCCGGAAATTGAGGGAGATCTTGAAAAACTGCGCTCCGAAACCAATGGCTCTTGAGGTTTAGAGAAACTGGCTATGATCTGGCACTTTTGAGCTGGAAGTTTTTAAACTGGATTAAAAGCCTCCTGCTTTAATGGCTTGGTCATTAGTGTTTTAAGTGCTTCAAAGAAGCGCTTCAGGGTTGAGACGGGAGAGCATCTATTGCTTAAACCTCAACACTACGTTAAGCAGGCTGACGCAGTAGAGCCTACTTTACAGCTACTTTATACATTACGAGAGGATAGACAGCGTCATGGGATTATTTGATCGCCTTAGCAGAGTTGTCAGAGCTAATCTGAATGATATGGTTAGCAAGGCTGAAGATCCAGAAAAGATTCTGGAGCAAGCCATTATTGATATGCAAGAAGACCTAGTGCAACTGCGTCAAGCCGTTGCTAGGGCAATTGCTACTCAAAAACGCACTGAGCAACAATACAACAAAAACCAAACAGAAGCCAACAACTGGCAGCAACGAGCCCAACTGGCGTTGCAGAAAGGGGATGAAAACCTGGCGCGTGAGGCACTGGTTCGTAAGAAGACTGTTGCTGAAGCTGCCACTACTCTCAAACAGCAGCTGGATGGGCAGACAACTCAGGTGGACACTCTCAAGCGCAACCTGATCGCCTTGGAAAGTAAGATTTCCGAAGCCAAGACTAAGAAGGATATGCTCAAATCCCGTGCAGCAGCGGCTAAAGCTAACGAGCAGCTGCAAGGCACGATTAGTTCGCTCAATACTGGCAGCGCCATGTCAGCTTTCGAGCGAATGGAAGAAAAGGTCTTGATGATGGAAGCCAAGTCTCAGGCAGCCGGTGAGCTTGCTGGTGCGGATTTGGAAAGTCAGTTTGCCATGCTCGAATCCGGCAGCGACGTTGATGATGAGTTGGCAGCGATGAAAGCGCAGATAGCTGGTAGTCCTGAGCCGAAGGCTGCTCTGCCTGCCTCAGAGGAGAAAAAACCATCCTCATCCTCATCTAGTCCAGCGGTTGACGCCGAATTGGAAGCCCTGCGAAAGCAAATCGACAATTTATGATGTTCTCCCTCGCCATACCAAGAGGGTGGCGAGGGCATTCCATCTCACGATTGAGATTTCCTTCGCTTCGACTGTTTCTATATTGCGAAAGCATTGATCAAAATAAAATCTTTCTTAAAGTTCCTTCTGTATGCAGGCCCTTGAGCCGCACCTTGTATCCAAGAATACTCCTGTAGGTGGAAATTGAGCCTATTTGTCACAGGAGGAAGATAATGCGAATTGCCCAAGTAGCCCCTTTGTGGGAAAGAGTTCCACCTCCCGCCTATGGAGGGATTGAACTCCAGTTTCCCAGTTGAACCGTTACGCTTGCCGAGAACATGTGCAAGGCTCTAGCCCAATAGTCGCGAAACTTTTAGCAACTGTCACAATGTAACTTGTAGGCGCGACAGCTGATCAACTCCTTGTGAGTTCTAAGTTATTTTCAATCAGACGGCAACGGCTGCGGTAAAGGTAGAGTGATGATGAACGTCGTTCCCACTCCTACTTCACTATCTACAACGATTTTACCCTCATGTAAGTCGGCACATTCTTTAACAATCATTAATCCTAGTCCAACGCCAGGAGTGGTACCAACATTACTACCGCGAAAGAAAGCTTTGAATATCTGTGCTTGGTCAGCCGGTGGAATGCCAATACCCTGATCAGAAATCCGAAATACCAGTTCATTGTGTTGAGATACTAAATCAAGCCGAACAAGGCTCCGTTCAGGAGAGTATTTAGTTGCATTAGACAACAAATTCCTGAGCATTGACTCTAAAAGCTTCGTGTCTAAAAGTGCGTTAGTAGAATCTCCTTGGCACTCAAAAATAATTGTGTGTTGACCAGTATCATTCAACTGAAACTCTTCCACCAGTTCACGAACAACCTGCTCTACATCCAGTGGTTCTCGCTGGAATGTTAAACCTCCGGCTTCGGCTTGATTGATGAATAACATATCGTCAACCAGTTTGGTCAGGTAAGTGACAGAAGTTTGAATGCGTTGGAAATGCTTGTGCTTTCTCTCATTGGTCCACCCAGAACTATATTGCTCGAGCAGTTGAGCAGAAGACAATATTGTGGTCAGTGGCGTGCGATATTCGTGTGAGACAGTAGCAATAATACGAGATTGTAATTCGTTGAGTTCTCGCTCTTTTTCGAAAGCTAATCGCAGTTCACTTTCTAAGCGCTGTCGTTGAGCAATCTCTGTCCGTAATTGATCATTCGCGGCGCTTAATTGAGTGATAGTTTCTGCCACTCTAACTTGCAATTCCTGATTTGTCCTTTGCAAGAACGTTTCTAATTGCTGTTGCTCCGTGGCATCATGGAAAACCAAGACAGCTCCCAGTATGTTACCCGACTCATTTTTTATCGGTGCTGCACTGTCATCAATTGGAATTTCTGTACCATTTTTGGTAACCAGTAGTGTGTTTTTCTCTAAACCTACAGTCACTCCCTCTTGAAGTGCCAAGGCTACTGGATTTTGAACAATTTCTCGTGTTACTTCATTGATGGCTTGGAAAACCTGGGATAAATCATTACCCAGAGCCTCTTCCTGTTTCCAGCAAGTGAGCGCTTCGGCAACAGGATTCATGAATGTGACTACCCCCTGAGAATCCGTGGTAATCACGGCATCACCTATGCTCTTGAGCGTTGTTGCTAACCACTGCGCTCTCTCCTGCCGTTGCTGCTCCATTTGATGATTGTAGAGAGCAACTTCAATTGTTGTGCATAAATCTCTCGCCTCAAAAGGTTTGAGAATGTAACCATATGGCTCTGTAAGCTTGGCACGATTGAGAGTTTCCTCATCGGTGTAAGCTGTCAAATACACCACTGGTATTTGGAAATGACTACGAATTTGTGCTGCCGCTTCAATGCCATCAATGCTACCTTTCAGTTTGATGTCCATCAGGACTAGGTCTGGACAGTTTTGAGCAACCATTTGAAGCGCGCCTTCTCCAGAAGGGCTAATTGCTGTCACCGTGTACCCTAGCCCTTCCAATCTAGTTTGAATATTAAGCGCAACAATACTTTCGTCTTCAACAATTAAAATTTTGGCTCTCCCCATTGCCCTCTTAAATATTTTTATTAGATAGGTGCTGAAAAACTAATTCTGAACTCGGTACCTACCCTGTGGGTTATTTCCAGAGTTCCATCAAGTTGATTGGTTAAAACTTTCACTATCTGAAGTCCTAATGATTTTACATTATTAATGCTCGAATTTATAGAAAAACCTATACCATTATCCCTGACCATAAGGGTTAGATAATTGTTGTCTTTATGATAATCGATAGCAATCTTTACAATTCCTTCTTTACTATTGGGAAATGCATATTTCAGCGCATTTGAAACTAACTCACTGATAATTAAACCACAGGGAATAGCTGTATTAATATTCAGAGTAATATCATCAACATCTAACTCCAAAGTAATTTTTTCGGAATTCACTCCGTAGACTCGGAATAAATAATTAGTCAAGTTTTGAATATACTCAACGAAGTTGATTCTTGCACAATCTCTAGATTGATACAATTGTTCGTGGACAAGAGCCATCGATTTGACGCGATTGCAGCTTTCTCGAAACACCTCCAGCATGACTCGATCTTTAATGTAGTGGGATTGTAAGTCAAGTAGGCTGGAAATCACTTGCAAGTTATTTTTAACTCGATGGTGAATTTCTTGGAGTAAAAGCTCTTTTTCCCTTAACGATTCTTTAATCTGTGTTTCTGCCTGTTTGCGATCGCTAATATCTAAGCTAATCCCCGTCATCCGTACTGGTTTGCCTGTTTCGTCGTAAAAAACCTGACTTTTGCTTTCTATCCAACGAATTCCCCGATCCGGCAAGACAACACGAAATTCAATGTCGCAGTCCTCTCCTGTCTCAATTGAACATTGCTCACATTGACGGACACGATCGCGGTCTTCCGGATGAACACAGGCTAGAAAGGCTTCGCAGGTACGCTCCAATGTATTGTTACCCCAGCCATACAGGCGTTCGAGGTTAGGCGAGCGAGTAACTTCTCCTGTTTGAAGATTCCAGTCCCAGAAGCCCATACGGGCAGCATCCAAGGCGATGCGCAGTCGCTCGTCGCTTTGACGCAGTTGCTCTTCCCTTTGGCGCAGTTGCTCCTCAGCAAGCTTGCGCTGTGTGATGTCAGTGCAAACGCCAAAAACTCCGCTGAGTTGACCATTAGAAGAGAATATAGGCTTTTTAATCACTTGATAGCAGCGCACTTCCCCTGTCAGTGTCCTACAAGTAGATTCTGGAATGAATTGCTGTTGCAATGTCGTAAGCACTTCCTGGTCTTTAGCAACAAATCGCTCTGCCTCGGCTTGATAAGGATTCAACTGACCATCTGTCTTACCCAGCATATCTTCAACAGTTAATCCATAAAAATCTGCCGTGACATGATTAGCAAGCACATACCTACCCTTCAGGTCTTTGACAAAAATCTTGTTCGGATTGGTATCAAGGACAGTTTGGAGAAAGTCTTTCTGGGCTTGAAGTGCCTGCTCTGCCTGTTTGCGTTTGGTGATATCAATTCCTACGACGACAGTGTTGCTACCTCTGTGGTACTTCTGAGCAGCAATCAGGTAATTTCGGATTGAGCCGTTAACTTGTACCTCAACGACTTGGTGGTCTGTTTGGGCAGCACTAGCGAGAAACTGCTCCATAAATTGCACAAATTCAGAGCGGTTTTCAAGAAAGCCCAGTTTTTTGCCGACAAAAGCCTCTGGGGACAAGTTGAAGCTGTTCGCTAGATACTGGTTAACGCCAAGGTATCGCCCCTCGGAATTAATCCAGGAAACAAACCCAGGCACAGCATCCAAGACAGCCCGTAGTTGCTCTTTTGCCTGTTGCAGTTCCGACTCTACTGCTTTGAGGGTCGTGATATCAGTAACTACCGCAAAGCTACCCTTAAAGCCGCCATCAGTTTCTAAGATTGGGATTGAAGAAACCAAAGCGATCAACTTTTGCTCATCGTTTCTTGTGAGTTCCAACTCGTAAGACCCACTCTCACCCCTTCCACGTCTAATCCTTTGCTCTTGGACAATTTTTTGATTGTCTTCATCCAAGAATTCCAAAATGCTATGTCCAATGATTTCTACCTGCGAGTAGCCCAGCATCTCGCTCAATTTCTCATTGACATACGAGATCACATTATCTTCATTAGCGATAATCACGCCCTCGTTCATCCCCTCGATTAGCAGGCGATACCGATGTTCGCTCTCACGCAGTGCCTCCTCTACCAGCTTGCGCTCTGTAATGTCAGTACTAACACCTAAGACTTGTGTGACTTGACCATTATTTGAAACGAGCGGCTTTTTGATGGTTTGAAACCAGTACATTTCTCCAGTTGGAGTGTGGCAAGCCTCTTGGGCAATGAACTTCTGCCGTTGCGTGGTAAATACTTCCTGATCCTGAGTAATGAACCGCTGTGCCTCGACTTGATCGAGATTCAAATCAGCCTGCGTCTTTTCATAGGACTTGCCGAGTAAGTCTTCAACAGTTGTTCCATAAAAATTGGCACAGGCTTGATTGGCAAGCACGACCCTCGCCTCCCTGTCTTTAACAAAAATCATGCTGGGATTAGTGTCAATGACAGTTTGGAGAAAATCTTTTTGGGTTTTTAGTGCCTCCTGTGCTTGCTGACGTTCGGCTATTTCTTGCCTGAGAAGCGCGTTGGCTTGCTCCAGTTCGGCAGTACGTTCAGCTACTCGTTTTTCCAGTTCATCATAAGCTTTTTGTCGGTCTAACTCTGCTTGTTTGCGTTGGGCAGATTCCCGATAGGTATCGCTAATATCTTGAATCATACCAACCACGTACTGAGCTGATCCATTGGTATCACAGACAGCTGAAACTGATATATTGACCCAGATTAGATAACCATCTTTTCGGAAGCAACGCTTTTGGAAGCTGAAGTGATTGCGTTGTCCTGCTAGCAGTTCCTGAAACAGTTTAATGCTTTCTGATCGGTCGTCTGGATGGGTCAACTGAATCAAGGACAGGCTTTGGAGTTCTTCTGGGGTGTATCCGAATAGTTTCTGAAAAGCCTGATTGGTTTCGATAAATATCCCCTGTGTATTAGCAAGCACCATACCGACCGAAGCGGACTCAAACACGCTTCGGAATCGCTGTTCACTCTCCCGCAGTGCCTCCTCTGTTTGCTTGTTTTTGGTGATATCTCGGCAAATTCCTAGTACGGATGCTACAGATCCATCAGCGGCTAATTCTGGGAAGAGACGAGTTTGATAATACTTCCAACCCTTGGGAGTAAGGTAACTGAACTCATGCTCATCTAGCTCACCTGTCTGGAAAACCTTTTGTAATGATGGCTCCCACAGGGATAAAAGTTCTTGGGGTATACCTAGCTCCTGATAGGTTTTCCCAAGATATTCCTGAGGTGGGATTCCTGTCGCCAGTTCAACCGCTGGGTTGATATAGATATAACGCAGTTCTCGATCAAAGCGGAAAATGATATCTGGGGAATGTTCAACAAGCGCTCTGAACTCCTGTTCCCGTTGATGTAAAATATCTTCTGTTCGTTTGCGCTCAGTGATGTCTTCTGAAAAACCAGCGATGCCCCAAGTTTCCCCAAATTGATTTTGGACGGCAAAGGCACGCGATCGCACCCAACGCATCTCTCCATCTGGTCGTAAAATCCGGTACTCGGCTTTGTACTCATTGTGAAATTGTTGGGAAAAGGCAGCAACGGCGCGATCGTGATCGCTCCGATGAATTGACTCCACAATCAAGTTCAAATGACCGCCAGGGTAAGTGTACAATCTTTCACGAGGATAGCCCCAGAGCGTCTCAAAAGCTGGACTAACGTAGAGCAACTGCTGACGATCAGCTGAGGTCAACCAAAAGACTTCCTGAATAGTTTCTGACATTGGAAAAAATCGTTTCTGCCTTTCCAAATGTAGGGTAACTCAAGAACGAGAATCCCTTCTCAATCGCGTTCTAATTTCATAGAGTCCCATTAATGCCGTGGCTACTCCCAAAGGAAGGAAATAGTACACTCCACGATACGCTAGCAACGTTCCAAAAATTGTCGTTGCGGGAATTTTAGACGAGAGGAGAAGCAATATTGCCCCTTCAAACACCCCCAAACCACCAGGAACATTGCTGACAACGGCTCCAGTCATCGCCAGTAAGAAGATACCCAAAAAATCCATAAAGGATATCGGTGTAGGAGAGGGTAGCAAGACGTAAAGAACTGCTGCTGCCACAATCCAATCCATAGAAGAAATGCCAAGCATAGCGAGAGAGATCTGGAGAGAAGGGAACCGAAACTCTCGCCCACGAATTTTTAACGGTTTCCTACTGATAATGCTGCCTAATAAATAGGCTGCCACTAAAAGTAGGAAAATGATACCGAGAGGACGCACGGAGAGAGGCAATTTGAGCTGGATAGGAATTTCTAGGGGATGCGAGAGAAACATTACCCCACTAACGGCCAACAATCCCAACCAGAAACTGATATTCTCGAACACAATCACTTGGGCGATCGCGAATGCTGATACTCCCCAAGTGGAGTAAAAACGATAACGAATTGCACTACCCGTGAGGAAGGCAAACCCTACAGTGTTGGTTGCGGCGGAGCTAATAAAGCCAGTAAAAAAACTTTTGCTGAAGGCAATGGAATGACCAATATAGCGAAATGCTAAATAATCATAGATTGATATTCCATAACCTAAGGCTGACAATCCGATCGCCGAATATAAGCGGCTTGCCGGAAGTGCTGTCAGAGTGTTGACTATATCACGGTAGTTATAGTGCCGCAGTTCGTGGTGGATAGCGGCGAGTGAAATACCGAGAAGCACGAAGCCTAACAGTGAGGTGAGGTTATCAAGGAGCTTTTTGGGCATAGGGAGTGGGAGGTTGGAAGGTTGAAAGTTGGAATGTTGAAAGATGAAAGTTGGAATGTTGAAGATTGGAATGTTGAAGGTTCTAATCGGCTAATCAGTAGCCCGTAACCTAAAAATGTGCAACTTGCAACTTGCCAACCTGCAACCTGCTAACCTTCAAACCTTTAAACCTTCAACTTTGTTATGACCCTGGCTTAAAGTAATCTAGCAAGCGATCGCCTGAGTCAGCTCGAATCAGCGCTACAATCACTTCTGGCAAAGCGGTTCTCCCTGGATAGATAAAATAACGGGGTTCCCAAGAAGGTTTAAATTTCTCCTTGAACGCATGCAACCCCTTGAGATTGTAGAACTGGTTTAAGTGCTTATAAAGATAGTGTAGGGCTTGTTCTAGGCGGGGAGACTTAGGTTTTTCACCAACACCAGAGAGCGCAGACAGACCGAGGTTAAATGTGTCATATCCTCGCTCCTTAAAATGCTGAAACATCAGGGTAAACAAAAAGTCCATTGTGCCCTGTTCTACCTCAGTCCGCCGCCGCATCAGATCAATCGAAATCTCGTTCAACTGATACTCTGGAATTA
The DNA here is from genome assembly GCA_036703315.1 of Coleofasciculaceae cyanobacterium. Classification (GTDB taxonomy): domain Bacteria; phylum Cyanobacteriota; class Cyanobacteriia; order Cyanobacteriales; family Coleofasciculaceae; genus DATNPH01. The sequence continues at coordinate 13,445 of DATNPH010000131.1, forward strand.
CATTAGCAAAGGCACTAATCTGACCGTCAGGAGTATGAACGGCAACAATTTCACACTCTCGTACATACTCATCATGAAACCAGCCTAAAGAGAACTGTTTTTCCGAACCATGTGTCAGATGGAGCCACTCATCACTCACTAGCTTTAGTTCTCGCAGTAATTCATCAGAAATTGGGGATTGGTAAAACTTGACCTCATGCCCCAATTTTTTCATGCGGTTTAACGCTGCTCTCCAGTCTTTGCCAGCTTTCCCTTGCAGAGTAAAGGCTTTGAGGTCTGCGATCGCTTCTTCGCCAATCTTGAGAACTCGAAAGCCTAGTTCTTTATACAGGTCTAAATCATCGGGTAATGTCTGGTAAAAGGCTGGATGCCAGTCATTAGACTGACAAAAATGCTTAAAGCCAATAATCACTTCCTTGCGGTCATCATCAGGACCAATTGGGTCTCCCAGCGCGATCGCTCCTCGACCTTTCGGTACGTAAGCAATCACACTACGTCCAGAAGGGCTGAAGTAGTAAGCTTTGTCACTCAATAGTGTTAACCGCGCCAACGATGTTCGCCCATACTGCTCTACAATTTCCTTCGCCTTCTGCCGTTCTTCTGAAACAGCCGGTTCCCCTCGCAACAACACAGGTCGCAAGAGCATAAACAGAGCATAACTAAGCGTAACGGCACCAACTAGGTAAATTGAATTAACAAAAAAGCGCCCATAATGAGTTCTCGGTTCTATCCCAGCATTATCTTCTGTAAAAAATAGTGCTAGGGTTTGAAGCAGAGCCTCAGAGAGACTATAGTGTGCGCTATAGTGCCGCCAGTCTAATAGAAAAAAGCCTGCGGTTCCATAAGCGAGAGTAAATAGTAGCGCCCCAATCAGCACTTTGAACCCTTGAGCTATGGAAGGTCGGTCTGAATGAGCTGTGAACACATCACGCATAATTAGCAGTTGAACCAGCAGCACCGCAGACAGCAGACACTCCTCCCAGTCAAGCCCTTTGAGTAAGTGACTGATAATCGAGATAATTAGCAATCCAACTGTCAACAGCCAAGCTATCCGCTTACGTCTTGACAAATTAGTCGCTAGCATTAACAGGAAAAATCCGGTAATTACAGCAAATAAATGCCCACCCTCCCGCACCTCAAAGGGAAAAATGCCCCGGATCCAATCAACCCGTCCCCGAAGACTAGGCGTTACACCAGACAGCAGGTTAACCACTCCTACTAAGCCAGTTAGGAGAGCTGCTGTCCATACACCAATCTGAGTGCGTCGTGTCAACACGGCGGTATCCTCACAAGATAAGCAAGTCGAAAGTTAAAACTCAAAAAGGGGAAATTTAATAGAAGACTCTTGGCTGCTGCCTGCATGCAAACTAATTGTGGAACAGCTTTAAATTCAGGTTATGCACTTGGATGATTGAGCTTCTAGTCGATGGCAGCAATAATTTTCCACCAGTTCAACAGGCTCCAAGCACAGCGAGAATAGCAAACAAGAAGTACATTTAGCTTTCCCTGCTCTCGCTTACAACTAATGCTTTCCCTACTTTTTGTTTTGTGCAAGTGCTTGCTTGAAGTTTTTTCCCACATAAGAAAGTGAATCTGTTGCATGCTTGTGATTATAATTCCAGCCATAATCAGGTCCAGATACACCATGACCACCAGGGAAAATATTAAACTCGTTTTCTATACCCAATGCATCCAAAGTCTCATGAAACTGTTGTGTAGATTCGAGAAATTCATTTCCGGCTAGGTCATCTTTTCCCGCATCTAAATATATCCGCAATCGCTTACGTTCCTCTGCTGGCAGCTTTTTCACAAACTGCTGAGGACTATTTTCGGGTCCACTCTGATCGGTAAAATAACCGATGTGACTAAAGAGAATATTGAAGTTATTTATGTGGTGTAAACCAATGTTAACGGCACCCCAAGCCCCAGACGATAGACCTCCAATTGCCCAAAACTGCGGTGACTCTAATGCCCGATAGCGTGACTTTACAACTTGGACGAGTTCTGACCCAATCAACGTTCCAACGTTGCCATTGGGGCCGTCGAAATACTGAGGGTCAAATTGGGGACTAGAACCACGCTTGTCATTGCCATCGGGGGTAATCACGATTGACGGCGGCAGTTTCCCACTCTTGTAGAGGCTATCTAGTACAGGAATTATGCCAATCTTTTTCACCCAAGCATTAGCATCATCATGTCCCCCGTGCAGCAAGAAAATCACAGGATAGCGTTTTTGGGCATTCTGATTGTAGCCTGGCGGCAAAATTAGACCGTATTGTCGAACTTCCCCCATCGCCTTGCTGTCGAAGGTTTGTAGGCTAAAGGTTAGCTTGTTGTCTTTATTGTTGTTGTCTTTAACGGTTGTTGGAGGAGGATCGAGCTGCGGGGCACCGAGCATATATACATACCAGTAAGCCGCCCCAGCTAAAAGCCCTATAATCCCAACAATCCCAGCACTTATAATTAAAAGTTTTCGGGATTTCATCGCTTGGAAATAATTGACTTCCTTAACTACCTAGAGTTTATTACTACAATTACACCGTCACGGGTCAATTTCAGGTTAAAAACTCTAGCTTACATAGACTACTACAAAATGATAGAGGATTGACTAATAGAGTTCCCTCTAACATACACAGAGCACTAGTCGATGTAAACATCAACACAATTTATCTTTATGCCTATCTAAACGGTAGGTTAGGACATATCTACAAAGTCCAAAATCTCGAATGAAGGGGAAGCCTTGGCTCATAAAACTTTGGGGTTAAACCATAGAGTTTCATCCGAATGTTCCCATTAAGAGATTTGAACGCAGCCTTCAGTTTGAGGTTACTCAGTCAATTGAATAAATCAATTTTTCTTTATTTTAGAGTTAGTTTTTATAGAAAAGAAGACTATTCTAGGGAATAACTTGATGCTGTGGTCTCACAGCTTGAATGAAGTTGAAAGCTAAAGCTGTAGTGATAAGGACTATCCCCACAGACTCACTCAGTCCTGGTTTCTCTCCCAGTTGTACCCAAGCCGCCAGCACACCGATTACTGGAGTAACCAACATCCCTAAACCTGCCGTACCAGCCGAGAATTGGCTCAATGCATAAAGCCAAAGTAACCAGGCGATCGCGCTGCCAGGGATGACGTTGTAGATCAAGGCAGCAATAAACTGTGCAGACCAATCAACAGGTGGAGCTGGGACAACCAGAGCAACCAAGATCAATGGAATGCTACCAAACAGCATTTGCCATGCGGTAAGAGAAAGTAAATCCAGTGAGGCTTTCTGATGCAGTTTCTTCGCAACAATTGCACTCAGCGCCCAAGTGATACCTGACAAAAGCGCAAGTCCTTTACTCATCAAGTCACTTGTCAGGTTAAACGGCATGAGAATGAACAGCAATCCACCTAATGCCAAACCAACACTAAGCCACTGCAATCCCCGCAAACGCTCTCCAAGGACAATCCAGGCTAGTATAAGCACCCAAAAGGGCATCGTGTAGTTGAGCACAGCCGTTTTACCAGCACCACCACTAACCAATGCCCACATTGAAAAACCGAGAACCCCACCAGTTTGCAGAATACCGAGCAAAAACGTTCCAGGAATTTCTTTCGGTCTGATAGGTCTGTGCAACCCAATCATTACCAAAAACAGACTCAATGCCCCAAATAATGCTCGCATCGCAGCGAAGTCAAAGGCTGGAGAATACCTCAGCCCCACTTTCATTACTACCCAGTTGTAGCCCCAGATAACAGCAAGTGCAAGTAGGGCGAGAAGTGCGTATCTTCGTGAAGGTTCTTGTTTAGACACTGACTCAAAGTTTGTTAAGAATTTCCATTTTCGCTAAAAGGCTTGGTGTTCAGGCACAGCTTAGTATTACGCCCTTAAACACTCAGATCAGGGGAAAAACAAATTAGATAAACTAGATAAAAATGCTTCCTCCTCGAGAGGGAAATATGAGAAATTCCAGAGCTTTTTGGAGATCAGCTTTGCTCGTGCCTTTTAGGCAATCGCTTCACTCGTCTACTAGTATCAAGACTCCTGTCATTAAGCAGTTAGCTGCCTCAGTCATTGCAACCCTGGCATTCACTTCAGTAAGTGCAGGTTTGAAACCTACCCTAACTCAAGTCACTTCTGCAACTACCCCATTGACTTCAACGGTAGTCAAGTCAACACCTATAGCTGTTAACACTAACCTGATTCACCCAGAGGTAACAGCCTCTGTATCATCGCCGCTTAACAAAACCTTGTCGCCTATTGCGAGGGTGCAAACCAGTGGTAGTCAATATCAAACTATGCAGCTTTTCGACCTTGGCGGACTCATTGGAATCATTGTGGTGGGGGGTTTGATTATCTGTGTCCCTCTATTCTTCGGAGGACTAGTTGTCATTGGTGAACGGGAAGTCGGCATTGTTGTTAAGAAATTTGCTGTTTCTGGTCGTGGGCTGCCACCAGGACGACTCATTGCCCTAGATGGCGAAGCGGGATATCAAGCAGATACTCTCGCCCCCGGTTGGCACTGGGGCTATTGGCCTTGGCAATATAACGTTCGCAAAGAACCTGTAACTGTCGTCCCTCAAGGTGAAATCGCCCTAATTGTCGCCGCTGATGGTACCTCTATCCCGCCGCAACGTATCTTAGGTAAAGTCGCCGCTTGCGACAATTTTCAGGACGCCCGTAAGTTTCTCAAGGGAGGTGGAGAAAAAGGTCGTCAGCTGGGCATCTTGACTGCCGGAACTTACCGTATAAATACCGCCTTGTTTACGGTAATCACAGCTGCCAACGCTAGCCATCATGGAATGAAACCTGAGCTGTTGCGGTTGTACAGTATTTCTCCTGACAAAGTTGGCATTGTTACCACCTTGGATGGCATCCCTATTGAAGAAGGTGAAATCGCAGGTCCGGTGATCCATGATCACGATAACTTCCAAAATGCTCAAAAATTTATCAGTGGTGGTGGACGACGCGGTTTACAGGAGCAAGTTCTACTTTCTGGTTCTTGGAACTTGAATCCTTGGTTTGTGGGCGTTGAACAAGTCGCCATGACTGAAATTCCGATTGGCTATGTTGGCGTGGTGATTTCTTATGTGGGCAAAGCGCAAGAAGATGTCAGTGGTGCAGCGTTCACTCACGGAAATTTGGTGAATCCGGGGCACAAGGGCGTGTGGGTAACACCACTTTATCCGGGTAAGCATCCGCTCAATACCCGTGTTTTAAAAGTTGAGCTGGTGCCAACGATTAATATTGTGCTCAACTGGTCTGGTAGAACAGAACGACACAGCTACGACTCGAAACTCTCCTCTCTGACGGTGCGTTCCAAGGATGGTTTTGCCTTTGATTTGGAAATTGCTCAGATTATTCATGTGGGGGCTTTGGATGCACCAAAAGTAATCTCTCGTGTTGGTGCAATGCAGAATCTGGTAGACCATGTGTTGCAGCCAACGGTAGGAAATTACTTCCGCAACTCGGCTCAAGCTTACACGGTACTTGACTTTTTGACGGCTCGTTCAGAGAGACAGGCGGAAGCGGCTGAGTATATTAAAACAGCACTGCGCGCCTATGATGTGCAGGCGATCGATACCCTAATTGGGGATATTTTGCCACCAGCAGAGCTGATGATGACGCAAACTGATCGCAAGATTGCTGAGGAACAACGCAAGACGTATGAAGTGCAGCAAATGGCACAGACTCAGCGTCAGCAGTTGGTAAGGGAAACAGCGATCGCCAACATTCAGCAAGATCTAGTTCAGTCAGAGCAAGGAGTGAAAATTGCTGAACTGAAGGCAAATGCCAGAGTTAAGGAAGCTACAGGTGAAGCAGAATCGATTCGAGTGACGGGAAATGCCAAAGCACAAGCCTACAAAGCTGGTGTTATGGCTTTGGGATCGCAGGGTTATACAGCGTTACAGCTGATGCAGGTTATTGGCGATCGCCATGTGCGTGTTGTCCCAGATGTTGCCGTCAGCGGTAATGGTAATGGTGCTGGCTTAGTTGATGGCTTGTTAGGCATGATGCTTTGGAATCAAACGGGTAAGCCAAATGGGACACAGCCGTCTAATTCTCCGGTAGCACCCGCCACCGCAACAATGACGGCTGAGTTGGAATCTGCTCCCTTGTCACCCATCACGGAAGCACAACCCACTCTCCCAGATAGCTCTTCCCCAAAGGTGACAGCCCAAATAGCTAAACCTCCTGCGCCAAAAGCATCCCAAGCTGCCCCAGGCAGGACAGCAGTTGATCCATTGTTCAATCAGTCATTGCAGGATACCCCGCCCTTAGGCTGAAACTAATACTTTCTATAGCAAAAGGCTCATATGCTGAGGGCAGAGGGCTTTTATGTTTATTAGTGATACGTGGTCATTTCAGCCGTTATATCTGTCCTAACCTTTATAGCGACAGCTATAAATCTTTTTCCAACTGGGAAGTCAATCTTGTAGGGGCGCAAGGCGTTGCGTCCTTACAGTAAATAAATTTGCTTCATCCTTCACACTTTTTTGATGACTTATTGTGTCAACCCTGACTGTCCAAAGCCGCAAAACCCTGAAATCAACAAATTTTGCCAGGGTTGCGGCTTTGATTTATTGCTGCAACGCTATCGCGCTACTGAGTTAATTGGTCAGGGTGGATTTAGTAGAACCTTCCTAGCCGTGGATGAAGGTCAATCTCCTCCATCTCCTTGTGTGCTGAAACAGCTGTGGACAAAGAATCTAACCCCTGAAGTCTCAAACAAAGCGGTCACCCTATTTCAACAGGAGATACTGCAACTAGAGAAATTAGGCAACCATCCACAAATTCCCACTCTACTTGCACACTTTGAACACAATCAGTACCTGTACCTAGTACAAGAGTTCATTGATGGCACTAACTTGGCTAGAGTCGTGCAGCAAAATGGGACATTCAGCGAAGCTCAGATTTGGCAACTTCTGGATGATTTATTACCACTCCTGAAGTTTATCCACGACCATCAAGTCATCCATCGAGATATTAAACCTGAAAATATCATTCGTCGCCACGATGGTCAGATAGTATTAGTTGACTTTGGTGCAGCCAAAGTGGTGACAGGCAGGGAATCGGTGCAAGCAGGAACCTGCATCGGTAGTCCAGAATATGTGGCACCAGAGCAAGCGAGAGGAAAAGCTGTTTTTGCTAGTGATCTTTACAGCTTAGGCGTCAGCTGCATTTACCTGCTGACTTGCATTCCTCCTTTTGATTTATTTGATGTAGTCAATGATTGTTGGGCTTGGCGAGATTATTTGACTCAGGATGTGAGCGCAGATCTTGCTCAAATTTTAGACAAACTTTTGGCATACGCGATCGCCCACCGCTTTCAATCAGCCGATGAAGTCATGCAAGCCATTAATCAAGTAAGGGGGCAAAAGAGAAGGGAAAAGGGGGAGAATTTGCTGTCCCATCGCGGACAAACCGACGATCTAATCAATCCCTCACTCACCACTCAAAGATGGCAGTGCCTTCATACCCTAGCTAACAAGTCAGCTGTCAATTCAGTCGCCATTAGCCCAGATGGTAGGCTATTGGCTAGTGGCAGCGATGACAAAAGCATTCGCTTGTGGAATCTAGACACTGGACAAGCCATCTCAACTCTGATTGGACATTCACAGAGTGTTCAGTCTGTTGCCTTCAATCCTGACGGTACAATCCTTGCCACGGGTAGTGATGATCAAACCGTCAAATTGTGGAACTTGAACGACCATCAGGAAATTTGTACGTTTTTTGGGCATTCCCAAGCTGTTAAATCCGTAGCTTTTAACCCTCAAGGTAATCTCTTAGCTAGTGGTAGCTGGGATAAAACCATTAAACTGTGGAATGTTCAGACAGGTATACAAGAAAGCACACTCGTAGGTCATCGGTTGCAGGTCACTTCAGTGGCTTTTAGTCCTTGCGGTAAATTTCTTGCCAGTGGAAGTTTTGATAGAACAATTCGCTTGTGGGAGTTGTCTTCCGGGTTGTCCTCCACATTAGAGGGTCACTCTTGGGCTGTTTTTGCTGTTGCCTACCCTTCGAGAACGCCTGCGGCGAACAGTCCTGATGGAAAAACTCTCGCAACGGGAGGAGGTGATAACACTATCATCTTGTGGGACTTGAACACTGGGAAACCACTTTACACGCTTTTGGGTCACTCTTGGTCAGTGGTAGCAGTCGCCTACTCTTCGAGAACGCCTGTGGCGAACAGTCCTGATGGAGAGACTTTGCTCAGTGGCAGTTGGGACAAGACGATTAAGCTTTGGCAGGTTAGCACAGGGCAAGAAATAGCCTCTCTTTCTGGGCATTTAGATTCAGTCTCTGCTGTGGCAATTAGCCCCAGTAGGCAAATTATTGCTAGTGGTAGCAAAGATAAGACTGTCAAGCTTTGGCATCGGGTTGGTTAAATCAGCTAATCTAATCATTGTTTAATAAGGGGAAGTACGCTTCCTTCCCTTCAACCCCCAAGCCCAAGCGGAGGTATAAAAATCAACTAACTACTTAGATATAAGCCTTTGAGTAGGCGATAAATTTTCCAAAAACTCTTACTGTTAATGATGAGCTTGCTATTAGTCGGTTCTACTCCTGAGCGCTAAACAACAGGGGTAAATCAAAACCTCTGAAAGCATAGATAAAACAACTTATAGCATGATCTAATAAGTTCGACATCCTATCAGCGGCAATGCTTATCTAATGTTGGCTTTACTTAAAGCCTACTGCTTTAGTTAGATTCAGTATTCTACCTAAAGTATTTTTTTGGTGACTATAAAACAGAGTTCTGCTGTATAAACCATTGCTTCAGATTTAACAATTTCTCTAGGAGTGAATTTAACACTAGCTAGTTCATTTTCTCTGCCCTATCCCACTTGATTAGGCGTGTCAGAAGTTATTAACCGTTAGGATTATAAAAAATAATGACAACAGATAAAATCCGAGTGAGTGTGTATCTAAGTTCTGAAAACTATCAACAGTTACAAGAATACATGACTAGACAAGAACTTTCACAGACTAAGGCTATCAATGCTATTATCGGAAGCTACCTCACAGATAAACCAGAGGATGAACTGACGGGGCAAATCATGAGACTAGAGCAGCAGCTGAGTGATTTAAAACGCCATGTACTCGCCCTACGCTTCCGTTAGAGGATGTAAAAAATTTCCGCATGAGAGAATAATCGATTTCGGATAAGTTGGCTGTTTTGGCGATCGAATGGCAGAGTCTAAGCAAGTCAAAACTCAAAAAAGGAAACGTAGAAGTAGTAAGACCCGTGGCTGCTACCTGTATGCTTTCTTAAATGTGGAACAGCTTAATAAAAAGCGTGTTAGCCTTAACCAACCTGTGGTAAGCCGTGCTCTAGGAGACTTTGAGATTAATATTCCCAAAACTTATTTGTTATAAATAATTCGTAAGTCTTTTCAATACGTCAGCAATAAGCACTCTGATACTACTAGCAGAGTGTGTTTATTCATGCCTAACTAATAATAAATTAACTCTCGATTTAAATACCATGAAGCTTTTGTAAAAACTTCGTAAATCGACTATCTATATTCTAGAATTGAATTTAAAAATAAAAATCAAGACAAGGGCATCACCGATGAACCGAGGGAAATCCATAAACAGCTGGAAGCGAATAATCAATATTAACTGGCTTAGGATTAAACCTTTTAGCGCCATTAAACGTATTGGACAGAGATTAGCCAGAAATAACTTTCGATTTAAAAAGATTTATTTCTCGTTGGTAGTAATTACGCTTTTATTAATTACAGGATTAGCGAATTCATCATTAGCTGCCTTAAAAGTTTCCACCAGTGATTTCAATGGAGATGGAAAGTCAGATATTGTGTGGCGTCACTCGACGATAGGGGACAATGCCATCTGGTTCATGAATGGCGGGACTGTATCATTAGCAACGAATATTGAGAGCGATCGCAACCTGAATTGGAAAATTGTTGGGACAGGTGATTTTGATGGGAATGGGACATCAGATTTACTGTGGCGTGAAGTGACCCAAGGTATCAATAGAATCTGGTTGATGAACGGTGCTACGGTCGTATCAAGACCTCGGATTCTTGATGCCTTAGACCTCAATTGGAAAGTAGTAGGTATTAATGACTTTAATGGAGATGGAAAGTCAGATATTGTGTGGCGTCACTCGACGATAGGGGACAATGCCATCTGGTTCATGAATGGCGGGACTGTATCATTAGCAACGAATATTGAGAGCGATCGCAACCTGAATTGGAAAATTGTCGGTACGG
>DATNPH010000151.1:0-91737 GCA_036703315.1 Coleofasciculaceae cyanobacterium
AGACGATCAAAACTCAGAACGCAACCCAGAATTGCCAATTCTTAAGGAAGTCAGAGAGCGACTGGGAATGACTCAGGAGCAAATAGCCGATTGTTTGGGAATATCGCGCAGAACCGTCATCCGCCACGAAGCAGGCGAACGAGTAATAAAACTGAACTTTGCTCAAATTCGACGATTGAAAGAATTGCTAGAGCAAGCTGGAATGTCAATCAACGACTTGCCCGACGACATTGAATGAGGCGGCATCAGTTCATCCACGTCTCAAGAGGAGGTTGCAACAGTTATGACGTGAGGCTGAGGGAGGGGATGCGATCTGCGCTTCGCAGCAGCGCTTCGCTATCGCGTTTGTTGGTGTGGGGAATGCGATCGCTTATAAAATTTCGCTCACCTATCAGCTACAGTATTTTTTAACAAAACTTTCTATTACTGTACAAAGATCTTTTGAGAGTTTAGAAAGAGCATACTCAGCTATAAATTCAGGTACACCTCCATAAAATGCTTGTGCAATCCCTCCTGTCATGCAGGCGATGGTATCGCTATCACCACCAATTGAAATAGCATTTCTAATAGCATCCTCAAAATCTGTAGATTCCAAGAAGGCAATAATTGCTTGCGGCACACTGCCTTGACAAGTCACATCAAAAGCATAATTAGGACGAATTTCATCTAAAGTTTGACTTAAATCGTAAGCAAAATTACTTTCAATATATGCCTGAATTTCTTTTTTACTTCTACCCACTCGTGCTAAAAAAATGGTGGCGGCAATAGCCTGTGCCCCTTTTATACCTTCAGGATGATTGTGAGTAACTTCTGCGCTCAGTTTTGCTTCAGACAGAACTTCCTCTAAATTGTTAAAGGCATAGCTGATCGGACTAACTCGCATAGCCGAACCATTTCCAAAGCTATTGTACGGTTCTATAACTTCTGAGCTTGCCCAACGACGAAACATTTTCCCGTAACCTTTAGATGGATAGCGATTATAGTAATCTTTAAATTTTTCTTGATAACTGCCGCTAGAAATAAGCTTATCGGCTACCGCTACAGTTAAAACTGTATCGTCTGTAAAACTAGCACTTGGTTGCAAAAGCAGGAAATCTTTTGTCTTAATATTGTTCCTTTCATATAGGGAGCCAATGATATCACCAGCAATTGCTCCTAACATATTTCATGTCCTAATATCCTAATAAAATTGATTTTATACGACCTACTGATTTACTCAAATAAAACTTCTAATTCGACTGGGGATGCGATTCCTTCGGATAGCTACGCTTACGCACCTTATCAGTAGCGAAGGAAGCCAAACTGCGCTCTTCGCTAGGCTAACGCCGACACTCGTTCCTCGTTAACGCTGTGCTATCGCAACGCTTTCGCAGTAGCGCTGTGCGCTAAGAGCGCCCCGCAACGCTTTCGCTATCGCTCTTGTTAGTGTGGGGAATGCATCGCAAAAGGAACCTACTTGCCGCACCCACCGTCAAGCTAGCAGATGCGTTACTGCCATAGCGATGCTTTTTTACCATCTGTGGCGTGTAAATATAACCAGCTCGCATCAGATGGTGATAGGTATAGAGAGTAATATGTTATACCGCAATTTCCTGTGGCTACTGTCAATCGCCGCTAGCATAAACGTTGTAGTTGCCACACCTCCAGCTAAAGCTAACTGCCCTGCCTCTCCGCAGCCGCTTGAGGAAGTGCAGCCGATAGTGCAGCAGCGTTGGGAAGAATTGCAGCGCATGGAAACGTATCCTTGGGGCAAAGCACGAGTGTATGAACGCTTGGAAGGCAAACGCATCACATTAGCTCCGAGTTTCGATCAACTCCGTAACGGACAAAAACAGGAAGTTCTTAACCTGCTAAAACTCGGCAACTACCTACATAGCGTTTATGCCAGCGATGGTCGCTTGCTTTCAGCATTGTATGACGCTTGTACGCGCTTTGATATGTTGACTGAACGGGCACGCTATAACTGGTACTACAACAGCATTGGGCGATCGCTACCCGACAAACTCCCCCGCGAAGTTCTGCGAAATGCCGGTACTCCGTCTTGGCGACTGGTGCGCGTACCCATTGGCAAAACGCAAGAGCAATCAATTCGCAATTTGTTCTGGAAAACAATGGGCTACAGCCAAGCGAACACTGGCATGTGGATTGCTTGGGTTCCGGAACACGGATATTTTGAAGTTAATGTGCCCAATGGCTACAACGTGCAGCAATTGAGGGAATTTTGGCGTGTAGCTCCACGCAATTATCGCTACATGGTGCTATCAACTGACGGTACCCTCGTGTTAGATGCCAACTTTGACGGCTAGGAACAATTAGGGAACTGGCAATCGACAGATTTCTACTCCCTGGGAAATTTTTAAAATATAAAATTTTTATTAAGAAGATTAGCCATTGTGCTTAGAGATTTTAAGCAATTTGGCGGATAAATCATGGCATTAGTTTTGTAAAGATAATATAAACGATCTACTGAACACAGAGGGCACCTCAGCGATCTTCCTGAGGTGTTTTATTTTGCATTGAAATAATCTGTCCTTGAATCAGTGATCAGTGACATTATCAGTCCTCACCTCAATTCCCTACTGAAGCGTCACCTCAGAAAACAGCTTAGATAAATCGACAGACTGATTGGGGCAGCACAGGACAGTGGCTGACTCATTGGTTAGGAAAATCAGCTTTGTGCGATCGCTAAACCTTCCTGAATCCTTACACAGAGCGTCCACTATCAGCTAAATCTTTCCACAGGATGATGACAAGTTTTTGTGACAGTCACATCACTGGTTGTATCTCTAGGCTGGATAATCGTTATTTCAGCTAAATCTAGGATGTGCGTTAGCGTCAGTGCTGCCGTGTTAGCGCAGATCGCAACTTAGGAGAAAACAACTTTGCCAGATTTGATTAGTCACGCTCAGCCCCCCCTAGAATTTATCCCGCCAGCTCTCAATCCCCTAGTTCTACGAGCCGCTCAGCAGGTGCTGCCCTTGTGGATGCGATCGCACACAGCAATTACCAACATTCAAGCAGACAATGTCGAAGTACTAGTCGATTTGTATCGCCAGTTTCAGGAGGGTAAGACTCGCTTCTTGCTCGCGTTTCGCCATCCCAGTGTTGATGACCCTCTGTGTATGGCTCACTTGATTTGGCGGATGGTGCCACAAGTAGCAAGACAACAGGGTATAGCGCTACAGCGACCGATTCATGCCCACTTTATCTATGACCGAGGAATTCCATTATGGGCAGGCTCACAAATCAGCTGGCTCTATTCTCGCTTGGGTGGTACTCCTATCCATCGGGGAAAAGCAGATTGGATAGGGTTGCGCTCCGCTCGTAATTTGTTTGCTAATGCTAAGTTTCCTATGGTAGCGGCCCCAGAAGGAGCCGTTAATGGTCACAACGAGATTGTCAGCTCTCTAGAACCAGGTATCGCTCAATTAGGATTTTGGTGTATTGAAGATTTGCTCAAGGCTGGACGCTCGGAGCAGGTTTTGATTGTGCCAGTGGGAATTCAATATCGTTACCTCGAAGCTCCCTGGAAATCTATAGAAAAGCTTTTAAGTGAATTGGAAGCGGCTAGTGGTTTGTCAGAACAAGAGTTAAAGGTTAAAAGGTTGGAGGTTGAAGGTGACGCTCTTAACGTTGCTGCTGCTTCACTATCAGGAGATAACCTTCAACTTTTTGAAGCGTCTCTTTATCGACGGCTCTATCGTTTGGGCGAGCATTTACTGTTATTAATGGAGGAGTTTTACACCCGGTTTTATCATCAAACTCTGCCACCAGTGGACACACTCTTACAGCAAGAGTCGATAACTAGTAACAATGAAGTGTTGGCTGCTCGTCTCCATGCTCTGCTGAATGTCGCGCTAAAGGTCGCTGAAGAGTATTTTGGTTTATCTCCGAAGGGGAGTGTGATCGACCGTTGTCGTCGCTTAGAGCAGGCAGGCTGGAATTATATCTATCGTGAGGATCTCAAGAATATTCAAGCAGTATCTTCCATAGAACGCGGGTTAGCTGATCGCATTGCGGAGGAAGCGAACCTTCGGATGTGGCACATGCGGTTGGTAGAAAGTTTCGTAGCAGTAACAGGGGACTACGTGGCTGAAAAAATGACGGTAGAGCGTTTTGCTGAGACAACCTTGCTTTTATGGGATATGGTGACTCGGATCAAGGGGAGCAACCCTTTTGATCGTCCTAGCTTAGGGCAGCAACGAGTACAGATAACTGTGGGACAACCTTTATCGGTTTCAGATCGCTATCCAGTTTACCAGGCGAGTCGTCACGCGGCTAGACAAGCTGTGGCTGACCTCACTAAAGACTTACAACACGCTATGGAGAGCCTAATCTCGTCAGGAGATAATAATCCATAAGGAGTTGGCTTCTTTAACCGTTGTAGGCATCCGTTTTCTTACTCTGGAGAGACGTAAAGTATTGACTCAGTAGTTTAGGTGGCATTTTTGATACTGTTTCCTAGGTGAATGTTGCATCGATTACTATCTATCGATAGCATCCTGACAGCTAGGGCTTGTATAAGTAATTAATAAGGTATCTCCATAAAAGTGAGATACACGCACCCGAGCTAAGTTGACCATGCGTATTCTTGCAATTGGCGATATTCACGGCTGTTCGATCGCACTTGATACGCTCATCGCCGCTGTGAAGCCGCAACCAAACGATAAAATCATCACTCTTGGGGACTATGTAGACCGAGGACCCGACTCAAAAGGTGTAATCGACCGATTGATGGCACTGCATGAAGCTGGACAGCTGACGGCTCTACGCGGTAACCACGAAGTGATGATGCTAAATGCTCGCTTTAGCGTTAGCGCAGCGATAGCGAGTCCACGAGCGTCAGCACTGCCGAAGTCAGTTCGCCATCAGCAAACCTCACAGTGGCTTGGGAAGGGTGGTGATGCGACTCTAGCTTCTTACTCAAAATCTGGCAAAGTCGGTAAGAAATCTGATAAGTTGGCAGCTGTGCCTGACAGCCACTGGAATTTTATCGAGAATATCTGCGTGGATTGGTACGAAACGGATAAGCACTTTTTCGTCCACGCCAATGCTGATCCTGATGTACCTCTAGCACAGCAACCCGACTCTATGCTGTTCTGGGAAAAGTTCAATAATCCAGCTCCGCACTTTTCTGGCAAAACTATGGTTTGTGGGCATACCAGTCAAAAAAGTGGTGTACCCGTCAACCTTGGTCACGCCATCTGCATTGATACCAGAGTTTACGGCAAGGGCTGGCTGACCTGTCTGGATGTAACGAGTGGTAGAGTATGGCAGGCTAACCAATCAGGTCAGCAGCGAACAGGGTGGATTGATCAGTTCACGCCAGATTCAACTATATTCCGCTCTAAGTCATCGCGTCTCTCTGTCTGTGGCTCGCTCACTCCATTTGACCGCAAGTGGGTGTCTTCATCCAATTACCGCAAGAAGAAGCGATCGCTTCCTCTGGCATAAATCTACAGCAAGTTTCGGATATTTTTTTCTTTTGTAGACTCCTAACCAAGAAAGTTGAGGAAGGTGGGGAATGTAGGGAATGTAGGGAAGACATAGAAGTTATCTGCCTCATCCCCCTCACTCTCCCAGCTCCGCCAGCTCCCCCATCTTTTGCAAGTGACACTACCAAGGACTGCCAACTATCGTGAAACCTGCCCAGAAATAGGGATGTTCAAGATTTTTGTTTCCTAGGTTTGCCATAGTGGATGGCAATGTGATCGACTTATTGTTGGTTATAACCAGTTGACCGCCTGTGAGATGCACTTGCCCTTTGAGCATAGCCAACTGTGCCTCCCGCAGTGCCTCTGCCTTGATCGGAGTTTGCTTCAGTTGGTGGTACAACTGAGTCATTAAGCCCAGCGTTCCTTCATCACTCACCGACCACAATGATGCGATCGCTGATTTCACCCCAGCTTGCACAGCTAACCCTGCAAAACCCAATTCGGCTTCCTCATTCCCCAACGCCGTCTTACAGGCACTCAGGATCAATAGCTCAACTGGTGGATTACCCAAATTCAACTCAGGTAATTGGTTCAACCGCAGCTTATTGTTCCAAAGTTCAATGTAGGAGTTGCTAGGTGCCCCCGATTGGAAAGCAGCATGGGTTGCCAGATGAATAATTCCAAAAGGCTGCTGTTGTCGCTGTGTTTTCAGGTTCTCCAGAGTGAACGTCTCATTGATAAAAGACTTGCCTTGCCACAGAGAAGATGTGATGAGTGACAACTCCACAGGCACTGCCGGTAAAGGCTTTAAATCAGCAAATTTCTCTGCTCCCATCGCCAAAACTTGCATGTTTTTAACACTCTGGTAGCGGGTATCGGTGAGGCTGAAACTAGGCATCAATCCGACGCTGTATTTTTCTACCAGAAACTTTTGACCATCATAGAGGGCGGCGATCGGGATTGAGCGCAAGCCGATATCCATGATGAATGCCAAATTCTGGATACCTTGTCCTTTTAAATCTGCTTCCAATGGTGCTACCAGCCATTTATAGAGCTGTAGACCTGAAGCCCTATAGTTACGACCACTACGGACATTGGTCACTTGAGAGCGAAATTCCTGAGCAACTTTGAGAACTTGCTTACGCGTGGTTCCAGGTACTCGAACCCGAATCGGTGACCTCTCAGGTGTTACTAGCACTAATTCCAACTGGTCTTCAGGACTTTGAATTGGTGAGAGTAAAGCTCTTGCCTCGCCAAGTGCAACCCTTGGCGGCATAAACGTTACATATAGGAGTGCTGGTCTAACCCCAGTAGCCTTCTCAACTTTGCGAAGAGTATCACGAGTCTCTTCCAGAGTGACAGTAGTAGCCCTAGAAGATCTCCCCAAATATTGCTCGAATTGGCGCGTGAAAGGCTCTTCACTTGTTGCAACCAAGTTAGAGTCAGCCTCAGCTGAAGACGAGATTTGAGTCATCAATCCTTGTGATGAACTCGCTGAGGGTGAATTGATTGTACTGAGAGCACTCATGAGGTTAGTCATGTCAGTACTGGGTGGTTTATTCGGATTACCACCTGGTGGATTAGTAATGTTGCTCGTTGGAGGCAGGATCGTTGGAGGCAGGCTCGGTGGAGGTACGTCACTCCTTGGAGGCAGGCTCGGTGGAAGCACATTACTCTTTGGTGGAGGTGGCGCTGGCGCTGGAGGTGGCGCTGGAGGTGGCGCTGGTGCTGGAGGTTGTGCTGGAGGTGGCGCTGGAGGGGGCGCTGGAGGGGGCGCTGGAGGTTGTGCTGGAGGTGGCGCTGGAGGTGGCGCTGGAGGGGGCGCTGGCGGTGGCGCTGGAGGTTGTGCTGGAGGTGGCGCTGGAGGTGGCGCTGGTGCTGGAGGTTGTGCTGGAGGTGGTGCTGGAGGTGGCGCTGGTGCTGGAGGTGGTGCTGGAGGTGGTGCTGGAGGTGGCGCTGGAGGTGGCGCTGGCGCTGGTGCTGGAGGGGGCGCTGGAGGGGGCGCTGGAGGGGGCGCTGGTGCTGGCGGTGGCGCTGGAGGTGGCGCTGGCGGTGGTGCTGGCGGTGGCGCTGGAGGGGGCGCTGGTGCTGGAGGGGGCGCTGGCGGTGGCGCTGGAGGTGGCGCTGGCGGTGGCGCTGGCGGTGGCGCTGGAGGCGGCGCTGGCGGTGGTGGTGGATCGATGTTGCCGTTTCCAATAGGATCGGTAGACGTGCTTGGCGGCTGTTCTAATTCTTGGTTAGGTAAGTTGCTCCTAGCGTCTCTAATACTGCCTCCAGCAAGAGACATTAGGTTTACTGACGGGGATGCCACTTTCTGAACCACGATATCCCCACTCCCAACTGGCAGTCCAGAATCCTTCAGTTGTACCTGTCCAGTGTTATTAACCACAAAGCCAGTATCCTGACTACTGCCCGCTAACAGTTGAGGCAAGGAGAGAGGAGTAATGGGTACGTCTGACGGCTGAATCTCAATACTTAGCAGGTGTCCTTCTTGGGTAATGCGTAGCGTCCTCTGACCAGGGACTGTCGCAACGGTAATCTTTCCGCCAGGTGCTGCCAATGTGCCAATGCTGATCACGGTGCCACCTATGAGAGACAAGTGTTGTCCCTGTGCGACAGCCAGTTGACCAGCATTGACAATGGCTCCAGGGAGCTGAGACGTTGCGAAGGTGAGGGCACTAGGTGTCCCCACTAAGTTCGCGTAGTCATTTGATCCAGTAGCGTTGAATGGCAGGTTACCAACGCCAATACTCGTAGCCGTAGTAGCGGTAAAGGAGGCTGGAACGTTCAAACTGGCATTCGCTCCAAACAAAATACCAGCTGGGTTCATCAAGAAAAGATTGGAATTGCCCCCCGTGACTTGGATGAGTCCGTGAATTATCGAGGGGTCGCCGCCATTAATGCGAGCTAAAATATTTTGAACAGCTGGGTTGGAGAGAAAGTTGGCTGTCTGGTTGGGGTCTAAACCAAACTGAGTAAAGCTATGGAAAAGATTAGCTCCATTGGCTGAAGTTCGACCGCCAGTAATATCAAAGCGATCGCCCGTCGGCGTCACAATCGTACCAGTACCGTCAGCCGCAGGTACTATGGGTTGTGCCTGTGCTAAAGAAGGGAAAAGGAAAAAGGAAAAAGTAAGACATAAAAGATATATACTGTTTCCTTCTCGTACTCTTTTTTCTTCCTCCTTAAAAGTAAGGTGAATATTCCCCTTAGGTATAGAGGTTTTTTTTACAGCAGCATTAGTTAGCAGCCACCAGCTGATTCTGCCCACAGCAACTTCCCTTTTGCTTTTTTTTGGAGATACACAAACCGTTCGTTTTAACGGGTATTACTGTCAGATCAATACCAACTGCCAAGTAACTAGATAAATAGAAACCACATAAACTGCCCGCACTACTGCTTTTGTGAGACTATCAGTTTAAAGGTTTTTTCTTAAGGGATCAGACAAATAAGATACTTTTAGCAGGTCGGGCTTATTTAGTACTATGGGGCTGTCGTGCCTCCATATAACTACGCTCTGTTGACTGGAAAAACTTCAAAACTCAAGAAAAATAGTCTTAAACTAGAAGGACCTTTCCAAGTGCAGAGTATTATTTGAAGATAAGTTAGAGCCTTGATTTTGTTTATTTAGATATAACCAAATCAAGATGTTCTTCTACTTACAGTAAGCTTTTATTAGGCTCTTATTTCTAGTTGTGTAGTTGTTTCTCGCAGACAGCATCTCTCAGTGTACCAGGTTGTCAAGTGCCATGGAAGCCCATCTGGTGTCCTCTCCTGGCTTACTTTTCTCCCCTGGAAAATTATCTATCACGATTGTTCCCCTACTCCCTACGTGCCTACCCCACCTTAGCTGGATAAATCTTTGATCAGGAAAGGGAGTAACAAACGATTTACCGATAGCTGAAGTCCCTTTGTCGGTGTCCTACAGCTTCTGGCACATCAGCAATAAAGCGCAGCGGGTCACAGTAAACTGTTAGCCAAGGCTGACTTAGTTCTAAACTCCCAAAAGGACTCTCAGGTGGGACAGTCAATTTGCCACTAACTAACCCCATACGAGATTCAACCCGACCGTTGAATAAGAGAATGGAAGAATCGAGAGTACTGAAAACATTCCCACTGAATGGCAGTTGCCATGTAAAACTTTGCCGACTGTAGCTCAGGCGGCACAGAAGGCGATCGCCTTGACGAACAGTAACGCTATTTTGCTGCCCAGGCCCTGGATTAGGTTCCGCCACTGCCCCAGAAGCGTTGCCTTTATCCCAAGTAAATTCAGCCAGTTCCTTCGGCAATCCCCAAATTTCTCGACCACCAGCGACAGAATCCGTATTGTCTACATAAATGTGGGAAATCCAGCCCCCAAGTTTGCCTGCATAGCTTACTAAACCACCGACAACAATCAATTCACTGTACTCAAGTACTGAACCTGAGCCGTAATAAGAGACATAAACTCCGCCTACGGTCTTTCCAGGGAAAACAGAAATGAGCTTCAACTCTGGCGGGATAAATGGGCGTACTCGCTCAACGTCCAACAACTGCAAGGTCTGGATTGCGTAGCCGTGAAGCGTCCAGGGGGCTTGTGGATATGCCATTTTAATGTCCTATAAACCTATTTATTTGTATTAAGACCCTTTCCTAAACAAATAAACATCATCTCGTTGATAGGTTAATTGAAACGTTGGTGTAGTCTTAAGTCGTTCCAAAAGGTTAATGACAACTTGTGGAGAACTGTTCCAACCCGGATGACGTAAATTCAGTAACACATACTCAAACTCAGCTAATTTAGCTGACTCGGAACCCGCAATCAGTAGCTTGACGTTAGGGCGATGGGTTAAATGAGGAGCAACTTCAGCTGGAGTTAAGACACTACCTTTAGATTGAATCTGAGCGATCGCCTCTCGTGTAGCTTGCCAGGTATCCAAGGTTTGCAGATACTGAGAGCCGAAATAACCAAACTTAGCTAAAGCGATGAAAGCCACTGACGCCCACAGGATAATGCCTCGTCGGTTTTGTAGCCATCCTCTACCTGCGGCTAGCGTTGAAACCACTGCCAACAAAAGGAAGGGCAAAGCTGGTAAAGAGTATTGGTGAGTTAAGTCTTTTTGAGGTTGGTAGTCAGTGATCAGGTTCATCGCCAATGTAGGAATTGCCCCAACCAAAGGCGTTAGATGCTGCGGTGAAAGTCCCCAAATCAGGGGCAATAACAACAAGCCAAGATATTCTAGGTTAGCTAGCGTGAAGATTCTTGTCAGGAGCAATCCTGGCTGAAGCAGGAGATTTTTGGCAATTTCCAGCACAGAGTTGCCTAAAAAGGCATAACGCGCTACTGCCTCTACTCCGCCTGGTCTGAAAAAGGGGATGATAACCTTCGTAGCAATCAGAAACCAGGCAATACCAGCAATTAGAGCAATAGCCCCATACCACCGCTTTTTCTCGAACACCAGTAGCCACAACCCCATTGCCGCTACCGTTAGGGATAGGGCATCTCGACAGCCCAAAATAAAGGCGATCGCTAAACAAAACACCCCCCCTTGCCAGGGCAAGGATGGTCGCCGCGCCACCCAAATTGCCCCTAATATAGCTGGCAGAGCCAATACTTCCGGGTGGAAATCAAACAAATTAAGATTAAAAACCAACGGATACAGCAGATATACTACTGCCATAGCTGTTGCTTGTGACTCCTTCAACCCTGCCTGACGAGCCAAATAAAAAGTAGGTAAGGCACCCAAAGCCAATGCAGCTGCTTGCACAGCAAACAACCAGTGAACGTCTGGATAAAGCTTGTACAGCAACGCCAGTCCATAAACAACCCAGTCGGCATGACCCCCCATAAAGTGATACCCCCAGAACGAAACGATGGGTGTCTGTCCCTGGCTAATCAAATAAATGGCTTGGTCAAAATAACCGAGATCAAAGGCACTCGATTGAAACAGGGCGTGTCGTAAACTGCTACACCCAAATAAAATCAAAGCACTACCACCGATCAACCCAGTTAAAGCATTAGGCTTCGAATATTGCATCCACATCGTAAAAACAGCACAGTGAACTCTCGGAGGCAAGAGGAGAGAGTTTATAAGCGCGATTGCCTACGACACCAGCGAAGCTGATCGCACCCTCACTATACATGAACAACGCGGCTGAACTTGATAAGCAATTCGAACTTCAAAATTCAAAATCCAAAATGCTTTAATGTAATGTTCGTGAGACTTTTAGCCATTGCCATAATGCAACTTGTAAGCGCGACAGCTGATTAGACTTTGTTTCCAGCTAATACCCCGAACACAGCTAAGTGCTAGACCTATCCCAACCCTGTTAGATGTCACATATGAGTCAATTTTATAGAGGGATAAGCTGACCAAATCGCGGAATCAATCACTTTAAGTCGCAATAAGCTCAAGGATGCTCAGCGAAGTCTGAGAGTTGCAAACCTTATTAGGTCTACAGCCTAGCTTACATTGTCCTCCATCAGTTTTGACATCAGAACCGTTGATCCCCAAGGGCCAGCTACTCCGTTAGTTCGAGAGCTTTATTATGTCTTCCGGCAGAAGGCTTCAGCAAATAAATTAGAGATTATTTGTATAGATAGTAACAAAAGCTTCAAAATTGTTAGTCGATTTTGAAAATAAGTTTGTCAAGCATTACGGAGTAAAAAAAATGAGTTTAGAAGATCGGGCAAAAGCTACTGGTAAAAATATTGAAGGCAAAGCCCAAGAAGCTTTGGGCAATCTAACGGGCGATCCGGAAGACAAAGCAGAAGGAAAAGCGAAGCAAGCTGAAAGCCAAGTTCGCCACAGCGTAGAAAACGTGAAAGATAACGTTAAGGAAGCGCTTGACTAAAGTTAAGACTTTCTCAATCAGGTTTAGAGAGCAAAGAAATTATCTAGACCTTGATGACTATAGTATTCAACTCAATAGAACAGAGAGTTAACTAAGAGTTCTGTTCATGAAATGTCCTTTTTGTAGGAGACAAAAGTGAGTCTAATTCAACATTGTCGTAAAATTTTGACGGCTCTCGTCTTGATTTTAGTCCTCACCACGACGGCAGCCTGTAGCGGTACAGCTCAAGCCAAACAACCGACTACCAATGTACCAACACTAAGCCGCACTGGGGACTATGCCCAACTGGAACGCGGAAATAGTGCTGTTGGACAAGATTTTGGAAATTGGGTTGTCTCGACGGCTAAGGGAATAGTTCAAGATGCCTACGTGCGTGACAACAATAAGTTAGGCGTTGTGATTACGCGTCAAGTTCGTCCGGATGAAGTGAAGCCCTTAGCCAAATCCCTGGTTCAAGGATTTCATAAGAATTTCCCAAATCAGGACTTAAAAGTTTTGGTGTATGCACCTGACAAGAAATTGATTTTGACGGCTCAGTATGACCAGCAGTCGAAGCAAATTGAATACAAATAAGTCCTGCTGGGTGAGGCGGTTAAATCTGCCAAAGACTGAGAAATAGAGTCACCTGATTTGAAAAGGCTGAAGATGTAATTTTACCTCACTAGTTGAGGTAGAAAAGGAGAAAATTAATAATGACGAGCAGCGAACAGTACAAGCGTCAAATCATGAATGATTTGGCTCAGGGTAATGTCGAATCCCTCGATGATGCCCCAACGAATTCAGGGCAGGAATACGAAAATTTTGATGATTTCGCCCAGCGTTCCTCGCCGGATGAACGTCGCAAGTTGTTTGGTCGGTCTTTACATCCCGACAAAATTCCCGTCAGCCAAATGGAGCCAGAACTTCAAAAGGCGATCGCTCAAATCAAACCAAATGAACGCGATGATGTTGCTCGTGCGTTTTTCAAGCGCTTACACAACAGAGGATTGAGTGAGCGTGATCTTGAGCAGCAACTGAGTCTTTCCACTCACCATCCCAGTCGCATGAGTCCTGATGATGTCACCAAACTTGCATCATTCGCCTATCATTCGCATCCGGATGTCTTCCAAGATGTGCTAGCCGAACAACCAGGCATTATGAAGTTTCTCAGTAATCCCTTGGTGGCAGGTGTTTTAGGAGTGGCGGCGGCTAAGTGGTTGGGTCGTCACCACTAGTGAGTGTTATCGGAGCGTAACTCTTGGCGCTCCTAATTGAGGCTTCGGAATTTATGAGAATAAGGGCATCGTACTAGCGATCGCCCTTATTTTCAGTAAAACCAGTTGTTGAATCTAACACAATCAACCGCCGACCTACCCTTGATCACTTGAGAAACAGTATTAGCGATCGCTTAACTTATCATCTACACTCCCAAACTCAATTCCCAGCTTTTGAGCTTGCCTGTATCCTGAGGAGCATAATCTATCACCTGCAATTGCCAGACACCTGCTGCTGGTTTATTGAAGGCTTGCTTAAGGGCTGGCGTAGTTTGGGCAGAATACGTTTCTTGAAGCTGAGTTCTAGAACCAAGTGTGCGGCTTTGTAGGAGTACCGTCTCACCTGTGGGGACTTTCAAACTCACCTCAATATCTCCTAGAAAGTCGTGTTCAATATTGACTGTTACCTGAATCTCTCGGACTACTGCCGAGTCATTCACTTTAATCGCACTCGTAATTCCTTGAGGATTGTCATCAGGAATCCCAAGCAGCTTGTCATTGCGTGCAGACAGACGCCGGACGACAGTTTGTGTTTGACTGGCTTTAAGCTGAGCCGCCTGTACGGCTTTTAAAGCATTCACCTTGCCATAGCCAAACCACTGAGAGTGACCATTAGTATCGTAAGTCCCCAGCCGCATCCCCAACTGGGGGTCAGCGTCACGGTCAACAATTTTGTCAGCTGTTTCTTGAAGCAGGCGCTTGACTTCCTGAGCTGTAAGATCGGGATTGGCTGAAAGCACCAGTGCGGCAACACCAGCTACAACTGGACAAGCGCTGGAAGTGCCGCCAAAAGTGCTTACAAAGTCGCCACTTTCGTATCCAGGTGAGCCGACCAAGTCGGTGGTGAACATGCCCAACCCAGAAAGGTTTACTGTAACTTCTGGTGCCGTATAAGTGTAACCCCTTTGCTCAAACCACATTCCCGGCGGTGCGTTGTTACTGGGGGCGCAGACAGAGACATTAGTACCCCAGTTACTATAGGCAGATTTTTTGCCCAGACTGGTACAAGCAGAAACCGTGATTACGTCGGGATGAATCGTGAACCCACCAAGCCAGTTGGTTGGGCCACTCAGTAATTCATTAGGCCAACTCCGCTCAAAGATAGTGCCATTGACGGGGCGATTGGCATTACCAGCAGCAAAGACAATTACACAGCCTTTCCCCTTACGCCCCTGAGTGGCAGCACGAGTCAGGGCAGCGCGTTGCCGTAGAGAGAGGGGAAAGTAAACGGCAGCCGGTCCCCAACTGCAAGAGATGACACTGGCGTTATTGGCAACACAATAGTCAAACAACTGGTCGATACTCTCATCATCCAGAAACCCCGTAGTCCGGATAGGCATCAGAGCACAGCCAGCCGCAACCCCAGCAATGCCAATGCCGTTTTCCTCCGCAACGGCTACCCCGGCACAAGCGGTTCCATGGCTCTCATCAGAGCTACCTGGCAACGGCAAGAAGTCTTGGTCTTTCAAGTCTTTAGGAGCAACAATTTTGCCAGTCCCCTGAAAGTCCGGGTGGTTCACGTCAATGGCATCATCAGCTATGGCTACAACAATAGAGCGATCGCCGCGAGTAATATCCCAGGCTTTTTCGACATTGATATGAGAACCAGCTGCTAGTTCTGAGCCGCCGTTATGGTTGAGATACCATTGCTTGGAATACAAGGGGTCACGGGGACGGTAGTGAGACTGCTTTGGTACTACGATATTAGGCTCAGCGATTAAGATTTCTGGACGACCAATCAGCCGATTGGCGATTTTGATAGGATTTTCTGTGGCGTTACTAGTGAGTTGAAAGACGAAGGTGTTGGGGATGCCAACTACTGGTTTGATGGATTGTAAGCCAAATTCGGAAGCGATCGCCGCGATCACTGCTTGCTCTATTTCTGGAGTAAATTGAATCGTCAGCTGATCAGTCAGGTAAATTAGTGTCTCCGGATGATCCTTGAGCTGATAAACATGACTAGCAAAGGCGACAGCATCACTATTGCGTGCCGCTTGCATTGCCTCGTCCCGCTGTCGGGGAGCAACCGTAAATTCTTGAAGATGGGTGCGAGGAATCTCCCGAAGCGGTTCGGCTGGTAAGATGCTTGTCAACTCATGGACAGCCTTTCGGGAAGTGGGGCGTACTGTGAAGCGATCGCTCACCTTTACAAGCGCCAGTTCCTCACCTCCCCTCTGTAACAGTATGCCTACGCTCTTTTCTGGGATGCCGCTCGTTTGAGGAGAATTTTCTGGCACAGAATCAGGGCTACTGGTCATGGGGGAGACTCCTTAGAATTATCAATCGATTTTATATTTTGGATTGTCGATTTGTTGGTTTCGTCCTAATCGCAGAGGATTCATCCGTGGGAAACTTATCTTTAGTAGCGAATTCCCTAATTAGGATTTTCTGACTCAGCACTCAGGTCTTCCTAAGTCAGGGAACTTTGTGCTGGTGGTTTGAGTCTAACCATGCCAAGACTTTAGAGCTCTCATTGCTGGAAGACTGCCATTTATCGGGGTCTGGCAATGGTAAGATACCGAAGTTTAGATACGTTGTGTCTTTTAGATAACCCCAAAACGTTATTTCATGGTTTCTTCTGGAACTGTTCGTCGCCTCGGCTTTACCTGCCTTATTTCTTTACCCTTCATGACCGCTTTGGCACTGCTGCCATCGGCACAGGCTCAAAATTCCGTTCCTGCGCTTCCAGAAGGTCCAACTGAAATACAGCAGGACTTGACTGATCCCAATAATCTGCGACCCTTAACCCAAAATGACAGCCTTCTAAGTTTGCCGGGAGGGCAGCGTTTGATGACAGAGGCGGATAGTGCGGTTAACACGCAAAACTATCCCTTGGCTGCCAAAAAACTCCAAGAGGCTCGTCAGATCTTCAATCAGTTGTCTAATTTTTATCAGCAGCTATCAACAAGTTTTTCGGGAATCGACAACAGGGTGTTTGAGGCGCAACGCAAAAAAGCGCTGGACACCGCTGAAATGCGAGATCAAGCTACCTATCAATTGGCACTTGTACATCGCGCACAAAATCAGCCAGAGCTGGCTGTACCCTTGTTAATTCAGATTGTTCGTTCACAAAACCCAACTCGTGACCTCGGTAAGAAAGCCTATCAGCAGCTATTCGAACTAGGATTTGTGGATGCTCCTTATCCTAGACCGCGTGATAACCAGCCTACCTCGTCTGCTCCGGCTAACAAATAGTCTACGTCGTCCCCTGCTGCTGACCCACCTACATCGTCCGGGCTTCATAAAAAGTTAAATTAGAGTTAGCCGTTTCAACATAGAGGGGAGTTTTAATGATTAGCCAACAACAAGTTGAGGCAATGATCAAGGCAGAGATACCAGATGCTCAAGTGCAGATTCAAGATTTAACTGGCGGTGGTGACCATCTTCAAGCGATCGTCATTTCTTCTCAGTTTGAAGGCAAGACTCTGATTAAACAGCATCAGCTCGTTTACAAGGCGCTAGAGGAAGCAATGGCAACAGAAGCTATTCATGCCTTGGCACTTAAAACTTATACCCCTGAAGCCTGGAAGGCAGCTGGTCAAGCTGTTTAAGCAGCAAGGGAGAAGTTTCTTCTCAACCCTCGCTAAACTAGAGCTATACCAAGTAACAGGAAGAATCTAAAGTTAACTATGACTCCAGAACTGAAAGAGCGAATTGACAACATTGTAAACCAGCATAAGATTGTGGTTTTCATGAAGGGAAACAAACTGATGCCTCAGTGTGGTTTTTCTAATAATGTTGTCCAGATTTTGAATACACTGGGCGTACCCTTTGAGACTGTAGATGTCCTAGCAGATTACGACATTCGTCAGGGAATCAAGGAATACTCCACTTGGCCTACAATTCCCCAAGTTTACATTGACGGAGAGTTCGTTGGTGGCTCTGATGTCATGATTGAGCTGTATCAAAATGGTGAATTACAGCAGATGGTCGAAGTGGCTTTGGCGTCCTAAAGTGCTACTTTTTGGGAAAACCTAGTAACTGAAGGCGAACCGACAAATAAAGCCTTGTTTAGCAGTTTTATAAAGAAAATTAGGATTGCTTAAGTCCGCTTGGGCGGGCTTTTTTATTCTTAAAATTAAATGGTCATAGGCAGTTTGGTGTAAGCCAAACTGTCTATTTTGCCCGTTTAATGAAAAACACCACCGCTTAGAACCAACCCCTAATAGCTAGCTAATAGTAGTCAGATTCTGGTTGTGTCAGTGTCATCGCTTCGAAATTAGAGGGGTCACGGAGGTAGCGGGTTGTTTCTTCCTCCAATCTGTGGATTTGGTAGGCTTCCAGGGCATTACTATGCCTAAGAGCAGCAATATAGCCATCAATATACAGTCGCAGCTCATCGAAGCGATAACCCCGACTCCACATCAAAACTAGACCGTCAGTAATTTGTTGATAGTAGCGTATGGTTTGAGTATCTTGCAGCATGGTCTAAATACTTTTGATGAGTTATGGATCTTAAGTTTTGAGCCGCAGGCTGTCAATCAAATGATTATGACTGATAACTGCTGCTGACTCATACTTATCATTGTGCCTGAGCCTAGCTGGCATAATCTCCTAACTTGAGGATGAAAGCTCCTTTGGTTCAAGTCCGCTAATCGGGTTAGTGCGGTAACTCTCTGGTAACTAAAGGGTTTGGTCGTTGAGGCTGCCTTGTACTCTCCCTTCTAGATGGCTGAACTAGGAACACTCGTCTATACGGCGAGGCCAAGTCAACCAACCTGTTTGGTCAATCTATAGCTCTAACATCGGCTCATTTAGCTGGGGGAGGTTACACGTTAATATTTGTTAAATTTATCATACGCTAATTTACGAACAAGTAGTTCAGGAGTTGCAGGAGTTCAGCGAGTATCCTGGGCTTCTGAGCAGACGCCGCGACAGTGAGTAAGGATGAAGTATGAAAAGAAGAAGTAGGATTTTTTCGTCCTTTCTCCTTCAGATTTCATCCTTTGTTTAGGAGTGGGGTAATTTCATAGTTCAGACTTCAGCCTTCAATTGACTTCCCTCAGTAGCAGGTGTTACAAAATCCTGACATTAGCTCTGTTAACCTGAAACGCACGCGTCAAGGAAGTAAGCTCTCGTGGGATCGGTTTGTATTCAAATTATTGAGGGAAATCCTCATTTGCGATCGCTACTGGGCTGGCACCTACAGCAATCAGGCTACTGGGTACACCAATCCGCCAGCCTTCATCAAGCCAGAGAGACGTTCTACCATCGTCAACCAACACTTGTTGTCCTGGACTCCGACTTACCAGACGGCGATGGTATTGAATTTTGCCGTTGGCTCCAGCAACAGCGACAATCGCTCATCTTGTTGTTGTCTGCTCGCAATACAGAAAGTGACATCGTTACGGGTCTTAGAGCGGGGGCTGACGATTATTTGACTAAGCCCTTCGGCATGCAAGAGTTTATGGCACGGATTGAGGCACTGACCCGGCGTGTCCGGATTACGGCTGCTCCACTTTCTCTAGACTATGGTGACCTCAAAATTGATTTAGTGCAGCGTCGTGTCCGCTTCAAAGAAGAGTTTGTAGACCTGACGCCTCAGGAATTTAGTTTACTCTACGTACTGGCGCAAGCTGCCGGATTACCCTTGAGTCGTTCTGAACTCCTGCGTCGTGCTTGGCCTGATGCCATTGACAACCCGCGCACGATAGACACTCACGTCCTCTCTCTACGCAAAAAAATTGAAACTGACCCACGACAACCTAGCTTGATTCAAACTGTCCGTAACATCGGCTATCGGTTTAATCCAGCCATACTCCAAGGCAGTCAGGTTCCGTCAGGAACTTTGCCATCTCAAGCTCAAAACAACAATAACGGACGCCAGGCAGCGTCAGTGGCAGCTAGACCATTGTTTTGAATTTAGTACCCCACACGATGTCCTGTCTCGCCTCTTCAAAGCCATTCTTGAGACGATTGAGCCTCTGCTTGAACTAGAGTGTCTCGTAAGTGTTCCCAATTAATTTGGGAAACTGGCGTGTCTTGAAGGAGCTGACCCTTCTGTAAATACAGTACCCGTGTACAAAACCGATGCGCCATATCTAGCTGATGATTGACCATCACAATCGTCATCCTATCCTTCTGGGTCAAGTCAGCTAAGACATTGAGAACATGAGACGCTGTACCAGCATCTAGAGCCGACGTGGGTTCGTCGAGTAACAAGATTTTTGGTTGAGTGACCAAAGCTCGTGCGATCGCAACTAGCTGCCGTTGTCCAACAGAAAGTTGTAACTCCGTTCGCTCTAGCCAGTCTTCTGGGATGTGCAACTGTTCTCTATACGCATCCAGGCGTTCCTGAATCTGTCGTTGAGGCAATTGTTGTAACGTTAAGGGGTAGCCTAAAGCCTGCTGGACTGTCATACCTAACAGTTTTGGTTCTTGAGCAACCAGCATCACCTGCCGCCGCAACTGGAGGACGGGAATTTTTTGATAGTCTTGATTTTCTAGATAAATCCTTCCACCCGTTGGCTCAGTGAGTCGATTCAACAGCCGTAGTAGTGAGGTTTTACCAGCACCGGATGGACCAATAATCGCAATGCGATCACCCTGGAAGACCTCAAACGAAATATCCGTTAATATCGGTGCTCCCGTAATCACCCTCTTGATTGAGCTCACAAGGCTTACCTGCTTGAGCTGTAGTTGAGGGGAAGTAGAGGTTTGATAATTATCTTTATTGCCTTGAGGATAATTCAAATCTTCTATGCGATCAAACCTTGAGTTAGAACTGTCCAAATCGTCCATCCGTCTGTGAGCAACAGCAATAGTGTAAATACCAGTAAAATCAGATACATCCAAGGCTGTGCCAAAGGACGAACATCTGTTGTATCAATTCCAGTATGCGCTTCCACCAGCTTGACTAACTGGGAAAACCCAACTACACGCATCGGCAACAAGTAAGCCTTTTCAGATGACTGGCTTGTAAAGTAGTAAACCAGCCCCCCTTGACCAGTGGTACGCATTTTCAAATCTTTTACCTCTGCCCAAGGTAATGACCAGCCTTGGCGGAAAAACTGGGGCACCCAACGGGGATAAGCCACCTGAATTTTCTCCTCATCCACAATCACCCGTTCACTCAACGCACCATATAGCGCGATCGCCCCGAAGCCAATTCCTAACCCCAGCCCGATTGGCGGTACGGGTGCCGATGATGCCTGCGCCAAAAATGGTAGAGGAATTGTCAACGCCACATAGAGCGCCATCAGTGTGATGCGAATCAAGGGAGAGATATGAAAGATAGAGCAGCTGGATGGCTCAGACTCAGAGGATATTTGAAGGTTTGATGACACAGCTTGTAAACTTTTTTTCTTTATTGTCTCTTTTACTTCACACTATTTGGCATTTTTTGTCACTCACAGAACCCCGCCAGGAAACCCAGTGGCTTTTAGCCCTGAGTGTCCTAGCGGCAAGGTGTTAGAAGGCAAGTAAGTCAGTGGTGAGTAAAAAAACTACTAACTACTAACTGCTAACTGCTAACTACTAGCCACTAACCACTAACCGAAAACTCCACATCATTTATGCGTGGCATGAGCTTAATTAGGCTACGTTTTTCAAGCTAATCAAAAGTGTTCTTCTACTTCTCTGGCTGCCCCACAGCTTGATCCCCTTGCCCCCAAAATCCATCAAATTTTGTCACATTAACATCACCGAGAACCTGAGTTTGGCAAGCTAATCGGCGATCGCTCGTGGGAGAATGAGGAGGAAGCGATCGCCTCGCTTTATCCTTCCAGTTGGGCGCTGAGACTTCCCCTTCTACCTGAACAGCACAGGTACCACAGGTACCCAGACCAAGGCAGTTAATCAATTGCGCCTTGCCATTGTAAAGAGGGATGCCATTCTCTATGAGAACCTTCCGGAGATTTGCACCAACCTCGCACTCAAAAGTTTTTCCCTGAGCAATGACTTTGGGCATAAGATGCTCTATTTTTGTTACATTTGTTTACTCTAATTCTGACAGTTTTTTTACATAGTGTTTTTTATCCTGTGTGTTTTCTGCTTTCTCTGTGCTCATGACCTCCAAAGAATCAAACCAACTCTGGATTTACGACACGACATTACGGGATGGTTCTCAGCGTGAAGGACTGTCACTTTCACTGGAAGACAAGTTGCGAATTGCTAAGCAACTTGACCAGTTGGGGATTCCCTTTATAGAAGGCGGATGGCCAGGGGCAAATCCTAAAGATGTGCAATTGTTCTGGCAGCTTAAAGAAGAACCACTGTCACAGGCGGAAGTTGTGGCATTTTGCTCAACTCGACGCCCCAACACCATAGCTGCTGCTGATCCAATGCTGCAAGCGATTTTGGCAGCCGGAACTCACTGGGTTACCATTTTTGGTAAGTCATGGGATCTTCAGGTCACTGAAGGGCTGAACACCAGCCTGGAAGTAAATCTGGAAATGATTCAAGATACGATTGAGTACCTTCGTAGCCAAGGGCGTCGTGTGATTTACGATGCAGAACACTGGTTTGATGGCTACAAACATAATCGTGAGTATGCTTTTAAGACGCTTACCACTGCAATTAATGCTGGTGCCGAATGGCTTGTCCTGTGCGACACTAACGGTGGCACCCTACCTCATGAAGTGAGTCAAATTGTTCGAGACGTTGTTAAGGCAACCGGAGTCGGGAGTGAATTACCAACTCCAAACTCTCCCTTATTGGGGATTCATACTCACAACGACTCAGGCACAGCCATAGCAAATGCTCTTGCTGGTGTTCTGGAAGGTGTCCGCATGGTACAGGGAACAATCAATGGCTACGGTGAACGCTGCGGCAATGCTGATATTTGCTCGCTGATTCCCAACTTGCAGTTGAAGCTGGGTTACAAGTGTATTCAGGATGAGCAGTTGGCGAGACTGACACAAGCGAGTCGCTCAATTAGTGAAATTGTCAACCTTGCCCCGGATGATCATGCTCCCTTTGTAGGTCGCTCGGCTTTTGCTCACAAAGGTGGCATCCATGTCTCAGCGGTAGAACGCAATCCTCTTACTTACGAACACATTGAGCCAGAACAAGTTGGTAATCAGCGCCGGATTGTAATTTCTGAGCAGTCTGGATTAAGCAACGTTTTAGCAAAAGCACGTAGCTTCGGTCATGAACTCGACAAGCAAGACCCCGCTTGTCGTCACATCCTGGAACGTCTTAAAGACCTTGAAAGTGAAGGATTTCAATTTGAGGCAGCGGAAGCGAGTTTTGACTTACTGATGCGTGACGCCTTAGGATATCGGCAACCGCCGTTCGAAGTTAAGGGCTTTCAAGTTCATTGTGATATGCTGCAAGAGATAGGTGTCCACTACAGGAATGCTCTTGCTACAGTTAAGGTAGCTGTCAATGGTGAAGACATCCTGGAAGCCGCAGAAGGAAATGGCCCAGTTTCAGCCCTGGACGCCGCCTTGCGTAAAGCTCTCCAGAACTTCTATCCAGAAATTGCCCAGTTTTACTTGACCGATTATAAAGTGCGAATTCTTGATGGCGGCGCTGGTACATCTGCCAAAACTCGTGTATTGGTTGAATCCAGCAATGGTCAACGTCGGTGGACAACAGTAGGCGTCTCGCCTAATATCCTTGAAGCCTCCTACCAGGCTGTGGTAGAAGGTATTGAGTATGGCTTGCTACTGCAATGTTCTGATAGCTTGATGCAAGCAAAACCTGCTTCTGCTGGTTAGCTCATAGCAAAATGTCACTCATTTCCTCAGCAAAATTAACTCATGGCAAGGAACCGGGGAATTAGCTAAAGGAAAGCAGCATACAGCTATTAGTGGAAGGTTGTAGTAATTACCGTACAGGTTTCTAAAAACACTTGCATTCACCTATCTAAATGCGCTACAAGAGTATATGTCTGCTTCCTTGCCGTGCAGAACTCTACGAACCGGCGCAATATAAAAATCAGGAAGCATTTTTAGGTCAAGGATTTGTAAAAAGTTATTTCAACATCTTGAGAGTATGACTCAACAAGTTACTCACCCAATGGTGAAGTTGCAACGTCAGGTGCATTCACTTGTGGAATCCAAAATTATTAAACCAAGTGATAGCCTGTGGAAAATCGCCCTGCTCTATGGGGATGATTGGTCTTTCTGGAAAAAAGAACTGCTCGACTTTGGTTTCACGATGCAAGACCCGATTGCTGATTTACTGGCTGTGGAGGCTTGGGACGAAGAATAAGTTAGTCGCTAACTCGTAGAGGTTAGCTACCCTTAAAATTCACCCGTAGAACTCATTTGTGAAAAACTTTGTGAGTAAAAAGCGAGGCAACTGCCTATCGGCAAGCGGCTAAAGCTTCTGACAATTCTTTTGCCGTTTGATAGCGATCGCGAACCTTTGGTTCACAAGTGCGCTGAATTACTTTTCGCAACTGAGGAGTGATTGTAGGAATGCTTGCAACATCAAAGCCATATCCTGCGCCAAGCTTTCGATAAAACTTGAGCGGTGTAACGCCTGTAACCAGGAAAATTATTGTCGGACCAATGGCATAAAGATCCGATTGAGTGACAGGGTTTCCTCTATCTTGTTCGGGAGCACTGTACCCTTCAGCACCAATTCGGGTTCCTGGTGCTGTACCAATTTCTTTTACAGCTCCAAAATCTAGCACTATTATCCGATTATCTCGATGGCGCACCATTAAATTTGCCGGTTTAATATCCCGGTGGATTAGTGGTGGCTTACAGGAGTGGATGTAGCTCAGAATGTCACAGGTCTGAATCATCCACTCAATTGCCTGTGGCAGTGTCACTGGACCTACGTTAAGAATCCGTTGCTCTAGATCTTGACCATGGATCAGCTCCATGGCTAGATATTTTTTACCGCTTTCGACAAAAAAATCGTAATACCTTGGAATTCCCGGATGATTCAACGACTTCAGGGTGCGAGCCTCTCGTTCAAAGAGTTCTTGGGCTTTGGAAACCTGAGCCATGTCGGCATTCATTTCTTTTAGCACCAGCAAGCTAGGGTGTCGTTTGGTGGTCACGTTTTTATCCCAAGCAAGATAGGTAGTACCCATTCCCCCCTGCCCCAGAGTCCGTAGCACCTGATATTGACGGATAACTCGCTGTATTGGCACCAAAGGTTGTCCGCAATGAATACAAAATAAATTTCCTGGAGGATTGCCTTGATGGGTGCAATTGTTAGCCTCTTCTTGAGGTGCAATTAATTTCTCTTCTACTGAAGATATCGGCTCAGGCACGGAGGAAGCTGATTGGTGAATTTTGAATTTCAGAAGCGGTCCCTCTCGTGCCAACCGGATCAGGGCGTCATCGGGCACTGTACCCCGCGACACTAGGATACCGTTGAGGAAAGTGCCATTTGTTCCCTGATTAACTAATTGCCACGAATTACCCGATTTAGAAGACGTGCGCTTAAGTTCCAAGTGATGCCGCGAAACTAATGGGTCGTTCAAAATCACATCATTATCCGGAGAGCGACCAATCCGAATGGTTGATTTACTCTGAAAACTCCACTGTTGTAGGGGAGTGGAGGCTTGGGGATGTAAAAGGGTCAGCGTGACCATCGTCCTTAGTCCATTGTCCTTAGTCCATAATTCTTAGTCATTAGTCTTTGGCTAATGACTAATGACGAATGACCAATGACTAATAACCTAAAGTAGTTGCTGCTGCTCAAAGTTTGGTCGCACCTTCACCCGGATTAGTACAGCGGTGATATTGTCGTGACCGTTATGCTCGTTAGCAAGCTCGATTAATTGAAGGATACCCTGATCAAGGTTGGCTCGCGAACTGAGTAACGGGGCAAGATGGGTTTGCCAGTGAGTCTCTATCAGATCATTATCCGACAGACCATCAGAACACAAAACAAATAAGCTATCTTCGTTGAGTTCTAAAAACTGAACATCAGGATTGATAAACTGGTCGCTTCGTGGTCCCAAGGCTTGAGTCAGTTGTAACGCGTCAGGACGAGCGTAAGCAATCTCCCTGGGCACCCCCCGCTTCATTTCTCGTTCGCCTACCTCGTGATCGACTGTGATTTGTTCTAAACCTCGCTTGCGGGTCAGACGATACAGGCGACTATCTCCCACATGAGCAATCACAGCCTTTGTATTCTCGATCAAAATCATCGCCAGCGTTGTGCCCATGCGGCCACTACCAGTGCGGGCATTTTTTTGATTGACCTCGTAAATTGCCTGATTGGCTAGACGCACAGCTTCACGAACACTTTCTTCTGTCGGAAACTGCTCGTTCCAATTCTCTTGAAAATAGCGCTTGAGCGTCTCAACCGCCATTGCACTAGCTACTTCCCCAGCTGCGTGTCCTCCCATACCATCACAAAGAATATAGAGGCCACGAGCTTGGACAGCTCGACCCATTGGGTTTTCTTGCTTTTTGATCTGTGTCAGGATACTAAAGTAGTCTTCATTATGCTCGCGTTGGTGACCAATATCCGTACACCCGACGTCATCTAAACTTTGCAACTGCATCGGCAGAACAATTGTTGGTGGTTCTGACTCGTCGTTGATAATGCTGGGGTCATGATGAGGAGACTTTGTAAGCACAGCAGATCCTATTTCTTCTGACGTAACAGTTTGTTCATCGAGAGTGGTCACTTTTCCAGTTGGATCTTGGTATTGGGGAGAGGTCATAAACAAGGATTCTTGTTCGTGGGCGATCGCTTCCAAGCGCGATCGCAAATCTTTAATCGTCTCAATTTCACTCGTACACATCTCCCGGAACACTGCTCCCAAAGACGTAAATTGGGTTCGCTGGGACTGACTAAATAACATCTGCCACGTTTGTCCCAGATCCTGTAGTGTCAGGGGGTGTTCTTTGGGTTCTGGGTACAAACGTACTAAACCCAGTGCCTGGTCTTCATCCACCCGTAGATTAGTAGTCTCCAAGAGACTCTGACGACAATGCCAGGGTTCAAGTGCCTCCCACAGTTTTGCCATCTCATCTAACCAGAATAAAATCTGCAAGGTGGAAAGCTGCTCACTCCCCCACAAATCAACAAGCGTCTGCCACTCGGTTCGGTCTTCCAGAAGTACTACATCCTCTCCGTCTTGCTGCCATGCATCATGAACATCTGGCAGAGTCGGATAGTAGGATTCTTGAAGAGCTAAATAGGGTTGAGCGATCGCTGGGATACCAAGGACCTTCCAAGAATCTAAGTCCTTTACAGAAGACTGACTCACCGATAAATCAAACTGTTCCGAACCGCCTTGTGGTTGCTCTATAAGAGCTTCTAGAAGCGACTTCTGAAACGGCTGACAGTCTAGAACTCGGACAGTTATTTCGTAAGGAGTCTTGACATCAGTAGTTAACTCTTGGAAATTCTGAGGTTCTATCAAACGGTAACGCTGTTGGTGATCCAAATAGGTTACCACTGGGGTGGGGGAGGATGCTTCACCCTTACTGCCATCCTCGCTAGAACTTTCAGCAAAACTTGACTCATTCGGTTGTAACATCGGTTGCGTCACTGCCTCGTCTAAAAACGCCTCATCCTCAATTGGTTCTGGAGTTGATTGTGAGGCAGCTGACACACCGAGATCATCTTCATCTTGCTCCAAAACGAGTGGACTGGAGTCCGATGAAGCAACCTCTGTTGTTTCTAGAGACGTTTCTAGTGGGGACAGTTCAGCCTCGTTAGAAGCAGGGGACACTTGTTGCTGTGGTTCCTCTGTCTCTTCCGGGCTACTGGCTACTAGAGTTGACTTCTCATCGGGTGCTTTTTGAGAAACCCTTGGAGAATTTAGAGAATCGGGTTCTTTGGAAATAATAGCCCACCAAACCGTTCCTACAAAAGCCCCACAATTGTGGCAGGAAGCAGCATTCACTGGTACTTGGGTGTTGCATTCCTGACAAGATTTATGGGTCAAGGAAGTTCCACATCTTTGGCAAAACTTGTTGGTATTGGGGTTTTCGAACTGACATTGGGGACAAATTAGCATAAGGGAACTTCCTCAATAATTCCTGCCAGGGTTTCTAAATTTTGGTATATTAGCTAACTGCCATCTAGTTTGCCATGTCAGAATCGAAGGTTGCAGCTTTTAGGATTAAGCGTTAGGTTTCTAAGCTGAGACTAAGGATGAGCTGACAACGATCTAGGTGTTACTGCTTTAGTTTGTCATAGCGACAAGAGCACTTCCAGTTCTTTTGGTGTTAAGTCACGCCACTGACCAGGCTCTAAACTGTCTAGACGTAAGTTAGCCAGTGCTACTCGCACCAGTCGCAAGGTAGGAAACCCTACAGCTGCGGTCATTCGCCGCACCTGCCGATTTCGCCCCTCAGTTAAAGTTATCTCTAGCCAGGAAGTCGGTACCGTTTTACGAAACCGTATCGGAGGCTGGCGAGGCGGCAGAGAAGGTTCTGTCGATAGTAGCTGCACCAGCGCGGGTCTTGTTTGGTAATTCTCAATGACTACACCGCCGCGTAACTTGTTCAGGGCTGCCTCATCAGGGATACGCTCTACCTGTACCCAGTATGTACGAGGATGACGAAATCGCCGATCTGAAAGTCGGTGCTGTAACCGTCCGTTGTTTGTCAACAGCAGTAATCCTTCACTATCTCTGTCGAGGCGTCCAACTGGGTAAACCGAAGCTATGGGAATGTAATCTTTGAGCGTACCACGAGTGCGATCGCCAAAGCTTGAAGAGACTTCATCCTTAGGCGGCACACTAGAGCCTTCGTCGCTTTTACTAGCTTCCTTATCGCTGAATTGGCTTAAGACATTGTAGGGCTTGTAGAACAAAAGGTAGCGATACACATTTCTTGATATAGGCAGACTATCTTTCAACTCCTATGTATGTTCTTTCACTTGGGAACACCCTGGGAGAAGTTTAGTCAATTTTGACGCGGAAGCGCACAAATCCCACATTGTTGGGAGGAGTACTCGGAAGCTCTCCTAACTGTAAGAAGACCGACCCATTCGGGTTGTTGGTATCAACACAGGCAGCGGTTACAGGGGTTAGAGACGAAAAAAATGTCCCCTTATCTGTATCCGTTGCATTGGTTTGGGGGATTTGTGCCCCACCTTGATTGAATAAAATCCCACTCCCTAATCCAAAACTATTAGGGATAAACGTTGTTCCTGCCGGAATTGCGTCACAAATCTTGACATTCTGCACGTTTTGGGTTCCATCAGAGAGAAAGTATATAGTGTACTCGACTTCGTCTCCACTTTTCAAAGGATTTTGTGGATCTTGTCGGAAAAGTCCTGCGGGTTGTAAATTAGCTGGCCAGATGCCTGGATTATCATTGGGGTCGGCTGGATCATCAATAATGCTAGTGTTGGGGGTCGTATTCACTTGGGAGATCCGCTTGACCAGACGCAGGCGCGGCAGCCCAACCGGGTTAATCGGTGTAACAATCGGTAGCGTCGGTGTTGGTGGGATGATTTGGGCACCGCTAACTACCGCAACATTTCTAATCTCAGTAACACCAGGAGGATTATTGATTCTAACCTGGAACTCGACGGTGGCTGTCTGTCCCGCCGCAATTTGCCCAGGTGGTGCACCAGCGCTGTTGACAGGTGCGCCATTACCGGAAAAAGGCATGGTGTTGCCTGCGGCATCGGCTACGGGTGCGCTATTAAGGGTTGTTGTTCCTGGGATGTAAGTTGTCCCTTGCGGAATTTCCTCGGAGAGGATGGTATCGGTCGAGTCTGTATTACTAATATTTGTCAGAGTAATGGTGTAGGCGATCGCTTCATCTGGATCAGCTGCTCCGTTATTGTTAGCATCAACGACTCTGGCAGTTTTACTCGGTACCACAATGCCTGTCACAGGTACCGTCACCTGATCAGTATTGTTGGTTGGGTTATTATCACCCGCCGTCGAAACCGTTGCGCTATTGGTGTAATCGCCAGGTGTAGTAGGAACATTCACGGTGAGCACCACTTCCTGAGTTTCATTCGGAGAGATGATTGGGTCAGTAGCTGGATTGGTTGACAAAGGATCACCAAAATAGACGCAAGTCACCGTTCTTGCCTCTTTCTCCGAACAGTTCCAGCCATTGCCAGAGAAAGAGGCAAGGCTGAAGCCCTCAGGTAGTGTATCTGTCACCGTAACAGGTCCATAGGTAGAAGCTTGACCCACATTAGTGACCCTCAAGGTATATTGAGCTGTTTGCCCCCCCACGAAACTGGCAGGGTTTGGCGTTTTTTGAATCGCCAAATCAGGCGCAGGCGCATCTTGTATTGTTCTAATTGTGAGGTTTCGGATTTCATGAATATTGCTGGCATCTCCAGTCGAAGCGGCAAAACCAAACTTGAAGGTGGTAGGGGGAGTGCCTTGATTAGGGAAGTTAGCCGTGTCACGCAAGTTAAGTGGATCAATGGTGGGTTGAGCTGGGAAGTTTAGAGTCCCGGTAAAGTCGATAAACACGCTCAATCGGTAATCCGGAGTCAGTAAAATCCTGACACTACGGATAGCCTGAGTGCGATTAACTGCACCGGGAACATCAATGCCTGAGGCGAGAGTCCCCGAGTTAGCGAGAAAGCAATATCCAGCTTGCCCATTACCCGAACCCCTAAGTGTGATGGAATCAAGTACTCTATCGACAGCCGGAGCAGGATTACCGGCGCAGTTACCTGGAATAGGCGAACCACTACCACGACCTTCTAAATCATTAGCTCCATTGCCAAACTCATCTAGACCAACTCCAAGATAGCCATTGACCAGTCCAGATATAGTACCCAGCTTTTGGGCGTAACCCAGGGAACCCCCAAAGGCACCTGGTCGAGCCTGATTATTAGGGGTATCGCCATTAAAGAGGAAGAAAGTAATACCATCTCCTTCACTGGGAGGATCGGCAGATGTGACACCACCGTAGGAGAAGTAGTTGAAAATAATCTCTAAACCGAATTCGGCAGGAATCGGGAAGTTGTAGAAAACAGAGGTTTGTTGATCGTGACCCGTGTCAGTGAGCCTAAGCGCTCCAGTTCCAAGAGGCTCAGCTGGGGTACCACAGGTAGGAAGTGATCCAGGTTGAGATGTCCCTTGTGCAGTCAAGCATCCAGGATTGCCAGGAGGTCCATTACTGCCAGGACCAGGTCTCCATCCAAAGGCTGTTGGGTCTCTAAAAGTCTCCTCAACTATAGTGGTCTGAGCCACGACTGGTGAACCTATCGCTCCCAACAGCACAAGCACGCTGCCAGCCAGCCAGCCGAGATGCTGGCAACGCATAAAAGCGGCTTGAGTTGACTTACCCGTCACTAATGTCTCACATGACAATGCCAAGTTAGCTCGGACTTGGGCACAAGATTGCCAGTGTGCTCTTATGTGCTTCTTGAAAATGGGAAACATAAAAGTAAAAAGTTTCAAGGATGAGCTGAGCGCACAGACAACGAATCTGTACCCTAGGTAAGAGAGCAGGTTTGATACCAAAACTGTTTACGATCGCGTTAGCCTAGTTGGGGCGTCAACCCTTCGCGTTCGTCAGCAGATCCTGAGAAACCTCTAGAATCCTTGTTAAATAGGAACGTTGACTAGATCAGTTAAGGCTTATCTGCGTTGAGGAAAAACTGATCTTGACAATTTAGAAAATTTATGTACTGCTCGTCTCAGATCAATTCTGATAATTTCCACCCAAGAGCAGTCTGAAGTTATTGCAATGCAATAACTTCAGGGTTTTAAAGCTAAAGTTTTTCCAATGGAAAATTGTTTTTATACCAATTGGTCTGAAAAATGACACAAACACTCAAGGTAGTAGGTGGTCGCTTCCTTGCTACCACCTACTACCTAACACCTAAAACCTAACTGGCAGTGCCCGACAGGAGCTTAGTTTTAGCTCGCTCAAAGGCACTGGGAGAAGTTTAGTCAATTTTGACGCGGAAGCGCACAAATCCCACGTTATTGGGAGGAGTGTTCACAACCTCTCCCAACTGCAACAATACTGAACCATTTGGGTTGTTGGTATTAGGGCAGGGAGCCGTTACAGGGGTTAGGGGCAAAATAAAAGTCCCTTTATCTGTATCTGCTGCATTGGTTTGGGGAGTTTGTGCCCCACCTTGATTCACTAAAATTCCACTCCCTGCTCCAAAACTATTAGGGACAAACGTTGTTCCTTCCGGAATCGCGTCACAAAGCCTGACGTTTTGCACGTTTTGGGTTCCATCAGAGAGGTAGTAGATGGTGTACTCGACTTCGTCTCCACTTTTTAAAGGATTCTGTGAGTCTTGCCGGATAAACCCTATGGGTTGTAAGTTAGCTGGCCAGATGCCTGGATTATCATTGGGGTCGGCTGGATCATCAATAATGCTAGTGTTGGGGGTCGTATTGACTTGGGTGATCCGCTTGACCAGACGCAGGCGTGGTACCCCAACTACCCCAATTGGGGTAACAGCTGGTGGCGTTGGTACCGATGGGATGATTTGGGGACCGTTCACCCGTCCGATGTTTCTAATCTCAGTAACACCAGGAGGATTATTAATTCTGACCTGGAACTCGACGGTGGCTGTCTGTCCCGCCGCAATTTGCCCAGGGGGTGCGCCAGCACTGTTGACGGGTGCGCCATTGCCGGAAAAAGGCATGATGTTGCCTGGCGCATCGGCTACGGGTGCACCATTAAGGGTTGTTGTTCCTGGGATGTAAGTTGTTCCTGGCGGAATTTCATCGGACAAGGTTGTGTCTGGTGAGTCCGTAGTACTAACATTGCTCAGGGTGAGGGTGTAGACGATCGCTTCATCTGGATCAGCTGCTCCGTTATTATTAGCATCAACTACTCTGGCGGTTTTACTGGGTACCACGATGCCTGTCACAGGTACTGTGGTTTGATCGTTATCATTGGTCGGGTTATTATCCCCGATAGTCGAAACCGTTGCACTATTGGTGTAATCGCCAGGTGTAGTGGGAACATTCACAGTGATCACAACTTCCTGAGTTTCACCGGGAGAGATGACTGGGTCAGTGGCGGGGTTATTTGATAAGGGATCTCCAGAATAGACGCAAGTCACCGTTCTTGCTGGGTTTTCTAAACAGTTCCAGCCATTGCCAGAGAAAGAGGCAAGGCTGAAGCCCTCAGGTAGTGTATCTGTCACCGTAACGGGTCCAGTGGTAGAACCTTGACCCACATTGGTAACTGTCAACGTGTATTGAGCTGTTTCCCCCCCTACGAAACTGGCAGGGTTTGGCGTCTTTTTAATTGCCAGGTCAGGCGTTGGTGCATCTTGTAGTGTTGTAATTTTGAAGTTTTGAATTTCATGGATATTCGTCGCACCTCCAGTGGAAGCGGCAAAACCTAACTTGAAGGTGCTAGGACGTTGAGATTGATTCGGGAAGATAGCGGTGTCACGCAAGTTAAGCGGACCGATGGTCGGTTGAGCTGGAAAGTTTTGAGTCCCAGTAAAGTCGATAAAAACGCTCAATTGCTCATCCGGAGTCAGTACAATCCTGACACTGCGAATAGCGCCATTACGATTAACTGCACCGGGAACATCAATACCTTGGGGGAGAAGTCCTGAATTAGCGAGAAAGCAATATCCCGTTTGCCCATTGCCCGAACCCCTGAGTGTTATGGAATCAAGT
This sequence comes from Coleofasciculaceae cyanobacterium, assembly GCA_036703315.1. Taxonomy (GTDB): domain Bacteria; phylum Cyanobacteriota; class Cyanobacteriia; order Cyanobacteriales; family Coleofasciculaceae; genus DATNPH01. Next base: position 32,985 of record DATNPH010000151.1, read on the forward strand.
ACTCTGTCGGCAGCCGCAGGAGGATTACCCGCACAGTTGCCACCCACAGGTGAGCCAGTGCCACGACCTTCTAAATCATTGGCAAAGTTACCAAACTCATCCAGCCCAACGCCAAGGTAGCCATTGACCAGTCCAGGTATAGCACCCGGATCCTGCTTTTGAGCGTAACCTAAAGAACCCCCAAAAGCCCCTGGTTGAGCCTGAGCATTAGGAGTATTACCATCGAACAGGAAGAACGTGACGCCATCCCCATTACTGGGTGGGTTGCCAACTACCGCACCACCATAGGAGAAGTAATTGAAGGTAATCTCTAAACCGAGTTCTGAAGGAATGGGGAAGTCGTAGAAAGCAAAGGTGGCTTGGTCTTGCTGAGCTGTCGTTAGCCTGAGCACTCCTGCGCCATTGGGATCAACTGTATCACCACAAGGTTGAATTGAATTGGCTGGCGTCGTTGCATTCCCGGCTGTTAGGCAAGGGTCGAGCTTGGCTCCAGGACTTTGGTTCCCAACTCTCCATCCAAAGGTACTTGAGTTTCTAAAGGTTTCATCAACTATAGTGGTCTGAGCTATTACTGGTGAACCCATAGCTCCCAACAGCAAAAGTGTGCCACCAGTCAGCCAGCCAAGACGCTGGTAAGGCATAGAAATGCCTTGAGTTGATTTACCCGTCACTGGTGTTGTGCCTAACACTACCAAGGCAGCCCGTACCTGAGCACAAACTTGTCCATGTGCTGTTAGGGCTTGCTTCTTGAAATTAAGGGATATAGTACTGAAGTTACTAAGAAATGATGTGATCGCTCTACGGTTGCCAGTTTGTCGCTCAGATTGGTGGAAATTACGATGCACTACCTGGAGCCTCCCGTGCGTTCTAGTTGCAGATCCATTTCCTGCTCCTCAAAGATGATTTCTATTCCTCTGGTGTCTTGGAAAATGAACTCAACCCGACGATCGCGTGCATAATCTAGACGCTCAGTGCCAATTGTGCGGCGCTGTTTTTCACCCAAGGAACGAATCGTCATTCGCTCTGGGGCGACCCCTTGGCGTAAGAGGTAGTTGCGAGCTGCTAATGCTCGACGGTTGCCTAAATCTAGGTTGTAGGCATCACTAGCACGGGGGTCCGTGTGACCTTCAATTTCCACGGTGAGAAACGGATATGACTTTAGCACAGCGACTATTTGGTCAAGTACCGCTGCGCTGGCAGGACTAATTGTGGCTTGGTCGAGAGCAAAGTGAATAATCCTCGGTACACGCAACCTCAAAGGTTCTGGTGGTGGTGGTGGTGGTGGTGGTGGTGGTGGCGGTGGTGGCGGCGGTGCACTCGTGCATTGGGGAATACCTGGCTTTGGTGCGTCTGGGTTTTGAGTAACGCTGCTGCCTGGGGACTGCACGCTGGCATTGAGAGCCGGTTCCGAGGTGCCGTACTGGGGGTGACTTGCGATCGCACTCACCCTATCCCCAGGCTGTAGCGTGTTGAGAGTGACTCTAAAATCCCCCTTGTCATCTGTGGAAACCGTTGTGAGTGGCTCACTTAACGGTCCATACGGAATCGCTGAATTTTCCCCCCTAACTCGATAGAGTTCAACGGTTGAACCTGGATCGGCTTGACCAGAGAGTTTGACCTGAGAACCTAGGACAAAGAACTCACTTGCTGTAAACTGAGGAGCATTGATAGCGGAGTTGCCTGTTTCTTTGCGTCGATTGGGAGAATTCCGTGGAGGATTAGGACCATCTCCCAGTTGAAAATGGATCGGTTCAACATTCTGGTGGGTGTTGAGGTCAATGCTCAAGCCTTCGAGTCCGGCAAAGCGATTTTTCTCAATAATGTTGTGATCGCTTTTGGGATACGACGTAACGACTACACCGGGTCCTGTCTGATAACGGATTTGGTTATCAACAACTTGGTGATTGTCTCCCATCAGGTAAACCGCAGGTCGCCGCAACCGTCTACCGTTATACGTGATTTGGTTATCACGTATCTGTACAGCCCCTTGGGGTTTAAACAAATACACCCCACTGCCGTCATTTCCACAAATTAAATTTCCAGTAACCTGCGAATTGTCAATCACTCCTTCCAGACGAATAGCATCAGGCATCCCAGCGATACCATTGCCAACAATGATGTTTTCTGATACACGCAGATTATTTGCCTGAACCGAAGTAATGATGCCACTACCCTGATGATTAGCAATTCGATTTCGTCTAATAGTCGTCCCCAAACTATTGAATACGGACACTCCAAACGCTGATGGCGTCTCTGGCATTCGTTCATCGGGTGGAATACCCAGCCAATTCTGCTCGATTAGGACATCTTTGGGGGGACTATTTCCTTCATAAAACAAAGGGTTTTGATTCGGGGGTTGCGGCAGACTAGGATCGGGAGGGGGTAACCGATGAGCAATAAAAATATCCGCTGGCGGTGTGTTCAGCGTCGGTACTTGAGGACGCTCACCGAAACCGTAGAGGCTTAACCCTCGAACTGTGACACCATCCGCAAGGATGCTTAGTCCCCTTAAGATCTCCTGGTCTGGTGCTGGCGTGATCACTACCACAGGAATGGGAATCTCAATTTCAGCCGTTGCAGACCGGGTCGCATCATAACCCGGTTGCGTAGTACCATCAACCACCAGTCCCGGACTTGCCAGGGGTGGCAGCGTTTCATTTAGGCGGATCGTGGTTTGTCCAGGCGATAAATTGAACTCAATACGGGATGATGTACTAGATGCTAGGGGTTTAACCAGCGCTTTTTCCGCCTCACTTAAGCGATCGACACCTAGCTGACCATTAACAATCTCAATCGCTTCCCGCAACGTCAAGGCATCGTCTGCCTGGATTGCTCCATCCTGGTTACTATTAACCACCACCACTACAGGGCTTGTCGCCTGAGCAGTTGCTAAGCCGGGAAACGCTAGGACGCTAAGAACGCAAAGGAGGACAGAGGGGGTGAGGGGGTGATTTTCTTGGGCATTCCCCTTATTGAGAGCGTTCCTACACCCTAATTTTGTGATTTTTATACCGTTGTAATTCATGGGAAGTCCAGAGCAGCTTGCATTGGAGTAGAAGCGTGATTAATCGCCTATTTATCTGTGCTTGTCGGATTGGTTATGGGCGTGTTTGATTGCCCGCCTGGGGCGTCAGGCTTCTCGTCCGTTGAAGCAGGCGATGAAGGCGATCGTTCTGGTACATCTGGGCCAGAAGGGGAAGAAGGAGAGGTAACCTCTGAAGCAACCGGTTTCACACGCGTTTCCTGCTGCTGAGGTGGCACAACTCTTTGCCGCCCAAAGCCACCAAAAAGTTCGTTTACCTTGAAAGTCACACTCAGGTAGGGACCATCCTTTGAGCGATATCCCGTAAAATCTCGGTCATCGACACTACCAAAGCTGTAGCCAACCCCAATCCGCAAATCGGGTGTTAGGTAATAACCCGCTTCCACAGCCACACCCACTTCACTCGGGCCAGGCGCAGACTGACCAATCCAGCGTCCTTCAACAGCCAAGTCCATTCGATATCCCAGTCGGTAACTAGCACGTAGTTGCGATAGAAAGACAGTGGCAGAGTTATTAAAATTAAGGGCTGAATAGGTGGTGGCATTGCGAAGTGCTCCCTTGCCGTAGAATTCCCAACGCCAACTGGGGGCATAAATGGCTTCAGCGGCGAACACATGTTCCTCTGAACCCGTACCCGTACCTTCAAGCAAGGTTAGGGGAGTTGTGGAGGGATTGAGGCGGTACTCGTAGCGCAACAGGGCATTCCATTGATCGCTATCTGGGTCACGATAAGCTAGTCCTACCCTCAGTGTGGAACTATTTCCTAGTCCGAGCACTCCTTGGTTTGCGAAGTTAGCCTGTTCATAACGAGCGAGAGCTGTAAGCGCAGGTGAGAGTTTACCAGCAGCGGCAGCTGTAATGACAGTGTTGTCGTTTCCAGAGCCTGTGCGATGCTCCACGCGACCAGATGCTTTGAAATCTGGACTATCGGTATATTCAAACCCGACATTAAAAACGTCTCCGCCTAAGAGGGCTAACGAGTAAGCACTTTGACCAAAGGCAAAGGGTTGGAGATACCTGGGTCCTGCCGCTGTGGGAATCGAACTATTACTGAAGGTGTGTTCGTAGCCCAGGTTTATCCTCAATCCAGGGGTAACCACCCAACGATGATTCAGTCCAACTGCCCCCTGACCCGTAACGGTATTAAAGCCACTAATCACTGAGTATCGACCGGTCAGGGACGTATTTTCCCCTAACTTGTGCTCCAGAATTGTGTCTAGGCTGGTGATTGAGTCACTACCCAAAAGCCCGCCATCAAAAAACTGGTGAGCTAGTCGTACCGTGACGCCGGGATACACGCCCCAATCCAGCCCAACAGTAGTGCGATTGGGATAGAGTGGGTCATTACCGCTGAGGTTTAGTTCGTTTTGTGCCCGGAACGTCAGGCTTTCACTTAAGGGGAAGCCCAGTCGAGAAACCAGCTGGCTAGCATCGCCGCTGAAAGCATTGCTAACCCGGTCATCGCGGGAACGATTGACATAATCAACGGCGAGAGTAGCTGCCCCGATTTGTTGTTGGATACCAGCGTTGATGGTGGTCAGAGAGTTATTAACAGCGCTACCGGGTGGGGCTTCAGGTAATGGGTTAAATAGATCAAATGGGGTCAAGGGGCGTAGGGCTGAGGCAATCCCGAAATTGACTTCGTGATCGTACCCAGCTCGTAAGCGGGTGGATGAACCCAATTGATAGGAGAGTCCTCCTCCGTATCGGGTCTGTCCAGGCACATAACTGGTGGTCGCATTATTGGTAAAGTTTTCTTCTACCGAGCGGTAGTAGGCAAGGGCTTCCAGACCTCGAATCGGGATGGCATTAAATTCAACCCGATAAGCCGAACCCGTGACTCCACCCAAAAACAGAGAATTATCAAAGGAGTGGGCATATTCTCCGATCAGGTGACCGCTTTGACCTAAGGCTACCCGGAAATCTGCGCCATACAGTTCAAAGTCCTGTATCCCTTGGTCTTGTCGAAGGTAAGTGGCGGCAATCCAGCTTTCGGCGTCGAAATTCTGAGACAAGTTGTATTGCAACCGCCCTGCATAAAGATTTGTGTCACCACCTCCCCTCGTATCGTATTGGTAGGTGATTACAATCTTCCGCACCAGCAAGGTTGAACCGCCGATGACTTGACCCGTCGGGTTTGTAAAGAAGCCAAATTCTGTGGCGAGAACGGGACGCCGAAACATGATACTGCCTCGGTCGTAGTCAATCTCGTAATCCTTGCCGCGACTGAGAAGTTTGCGCTCAATGACTGTTCCTGGGCGATCGCTTTCTTCCGTTTCGATGAAAATGTTTTCACTACCCCCGATCACCAGGCGTCGAGAGAGGAAGTAATAGCCACTCGTCCCGTTGGGAGCGATCGTATCTCGTTGGAAACCTTGGATATCACGGCTATACAAGGCAGTGAGCTGAAGATTACCAATGTTGTAATTGCCCTTAAATCCGTGCAGTTGGCGCGTTGTTGCCGTAAACAGCTGGGACACCCTGGCAAATTCCTGGGTGTTGTAATCTCCCCACATGGCATAGTCAGGTTCTGCTCCAAGCACTGGCGAAGTGCGTTCAAATCGGAGAAAGACGCTATCAGTGGAGGGAGTTAGATAATCGACCGTGGAGCTATCGCCATAAACAGGATATTGCTGCTCACAAAACTGTGGACCTCGGAACAAACGAGTTGTACCTTCACAGGTTTCGTTGAGGTTGCGATCGCTATTGTAAGCACCTGTGAACAACCACTCCCCAATTCGTCCTGTGGCGAAAATAGCACCGCTTAGATTAGCTTCGGTACCATCGTTAATGGTGTCAGGGTCGAGAAAGTCACTTCGACGACCCCAGAAGTTAGTCCCGGCTGCACCAATTCGGAAGTTGATAGAACCCGTTACCAAGGACGGTCGCAAGTTGGTAATAAACTCTACCTGGGTGTAAGCCTCAATGGGAGAATCCTTAGGAGCGAGGTATTGAGCATCCGGGATTGGGAATTCCCTCGTTTCCTGCCTCCTGTCGTCTGTTTTGGGTTTCGTATTGTCTACAGCAGCACGTATACGGACTTTCTGCGCTTCCAAACCGGATTGCAATTGAGCCGTGAATTGTCCTCCTCGTGCCATGACTTGGAATCCCGCTTGGTCTTTGTCCAAGTCAGCACCGACAAACTTACCCGAGCTAGCGGTCAAGGTGACAACGGCATCTTTCGTGATTAATTGACCATTTTCATCAACAATTTGTCCAGAGAAGGCAAGGACAGACCGTCCATCAGCTGGCACGCGGGGGTTCCCAACCGGAGAAATTTCTATCTGGGCAGTTGTGTCTTTAACAGTCAGTTGAACGCTAACAGGTGTCCCATTGCCAGCTTGAACTGTAAGGGTATTCTCTCCTTTGTCCAGAGGGATGTTGTACCAAACCTGGGTAACGAGATTTTGGGTTGCATCTCGCTGCTGATCGGTGACAATCGAGGGGTCGAGAGGTTTTTGGTTGACTCTGACCTGGATTTGAGCATCCCGATTGTACTGAACAGCCAGATTAGTAGAGCGTGACGCTACTACACCACTTTGGGGGGTGAGGATTCGCACCTCGTTAGCAGCCAGAGTAGCCCCGGAGGGAGTTGAAGGGGCATTGTTTTGAGATACAGTTCCTGTGGGGGGGTTAGGGGGCTTGGGGACACTGAGAGGTTGAGAGTTCTTGGCGTCAGTGTTAGACAGTTGAACAGGAGAATTCACAATCCAAACAAGTTGAGAATTCAGGAGTGGGTCTTTTGCTCCCTCCACAGAGTTGGAGGAACGAGATTCACTAGGGGTTCTAATTTCTCTAACTTCTTGCTGTACAGAGTCTTCTGACTTCTGAGGGCTTTGAACCTCAGCCTGCTGGCGAGGGGCAAAAGAGTCTGCTAGGTTGCTCAGAGGGATTGAGTTACCTGTGATTTTTCCAGCGGCATCTAAGTTAGCTGTGGGACTGGCATCCTTGCCTATCGTTATTGATGAAGGATGACTTGGAGATTTCTCCGTATCTAGTTCCGGTTGTTGTCCTATTAGGCTTTTGTCCAGCGATCGCGTTAGCTCAGCGGAACCTAATCCAACGATGCTGCGCAGTGCTTTTCGACTTACATCATCAGTATCACCATAATCTGTCACCGCATCACCCTGTTTTGGATAGGGTTGTTCTGGCAGTTCCTCTGCGTTAGCAGTCGGTAGAATGCCGATCATCCCCAACACGCTTGTGACTAACCCAACAGTGATAACGGGAAACCAGCCATTGGACAGCAAATAGTAAAAAGCAAGATTCTTCGGGCGGTCAAACTTTCGATTTTTGCTTATTGCCTGTTCATGAGTCTTCTTCATCGCTGCTCCTCCCCATAGGCAGGCGTCACGGCAAAATTCAATCGAGCCATTCCTCCTGGTTCAAGTCGTACTAAGCGAGATTGGCTATTGCTTTCGATAAAGCGGCGGTTCGGAGCCAAGGAGTATCCTGGCAAACTGCTTAAGTCCAGCGCGGCGGTACGATTGCCAGAGATCACGTTGGCTAAAGAGAACAATCCATTTGGATCGGTGGTAATGCGGTTGCCATCGTCCATGTAGACTACGGCATTCGGTACTCCAGGCTCTCCAGGTTGCTGCTGACCATCAAAGTTTTTATCAACAAACACCCGTCCAACTAGCGTGCCGCAATCGGATAAGATTCCGGGTCGAATCCGCAGTTGAAAGGTGGCAATGTTACTTCGAGGTTCCTGAGCCACATTTCTGCCGTCACCTCGGACAGCATCTGAGGTCACCACGACGGCATAAACAATATTCAGCGTTTGTTTAGGCGCTAGTGACGGGTATGTGAATGTTACCGTTCGGTTTGAGACTATGGCTGGGGGAAACGTTACGGGCGTTGTCGTGGTTCCTTCGGTGATAGAGCCTTGCAGTGACTGCGGTAAAAATCGCACACCTATCGGTAGCGTGTCTGTCACCGTAACGTTCGTCGCGATCGCGGTACCTGTGTTTCTCAGTGCCAACCGATAAATTACGGTATCGCCAGGTTCAGCTGCTGCACGGTCCGCTGTTTTGACTAACTCAAGAATGGCTTGACCAGCTGTCAGCGTAGTCGGATTGGAATTAACAGGGGTTGGGAGATTGTCACCCGACGCCGAAGCTGTATTTCTGATTTCATTGGCGGTAACGTGGGACGACCCTGTGAAGGAGAAAGTGGTAAGAAGAACAGTTAGGAGCGCCACATAGCGCTCCAACTGCTGTGTTGGAGATTTCATCAGAAGGTAGAATCCTAGAACGCAACCTGGTTTCTAGATACTTATGAAAAAAAGTTTGTTTTCCGTAGATACCCTGATCAGCTTTTTAAGTAGATTCCCTGTTGCACAAGATGGGATATTAGCATATGTCCCTCAGTAGATCTAAGGTATTAAACTATTTCTGTAAAAAAAATAAGCAATTAATCTCCTTGTGTCAAAAAAATCACAACTTCCGCCTGAATCTATTGACTTTAAAGAAAAAAAAGAGTATGCGAACACAACTAAATTTTCAAAACTACCGATTATTTAGTAGTGCTGAGAAGTTGCTGGTGGCATCAGGTTGGAAGTATGATTATTGACCTAGGTATATCTAGGTATATCAGTGTTTACTCGTTACATCCGCATCCAATCTTCCCTGGTGGAGAACAGGGTTGCGTGATACAGGAGGAATGTACAAAATTTCCTACTGCCGTTCACTGATTAAAATTGGAAAAAACAACTCTCTTTTAACCTCTAATCTAGATAATTGACTAGACAAATTTAATAGAGTGAACTAATAACAATTACTTCTGTTCAATAGGAAGCCAAATAAATTGAGAAGGCGGCTGTTGTGAATTCCTGGATAACAGGCTAACTCGTTTTGGCTGCTTGAGTGCATACATCTTAGCAAGGCATGGAAAACATCCCCCATTGGAGTAATTGCTATTTCCTCTCCTAGGGATGAGGGTAAGAGACGCAAATCATAAGAAAACTTAATAAAGTAGTATATGATACAAAAATGGCGCATCCGATTCAGCTACCAGAACGCTCATTGGGCGGGACACCCACGCCCGCTACTATAACCTCGCTTTGTCTTGCTCTGCTCTCGATTGCTTCTGCCGCAATTTTCATCAAATTCAGCGAACAGGAAATTAGTCCCTACGCTACAGCCTTTAACCGTTTTTGGATTACCACAGTCATTTTGGGATTGTGGAGCGGTTTGAAGGCAGTACGCCGACAACAGGAGAACAGCGAAACCCCCCAATCATCCCCTTATACAGGAGCGATGATCGGACAGTTATTTCTGGTAGGCCTGTTTTTAGCCGGCGACTTGATTCTGTGGGCCTGGTCACTGACACAAACTAGCGTGGCTAATGCAACGTTACTGGCAAACCTGACGCCAGTATTCTCCTGTCTAAGTGGATGGTTGTTCTTGCGCAGACGCTTCGATCAGCAATTTCTGTTGGGCATGGTCATTGCGATCGCTGCCATTTTTGCAATTGGATTTAATGATTGTCAAATTGCTAGTGGCAAATTCCTTGGAGATATGGCTGCTTTAATGGCTGCTGTGTGTTTCAGCATCTATCTGTCGGTACTGGAACGACTCCAAATTCACTTAGGGGTTACAAGAATTGTGTTGTGGAGTTCAGCGATCGCTACACTAATATCCTTGCCGATTGTACTGATTGATTCAGGTCAAGTGTTTCCGACCTCCTGGCAGGGATGGCTCACAGTTATTTCTCTAGCTGGTGTTTGTCAAATCCTGGGACAGGGAATGCTCGTACACTCTCTCGACCAGTTGTCATCAGAATTCGTGGCTTTATTCCTGCTTTTAGAGCCTATACTGGCTGGAGTTGGAGCTTGGGTATTGTTTTCAGAACAATTGGGTTTGTTGAATCTAGTTGCGTTTGCGATCGCGTTGGTAGGCGTATACCTTTCTCTATCCAGTCCATCTGCACTTAGAGATCAAGCAATTCAACCAAGTTTGCCAATGTTGCAGGTAGAAACTGACCCGAAAAATCGAGAGCCAGAAGTGGTCAAGGCTGTACTCAGCAGTTGTGTTGCCAAAAATGCTTGAGAACAAATTCGTCCAGTCCACAGGAGATTGGGGACTGCCCCAATGCGTGATTAGGGTTGAGCGCAGTCCGGTGATTTGCGATCGCTCCATACCATCCCGAATTGGTAAGACCAGGCGAACTTCAGAATACAACGGAACACAAACCCCACACAAAATAAATAAGAGAGCCACATTTGTAACTCTCTCAATCATCAGGGTGCATCTACTTGTCTTATTATGGCGTTTAGGGACGAGGGGTGTCACCCCCTATTTGATAAAGAGTTGATGAAGTGCGAGCGGGTTGCAGCCTCTGAGGCTTGATATTTACACTTCATCGACAGGATGCATCAGTTGAACTCGGACTTTATCTTTTCATTTGCTTAGGGCGATAAAAGAGGATGTTGGAGTTTCAACTAGCGGCACTGTTTGGCGTAAATTGGTGCTAGCGCTCAGCTCAGCTAAACCAAGCCAGCCATAGAGGCAGAGCTAGCAACAGCCCCACTAAAGTCAGGGTAATACTGCTGGTGAGCAACTCTCGGTCTAAGTCATACACCTCAGCTAAAATCAGTGTTGCCAGTCCTGTAGGGACTCCTGACATTAGTACCAGTACTAGGCGCGGCTCACCCGTTATTCCAAGACAGGTAGCAGTTAATCCCACACATCCGGGGACGACTAAAATTTTTAATGCTGCCGGAATCAGGGCAATTTCCAAACTTGACCAGCCTTTGATGGAGCCGAGTCTCAGACCAAGGAGCAACAAAGCACTCGCAAAGACAACCCAATTCATTGCAGACAATCCTGAGGAGACAATTAAAGGTAACTCCATATCTTGGGTAACTAAGCCAAGAAGGAAAGCCCACTGGCTAGGAACCGTCAGAACATCCCGCAACGGAACCCACCAAGGATGTTGTTTTCCACTTTGCCCAAAATGGCTAGCAATAAGGACAGCCAAACTGTAACTGATGGTATTAGAAACGTTATAGAGAACCGCCCAATTCCAATAAAGCGGATCGATGAGCACTTCTGCTAACGTCATGCCGATAAAGCCTGTATTACCGAGCATGGCAGCTATGATAAAGCTGGCTTTTCGCGATCGCTCAAGGGCGCTTGACTGAGCTAGTGGTAGCACTTCTGCATTCTGGCGAAAGAACTTTTGCCATGCCCACCAGCTGATTAGTGCCAAGCCTATACTTAGCACAGACGCTTCCACAACTATCAAGGGAATCAGTCTTGTTTCGGAGTACAGTTGTGTCCGACGCCCGAATATCAACGATTGCACTGGAACCCCAACCCAGTAGAGCGCACGACCGAGCCTTGTAGAGAAAGAAGCTGGGATAAACCGAAACAGCAGGATTCCTAAACCTATCCAGGTTAGTAGAGGAGTATAAGCTTGGAATAGCGAGTCAACCATAGCGAAACATTACCCCCACGCTTAGCTAGGGAGAAACTGTGGCTTTTTGATAGGGGAATGCTCAGGTTAAATGTCCGAAGTCACAATCTGCGGTTTTACGGTTGAGAGCCTTGCCAAGGCAGCAAACTCTTGTCAGGGCGCATCTAACCCACAGCGATCGCACCAATTTCAGACTGAAAGGATATACGCGCCCCAGCAGTTCGGGGCTGCATTATGCATGGCACAGGAGTACCCAAGCGCAACGCTAACAGCTATTGACTTGCTTACTTTTTCTCTCCACTAATAATCCATACGCAGGCAGCTTCTACAATTGCCCGTCAGGATGATTAAGTTAATGAGAAGGAAAACTAAAAGAAGCTTTCTCTAGAATATTTATACGCCGCCGCCTGCGACAGGTTTTTCACCTAATCATTTTTTTCTATCTAATTATTATTATAACGCTTTCTGTTTGTCTCAGCGTAGTGTTAAATTAGAGCGAATTTTTAAAGTGAACACACCTACTCTAGTCACTCAATAAGCGCTTTCCTGATCAGACACAGCCAGAGCGATCGCTCACTCCTCCCTGATAGAGGACATGAAAAAGTAGAAAGGCTTTCCTCAGGAGACTCCCCTGGAACCGACTCAACATAATCTAGCAGATACCATACCTCTTTAGATGCAGTTAGTCTCCTTCTTGAGCAAGAAACCCAGTGATCTACGTTTCTCGCTACGGGCGGATTACGATTCATTTGTGAATTGATAAATTAGGCATACAACAGTGAGGAGAAAACTTTTAAACATGAAATTTTCAAAAATATCCAAATTTCTTGGTGCTGGAGTTATAGCTGTCAGCGTTGCTACTGTTCCGTTCAATCTACCTGCTTCCGCTCAGACCAATACAGCTCCTGATACAACCACCACTACCACTCAGCAAGGTGTTGATAACACTAACTCCGATAAGGATTTTGATTGGGGTTGGCTAGGCTTACTTGGCTTGGCTGGTTTAGCGGGTCTTGCTGGTCGTAAGCGTCATGATGAAGTTCATTCTAACGACCCTGAGCGAGTTCGTTCTACTACTTATCGCTAACAAGCCAACAGCTGCTTGTTAGGCTTTCAAGCCAGATTAAGATAGTAAATTCTTTTAATAAGTTATAAATAATGGTGGACGTTTGCACGTCCACCATTATTTATAGATTTGGAAGCAAAGAAACGATTAGGAGATTCTTTTAGTAAGGAGAACCACGGTAAAAATTGTACCAGAGATACTCCGCCTGGCACTGAGTAAATCTACCTCTTACGGCGTTAACCAAATAATTCTTAAGAAAGGGGTTTAGTCGCTATTTTTTTAAGAAGATATACCTATTAAGCCAAATTATTGTGTTGTTTTTAAAGAAAATGAGCAGCCGAAAGAACATCGAACAAATCACGCTCTACTTGACTCAAACGCTAACTGGCCATGAGGTAATTCCCGCCAACTTTGGGTGGCATATTCATAAAGGAAATACCTACTGTGGAATCCTGCAATATGGAACACAAGGATGGCAGGGTAGTGCCTTAACTTACCTTCCATCTGAATTGAAAGAGGAACTCAAAAGGTTTGGGCAAGTGGGTTATTCTCTGCCCAAAATTGCGGCTTAGAGCGATAAGTGATACCACTCGTAGGTGTACCGGAACTACCTTCTCTTTCTAGGGTCGTTATTATAGCAGTTCTTAACCATTTCACTTTGGCAGTGCAGGGCATCTAAGCTGAACACCAGGACTTGCAAATCCAAGGCAGCAATTAACCCGATGACGCGCAGACGTGGGGACGCGGAGCAGAATGCGTCCCAACCGGAGCGTCCGGACGGTTCACAGTCCATGGGTTTAAATCCCCTACTTCTTTTAAGTGGCTTCATTTCAGATGAGGATTGAAACCCCATCTGAAAGTGTCTCCGTGTCCCCGCGTCTCTTTGGTCTATGCTTTACCCATAAGTCCAAAAACCCTGTAGGGGCGAAGCATTTGGGCGATAATTTGAGGGCAAAAACTAGGAACTCGCTATCCAAATGCTTCGCCCTTCCCCGCGATGCATGACAGGGCGAAGCCTTCGCGTTTTAATCTTGTTGGTCATACCCACGTATTTCTGCGCGAAGGCTTCGCCCCTACAGGATTTCAAGAGATGTGGGTAAAGCATAGGTCTCTTTCGTGAAGGGAGGAGCAAGAAGAGTATCTGTAGCAAGCCTTCAGGAAATTGGTATTAGAGATGTTGAGTTAGGTGCGATCGCATCCCTAGCCTTTAGTTCCAATTTTTTTCGTTTTTCTCTACTACCGTTCACTAAACGGAACTGTAAAAACTTATTCAATTTTACCATCTAAGCTCCGTAAATGGCTATACAGACTTAATGGAACCAACTAATAACAAAAACTAATAATTACGAAGCTAAATTTTTATTTATTAGAGCTTATAAGCTTCGTACAAATGGGTGATAAAGTTAAAATACTTTGTTGAGTGTCTTAGGACATACAGGCTATTAAGACCGCAGGTCTGTTTCTACCCAATAAAGTTAGGACTGATGCACTGAAAGGGTGTAAACAGCAGTTATAATCCTTTAAGGAAGGAAATTGTGTCACATTTAATAGTAAGTGCTTCAGTTCTGCAAGCGTGCTTGAAGCACATTAACTGGACTTGATCAAGCAGGAAGCTCAGGGGTCGTGCTATAGGGGCAGCCCAATGGAAGGAATTGAGAGCTAGTCCTGCTCGTCACAGCTTTTGGTAAAACTACAGCCAACGTTGAAATTTTTTGTGTGAGGTGTAACTGTGAATAAACATCAACTGGCTTATGTCGGTAGGATGAGCTTATTGTGCTTACTAACCGGCACTTTAGTTTGGGGTGCAATACCTGCTGTCGCTGAGACGACTGATGCACTAGCATTAAAGCTACCTGAGAAGTTGAAAAATCCTGAGGACAATATTCTTGCTAAAGCAGAGGAAAGCATTTCTAATAAAGCAACTGATTATTCAACAGTTCAATCAATTGAACCAACACAAACACAACTTGGGGACACCGTTGAACTCGATAAGGCTGAGACAAGGCGTAACCATTCAAATTTTTTGAGCAAAAACCAGCCTGTTGAGCATTCAAAATCAGCTGTTTTGCCGCTGTCCTTACCCAAAGCTACCTCTCTAGAATCAGAGGCGATCGCATCCCCAACAACTTCCAACTCAAAACCTCTAGCTCAACTTCCTCAGAACAGTTCTCCAGACTCATCACCGATGGGGCAAGTAACGTCTGTGACTCAACTGGTTGAGAGCAATTCTCCAGACTCATCGCCGATGGGACAAGTAACCTCTGTAACTCAGCTTTCAGATGTTCGACCCAATGACTGGGCTTATGAAGCACTACGGGCTTTAGTAGAACGCTATGGTTGCATTGCTGGATACCCAGATCGTACCTTTCGCGGCAACCGTGCCATGAGCCGTTATGAATTTGCTGCTGGTTTGAACGCCTGTCTGCAACAAGTTGAGAGATTAATAGCCGCTAGCACGTCTGAGTTTGTCAGCAAAAAGGATTTAACAGCCTTGCAGCGGTTAGTTGATGAATTTAAACCAGAACTGACAGCATTGGGAGCAAGGGTAGATAAGCTGGAAGGGCGTGTTGCCTTCTTAGAAGACCATCAGTTCTCCGTCACTACCAAGCTTAAGGGTGAGGCAATCTTCTCATTCATTGGCGGTACGGGTGGAGACCCTATTAACGGGCGAGACCCTAATATTATCCTGGTTGACCGGGTACGGTTAAATCTCAACACCAGTTTTACGGGTAAGGATTTGCTGATCACAGGTTTACAGGCGAACAACTTCGGAGGCAGTGTAACAGGTGCTGGCAGTGTCCAGGGAAACTTATTTCCAAGAGATTCTTTACTCACTGAAGGCATGACCAAACTGAGCTTTGAACCTCAGTTTCCCCGATTTAACCCTCAGTCCCTTGATCCAAACTTGGCTGACACGATCGCTCCTAACTCCGTTCAGCTTTACAAGCTGCTCTACATCTTTCCATCCGGTATTAAGAACTTAACTTTATTTGCCGGAACTGCCGCTGAAGCGTCAGATGCTTTTCCTGCAATCATTCCTTTTGCCAGTGAAGGACAAGGAGCAATCTCTCGGTTTGCCACCTTAAACCCTGTACTCCGCGTATCCGGTGGTACCAGTCAGGCAGGTTTAGCGTCGGCGGCGGGTTTTATCTGGACTCCTGCTCCTCAGTTTGACTTGCGTGCTTTGTTCGGTAGCGTCAATGCCGCCTTACCAGGTGCTGGTACTTTCAATGTTCTAGGAGCAGGCATCTTTAATGGCAGCTACGTTGCGGCGGCTCAGCTAACCATCAAGCCTAGCAGTAGTATTGATGTGGGTCTGAACTATGCCCACAGCTACCATGCCCTTAATATTCTTGGTATTGGATCATCAAGATTCTCAACTAACGCCCTCAGTATTCCTGGTAGAACTGTTAATCTCGATGGTTCGCCAAACCTTAACGGCTTCTTAAATACACCTGTTCAACTTAACTCGGTTGGGGCAACTGTCGCTTGGCGTTTTGCACCCAAAATCACACTCACTGGCTACGGTGCGTACTTCTTCCTAGACTCTACTGCTGGCCCTGATGCTTCGTCAAATTTCAGCAGTTGGATGGTAGGACTCTATTTCCAAGATCTGTTAAAAGAAGGAAACTCTGCGGGTCTGATCTTTGGACAACCGCTTTACCGAGTTGAGGCTGGTGGCGCTGCAACACTTACAGAGGTGGGTGTTGACCGTGCAACACCTTACCAACTAGAAGCGTTTTATAGCTTTAAGGTTTCTGACAATATCAACATTACGCCTGGAGCATTCGTCCTGTTTAACCCAGAAGGTAACGCTAACTACAATACAACTTTGGTAGGTGTACTCCGGACTACCTTCTCTTTCTAGGGTTGTTAGTATAGCGGTTCTCAGTTGCATACACCACACAGTAGGGCACGATAATATCGTGCCCTACCAACGACCTGTATGGCATTCATCTATAGAATCGTGCCAATTTCCTTTAAAAAGACCCGTGTGAACGGTTCAGTGGCACCAAGAGTGTACTGTTCTATCAAACCTTCGCGTCGAATTGAGACATTGTTGCCCTCCTTAGTGATGACGATTGAGTCGTCGAAGATGTCCCGCGTCAGCATCATCTCTGTCTCGGTGGGATTATCCAAAACTGCGATATTGCTGCCGTAGTAAAACATTCCATCCCTTCCCAAAACATCTTCCCCATACTCGGCAAGCAGCAAGTCAAGCTTGGGATTACGCATCAGGTTTTGGATATTGCTGTTGTAATCTTTATTCAGAAATTTCTCTGAACGATTGACGAAGACTCCCTCTCGACAAACAGCTCCAATTGTCCAATCTGGGTGATGGAGAAGAATATGGTCAATGGTTTCCTGGAGTTCTTGAACTGAGATGCGGTTGAAGGTAATAATCGGTATCCTTGCATCTTTACCAGATTCAAAGAATGTTTCAAGGATATGCGAGGGCACATCAACGCTTTCACCAACGGCAGGTCTAAGATGCATAGAAATACCGGGAGCTGCGTTAATTTCAAGAATACCAAAGCCTCCGGATTTCCAGGATTTGTCAAGACTTTGAGCAATTACATCAATGCCAAGGCAAGTAAGGCGGAAATGCTGCGCGATGTCCTGCGCCAGGATGATGTTGTCCGGGTGAACTGTGCGGGTTGCATCAATGCTCAAGCCTCCCGCTGAGAGATTGGCGACTTTGCGAAGATAGACGATCCGGTCTTTTTCAACGACACTATCTGTTGATAAGCCTTGTTCGTTCAGGAATCTTTCCATCGCCTCATCTGATTGGATCTTACCAAGGGGTGAGGTTGGTGTATCTATACGTACTGACTTGCGATTTTCGCGGTCAATCAACTGTGCAATTGTTGAGTGTCCATCACCTACAACTGATGCTGGACGGCGTTCAGTAGCAGCGACGAATCTACCGTTGACACATAACAGGCGATAATCTGACCCCTTAATGCTTTTCTCAACGATTACCTCTACTCGTTGCTCGTCAGGTATAGCGTCTACTGCCCTATCAAAGGCAAATTCCAGTTCCTCTTCGTCTTGTACATCAGCCGTTACTCCAAGTCCTTTGTGACCAGCCACAGGCTTGACGGCTACTGGATAGCCAATTCTGTCGGCTATGTCCAAGGCTTGCTGATAAGTGGCAGCGATACCCCCCTGTGGTACAGGAAAGCCCAAGGTACTTAAGAATGCCTTACAGTCATCCTTGCGAGTGGTAAAGTCAGAATCTAGATGGCTATCACAGTCAAACGTTGTTGCTACACCGCGAACTTGTTTTTTCCCATAGCCGTATTGCATGAGTCCTTCATCCCACAGATAAAAGGCGGGAATGCCTTTATCGTAGGCTGTTCGAAACAGGGCATAGACGGTTGGACCGCCGTAAACAGAGCGCCGGAACATCTCCTGAAGCACTTTGATTTGCTCGTCCAAGGCGAAATCTTCGTCCTGAGTAATCGCTTCAAACCAGTCCCAAACAGCGTAAACTACCGAGCGTTGTGTACGGGCATGGAGCGATTCAACACCTACCCTGACATAATTTTTGTAGGGTTTTAGCTGCCAGCGATGGAGGTACAGTCCCATGTCAAGCTTGCTGACTTCTGACACTGTCCGGGCAAATAGATGAGCGTATGATTCATACGTCTCTTCCCCCAGATGTGGGTAGCGATCGCCAATCCTCGATACATAATCTTCGATAGGTCTAGGCTCTAGATAGCCAGTCAAGGCAAAATCGAATACTAGTGCTGCCGTATCTAGAAAAGGGTTCGGACCTATGTAATGCGCGATGTTGAAAATATCAAAGGAATCAGTTTTTCTGGCATTGATGCGAAGTGCATCGGTGCTTATCTCTAGAACCATTAATTATCTCCGTATACTAAACACTGAAGGACTCTGTAGGCTAGGTCGCGCTTGCTAGACTGCTTGATTGCTGGCTCGGTTTCAGGCTGGCGATTACGGCTTAGCCGATGATTGAGTCTCTAATTTCGATATCTCGCACCAGCACTTTACCTGAGCAACGAAATAAATTAATTGTTGTCCTAGTTGAACCTAACCCTATTACGGTTATGTTTTCCTCTATCGGAGGACATCTAGACATGGGTAGAATTACCCCCATCATGATGAATTTTTGTTAGAATAAAATTAAAAATCGATCAGAGTGGACAAGACGACAGTAATATTGGCACAACCACTCAAAAGTTGGCGATCGCCAACTGTAAACCCGATTTCGTTGCGCTCTTCGACGCTTTTGTTCGTCCGGGTAATCCACTAAAAAAGCCGTTTCAGGGACTCATCTCGATGAGTAGGCTTGCTTTTCAATCCCTGGACATAGGTGTTTTGTATCGTAGGCTACAACTTTTGAGGGGTGCAAGATAACTTCAAGCCTTTGAATATATAGAAGACAGCATTCAGGAGACAGCAGGCTTATGAGTACGACAATGAACACCACAAAAACTGCTCTCAGAGACGAAGTGCGAAACCTGGCAAAGGAAGCGTTTCATCTCAAACTGATTTCTGGTTACGGCGATGGTCAATACAGCGATGAGTACCAGATTGTTTACAATGGTAAACCCATGCATTATCCTCTAGAACGCGCACGCGCTTTTTTAAAAGATTTGATGACAAGTGATCATGACAATCACTGGAGTTTGGACTACTAACAATAAATATCAACAAAGGCTCCACCTAAGGCGGTAAAGAGTAATCTGTATCAATCACAAACTACTCTTCCCTAGAAGCCGAGATAAAATGGAACCATAGAATAAATACAATAGTGATTTGACCCTTGAAGTGAGGGTCTTTTTTTTGAGGCTGACAAAGGCAGAATTCCAAAAATTCTATCTTTTTCGTGATGCCTGCAACTCACCAAATCTATAAAAAGGTATACCAAGCAAGGTGGTAAGTTTGGCAGTTATCTAGTCAGTAACAACCTTTACGAATTGAATTTATAATTTCTGTATAAAAATCTACCAATTGGCTGTGTGAGCGGTTGGAGTGATCATGCTTTATTAAAATTAATAACCAAAAATTAAGGGAGCTGGAGGCACTATGCCGTTAAGTGAGACTAGCGGGCAGTTGGTGATCATTGGTGGAGCTGAAGACAAGGAGGGAGACTGCACGATTCTTCGAGAGTTCGTTAGACGTGCCGGAGGTATCAATGCCCGAATTGTCGTCATGACTGTAGCGACAGAACTGCCTAGGGAAGTCGGAGAGAACTATATCCGGGTATTCGAGCGCTTGGGAGCCGAGGATGTTCGCATAGTTGATACCGTTGAGCGGGAGGATGCCAGTTCAGCCACTTACTTAGAAGCGATCGAGAAAGCTACTGGCGTATTTTTTACGGGTGGAAATCAGGCTCGCATCACAAGCGTCCTAAAGGACACCGAAATCGATAAGCTTCTTCACAGACGCTTGTCTGAAGGACTTGTCATCGGAGGCACAAGCGCGGGAGCTGCCATGATGCCTGACGTGATGATCGTTGAAGGAGACTCTGAAACCAATCCTCGGCTTGAGATTGTGGATATGGAACCCGGCATGGCTTTCCTTCCAGGCGTTGTGATCGATCAACATTTCTTACAGCGTGGACGTATAGGACGCTTACTCTCAGCCGTCTCACTGCAACCGGTCGTCTTAGGCTTTGGCATTGACGAGAATACCGCGATCGTGGTTAGTAACAATCAATTTGAAGTGATTGGGGAAGGTGCTGTTACTGTTGTCGATGTATCAGAGATTACCCATACTAACCTGGGTCAAATCTTGAAGGACGAAGACTTGGCAATTTGCGGAGCTAAGCTTCATATTCTTCCACACGGATATCGGTTTGACTTAGCTAAGCGATCGCCTATTATTGACGGACTGCCTGGGACAACCGACCAAACACAGAATGCATCTCAGCAGACGCCCCCAGTTGATGCTGCTGTTGCGGCTTCTAATGCTTCTTAGTTTTGAACCGCTTTATTCTTTAAGTTCATAGCATTTGACAGTGGTATTTTGTCTCACCCCGCACTTCCTAGTGATATAGCGGGGTGTTTCTTTTCTCAGGGCTGCGTTGAACGTGAGGAGTACGGAAAAAGGTATACAGGCTTAAAATTTCTAGTGAAAGTTAAAGTACACTTTTAGTGCCCCCGTCACCTCTCAGCATCTACTTACAATGTCTCAAAATACATTGACGCGATCCCGGAGAGTGCTTTCGACTGGCTTGCCAACTGGCTTACGTGCTTTAATCGTTATCCTATTGGTGTTAGGCATATTTTTTCGATTTGCCAATCTTGACAAAAAAATTTATTGGCATGATGAAACCTTTACCTCACTACGAGTTTCTGGCTACACAGAAGCCGAAGCAGTACAGCAGCTTTCTAACGCTGAGGCAATTGATATTAAAGCTCTACAAAAGTATCAGCGTCCTAATCCCGAAAGAAACGTACTTGATACGCTAAAAAGCTTAGCAGTAGAAGATACTCAGCATCCACCACTTTATTACGCGATCGCGCATTTTTGGGTACGGTGGTTTGGCAGTTCTGTCGCCGTAACGAGAAGTTTGTCTGCCTTCATCAGTCTGCTAGCGCTTCCAGCTATTTATTGGCTATGTCTTGAACTATTTGAATCATCATTGACAGGATGGATTGCGGTTGCACTGGTAGCCGTCTCGCCCTTCCATGTTCTGTTTGCCCAAGAGGCACGTCAGTATATTTTGTGGGCAGTAACAATTTTGCTGTCAAGCGCAGCCCTTCTGCGAGCAATGCGGCTTAATAATAAGCTTTCCTGGGGAATTTATGCGCTAGCTTTGGCAGCAAGTATCAATACATTTTTATTTTCTGCGTTAGTTGCCATTGCACATGGAATCTACGTAGTGGTCATTGAACGATTTAGATGGACTAAGACACTTGGGAATTATCTACTTGCATCACTTTTAGGGTTCATCACTTTTATTCCCTGGACTTTAGTTTTGATTTTTAATCTGTCCCAAGCTCAGAAAACAACGGCATGGACAGGTAATAAAATGGCTTTGTCTAGCTTAGTTCGAGATTGGGTTCTTAACCTGAGTCGTATTTTTATTGATTGGTACTATAGATCAGAAGATCCATTAATTTCTAAAATCTTTTTCTACCTTATTGGTTTAGCTCTGGTAGCCCTAGTAGGATATTCATTTTATTTCCTCTGTCGTCATACACCAAAACGAACTTGGTTATTTATTTTGACTTTAGTTGGAGTTACAGGAGTAGCTTTAATTCTGCCCGATTTAATTACGGGTGGACAACGCTCAGTTACTAGTCGGTATCCAATAGCTTGTTATCTAGGAATTCAATTAACTGTGGCTTTCCTCATCGCCAGCCAAGTTACCAAGATCTCTAGCCAAATCAGACAACAGAGATTGTGGCAGTTCGTGATGGCTATACTAATCACCTCTGGAGTCATATCCTGTGCAATCAGTTCTCAAGCAGAAGTTTGGTGGAACAAGGATTACAACGGAGCTAATTTGCCAGTTGCTCGCCTCGTGAACCAATCTCCTCGTCCTCTTT
Source organism: Coleofasciculaceae cyanobacterium (assembly GCA_036703315.1). Lineage (GTDB taxonomy): Bacteria > Cyanobacteriota > Cyanobacteriia > Cyanobacteriales > Coleofasciculaceae > DATNPH01. The sequence goes on from DATNPH010000151.1 coordinate 55,042, forward strand.
TAATTGGTGATGGTCAGATGGCGGATATCCTGTCTTTGGGCTATCACCTGAATCCACAAATGCAACTTCTGCTTAAGCCCCGATGCTATACCTGCAACATAAAATACCAATCGGTGGATAAGCCATACCTATCTAAAATTCCCGATAGTTCTAGTGATGCATTTTTATTCCACCCTAGATATCCTGATGAATGGCTACAGGCACATAAACAAGAGCAAACCTACAAAATAGAGCCTCTTGTTTCCGATATTTCCAAGCCCTACGATACATTGCTATGGAGATTAAGAAAACGGTAATATCCCGCTGCTTTACAGTTGCATCGTTAGATTCTGGTTTGTTGACAGTAGTCAGTGGTATTCGCATTTCTACCTTACTTAAATACGTCCACGACAAAATTTCGCATTTGTTCTAAAACTTGAGGCTTGAGTTCATGACCTATGTCGAGTTCAACATACTTCACTGCAACTCCCAATGCAGTTAAGGCATTTCTGGCTTCTTGAGCCTCGTTGAGAGTCACAATTCGGTCTTGTCTACCTTGCACCATCAAGATAGGTGGCATAGAACCTTTAGTTTCTGCTTGTAGTTTTGAAGGTAAATAGCCACTGAGAGACACTAAACCTGCTAAGGGCAACGTTAACCCTACATCCAAGGTCATTGCACCACCTTGAGAAAAGCCACTCAAAATCGTGGAGGCAAGAGGGATGCCAGTAAGATTCTCCAGAGATTTGAGCCAATCAGTTAATAGCTGATGACTTTGTGCCAAACCTTTATGGTTACCGCTTTTCAGGTCGTACCACATCTTACCCCCAGGTACACTCGGATCGGGGTATGGAGCCTCAGGAAACAGAAAGTGGTAATCGGGTAAATTCAAAGAATGTGCTAAAGACAGCAACGTCTGTGGTTTGCTACCAGAACCATGGAGGCAGACAATTACCCCTGCTGGTATTCCACCCTTTACTGGGGGAACGGAGAGGAACTTTAATGAGTTGGGCTTGTTTCCCAAACGAGACGTTGTTTGCGCTTGGGCAGATAGCGTTAAAGTTGTTGAGAGGCTGGCAGTAAAGCTAAGTAATAGAAATTGACGCCGACCTAGGTATCTATTTTTCACTCGTGCTTAAAAAATCCAATTCATTGATGACGATCCATTCTGGCAGATATGAATGAAACATGAAGTGTGAAGTATGACGGAAAAACAAGGCTGCTCAAAAAGAGGACTAAAAGGTTGAAGGCTAAAATTTTATACTTCATCCTTCAGACTTCTTTTGGATTTTTTTTGAAAGAGAACATAAAAAAAGACAGGCAAGATAAGATGCCTGTCCTACAAGTAACAATTTAGCGGAGAAATCAGAAGTTCATTTCAGCGGCTTGCACTTTCTCAATCTGCTTCTTCTTCAGCACCAGCATGGTTTGAGAAAGCATAATCGCGCCAACGAAGAGCATCAACCACTTAATACGGCTGGGGTCTTGCAAGACAACCTCTTTGTCTGCCTGACCAAATCCCCCAACATTAGGATTACTGGTGAGGGCTGCGTTGGCTACTACTTCCTGACCTTCAGAGACGATTAACTCTGGACCAACGGGAATTGTATCGACAACGGACTCGCCGTCTGCCGTCTGAATAGTGACTTCATAGCCACCGTCTTCTGCCTTGGCAATTTGAGTAATCTTACCAGCTTTAGACGCGCCGTACACTGTGTTATTGCTCTTGTTGCCTTCGGGGTAAACCTGACCGCGTCCTCGGTTAGCGCCTACATGAATAGGGTATTTACCGAAGTAAATTCCTTTCTCTGTTTTGGGGTTAGGAGACAGCACAGGGAAAACAATTTCTTGGTACTGTTCACCGGGTAGTGGTCCGACGATGACGACATTTTCCTGGTCTTCTTTGTAGGGTTGGAAGTAAACTCCGCCTACTTTTTCCTTTAATTCCTCAGGAATTCGGTCTTCGGGGGCAATCTTGAAGCCTTCAGGCAACAGTACTACTGCACCTACATTCAGACCACCTTTTGAGCCATCACCCAAAACCTGCTGTGAGTTCAGGTCGTAGGGAATCTTTACCACAGCTTCGAATACCGTATCCGGCAGAACAGACTGGGGAATTTCCACTTCCGTCGGTTTAGCTGCCAAGTGACAGTTTGCACAAACTATGCGTCCAGTTGGTTCGCGGGGCGTTTCCGGAGCAGTTTGCTGCGCCCAGAAAGGATAGGCAGCGGCTGACTTGGGAAGCGTAATATCACTGACGAAGAAAAATGCCAAGGTTGCAAAAGCAAGCACAACGGTTCTGGTAATCACCCGCTTGCTGAGGAAGTTACACATCACCGATAAAAAAGGTGTTCTCATCTTTTAAGCAAAAAACTCAAAAATTGGTCAAGAGGTCATTGGTCAAGAAGTCATTAGTCATTGGTTTTCAAAAAAGGACAAATGACAAAGGACAAATGACAAGGGAATTTAAGCCCACCAAGGCTCTTCGCCGGTGCGAAAGTCGGTTTCTGTCCACTGCGTCAAGGACACCTTGTCCTCTTCGGTGACTGTAGCGTGAACTAATGCTAAAGACAGAGGCGCAGGTCCCCGTACTACCTTGCCCTCATTGTTGTACTGAGAACCATGACAAGGACACATAAACTTGTTCTCGCTGGCATTCCAGGGAACGACGCATCCTAAGTGGGTGCAAACAGCGTTTATACCATAGTCAGCAAGGGATTTATCTTCCGTAACTACAATGTAGGTAGGGTCACCTTTGAGACCTTGAACCAGGGTGCGATCGCCTGCACCATGACTGCCTAAAAAGTCGTTGACAATTACGTCATTGCCCAAAGCGTCTTTGGCAGTTACACCGCCGCCGACACCACCACTCGACGGTGGGATAAAGAACTTGATAACTGGATAGAGTGCTCCTACGAATGTGCCTGTGATGGCACCAAACGTCAAGAGATTCATAAATTGACGACGCCCCATATCGGGCACATCAGGAGAGCCAGAAGCTTGAGCCATAACTAAACGCCTGAGGGTATATTTTTCTTAAACAACTCTGAGAATATTCCCAGAATTTTTTAAACCCTGCCCTTCGAATGTAGAGCAATTCAACAGTTAACAGGGTCGCCGAGATCCTTTCTGTAGAAGGATTTACGGCTTGATTATAAGTATTATTACATTCTTTAACACCGTATCATAAAGTAAAGAAGCGTTGTATTTGTGACGAAATGTAAACAAAAATTCAGGACAAGAGGGCTATGACAGGACAGGACTTGCACCAACTCCTGCTCAACAAGTGGGGACGCTCTTATGACATTCAAATACGACGTACTCAGGGAAAAATCTTCATTCAGGTCATGTGGAAATACCAGGAGCAGGCGTCTTTCCCGCTTTCGGAAGCCGAGTACCTGGAGCATCTCAATGCGGTTGCCCATTATCTCCACGCTTGGGGAGGAACCGCACAAGTGCAAGACTATATCCAGAAAACTCGTGAACGCCCTCGTTTAGGTAAAGCCGTTAGTATTCCTATTGATCTGGGTGAGCGAGCATCAGAATGGATGTTAGAAGATTTTTAGCTAATTCAACCGGAGTACACTTTTCCCTAATCCCTATCCGCCTGCTCCGAAGGAGCTGGTCATCGGTAAAGGATAAAAGACTAAACATCCTTAGAATGCTGGTTGATAATTATCTATTGACAAAATGAAACGCTTGTGTATACAGCACTGAGTGAAAGCCAGAACTAATCCTGAGCTGTCGCTCATTTAATTGCATATTGGTTAGGGTTGGTAATGGGTAATCGGTAATGGGATGATTAAACCCTCACAGCGCAAAGATTTTATCAATTACCTTTTGACCAATTACCTTTTGATCACCCAAGCCAAAAATGTGCAACTTAAGTGCCTATCAGCTTAATATTCGCTAGCTAGTTAAACCTCCATGAATGGGAGTACACGACGAACAAGGAAAATCTTTTTTCCCTACTCACTGCTCCCTATAAAATTCTTTGACCTAGTGCTACATCTCTATCGGGTTTGATTAAAACTACCTCGTTATTTTCCTGCACGACACCTAATACTAAAACTTCAGACATGAAATCAGCAATTTGACGAGGAGGAAAGTTAGTTACTGCTGTTATAAGCTGACCGACTAATTCGTCTTTTGTGTAGAGCCGGGTAATTCCAGCACTGGATTTTTTGACACCAAAATTACCAAAATCAATCCAGAGTTTATAGGCAGGTTTTCGAGCTTTAGGAAAATCTTCTACTTTAATGACTTTGCCAACGAGGACTTCGATTTTTTCAAAATCGCTATACGTGATTTGAGCCATGTGTCACTAACAACTAATGACTAGCTATTCAATTATTTCCCTAAAAGCTTAACCAAACCAACGCCACCAAAGTAGAGACCGAGTACAGCACCAGCAAGTAAACTTTGGGTAAGGGGGTCAGTAGAAGGTGTGAGCACAGCTCCCAAGACAACGGCACCTACAACAATTACACGCCAACTCGAAGCCATTTGCCTAGAAGAGACTATTCCCAAATAGCCTAAGAGAAGCTGAATGATTGGGATTTGAAATGCTAAGCCTGTGCTGAACATCAGGAGCAGGACAAACTCAAAATACTTGTCAATTGACCATAGCTGCTCAACGACATCCGCTCCATAGCTAATGAAGAAATTTAGGGCAGCGGGAATTAATGCAATATAGGCAAATGCCAAGCCAATGAAAAATAGGATACTCGAACCCAAAATCACTGGTCCTATCAAGCGGCGTTCGCGGCGAGTCAGCCCAGGTAAAACGAACTGGATAATTTGGTAAAGAATAAAGGGGCTAGACACGAGCAAGCCACTGTATCCAGCAACTTTGATAGAGACAAAAAAGTATTCTCCTGGAGCCAATTGCAGAAATTTGACTCCTTGAGCAGGGATTTCCAGCAGCCGGACAATGGGTTTAACACCTAAAAAGCAGCCAGTAACGCCCACAGCGACAGCAATTAGTGCATAGAAAATTCGCTGCCGCAACTCTTCTAGGTGGTCAAATAGCGACATCTCGACATCATTGGGTAAGTCGTCGAGGTCGTCGTTTTCTGGGATGTCTGAACTTTGCTGGGATGCAGTCTCTACGTCAGAAGGCGTCATCGGTTTGGATAGCTTCAGGGTTCGTTGACTATTGTATCGAGGTCGGCGTCAGCAACCCAATCTACACGTTGTTAGTTACAGCTTAGTGCAGCAAACTAGCGATCGCTACTCCTGTTCGCTTAGCCGAATAGCAACCCGCACAAGTTTGTAGAGACGTTCCGCCGGAACGTCTCTATGACTACAAACCGTGCTTAAGGGCGTTGGACTACTGGCATAGCCGCAGAATACTGAGCTAACATCTGACCAATATCCGGATTATACAGCCGCAGATAATTCCAGTAATTCTCAAACACAGACTCTACATAACCTTTGGTTTCGGCAAAAGGAATCACTTCAACAAAGGCATCCGGGTCACTGAAACCATATTTAGCCAGCCAGTCTGATACATTGCCGGGACCAGCATTGTAACTGGCAACAGCTAACAGCGAGTTATTGTTGTACTCCTGGTGGGTGAAGTCTAGAAACCAAGTGCCTAAATTGATGTTGTCGTTCGGATTTTTTAGGTCGTATTGCTTCAACGAGATTTTTGGGGCAATCCAACTACCAGTGCCTGGCATCACCTGCATCAAACCTTGCGCACCGGCACTTGAGCGAATTTCTGGTTCAAAGCGAGACTCTTGGCGGATCAGTCCTGTTACCAGTAAAGGATTGAGTTGGCGCTGTTGTGACCAGGTAACGATAGGCTCGATGAAGGGTAAAGGAAATAGAGCGTGCCAGTAAGCTGGGTTTTGCCGAAGAGCTTTCCATTGGGATTGCTCTTCGGGGGTTTCTCGCAGACTCAAGTGCCAGATTTTATTAATGCCCACCAAATTATCGCCTACCCCTAAGCGCATCAAACCATCAGTAAATTGCTCGGCAATTGTTGGTTGCTGTAGGTTTTTGAATTCCACCTGCCACAATGCCCAAGCCTCCTGATTTTGACCCAGTTGGTAGAGTTCCTTTAACGTTGCAGAGCCAAACAGGGGTACAGCTCGCACTTGCGGGGGTGTGATACTAGGTTTTAAGTTACGGACAGTAGTGAAGTCTCCAACATCCCAACCCAATAATTTAGCAGACCGCCAGGCATAGTAAGACTCTGGATATCGAGCCAGCACATGTTCAAATGCTGCCTTTGCATCTCGTTGGCGTCCTAGCTGACTTGCCCATCTACCGACCCAAAACGCGGCTTCAGGAGCCAATACACTATCGGGATTTTGGCTGGTAATCGGTTGTGCCCATTTCCAAGCATCTTGATATTTTCCCTGACGAGCCATAGCTTCCGCCATCTTCCACCGATACTGTGCGGCAGCCTCAGAACTAGGATGCTGGGTCAACACTGACTTACGGGCTTGGGCGGCTGAGGTAGAACTGCCTAAAGCTTCCAGGATTTCGGCTTTGGCAAACAACGCCTCAGGGGCTTCATCGGGGAATTTGCTAATGATCTGATCAAGATATTTCACTGCATCTGGTGACAGAGAGAGACTGGCTAGATGCTTTAAGCCTCGTCCAGTTTCTTTAGCATCAGGAAATACATTAATTAGCTGTTGATAAGCTATTCTGGCTTCTGGATTTTTCCCTTGCAGTTGATACCCTCGACCGATCCGATAAGCGTTGCGAGGAGTTCGGGGTGCATTGGAGTAAGCTTTAGCCGCTTTACCGTACTCCATTGTCTCCCAGTACCCAAAGGCGATCGCTTCCCAGTCTTCTGGCTTCAGTTCGGAAGCATACTGCCCAACCAAGCGGTCTCGAACAGCCCCCATCCCTTTGGCTTCTGGATTATGTTTGGCTAAGAGCAACAGTAGCGCAGGCTGATTGGGATTCTTACTCAGTTGCTGAGTGATAATTTCTTGAGTGCGCGGATGGGCGGGAAATTTAGCGATCGCCTGATTCCAATACTCAGGATTCGATTTACCCAGAGCATACAGCGCTTCAGCCGCTACTGGCTGATCAGAGTAGTTTTTCAGGATTTCTTTCCAAGCTTCCTGAGTTTTAGCTTTGTCGCCCATTGACTCATACGCTTGAGCGCGTTTTAGGGCAATGTTGGATGCCAACACAGGATACTCCGACTCTAGCCCTTTGAGCCAAGTGAGCGCCTTTTCCCCCTGTTTTTGTTGAATCAAATCAGACGCTAGGAGATAACGGGCGCGAGGTTGATCACGAGACTTAAAGCCAGAGGCGATTTGTTCTAGTTGTGACGCCCTTTGTTGGGGTGGCAATGACGCTAGGCGCAGAACTGCCGATTGTTCCTCTTTCTTGGTTGGGCTTATGGAATTTTGAGTTTGTTCGCTACCAGTCCATCGTTCCAGTAAACCCGTCATTTTAAGGGTTAACAACGATGATCCAAGCAGCCCGAATACCAGCAGCCCTACCCAGGCAGCCATAGGAATTTTGTTGATCTGTCCCTTTAGCATTAGTCCTCGTTTGCCCGACACTGACACAATTTTTACTTTAGTTGGCTTTGCTAATTTCGGCTGTAAGCAAGTCGTTATGTGATCGGCTGAACCTAAAGTAGTGAAGACAAGAGTTGCAACATCCTACTCTCCTTGTGAAATTTACGGGTGTAGGGCAGTACGCCCCTACCCAAGACTTGAATAATTTCTCTAAGTTTCGTCTTTTTATCTGATGCGGTTATCGTAGGGCTTTTTTGTTTTTAAGCAATACTTGTAGCAGGTACTTGATAGATCGAGCAAGGGATGGAAATTCGAGCAACGGATACACCACGGTTAGACTGGACTGGCGATGCCCTGGCAGTTGGATTATTTGAAGAGGCTGTAGAGTTAAGCGGTGATTTAGCCCAGCTGGATGAGAAGCTTGCTGGTACGCTCAAGGAATTGATAGAAGAAACAGAATTTAAGGGAAGCGTTGGCAGCACGGCTGTGACGCGGGTGGGTTCTGGTAGCTCAATTCGTAAAATTATTCTAGTGGGACTGGGTAAACCAGACGCTCTGAGTTTAGACAGTTTGCGCCGTGCGGCGGCGGCGATCGCGCGGACTGCCAAACAGCAAAAGAGCAAAACCCTAGGAATTAGCTTACCTGTATTCAATAATGACCCAGCGAAGACGGCTCAAGTGATTACTGAGGGCATTGTGCTAACCCTGCACCAAGATAATCGCTTTAAGTCTGAATCGGACGACAAAGGTCTCAAGCTGGAACAAGTGGATTTACTTGGCTTGGGGGGTCAGGATGCAGCAATTACCCATGCGCAAGCCATCAGTAGTGGTGTGATTCTGGCACGGGAACTGGTCGCGGCACCAGCGAATGTAGTGACACCAGTTACATTGGCACAAACGGCAGAGGAGATCGCTTCAGACTATGGTCTTGCCCTAGAAATCTTAGAACAGGAAGATTGTGAAAAGCTAGGTATGGGGGCTTTTCTGGGAGTTGCCAAAGCCTCGAATCTGCCCCCGAAGTTTATTCATCTAACCTATAAGCCTGAAGGGGCACCGAAGCGGAAAGTCGCGATTGTCGGCAAAGGTTTGACCTTCGACTCTGGAGGCTTGAATATCAAAGTCGCTGGTAGTGGCATTGAGATGATGAAAACAGACATGGGTGGCGCGGCGGCAACATTGGGTGCGGCAAAAGCGATCGCTCAGCTGAAGCCGGATGTTGAAGTTCACTTCATCAGCGCGGCGACGGAGAACATGATTAGTGGTCAGGCAATGCGTCCAGGCGACATCTTGACGGCGTCCAATGGCAAGACGATTGAAGTGAATAATACGGATGCCGAAGGACGCCTGACGCTAGCAGATGCGCTAGTATTTGCAGAAAAGCTGGGAGTAGATGCGATCGTTGATTTAGCAACCCTGACAGGTGCCTGCATTATTGCTTTAGGCAATGATATCGGCGGGTTATGGTCAACAGATGACTCGTTGGCTTCTCAACTCAAGGCAGCCGGTGAAGGTGCTGGCGAAAAGTTCTGGCAACTGCCGCTAGAAGAGAAATACTTTGACGGTTTGAAGTCGCCAATTGCTGACATGAAGAACACCGGTCCACGTCCAGGAGGGTCGATTACGGCGGCCCTGTTCTTGAAGCAGTTTGTCAAACAGACGCCTTGGGCACATTTAGATATCGCTGGCCCTGTCTGGACAGACAAAGAGGATAGCTACAATAATTCGGGTGCCACTGGTTTCCCAGTTCGTACTCTTGTTAACTGGGTACTGAGCGAAGCTTAACCAAAACAGTGCTTCTGTACAAACTAAGCTGTCGTGCCTTGAACTTGCATACCTTCAGGCTGGTCATGGGTAAATGTTGGCAAGTAAACTGCTCAGCCGCTTACTGCTTGTTCCCAAACTTTGCCTTTGCTTGTTCGTAAACGTCTACCGTAATCGTTGTTTGTCCTGCTTCTTGTGCAAATTTTTCAATTTTGCCACGGGCGGCAGGACGAACAAAAAAGGGAATTTCCTTGAGTTTGGCTTCCGCTTCAGGAGTCCATTCCACAGTTTTTTCTCCAACTACTACTTAAGTGTGATTAACATCCAATAATCCAGCAGGCGGTGTAATCTCAATCCGACGATTCTGGATGTCTACGACTGGCGCGATCGCCTTGACAAAGGGAATGAGTACCGTTGCTGGCTTTGGTTGTGTCTGGCGCTTAGCTTTGCGTATCTTACTAGTTCGATTGGGAATTGGGGCTTCTGGCTTAGCAGGTTCTGGTTCCGGTTGCTTGTGTAGCTTTACCTCCAACAAGTCATTTCCAGCAGGAATCACATCCACAACAACACCTAGTGCTTCACCAGTTAGTTGATTAAAGACTTCCAGGTCAATCAAGTCCCTTACATGATATTCATCTTCCCCTAGCTCCGGGCGATCGCTTTCGGGAACCAGCAGCACACAATCCCGCAATGCCTCTGCCTGATCACGGGTTTCAACGCCTGCTAGCTTTACGACATATATCTTTTTCCCAGGAACAAAACGCCCACGGAGTAATTCTACAGGTTGCGGCTCAGTTTCACCTGAACGTTTGAGAAAGCGCTGTCCTGGCTCTTCAAACCGTTCAGGAAAGTCAGAATTTGGGTAAACCCGCAACTCACCTTTTAGACCTTGAGGGGCAACAATTGTGCCGATTTCTAGCCAGTCGTCATTCGCCATTCTCTGTGAGCTTGTAGCTGTTAGCTTCTAAATTCTAGCGATTAGGTGTTAACTATTCCCTGTTTGCTAAGTAGGGGTTAATTCAGCACGTCCGACCAAACAAGCGATCATCTAGTCAAGGGCTGCCCGAATCTACCTCTCAACAGGATTTAATTCACATCTTGCACCAGTCTCAACAAGCTTTGTTTTGTAGGGTGGGCAGTGGCGAGGATAGGTTCACAAGTTATGAATAGCGTTGGTAGCCGCTGCCCACCATGTGCTTAATGACAATGGTGCAAGATCTCAAATCTAACGAACGTTATAGCCAATTTCATCTACCTAGCCGTAGACATGTCTGTCTCCCGTAGAAGTTTTTGGAAATATTTTTAATAGGCTGTAATTGCCCCTAGTCCTAAAGGTGTTGTGGTAACGCTCTCAGTCATTCAGCTGATCAAAAATCAGTAAAATGGCTGATTCTCGTTGTTTGTCATCTCTCTTAAGGTAAACATAGAGACAAAGAGATGAGATGACACGACTAATGATGCATACAAACAGACAATAGATTTTATCTTGGAGGTTTTAAAAAACCTTTGTGATTCAGGAGCATTCCTTCTTTATAGGCATTGCTATCTCTGGTAGTCAGAGTTAGTGTGGCTCCCTGTCGTGTCCGGTGCTGTGTTTACGTTTGCCTGATTCAATTCCCATTACGCTAATTTATTTTGTCCGCAATCATCTTGATTGGCGTTGCGATCGCAGGAGGCAATCATCGTATCTTATTTCTCAGATTCAAGACATCACCAAGCGCAAGTTTACACAGGAAAGTCTCCGGAAGAGTGAACAACGCTGGACATAAATCCTTAAGGACGACAATGATGGGATAAGGAAACTTGAACCTGAAAACTCTTGAGAGCCGTTCTTTGGAAGGAAATACTAGGTTATGTTAACCACGAAATCAGGAACGACTCTAAATCAATAGTGACGTGCATCCATCCCGATATTTTTAAGGGGTGATGCCAACCAAACTTTGATTACCTCCATCGAAACAGCTTGCGTGAAACGGTGGAGTATCCTGCGGTGTAAGAAGGGCAGCTACAAATAGGCTCTAGTACGAGCACAGGCAGTATGGGATCAACCAGGTACTCCATAGGACTGTTTGACTCAACTACAGATCTTAGCGATCGCTAACGAGTCTTTTTGGCACCGATGCTCAAGTGAGAGGCGCTTCCGGTCAGTTTTTAGCAAGACCTTTCAGTTTACAGGGCTGATAACAACTAGACGTATTTTCCTACAAGCCACCCCAGCGTCAGTGAATTTCTGCTGCCCTGAGTAAGCTGACGTAGTTTATCACCCCTTTTGAAACACTCAGTGGTGGATTCTAGGCTGCAAATAAACAGCAAGAGAAAGGATAACCAAAAGCTGAGATATTGAGATTGGAGGACTTTGTCAAAATGGAACATTGCAGCGTTGTTTACTACTGGAAAAATCTAAGCCGAGCACAGGCACTCAACCAACTGTTTCAAGAGAGCAAAGAACTTCCAGAATCCGACAGAAATGACTGGAATGACTTTCTCAACCAGATGGCACAAGAACGGTGGGAACTCACAGCAGCTGTCTCACTAATAAGCAGTGACGTTTCGAGGGAAACCATTGCCTACTTTAAACGCTCTTGTTAATACCATTGCTATTTCTGGATGCTACACCTAGATTCACTACTACTGACTAATAATTATTTATTTTCTTGCTACTAGTGATTAGCAAGAAACTGAGAGAACATGTTGTATAGGCAAGACTCAACCCAAAGATGAATATGATCTAATTCGGCGTTAAACTCGAGCAAAATGGGTCGTTAAGTTTCGCAACGTTAGTAAACATTTCCTTTAAAAGTGACACTAAAGAGTGTTAAAAGTAAATTACTTTTAACACTCAGGAATTAGAATTTGATAAGAAAAGTCTTTAGTATAAGTAATTCCGCTATATTGATTACAGAGGCGTCAAGTACATTGGGAAAAGAGGTGTCAGAAACTCAGACTTCCAAGTGAAGTATAGGTTGAGACCGTTCATGATCTTTAACCAACCGTTGATCTACAGCTTCATCTTCTGATTCTGCCAATTCCTCCGGTATACAGACAGGGCATAGCCACCCGTGTAACCAACCATACCATTGAGTCTCAGCGCCGCAAATATCGCAGCTGGGTCTATCCATTTCTTGCCTCACTCTAGCTAGCATTTGAGCTTAACGGGAGAGCCACGGGAACATAAAAGTTCTCCCTGAAACCTTCTAGTCGTCAAATGCATAAATTTGACGATTTTGCCTTCTAACTTAATTTTTCTTCATAGGGACGCGCGGCTGCATCAGCCATATGTCTCAAAAGGTTTCAGCAATTTGGCTGATCAGAGGAAAAAGCAAATTTTATTGGTTTATTTTGTGTCGATTTATAGCATTTCTCGTTGCATAGACCACAAGCGCGGGGCAAGGCATACCTTTCCCTACGGACGACCTGTGTTTAACTCATTTGAGAATTGCTATATTCCTAGTTCTTGGCTAATTTATTCCTGCATTCTGCACTGTCCGCTTTTTGGGAATGGAGAATTGGGAATTGATAACTGGGCATTAGTACTTCTAATACATGCACTAGATAAAAAATCTTTCTATTCTCTATTCCTGCGCTACACACCGACAGCTGAACGCTGATAGACCTGCTGTGTTGCCTCTGCCAAGCGCCGCATCCCAGTTTCAATGTCCTCATTACTCGCTGTGAGGCTAATGCGGAAGCACTGCTGCTTGTGAGACCAATTTTCCCGTAACCCAGGGAAGAAGGTGCTACCCGGCACAACAATTACGCCGACTTGCTTCAACTGTTGATAAAACTCCCAGTCAGTCATCGGCAAATCTTGCAACCATAACCAGCCAAAGATTGCTCCTTCACCACGATGCAGGAACCAAGGCATATCTTTTGGCATTGATTGGTCTAAGGTGTTTTCTAGAACATCAAACTTAGAAGAGTAGTAGGGACGAATGATGTTAGTCGAGATGTCAACCAATGCGCCAGAGGCGATCGCTCGTGCTGCGATCGCTTGTCCATAGCGGGAAGAATGAAGACACAAATTCGTCTGGAATGACTCTAAAATTCTAATCAGCTTCGGATCACCCATTGCTACACCAATTCGTTCTCCTGGTAGCCCTGCCTTGGAAAAACTCATGCAATGGATGATGTTATTGCCAAATATTGGCGTCATTTGTGTAAAGTTCAATGCCGGGAAGGGTGGCGCATAAGCCGAGTCAATCAAAACTGGTACATCGTAAGGTACAGCCAACGCAGCAATTTGGCTTGCCTCTTCATCCGTGAGAACGTTGCCCGTAGGGTTACAAGGACGGGAGAAGATAACACAGCCAGTGTTTCGTGCGATAGTCAATTGGTTGAAGTCAGGGCGGTACTTGAAGCGATGCGCCTTTTCATCAATGTCGAGTGCTGGCTTATAGGCAACTACTGCCTCAGGCGTTAAGCTGACGCCACCATAACCGGTGTAATCCGGACTCAGTGGCAGGACAATTTGTTTTAAGTCGCCGTCGGTCGTGTAGCCCCCAAACGCATTAGCGGCGTAGAAGTAGAGGGATTGACTGCCAGGAGTAATCAGGATGTTGCGTTCGCTCAGATTCAACCCGTAGCGTTGATTGAAGTCAGAAGCGATCGCCTCGATCAACGGCAGATATCCCTGACTCGACCCATAGCGGCAAACTACCTCACCATACTCCGGACTCGCTAGCAGTTCAGCTGTGCAGTCGCGCCAGAGTTGCTCAACCTCTGGCAAGATTACCGGATTTCCAGCACTTAAATTAATAAATTCTTGTCCCTGACCCGCTCGTAGTGTTTCAGTAATGTCTTTCATGATTGCCCGGACACCCGTGAGCTTAGACATCTGGGTGCCGAATTGAGTCAGAGCAGGGTTCATAAGCTATATGCAGGAGTGATGAGCGAGTCCTTTACTTTAGGATTGCAATTATATCGCTATTTCTATATCTCCATAAATAAATTCAGGTTGCTGGTAGAGACTGTCAATTGTTTGAGCGCGTTTTGTCCAGATTTTGCACAAAAATGGCAGATACTCGTCGTTATACTGCTTTTTGTGCTTCTTGTAGTCTTCTTCAATAGCCATCCATAAGAAGTGCAGTTGTTGCAAAGTGGAGCAGTTTTGAATCTGACAGGCACTGGCATAAAGCCACTGTCGCAGTTGGCGATAACTGATGAATTGTCCGCCTTTATCGGTGCGATGAACAAACAGGACGTATGCCCAACATTCGATACGTACAATCAGGTGTTTAGGAATTTTCAGTAATTGGGCGATGCAAGTGAGGGTGATGCGGAATTTCTGACGAGGCTGGAGGCGGCGAAATAAACTTGTCATGATGACTTCACTCGATCTCTAGTGTTGTAGGTGTAAGTTCATTAGTTGGCACGTCAAAAAGGACTTCAAATTCGGCAGCAGGCATAAATCGATTCAGGAATCGCATATGATCTTCAGCGTCTTGGCGATTGAAAAAGCGAGCTACTGTATACCGTCGAGCATTGGGTAGCAGTCGGATAATTGCCCAAGGACGAGAGTAATCTTCAACTTTTGAAGGGTGTTGAGATGAAGTTGTCCTGATTTCTCCTCTGATCTGGGTTAAGGTGTGTTCAATGAGTTGCCACAGTTGGGTTCTGGCTGGGCTGTTGTTATTTGGTATCAAGCTCCAATCGCCGATCGGGGCTGGTAGCCATGTGAGGGCGTAATCGTCCTGACCCTCTTTGGAAAGCTTCCAGGATAAGCGTCTGGTCTGTTTTTGGCATTGGTAACTTTGTTGGCGCAAAATTAAGCAAATGCTGTCGCCCTCTGACTTGAGGCGCAGCCAGTCAGTGTGTTTCATAGGAAAAATTTGGATAATGAGGTCTATTAGCGATCGCTCGTTCAATGCGATCGCCCATGCAAGTTGGCACCACACAGGAATTCACTGTGCTTGCAAAGCGAATGAACTGAAATGGTGATACCTTTCGTAGAGAAGACGGGGAAACAAGAAGCTATCGACTTCCCCTAATGTTTCCCCATCTGTTTTTTGAGTGCTTTTGCTACGATTCGTAGCATCAACAATTAAGATGGTAGACGATAAGAATTTAAATTTCAACCCCGATGTGCCAACTTTGAAGCAATTAAGGGAGCGATTGGGGCTGACGCAAGAAGAGTTCGGTCAAGCTCTTGGCATAGCACGTAATACAATTAGCCGCTACGAATCAGGGCGTCACAAGCAGATTAAGTTCTCGATCACTCAAATGAAGCGGTTGATAGAGCTTATGGAGCAAGCAGGCATATCTATCAAAGACCTTCCTGATGACATTGAGTGATTGAACCTTGTAGTGTTTCATAAGAAAAATTTGGGTAATGATGGTCTATTAGCGATCGCTGGTTAATCATGCAATCGCTCATGCAGGTTGACACCACACAGTGGTTCACTGTGCTTGCAAAGCGAATAAACCGAAATGGTGATACCTTTCGTAGAGAAGACGGGGAAACAAGAAGCTATCGACTTCGCGTTATGTTTCCCCATCAGTTTTTTTGTTCACCAATGAGACGACTCGTCTCATCGATAGGTAGAATGGTAGACGATAAAGATTCAAATAGCAACCCCAATGTGTCAAGTCTGAAGGAGCTTCGTGAGTGTCTGGGGATGACTCAAGAAGAGTTCGCTCGTGAGTTAGGCACAACTCGCGAGACAATTGGTCGTCATGAAAGAGGTGTTCACCGTATTAGATTTACGTTTGCTCAAGTAAAGCGGTTGGTTGAGCTTATAGAACAGGCAGGCATATCTATCAAAGACCTTCCTGATGATATCGAGTGATGGTTAACTGTATTGGTTGCGATCGCTCTGGATGGTCATGGGTGGGATCATACCTTTTAGGGGGTGCTTACTTTGAGGTTTGAAATTTCAGAAAAGCGCAATCGCGAAAGGCTCTAGGTGAGAAATACTTTTCCGCTAGCTCTGCCTATAATCTTCAGCGTTTTTAATGTCTTCTGACTTAGTTATCTGTTGTTCAACACTCAAAGGTTGGGTTTGCACATTGCACAGTGGATTCTGCTGCAACTCAGCAATAAATTTTGTTTGGTTTTCAACTAATAATCTCAGGAATAAAATTGGAAATACAACTAAAAAAACTACCAATAATGCCTTAGAGAATATTAATGAAAATAATGATAAGCAAAGCCATAAAATAAATCTATATATCTCGAAAGTAACCCAAGATACAATCCTCATAAATACAGCGAATATAAATAGATAAAAAAGAACAAGAATAGGTATAAATAGTGGAGAAATAAATACATTTTTTACCTTTTCATTGTTAAGTAAATTAAAAACTGAAAGGAGTATTTTTCCTTTGAGGTTATCTTCTTTTGCTAAAGCGCTTCTTATCTTTTCTTTTCTCTCTAAATCGTGCCATAAGCCTTCTAATTGCTGATCAACCCAACTGAGGCTAAAAACCCGCTCGTAAACACGGTTATGAACTCTTAACTTACCCTGTTGCTCAACCACCAATCCCAACTGTAACAACTCCAGTTGTTCAGAACTATCATCTGTTATAACCTCACCTTCTTGCAAAATTTTTCGATAAACTCTCAGCACATAAAACGCATTCTGCTTATTCCTTAGAATGCGCTGGCGAAGTTTCCTCAAATGTTCTGTTGCTTCCTGAGCTTCCCATTCCCAATTTTCAACCAATCGTGAGCATACCAATTGCTCAATCCACTCCGTTTCACCTCCTTCTGGAATAGGAGATTTAGCTTTATGAATAAGCTGCAAAAGTTTCTGCTTAAGAACTGGTTGACTACCTACCCATAATTGTACCTCCCTAAGAACAGCCAGAGGGTTGCTGACCTCTCCCACCAATCCTTGGGCTAGCTGACTAATTTCTTTTTCCACTTCCTCTAAAGCATCTCTTTTCTCTAATACTTGACTAGCAACTAAAAACCGATAATCTAAATCACTCAAGCTTTTATCGGCTGCCCATTCCTGAGCATCCTGCAATGCCTGACCATACAACAGCCGCGATTCATCTTGATAATTAGAAGCTAACCAAGCAGTTATCGCCTGAGAGTATGGTCGGAGCTTTGCTAATGCCTCATTAACCCAACTGTGATCAAAAACTTCTTGATAAATGCGGTTGCAAACTCTTAACTTGTCCTGCTTCTTAACCACCAACCCCGACAGTCGCAATTCTACTTGTTCATGGCTGTCATCAGCAGCAATTTCTCCCTGCTGCAAAACTTGCTGATACAGCCCTAGCAGCCGTCTAGCGCGTTGCTCATTTCTTAAAATGCGATCGCGTATTGTCCTCAGATGCTCTGGATTATCTTGAGATTCCCAATTTTCGATAATATGCGACCGCATTATCTGCTCAACTCTCTTCGTCTCCTCCCCAACAGGAATCAAAGCTTCAGAAGTAGCAACAAACTGGCAAATCTTTTGGGTTAGAAATGGCTGACCCTCCGTCCAACACAAAACCTCTTTTAACAGCGGTTGGGGGTTGCTAGCTCTATTTGTTAATCCCACTGCTAACGGCTGAGCTTCATACAATTCAAAACCACATACTTCGACAGCCCGTCCAATATTAAAAGGAGTGCGGTTTTTGTCTTGAATAAAATCAGAAGGTGTGGCAACACCCAGTAAACAGAACGTGAGACGTTTGTATTCTGGATTATCAACACGTAGGTTGTAGCAAGCGCGAATTAAAGCAAAAAAATCGTCAATCGAAAAATCTAAGCTGAGGACACTATCAATTTCATCAATAAAAATGACAATATTTTGACGAATCTCTGCCAGCAGCACGTCGTCAAAAAACTCACTCAATCGCTGCACAGGCGATAGCGGTTCGCGTTCTTTCCACCAAGTCCTGCGGTTAATTTTTCCAGATAGCTCGAACTTGCTGACCAATTCGTAAAATAACCCCATGTACCAACCCACCGGAGTCACATTTTGGCTACCGATTTTTGACAGGTCGATCGCAGCACAGCGTACTCCTTCAGCTTCCAGCCTTTGCATCGTTCGGACTCGCAAGCTAGACTTCCCCATCTGCCGCGAGTTCAGGACATAACAAAATTCCCCTGCCTTCAACCCTTCATAAAGGTCTTGATCTGCCTGACGCACAACATAACTGGGGGCATCAGCTTCTAGACTGCCACCAACTTGATATTGATAAGCCGATTTTTGTGTTGTATTCATGGATGTTTGTGAAGGCTATAAGTTATATCTTTCTTGCTCTCCCTTTGACCCCCCTAACCCCCCTTATCAAGGGGGGAATATAAACAGAAGCTCCCTCATTTCATGCTCCCCCCTTAGTAACAGGGGAATATCAAGAGAAGCTGCCTCACTTCATGCTCCCCCCTTACTAAGGGGGGCTGGGGGGGTGAATTATTGGCTAACCAATTGACTAAGCCGCTTTATAAGTGGAGATAGTCTGCCTTTACCTCATCTAGTACTTGCTTTTCCGAATCCGTAAGTTCAGGCAAATCATCTTGCCACTCTCGGAAGAATTGGTCATCATTAATGCGTTCTAGACCAAATCTTTCGATTAAGTCGATCAGATTTATCTTTTGAGCTTGAATAGTTTGAACCATGAATTTATTTCCTTAAGTTTATGAGCGTATTAGGTTAGCGCCAAAATACTGAGAATATAAGTGACAACGTATATTGACAGAGTTACCGTTTAGCTTTATTAAACCCAAGCTTTGTAACTTAAACGCTAGCATTGGTTCTAATTGCACAGGCTTCGTGGCTTCAACTACTTTTTTCATCGCCGTAGCAAGTTCCGAATGCTTCCGTAAATTCCATAAATGACCCCGCAAATGATCGCTATAAATACCCGATTCTGTGTGTGCTGTTTGCAAAAGTTGCTCAAAAGTAATCTCCTGATGAGTGAGGGAATAAATGGCTAACTGCATCAGATGAGGATGCCCTCCTACCATTTCCATTAGGGGCGCAAGACCTTGCGCCCCTACAGCATCCCAATAGAGTCCTCGGCGCTTTGCTAAATCCTGTAATTGCTCCAGCGTAAACTCTGGCAACTCGATCGGCACCCCAACATTAAAAGGCGATCGATTGATATTTAGCTGGATATAAACTTCCGTAGAGTGGGCAATAACTAACCGCAGTTTTTTCCAGAGTTGACTAGTCCTTGCCTCCTCATGCCAAACTCGCAACATTCCAAGAAAGTCTTCAGCAATTTGAGGATAGGGAAAAATCCGATCTACATCATCCAATGCCAAGACTAGCGGATGCTCTAATTGAGATAACAAATGCTCCTCAAAGTAAATCGTGCAGTTCTGGCTGCTACCTAACCCCTCCTCCCAATAATCAGTTAGTTGATTCGGTAGTCCCAACCGCCGACTAACAAACATACAGAAGCAACGCAGGAATTCATCCAGACCTTTCAAAACTGCCTGATCTGCCTGTAGCAAGTTCAAACGTACTGTTCGATAATTGTGCTTAGCTGCCCGATCGAGAATTCTGTCTATCAGCGAAGTTTTACCCATCCGCTTGGCTGCTTTAATCCGAAGTAGCGAACCAGGCTGCAAAATTGTCTCATAGCATCGAGACTCGATAGGAGGACGATCTACATAGTTAGAGACTTCTGCTTCTGCCTGCTCTTGAGCAACATCAGCGCTAACCCGATCAGGCTCCACCTCTAAAGCTGAAGATGAGCTATCGTTCTCTTGAGCATCAAAATCAGCGATTTCATGTAAATCTAGCCCTAATTTCTGGCAAATCTCAAAAAATTCAAATAATCCACGGGTCTACCATTAAGGAAGTTCCAAATAGTGGCTTTGGACAGCTGTAAACTCTCAGCTAGGTCTACCTGGCGGGCAAAACCCTTGCGCCTGAGAGCTGATTTAGCCTGTTGGATGTACTGAAGAGCAACTTTTAGCGATCGCGACATGACGATTCAGGGGACAAAGCTTCCAAAATCATAGCCTTCCCCTCCTGTCCGTTTTGGAAACCAGCATTATCTCAGTAATAACTTAGTCATTCGCTACAAAGTGAGCATAACTCGAACCAAGTTAACTGTTTCCTTGTCCTGAACTCCGCAATACGTGGCGTTTCATGGGGTTATTGGAGTAAAGGACAAGCCCATGAACAAAAATCAGCAGGAAACTAACAAGAACACCTTAGTCGTGTTGAATGAAAAGGGAGAAGTAGTAGACATTAATAAATCCGCCGACTCTCACATCATTTGCCAGGAACGTCTTCGTCAATCCCGCATTAAATTTAACCTTGCCACTACATTAATTGGGATTAGCGCTTCCTTTTGTTTTACGGGAGTTGCACTTTTCTGGGCAGGCAAAATTTCAGAAGAAGCAGCCATAAAAACTGTGGACTTAGTTTCAAGAGTTGTTACCTCCTACTGCCTGCCGCTAATTAACAGTTCACAGAGCCAGCTCGATGAATTAACGAAAGAACTAGAGGATGAAACACAAGGAAGTAATACCTTCTAACCTCTAGTAAACACCAAGATCCCCGACTTCTTGAAGAAGCCGGGGATCTGAACAGTCCAGTAACTCAAATAGGATTGCTATAACCTTCATCGGGTAGCGAACCATTCAGTTATCCCATCAGCGATCGCACCTGCCAATTTCGGTTGTTCCTGTGAATTCGTTACCCATTCAAACTCCACCGGATTGCTCATAAACCCTAATTCCAGTAGCACGGCTGGAGCCGTTGTAGGACGAGTTAGCGCCAGATTGTCCCAAAACACTCCGTAGGAAGGTCGCCCCAGTTGCTTCACTATATAGTTATGCAAAAATACTGCTAAGCTGTGGGCTTGAGTGTTGTACCAAAAAGCTCCCATTCCTTTTGTATTCTGAGCGTCGCCTTCATCAGGTAGGGAATTGTAGTGAATCGAGATCGCGATCGCGGGTTTGAGTTGGTCAATCATCGTCACCCGATCTTGCAATGGTACATCCTTGTCGTCTTCTCTAGTCATATATACTGTTGCCCCCCGTGCCTGAAGCTGCTGTCGCACCAGCTTCGACATGATGAGAGTGACATTTTTTTCTGGATAACCCGTTGGTCCACTTGCGCCAGTATCCTCAGGTCCACCATGACCAGGATCGAGTAGGATTTTGATTCCGGCTAGAGGCTGAGAATTTTGGGTTTTGGATTGTTGATTTTGGACTGAAGAGACTTTTGCTGGGTGACGCAGGGATAATACCAGGCTTGTTCCTTCGTATCTGAGGTTATAGCCCCACTGTTGTTGAGATTTTAGGTTAAAGGTATATTGCAACTGACCGGGTGCAACTTGTTGCCAGTCCAGGCGAGAAATGAGTGGGTCATCATCCAGGCGAATGATGTCTGTTTGTGCTGTCGTGTTGTATAAGGTGAGAGTAAACGTGCGATCGCCCTGCTGTACACTCATTGGCACTGGCACTTGTAAGGGGAAAATAACTTCTGTTGCTCCCTCAACCTGACGGGCGCGGATACTCCGAATCAGCGATCGCGGAGGTACGCCACCGGGAATAATACGAACTTCGGAAGCTTTAATCCAAGCGCCATAATCCAGTCGTACCCATTCTGCTTCTCGACCTGTAACGGTTGCTCTTGTCCCTTTGGGTAGAGGTGTTAGGCGAGAATAGTCTGTGGTTGGGCCCGTCCGGGCGACACCAGCCTCAGCAATTACCTCTGCTACTTCTAGCTTGGCTGGAGACAGAATCGATATTTTTCCTGAACCTGGCTGGGTTGTTGTTTGACCATTCATTGTCAACTGGAACTGAGGTACACCCAAGTCAGCGGCACTCTCAGCTGTGGCACAACCTTGATATTGACCAGCTATTGCTCGCGAAGTCGGTTGATCAGCTTGCGTCAATGCCGCCGAATTGGCGGGTAGCTGGACATCCTGAGATTGCGACATCAGCGGGATCGTTTGATTCCCTAGCTTGACGGAGACGGTAGCATTAGGAGATGCGATCGCGCCAAAACAAATCAGTTCACCGGGCATTCTGGCAATGTCTACCCTAGGTGTCAGTGAATCTTTCCCAAAGGCTAACCCCTGTGGCACCGTAGGTGCGGTTGATGTGCGCGTGACTTTAATCTGACGTTCCTGATCGTTGTAGCGTACAGAAAACCGATTTTCTCCCAACTGCAATGGGAAACTGGGAGCAAAATGTCCGGCTGGGCTACGAGCGATCGCTTTACCATTTACCAGTACCTCTCCTGTTGGTGGTGCTGAGCCAATAAAAAAAATTCGCTCTGCTGTAGTCTTGTGGTCAGCAGGGGGATAGACAATAGAAAGAGGTTGTTCTGCTAACACCGGTAATGTGATAAAAGTTCCTAGCACAGCTAAGCCCAGGATGCTTCTCATTCTTTATTCCAACTAATTTTTTAAAACCCAGTTATTTTACTAAAAAATATTCTCAATCTTCCAAAAGTTTAGTAGGTAGACCATCAATGCTTTTGAGGTTCTTGACTTGCCAATATTCATAAAGTCCCTGTTCTCCCTTTTTGTCTGCCCAATCGATGATAGTTCTTCTTTCTTCTTTTAATTCATAAATCGGTACGCCATGACCGCAAGATGTTTGGGCAGAGTCAACTTTTAGAACAATAATTTGGCGTTCTCCGGGCACAGGATGAAAATTTGAGTAATAAGTTGACCATTCTTCATCTCTGGGGCGAATCACCTTACCATGACCATAAAGGCGCAGAATTAATGGCTTCTCAGAAAAGCTACAAAACATAATTGTCATTCGGCTATCTTCATTCAAGTGAGCAGCTGTTTCATTGCCACTACCCGTTAAATCAAGATAAGTCACTGTTTTATTATCAAGGCATCGAAACGTATCTATTCCTTTAGGCGAGAGATTAATTCGACCTATTCGAGGTGCCGTTGCTGTGAAAAAAATCTTTTGTTCTTTAATGAAGTTTTGCAACGACTCATTAATTTCAGAGTAAAACTTAGCCATTGAGCAACCTTTTTAAAAGAAAGCGAAACTCTTGGTCATTGGGTACCGCAATTTGTTACCTTTCAGATAAGGGCTACGACCCCTTTATCTGTGATCAAAGAAAATTAGTAGGAGGCAGAGAACTTTTTCTAAGCATTTATACGGAAATCCTATCTCCAGAATTTGCATTTTGAGCAGTGGAACTTAAGCGCTCTGGCTTGGTAACCCGGTAGGTAGACAAGGTAAAAAATTAGAAGCCAAGTGGGATAGGTTTAAACCGACAGGTACGACAAGCTAGGGCTATCGATTGTTATTTTGCCGCGTTGATGGGGCAGCCCATACCAGCAACAGCGAACAACGATTGAAGAGTGTGGCACAATTGACGGGGGAAATCTCTAAAAGTTTGTGTTCTTATAAATTTTATGACTAAGTTTATCTTCATAACCGGCGGCGTGGTCTCCAGTATCGGCAAGGGAATTGTTGCCGCCAGCTTGGGGCGTCTACTAAAGTCACGCGACTACTCTGTCTCAATTCTCAAGCTAGACCCATATATTAACGTTGATCCGGGAACAATGAGTCCTTTCCAACATGGGGAGGTGTTTGTGACAGAAGACGGTGCTGAGACGGATTTAGATTTGGGGCACTATGAGCGCTTTACTGATACATCGATGTCTCGCCTCAACAGCGTCACGACTGGCTCAATTTATCAGGCGGTGATTAATAAGGAGCGTCGTGGAGATTATATGGGGGGTACAGTGCAGGTGATTCCCCATATCACCAATGAAATTAAAGAGCGGATCCGCCGGGTTGCCAAAAATACAAATCCGGATGTAGTGATTACGGAAATTGGCGGTACGGTGGGCGATATTGAGTCTTTGCCCTTCTTAGAAGCGATTCGTCAGTTCCGTAAGGATGTCGGGCGGAATAATGTGCTGTATACTCATGTGACGCTGTTGCCTTGGATTCCTGCGTCTGGCGAAATGAAAACTAAGCCAACTCAGCACTCAGTGAAGGAACTGCGCTCAATTGGGATTCAACCGGATATTTTAGTTTGTCGATGCGATCGCCCCTTGCAACTTGGGTTAAAAGAGAAACTCGCGGAATTCTGCGATGTTCCAGTGGAGTCGGTGATTACGTCTCCGGATGCCAATAGTATCTACGAAGTGCCGCTAATTCTGGAGCGAGAAGGACTGGCACAACAAGTACTGGATTTATTGCAACTACCGCAACGCCAACCTGATTTAAGGCAATGGCAGACTCTGGTTGAGCGCTTGTATCGCCCAACTCGCAAGCTTGAAATTGCACTTGTTGGTAAATATATACGGTTAAGCGACGCCTATCTTTCAGTTGTGGAAGCCCTGCGCCATGCCGCAACGGCAATGGAGTGTGAACTCAATGTGCGCTGGGTTAGTTCTGAGGAGCTTGAATCTTACGATGCCGAACACTACCTTACTGGTGTTGACGGCATTGTTGTACCTGGTGGCTTCGGTATCCGGGGTGTCGAAGGTAAGATTTCTACAATTAAATATGCCCGTGAACAAAAAATTCCTTTCCTAGGCTTGTGTCTAGGGATGCAGTGTTCTGTGATTGAATGGGCGCAGCATGTTGCCAAGCTTGAGGATGCTAATAGTGCCGAGTTTGCTCCCAATGCAGCCAATTTGGTGATTAATCTGTTGCCAGAGCAACAGGATGTTGTGGATTTAGGCGGCACAATGCGGTTAGGTCTGTATCCTTGCCGTATAGCACCAAATACGCTGGCATCTTCGCTGTATCAGGAGGAGGTAATTTACGAACGTCATCGGCACCGATACGAGTTTAATAATGCCTATCGCAATCTGTTTTTAGATACTGGCTATGTGATTAGTGGAACATCTCCTGATGGTCGCTTGGTGGAAATGATTGAACTACCCACTCACCCTTTCTTCATTGCAACCCAGTTTCATCCAGAATTTCGCTCTCGACCTAGTACTCCCCACCCCTTGTTTAAAGGGTTTATGCAAGCGGCTATCCAGCAAGCCTATGGTGAAGAAGCGATCGCGTTTGGGGAGCAGGATACTCTTAACACACAGCCACTTCCCATTAGCGATCACGTTACCACAGCAGCTCCTACCGAGCCCATGAGCATATCTCCTGCCAGTTCTGCCTCGACAACACAGCCATCCCCAGTGGAAGTACCCTAAGCCATGTTAGATCTCACCGTTAGGCACCAAAAATGTTTGTAGTGCCAAAACTCGCCTTTTAAGTGAGGAGGTTTTGTGGCGTATTGGATAAAAGTTAATTACGATCGCAATGAATATGTAGTTGATCTTGACCGTCTCAGTGCCTTTGCCTGTGCCCCGACTGGCAAGATAACGTTCTGGTTGCCTAACAGTGCGTTCCCAATTATTCTCAATCAGCAGAGTAACCCAGACGGTTATCAACAAGTGATGGACTACGTCCAAAACGTAGCGGTTCAATCACTCTCAGGGTCTTGGATTCAAGTTCATTACGAGCGCACTGATTATGTCATAGACCTCAACCGCATCAGTAGTTTTTGTTACTCTTCCAGCGGCAGGCTAACCTTTTGGTTACCTGACAGCTCTATCCCCATTATCATTAATGAGCAAAACGACCCGGAAATTTATCAAAAACTTTTAGACTTCATCCAACGGAAAACGGGATACCTACTACCTTGACTATTGGTGTCATTTTTAAGACCAATTAGTGTTACAAGCATCTTTTCTCCCCTTTGTAAGGGGGACTAGGGGGATCTTCACAGAAATTGCAGCATTAACTGAACCGTATTAGACTAAAATCCAAGTTCAGTTAACGTTTAAGCTAACGTGCCTTCAAGTTGCATTTCTCAAGGAAGTCACAATAAAGCTTACAGTAGCTAACAGCTAGAGCTTTTATAACTTTCTTGGGTTGTTCTTACTTCATCCTCCACACCTCAGGCTTTTTCCGCCTTTTGCCAAGCCAATTTTGCCGCCCCCACCATTCCTGCCTGATTTCCTAACTCAGCTGTAAGTAGTTGTAAACCAGCACGGGAACTAGGAAGCACCCGACGCTCAATTTCTGCTAAGGCAGCAGGGAAAAAAAATTCGGCACTCGCACTGACACCCCCGCCAATAATAATGGCTTCTGGCGTCAGGACGTAGATAAGACTAGCTAGCCCTATGCCTAAGTCACGTCCGTAGTTTTCCCAGAATTCAAGAGCGAATTTGTTACCCTCTCTCGCCATAACGCCTAACTCAGCTGGTTCTTTACTAGTGCGGCGTCGAATGGCTTGGACTGAGACATATTGCTCCAGAGAACCTTGATTGCCGCTATTACACATTGGGCCATCCGGGTTCAATGTGATTAACCCCAACTCCCCGGCAGCCCCCTGATGACCGGTGAAGAGGTTGCCATCTAAAATGATTGCACCCCCGACACCAGTACCTAAAGTTAATAAAATTAGAGTTCCAAAGTGACGACCAGCGCCTAACCACGCTTCTCCCAAACCGGCACAGTTGGCATCATTGGCAAGAATAACGGGGCAACCTATCTTGGTTTCTAATAAATCAGCTAGGGGGACATCATGCCAGCCTGCTAGATTAATCGCAACTCTCGCAATTCGACCAGTTGCGTCACTCGGTCCAGGAGTGCCAACACCAATTGCCTTGACCTGATGACTAACATTGGAGTGGGTGTTAGCGGAGCATAACAAAGTTATCGCCTCCACCATTGCCTCCACAACAGCACTAGGTGTTGCTGGTTGGGGTGTTGCCACACTCAAAGACTGTAAACAAGTTCCATCCTCGCGAAATCGCCCTAGCTTGATTGCAGTTCCCCCTAAATCAATCCCGATTACTTCAGGCTCCATCACATCTGCAAATCCCACTTTCTCGCCAAATTGCTACAGCATCTTAGCGCTTTTGCCGCTTACCCTGTGTATATCATTGTTTATGAGCGCTATCGGGGATTAATTAGTTCGCTCAATCCCTCTCCCAACAGAGACAGCCCTACTACCATCAACGTCATCGCTAAACCAGGGAAAAGAGCTGTCCACCAAATCCCTGTGGGTAGAGCATCGAGTGCTAGGCGTAAGTCATGACCCCACTCGGGTGTCTGTTCTGGTAGTCCCAGTCCCAAGAATCCCAAGCCGCCTAAGATTAGAATCGCGTCAGCGGTGTTGAGGGTAAACAAGACTGGTACGCTCTGAATAACGTTGAGAAACAGGTAGCGAGACAAAACTCTTTGTGTGGAAGCGCCCATCGCTTGAGCCGCTTCGATGAATAGTTCGTTTTTGACGCTAGTGGTGTGGTTGCGGACAACTCGATAATACTGGGGGATATAGGAAATACTAATAGCGATCGCGGCATTCAGAACGCCTCGCCCTACCACAAACGCTAGTGTCACCGACAGCAATAGTCCTGGTAGCGTGTAAATTGTATCCATCAAAAATAGCAGCACCCGATCTAGTCTGCCACCCAGATAACCACTAACCAAGCCTAAGGGAACGCCGATAAACAGGCTCAGTATTGTAGCTAGAATCACCACTTGCAAAGCCGCTTGAGAGCCAAACATAGTTCGAGAGAAGACATCATAACCTTGGCGACTGGTACCGAACCAATACTTCCCTCCAGGTGGTTCATCCAGCGGATTAATCAGTGAGGCCGTTGGGTCTTGCAGCCATCCCCAAGCCTGAAACGCCGGAGCCAGAATGGCTAGCAAGATGAAAAAAATGGTAATAACTACTCCCACTCCCATCAAATACATTGAGAGTGTTGGACGTTCAGAAAAACGCAAAAACTGGGGTAAGCGGAGTTTGGTTGGGGTCATCGTACAACCGTTGTGCAAAAGCTATGTCTGAGTATCTTAGAATTGCTTGATTTTGTCGATCTTCTCCTGAGCCACTGTCAAATTTGCATCAAAAGATAGCGCAAGTTCAAACGCGGCTAAGGCTTCCTGTCGTCGTTGTATATCAATGTATACGCACCCCAAATCATACGCTGGATAGGTAGTCATATAACTTAGTTCAAAAGGTTCACCTTTGTAATAGCTACCTACTTGACCCAAATGAATACAATTTTCAAAATAGGCTACTGCCCCTAAAGGAAAGCCTAAAGCCCTGATCATCGCTCCAGTCAGATAGTTCAAGGGTGGGAAATTAGGACACCATTCAAGTCCCCGTTGACAGAGTAGTCTTGCCGTTTCATAATCCTCCTGCTGGAGAAATTGCGCGCCCAGAGTAAAAATCAAGGAGGGAACAAAGCTAAAATCGTCAGGTGCAGTTCCATCCATCAAATTTGGAAGTAGCCTCTCAAAAGCTTCGGCATAGCAGTTTCGGGCTTTCTCTGACTGCTGTGTATCGGTATACATTCCAGCGAGGCAGTACAGCAGCATGAGGCTCAGCCCTTCTTCCTGTCTGATGCCCTCTAAAATCGGTATATTACGGTTAATATTTTTTTGTTGAACCTGTTCCTTGCTGTAGCCGTAGTGTAAAATCCTGAGACTCTCTAGTTGTGCAACTAACTGGTTGCTAATCGCTTTGCCCTGATAAGTTAGTTGTTCATGGAAACGATTGACATATCTCAGTTGCGGAAGATTACGGAATAATCTGATAGTATGTAAAGGAGACATTTCTTGTTGATCATTAGCTTCAGTTCGGATTAAAGAAAGCATCAAAAACTCTGGATTTGCAAGTATTTCTTCTAAAAAGTTTTCTGAGGTAACGACTAGCTCTTCATCCGCATCTAGAACTAAAATCCAGTCACCTGATACTAAAGAAAGACCATAATTACGAGCTGATGCAAAATCATTAATCCAGGTAAAAGTCTCTACGTTTGCCCCATATTCAGCAGCAATTTCTGGCGTTCCGTCGTCAGAACCCGTATCAACAACAATCATTTCATCGACATAAGGTTTAACACTGGATAAGCATCGGGGCAAGTTCTGTCTTTCATTCTTGACAATCATGCACAGAGATAAAACTGGCTTAGTTGGAGACTTCATATCTCGATCGCACAACTGGGTATTAGGCTGGAGTGTAAAGGGCTGCCAAGATCGTAGGGAGAGTAACTACTTGACCAGGAGAAACAACAAACTCCTCTACAAATGTTTCCATAAACACATAGCCGTAAGGGGATAGAAGAGTTTCTAGAGTTTCAGGAGTATATTTACGAACGTGTTCCGGTTCTTCATCTGCTCCTAAGCAATTGTTGGGTACGGCAAAATAGGCTCGTCCACCAGGACGGAGTACCCGAACTGCCTCTCTCACACAGGCGTGATCATCATCAATGTGCTCTAAAATCTCTGTTGCCACTACTACATCGAAGCTATGCTCTGGAAGTGCAATATTAGGCAGAGTAGCGACAACACCTTTTATTTCTTTGGGAAGTTGGGCGATCGCTACTTCTGAAATATCTAGTCCTGTTACTGTATTACCGAATGCCAAAAGCTGACGAGCTAGGATACCTGCACCACAGCCAAGTTCCAGCACTTGATTGAAATGCCCAACTGCCCAACAAATTCTGCCGAAACATCCTGGATATCGACGCCAAGTTACAGTACCTTCTTGCTCCCAAATTTGATTCCAATAA
Source organism: Coleofasciculaceae cyanobacterium (assembly GCA_036703315.1). GTDB lineage: Bacteria > Cyanobacteriota > Cyanobacteriia > Cyanobacteriales > Coleofasciculaceae > DATNPH01. The sequence goes on from DATNPH010000151.1 coordinate 84,711, forward strand.
TTCGGTTGAAGATTGATATTGCTTGCTGTCATATTGTCCAGAACCCCCAAACCTCAAAGCTCATACCTCATATTAGATAATTAATGGTCGCTATTGAGGCGATCGCTCTCCCAGAAAGCTGGCACAACCAGTAGCCAACGGTAACGCTAAAAGCGTGATAAAGCAAGTCTTGAAGATTAAAATAGCTGGATTCAGCTCAGGAAAAGCCTTGAGTTGAATCCAGCTGAACTGAGCAAAGATTATCTACTCAACCAACATTACTTAGCGGCTGAAACACCTGCTGGTAAATAGGTTTCAATCACCTTGCGAAACTCACTCTTCTGCTTAACGCCTTGAAATTGCTCCACTAATTCCTTGTCCTTGAAGAACTGCACTGTGGGTGTTCCTACAATTTGGGCATTCTCAGCAATGTCTGGATCTTTCGTAATGTCAATTTCGACAAAGTGAATTTTGCCATCAAACTCATCCGCCACCTTGTTGAGAATTGGCTTCAGGGTGTGGCAAGGACCGCAGGTAGGAGAAACATACTTCACCATGATCAGGCGATCGCTCTCATGAAAGAGCTTCCGCAGCGCATATCCCCCTTCATGCTTCGTGTGGTTGATATTAAACACCTCTTCCGGTGTCGCTGTTGTCTTCTCTTGAGTCAGCTCAGCTTCCGGTGGGGTTTCCGACGAGTGGGTCTTTTGGTGATATTCCTGAATCAGCCCATGAACTGAAAGCCAGCGTTCTGCTAACATTGCTGCCATACAGCCAGTACCAGCAGCGGTAATCGCCTGACGAAATTCATGGTCTTGGACATCACCAGCCGCATAGACGCCTTCTACGCTCGTCTCCACTGACCCTGGCTTCGTCACAATGTAACCCACCTCATCCAGTTCTAGCTGCCCCTTAAACAAAGAGGTATTTGGCTTGTGACCGATCGCGTAAAATAACCCCTTAACATGCAACTTTCTCTCTTCACCCGTCCGAGTATCGCGGACGTTCACGCCTGTCATTCGACCATCTTCACCAAAGACATCCAAAGGCTCAGTATGCCACTCAACAGTAATTCTGGGGTTATTTAGAACTCGGTCTTGCATAGCTTTACTTGCCCGCATCTTGTCGCTACGCACTAGCAGATGAACATGATCACCATACTTTGTCAAGTAGACGGCTTCCTCAGCCGCAGAGTCACCGCCTCCGACTACAGCCAGTTCTACACCATGGAAAATTGGGGTTGCACCATCACAGATGGCACAGGCAGAAATCCCACGACTCCAGAACTCAGTTTCGCTAGGTAGTCCCAACCGCTTCGCCGTAGCACCAGTCGCAATCACAAGGCTGTGGGTTCTGAATTCGCGTTCCTCAGAACGGACAACAAAAGGACGCTGGCTCAAATCAACGAAGGTGACATCCTCAGTGTACAACTCTGCTCCCCAACGCTCTGCCTGCGCTTTCATGCGATCCATCAGTTGCGGTCCCGTAATTCCTTCTGGAAAGCCTGGAAAGTTCTCTACTTCAGTGGTCGTCATTAACTGACCGCCAGGTAATCCCCCAGCTTGAAAGCCTTCAAACACCACAGGCTTCAGATTTGCCCGTGCTGCATAAATGGCAGCGGTATATCCAGCAGGCCCAGAGCCGATAATTACTAGATTTTCTACGGTTGGATTGGACATAAATTAAATAAACTCATAACGACTACGCTTAATATAGTATAACGGTTTTTCAGCACAGAAGAGAGCTTAACTCTCACTAATGTAGTCTGGCGGCAAATCCATCTCGGCAATACTGCTACCTCTTAATTGACTTACAAATCACAGATAGAGCCAGAGTAACTTTTACTTGGGAGCATCCCAATGTTGTAAGTTGAGCATTGCAGGGCTGCAAAGGCAAGAGCGCCCCTAAAGTAGATAAATTTGCAAACACGAGACGCCTCTTTTACTCATTAGTTTACTTTTAATTGGAAAATGGGAATACTTGTAGCTAGGTACTCTTACGGTTCATTTTTAACTAAACGTGAGTTCGACGATAAAATCCTACAAAGGAATAAGTGCAGGTCTCAAGCTCCAAGCCATCACGATCAATCAATGTTTTCAGTATTCAGTCGAACTCACGTTAATGAAGATTGAGAAACTTTTTATAGGAGATAACACTCATGGATGAAAAAGCAGATGAATTATTTGAAAAAATTCGTCAGCAATTTGATTTTGGACCCTATCCTAGAAGTCCAATAGATCGCTCTCCTAAAAATGATGTTGCTATTCTTTATATTCACAACTTAATAACATCTTACTACTTGAGAAATCATAAAGTTGCCAGTACCGAAAACCAGATAATTTTAGATGTTGGATGTGGTAGTGGTTATAAATCATTGGTTTTAGCAGAAGCAAATCCAAATGCAAAAATTATTGGGGTTGACATATCAGAAAAATCCGTTGATTTAGCCCGTGAACGCTTAAAGCATCATGGCTTTGAGAATGTGGAGTTTCATTCGCTCTCTCTTTATGATCTGCCCAGTACAGAATGGGAATTTGACTACATCAACTGTGATGAATTGCTTTACTTCTTTCCTGAGCCAGCTGTTGCCTTACAGGCACTAAAGGCAGTGCTTAAGCCCCACGGGATTATTCGTAGTAATCTACATAGTTCTCTACAACGTTCTACCTTTTATCGCGCTCAAGAATTATTCCGAATAATGGGATTAATGGATAGTAATCCTGAGGATATGGAAATTGAAGTTACGTTAGAAACGATGAAAGCCTTGAAGGACTTTGTTGATATGAAAGTCAAAACTTGGAGTTTTGATTATGAGGGAGAAGAGGGAAAAGAAGCCGTGTTAATGAACTATCTCTTACAGGGAGATAAAGGCTCCAGAATTCCTGATTTGTTTGCTGCTTTGAGAGCGGCAGAGCTAGAGTTTGTCAGTATGGTGAACTGGCGGCAATGGAAATTGATGGACTTGTTTAAAGAGCCAGACAACTTACCAGTTTTTCTGGCAATGAGCTTGCCAGAAACTTCAGTGGAACAGCAACTGCATTTATTTGAGCTTTTACATCCTATACATCGGCTGCTAGACTTCTGGTGTGGACATCCCAATCAAGCCCAACCCTTTACACCAGTTGCCGAATGGTCGTCCTCTGATTGGTTAGATGCCAAGGTATATTTACATCCTCAGCTGAAAACCTCGACAGTGAAAGAAGAGGCTGTTAAGTCTACCACACAATTGAATCCATTTGAAATCAGTAGGTATTTACCAGTGACTGGAGAGCAATCTCTTATAGATAGTTCTGTTGTGGCTTGTCTCTTGCCTCTATGGGAGGAAGCTCAGTCCCTGCCGTCACTGGTGGAACGATGGCAGCAATTGCGCCCTATCCATCCTGTTACCCTGGAACCAACTACTCAATCAGAGGCTTATGAAACCCTGACACAGGCTCTGATTGGGCTAGAGAATTATGGTTATGTCCTTATAGAGCGTCGATCTTGAGGAACTGACACAGCTCAGAAACATTTCCTGAGGCAGGTGATAATAAACCAGAGGTAAGTGGGTAAGTTAGGGGCAGAAGTTGGAAATCAAGCATCCCGCACCTTAAGGAATAACCTCTCATGAAAACTGATCTAAAAGCCAAGTTCCTGATGCACCTGAATAAGAAAAAGCAGGATGAAGGCTTCACACTGATCGAACTGCTCGTTGTTGTCATCATCATCGGTATTCTCGCTGCTATCGCGCTGCCCTCCTACCTGAACCAAGCTAACAAGGCAAAGCAGTCTGAAGCCAAAACCTATGTAGGTTCAATGAACCGGGCTCAGCAAGCGTTCTTCCTGGAGAACAATTACATGACCGCCTATGATGCTGGTAAAGGCTTTGGTCAATTAGGTCTTGGCGTCCAAACTCAGACCGCTAACTATACTTACACAATCAAAGGTGGTGCTACTGAGGCTCCAGGAACGGTTAAACCTGGTGATCCGTCTAGTCAGGTCACAAACCAGGCAAAGCCAAGAGGACCAGGAATTAAAGCCTACATTGGGGGGGTAAACCTAGGTTCTATAGCAGCTACAAGTGAGGCAACTACGTTAGCTATATTGTGTGAAGCTAAGATTGCTAATGGAATAACTGGCGCTGCAACGGGAGACGAAACAGCCACTTTTAGCACTACTGGACCAAGCTGCCCAAACACCTACAAACCACTAGGTGAAGCCAAAAAGGGAGGATAAACATTTGGCTAGGGTGAGTAGACTACTCTACCCACTACTTTTAATACCCCTCTGTTAAGACGAGTAGCACTGACTTAAGGGAAAATTGCGAGGAGTCTAAGTTTAGTAAGACTCCCCGCTTTGATCTGTATTTAATTGAGCGTCATTCCTGCCAATGTAGACAAGTGAAGGCTAGATTGTGAAGTCACCGGAAAAAATAATTCCCATAACTGCTGAATATGCTTTGACAAGTTCGGCTAACTGGCAGCAGCAAGTTCATGAATGCTTAGCTAGGGAGGACTACACTCAGGCTGCAAGTCTATACGAACAGGCAATTGCAGCCGAACCGGGTATCGAATCCCATTACTGGCACTTAGGACTAATGCTGCTGCTGCAAGGGCAAGAGCTAGAAGCGCAGACAACTTGGATGCTAGGCATGGCGGAGGGGGAACCAGAACAGGTCGAAGTTTGGACGGCGGAACTCATACAGGTTCTGCAAACAGAAGCGACTCGGCAGGAAGAACTGGCAAATTATTCAGTAGCTTGGGCGCTCCGGCAGCATATGCGGGAAATTAGCCCAACAGATATTAACAACTTGCTGCATCTGATTGAGTTAGCGATAAAGCAGGACACTTTTACAGGCGATGAGTTGGCGTCTTTAGGCATTATTGAACTCCTGAACTCAAAGCAACTAGTGGGTCTTGACGTTAATTTACTCCTCAAGGTACTGCAGAGTGTTCTGGATGAGGCTTTTTTACATCCATCAGCCCTGGAACTAGTGGAAGCCTGTCTTGCCCATGTTAAGGAACCCATAGATTTTCTAAGGGTTTTATTGCCAACATCAATGACAATTGCCTACTCATGGCACTGTTTCGGATTAGCAGCACGCTTCCTTGGGTTGTATTTACGTTTAGAACCAGAGAATGTAGAAGTTCTGCGTCATCAGGCATGTTTTTATCAAAATGCTAAGGAATTTTCTAAAGGAATAGAAACGGCAAAGTTGTGCAATTCCTTATCACAAACATTGCCCGATAAAATTTATGGCGCTTATCTAGTGCTGCGTGGGTTGATGGGTGCTGGTGGATATTGGCAAGAAGCTTGTAATGTCTTGCAAGATCAGGAAGTGCAGCTGCGGTCATTGATCGAAGAACAACCGATACTGCCGGACGAAGTCACAGTTCAGCGCTTATTTACTTCCACTTATTTCATACCTTACTTACGGGAGGATTTGAAAACCAATAGATACATTCAAAATGAAGTCGCTAAGCTTTGCCAAACCAATGTACAAATTTATGCTAAGGAGCAAGCAGAGCGATACACCCATCGAGTAGTAAAGAAGCAAACGAAGCCGCTCAAGATTGGATACATATGCCATTGCCTAAGAAGCCATTCTGTGGGCTGGCTGGCACGCTGGATTTTTAAGCATCACGATCGCGAACGCTTTCAAATTTATTCCTATTTGCTTAACTACACTCAGCGAGAAGATGTCTTACAAGAGTGGTATGTCAATCAAGGCGGTCAAGTCTACAAAGGAGATAGGGCTGACTTAGTTGCCGAAAAAATTTATACAGATGAAATTGATATCTTAGTCGATCTAGATAGCATCACTCTAGATATTACCTGTAAGATCATGTCACTCAAACCGGCACCTGTCCAAGTCACTTGGCTGGGCTGGGATGCATCGGGAATACCCACAGTCGATTACTTTATTGCCGATCCTTATGTTTTACCGGAGTCAGCCCAAGAGCACTATACAGAAAAAATCTGGAGACTCCCCCAAACCTACATAGCTGTTGATGGCTTCGAGGTGGCTGTGCCTAGCCTCCGCCGAGATCACTTGGATATTCCTAGTGATGCTGTAGTGTATCTGTGCCCTCAGAGGGGATACAAGCTTAATCCTGATATGGCGCGACTACAGCTAAAAATTATTAAAGAGGTACCGAATAGCTATTTTCTGATTAAAGGCTTAGCGGACAAAGGCTCAATTACAAACTTCTTTACCCAAATTGCAGAAGGGGAGGGTGTAAGCGGCGATCGCCTGCGATTTCTACCAGATGTGGATTTAGAAGCTGTTCACCGCGCTAACTTGGGCATCGTTGATGTAGTACTAGATACCTACCCCTACAATGGAGCTACCACGACGCTAGAAACTCTCTGGATGTGTATTCCTCTGGTAACGCGGGTTGGGCAGCAGTTTGCGGCTCGTAATAGCTACACCATGATGATGAATGCTGGTGTGACAGAAGGGATTGCCTGGACTGATGAAGAGTACGTAGAGTGGGGAATTCGCTTAGGGCAAGATGCTGTCTTGAGGCAGCAAATATCCTGGCGGCTACGGCAATCAAGGCAAACAGCTCCACTGTGGAATGCAAACCAGTTTACGCGTGAGATGGAAAAAGCCTACGAGCAGATGTGGGAAAATTATCTTCAAGGTATCCGGTGAGTATCAATAAATGAGATGATTTATTCGTCGGTATGGGCTTCGTCTAAAGGTTTTGTTGTAGGCAAAGCAATTAGGTTCAGTTTTCCTTGTAACTCCTCTGTATGATTTATTGGAATAAGCTGCTGTAAGTAAGGTTGATAACGAAAAAGTTGATATCCTCTGGAGAGGAGAAAACCAGCAACAGCTAAGTTACTACCCTTCGTGCCTGCAATATTCTCATAAAGGATGCATGGAGCAAATTCTGTTAAAATCCGGTTGCTACCCTCTAGAACTTGCAGTTCATGCCCTTCGGCATCAATTTTCAAGAAATCTACATGGCTGACATTTTCTCGCTCAATTAAACTATCTAGAGTAAAGCAGGTAACTTCCTCGAAAGTACCAGGTTTCATTGTTTCTTCTGCATCACTAGAA